>JACPOA010000091.1 GCA_016185205.1 Hyphomicrobiales bacterium | reverse complement strand
CAACCACCGCAATGGTCTCCGAACTCAAGACCATCGAGATGCGGTGTTTTCGGAGCATGGAGTTGGATTCTGGCCCCACGATTGGTGTTTCCACTCAGAATCCAGAAACGCGCGGAACAACAATGCAGGTCGTTTTCCCGGCATCCGCCAGATGCTCCTGCCGGGGGTTTGCTAATGGCTCCGCCCTCGCGCGGGACAAGAAAATTCTTCGGCCTTTCGCGGCATAAACGGCCTCCTCCCCGCAAGGCGGGTCCCCTCCATTTATTCCACGGTGCCGAAGAGTTTTCTTGCCCTTGCTACCCCGCTGCTCGCCGCGAGGCAGGGGTGCAGGCGCGAGGTGCGCTCTGCACCCAAGCCCAAAAAGGAGATTGATCATGTCTGCCAAGAATGTCGAAATCGTCACGGCGAGCAGGACCGAGAGCCTTATTCCGCTCAACAAGCTCAAGAAGTCCCCCAAGAACGCCCGCAAGACGCCGCACAGCGAGGCGTCGATTGAGGCCTATGCGGCCAGCATCGCCGCCAAAGGCATCCTGCAAAACCTTGTCGTCGAGCCGGAACTGGATACGGATGGCGCGGCCACCGGGTTCTATTTTGTCACCATCGGCGAGGGCCGTAGGCTGGCGCAGCTTCTGCGGGTGAAGCGCAAGGAAATCAAGAAGACCGAACCGATCCGCTGTGTCATCGACACCACCAACGATCCCCACGAAATCAGCCTCGACGAAAACGTCACGCGCGAGAGCATGCATCCCGCCGACCAGTTCGAGGCCTTCAAGAAGCTCGCCGAAGAACGCGGGTTCGGCGTGGACGAAATCGCCGCCCGGTTCGGCGTGACGCCGCATGTGGTGCGCCAGCGACTTCGCTTGGGCGCGGTCTCGCCCAAGCTGATGCAAGTCTACCGCGACGGCGATCTGGCGCTCGACCAGTTGATGGCCTTTGCCATCACCGAGGATCATGCCCGGCAGGAAGCAGCCTTCGAGCGGCTGTCCTATAATCGCGATGCCAGCACGATCCGCCGCATGCTCACCGAAACTAACGTTGCCGCCACCGATCGCCGCGCGATCTTTGTCGGCGCGGAAAAGTATACGGAAGTGGGTGGCACGATCCTGCGCGACCTCTTCACCGAGGATCGCGGCGGCTATTTCGAGGACGTGGCGCTTCTCGATATGCTGGTCGTGGCGAAGCTTGGGCGCGAGGCCAACGCCCTGATGGAGGCAGAGGGCTGGAAATGGGCGCAGGTCTTTCTGGACTTCCCCCACAGCCACGGGCTGCGTCGGACCTATCCGCAAGCCGTGGACCTGTCGGCGGAAGATCAGGCCGCTCTGGACGCCGTGCAAGCTGAGTTCAACAGCCTGACGGAGCAACACGAGAGCGCGGAGGAATTGCCTGATGAAGTTGATGCGCGTTTCGGTGAGCTTGAAGCCGAGATCGAGCGGTTGGAGGCCAAGCGTCTGGCTTACGACCCCGCCGAAATCGCGCGCTGCGGAGCCTTCGTCATCCTCAACCATGACGGCACCGTCCGTATCGAGCGCGGCTTTGTAAGAGCCGAGGACGAGAAGCCAGACACGGAGGCAGTGAACGCGAGCGACGAGGGCGAGGAGGATGGCACCGTCGATGACGACGGCGGAACAGTCCCGAACGGTATGGCCCGGAGTGGGAATTCGGACGGGGAGGACGAGGACGCCGACGATCACAAGCCGCTGTCGGACATCCTGATCCGCGATCTCACCGCGCACCGCACCCTCGGGCTTCGCCTCGCTTTGAGCGAGCAGCCTGAGGTCGCCATCGTGGCCGTCACCCATGCGCTGTCGGCGCAAATCTTCTATCGCGGCGCGGACGCCCACATTCTCGACATCCGTCCGGTCAGCACAATGCTGGCTGCGCACGCGGACGGTATCGAGGATACAAAAGCGGGCAAGGCATGGGCGGATTGCCACGCCCGTTGGGCGGCGCAGATGCCCCGCGACGTGTCTGGCCTGTGGACGTTTATCGTGGAGTTGGACCCTGACAGCTGCATGGCGCTGTTCGCGCATTGTGTGGCGCTGACGGTAAATGCAGTGAAGTTGCCGATGGATCGCAGGCCCCGGGCGATGGTGACGGCGGACAGGCTGGCGGAAGCCGTATCCCTCGACATGACCGCGCATTGGCGGCCTACCGCGCGGACCTATTTCGGTCGTGTCACCAAGTCGCATATTCTTGACGCCGTGCGGGAAGCCATCAGCATCGAGGCCGCTGACCGGATGGCTGACATGAAGAAGCAGGACATGGCGGAAGCCGCCGAACAGTTGGTGGTCGCAACCGGCTGGCTGCCCGCGCTGATGCGGACACCGCGAACCGCGCAGGAGCATACTGAGCACCCACAGGCGGATGCTGCTATAGGGACGAACCCTGACGCGTATTCCGTCGCCGCCGAGTAATCGGTGCGGCCGGGACCGCTCGCGCGGTCCCGGCTTGTCATCGCAGATTTTCGAAATTTTTGGCCGCGCGCCCTTGGGCGCGCGGCCAATCTCATGAGGTTCACGTCCTCGACGGGGCGCATTTTAGAAAGCCAGACGCTTTTCCACCCGAAGCCGATAAAGCAGGGCATTGTGGCCGGCGCCCATAAACCCGCCCGGAAGACGGCGCGTCGCTGCGTTTCATGCCTCGCGTGACCACGATATTGGCTACGGCCAATCGACGCCCTCATCCTCGACCAGCGGGGCGTAGATCGTGGCGGGTATCGATCATCCCTGACATCGAAATTGCGAACTGGACTCCCACGGGTCTTCGGTCGAGCGCAGTACGGTCGTACCGCAATGCGAATTCATGCGCCGTCGTTCGTCAGGTTGCGCTTTTGCTTTCCGTTGATGCGCGGCGGCAAGTCTTTCTGCGACCGCCGTTGTCATGTCCTTGTGCGGTGATGATGGCGGTAGTCATGGTGGTCTCCATCGGTCTGTTTGATGGGCGCGTCCCACGCGACCTCGAATGGAGGGATCAGGCCCGAGGGACGGCTTAAGCCTCGATCGCCTTCCCGCAACGGCTAAGCCGGCTTTTTTCCCCTGCCGCGAAGGGGCGGCATTCCTCGCGGGAAGACAAAAAAGCCGTCCAACGCCGTCCTCCGCGTTGCTGCGGGCCTGAAGGCTGCGGGCCGATCGCTCCCCGGGCCAAGGACCGCCATCGAGGCTGCGATGGTCGCGGCCCGACAACAGCACGGAGACACCATGGCTACCATCGGAACCTTTACCGCGGCGGACAACGGCTACACGGGATCGGTCAAGACGCTCACCCTCAACGTCAAGGCGAAGTTCGTCGCGACCGAGAAGGAGAACGACAAGGCGCCCGATTTTCGCATCTTCGCAAGCTCCACTGTCGAGTTTGGGGCTGCGTGGAAGAAGACCGCGCGGGACAGCGATCGCGAATACCTCTCGGTCAAGCTCGACGATCCGAGTTTTCCGGCTCCGATCTATGCCTCGCTGGTGAAGGGTGAGGGCGACGACAGCTTTACGCTGATCTGGTCCCGCCGCAACGGCGATTGATCCCAAGGGATCGACTGGCCCCGCCTCTTCGGAGGCGGGGTTTTTGCTGCGCTCATGGTTGGGATTGTCCCACTTCTGCGCGCCTCTTCGCTACGCTGCGATTGGTGCCTTTTGGGATGTTGATACGGATCGTTGCAAGCATCGTATCGGCGGCGACACACGGTCGATGTAACATCTGTTCTTGTGTCCGGAAACCGCATCGTGATGCCACGACGGGCGGTGGGACGCCGGTCGTTTCCAGCATCAGGCGCGCGCGCGAAACTCGAAGCAGTTCAATAGCTGCAGCCGGCGACGCCGCGCACATAATAGGCGCTGGACGCCGCAACATTCCACGTTGCAACCACCGCAATGGTCTCCGAACTCAAGACCATGGAGATGCGGTGTTTTCAGGGGAAAGAGCTGGATTCTGGCCCCACCATTGGTGTTTCTACTCAGAATCCAGAAATGCGCGGAACAGTGCATGTCGTTTTCCCGGCATCCGCCAGTGCTCCTACCGGTGGTTTGCTAATGGCTCCGCCCTCGCGCGGGACAAGAAAATTCTTCGGCCTTTCGCGGCATAAACGGCCTCCACCCCGCGAGGCGGGGCCCCTCCATTTATTCCACGGTGCCGAACAGTTTTCTTGCCCTTGCTACCCCGCTGCTCGCCGCGAGGCAGGGCTGCAGCGCAGCGCTGCAACCCAAGCCTCAAAGGAGCAAGATCATGCATCACCATCTCGCCACCCGGTTCGGCCGCAACGCCCACCAAATCAGCGGACGCGAAGCCCTCGACAACGAGACCCTGTACCGGCACGTCCCGGCCATCTTCGCCCGCGAGGCGCATGACAGCCGGTCAGAACGTTACGTCTACGTGCCCACCATCGAGATT
>JACPOA010000090.1 GCA_016185205.1 Hyphomicrobiales bacterium | reverse complement strand
TTCCGAGGATCGACCAACGGCGAAAAGCATTCTGCAAAGCGGTCCAAAATCGTCTCCTGCCAAAACGGGAGACACGTTCAGAATCAATTTTTCCTTCCCTGGCAATAGCTTGCCCCCGCACACATGCGATTCCCCTGCCTTTCAGGGGAGGGATAAAGAAAGTCACTGCGGCGGCGTCCCGTTCTCGCGCAGCACGTCGCCGGCCAGATAGAGCGAGCCGGTGATCAGGATGCGCGGCGGCGGATCGAGATCGAGCTTGCGCGCGGCCGCGAGCGCCTCGCTCAGATTGTCGCGGCTGGTGGCCGAAAGACCGATGCTGCGCGCGGCGGCGGCCACCGCTTCCGCGCTCAGGCCCTTGTCGGCGGCCGGCACCGGCACCGCGATCAGCCGGCGCGCCAGCCCGGTGAAATTGCTCAGGAAACCCTCGCAATCCTTGCTCGCCAGCATGCCGACAATCAGCACCAGCGGACGCGAGACGCGCTCCTCGAGATCGGCGAGCGCGGCCGCGATGGCGCGGCCGCCGTCCGGATTATGCCCGCCGTCCAGCCACAGCTCGCTGCCCGCCGGCGTCAGCTCGACCAATGCGCCGGCGCTCAGCCGGTGCAGCCGCGCCGGCCAGTCCGCCTTGACCAGACCGGCCTCGTATGCCGCCGGCGCAATTTTGAATTGCGGAATCGCGCGCAAGGCCGCGATGGCAAGCCCAGCGTTCTCGAACTGGTGGCGGCCGTAGAGCTTGGGTGCCGGCAGATCGAGCAGGCCGGCCTCATCCTGATAGACCAGACGGCCGCGCTCCTCGGTCGCGGTCCAATCCTCGCCGGCGATCTTGAGCGGTGCGTTGAGCCGCGCCGCCTGCCGCTCGATCACGACCAGCGCGTCGCGCGGCTGCGCGGCGACGATTGCCGGCACGCCGCGCTTGAGGATGCCGGCCTTCTCGGCCGCGATCTGCTCGAGCGTATCGCCCAGGAAGTCGGTGTGGTCGATCGAGATGCGCGTGACGATGGTGGCGAGGGCTGAGTCCACCACATTGGTGGCGTCCAGACGGCCGCCGAGCCCGACTTCCATCAGCAGCACGTCGGCCGGATGGCGCGCGAACAGCATAAGACCGACCGCGGTGGTGATCTCGAACACGGTGATCGGTTCGCCGGCATTGACGCGTTCGCATTCCGCGAAGGTCGCGATCAGCTCGGCGTCGGACACCAGTCTGCCCTCGCCCTCGGCCGCAAGGCGGAAGCGTTCGTTGAAGCGCACCAGATGCGGCGAGGTATAGACGTGCACGCTTAAGCCCGCGGCTTCCAGGATCGCGCGCAGGAAGGCGATGGTGGAGCCCTTGCCGTTGGTGCCGGCGACGTGGATCACCGGCGGCAATTTACGTTCAGGGTGATCGAGCGCGGCCAGCAGCCGCTGCACGCGATCGAGCGACAGATCGATGCGCTTGGGATGCAGCGCAGTCAGCCGCGCGACGATGGAGTCGATGGGTGTCATTTCAGCTTTCTGTCATGCCCGTCCCCGCCTTCGCGGGGACAAGCTCCAGCGGGCATCCAGTAATCTCGGTCGTCCCGATCATAGGACACCGGGGCTACTGGATCATCCGCTTTCGCGGATGATGACGTCCTCGGATGAAACTACGCGTGCGCCGGAACCGGCAGTTGCGGCTGCGCGACCGCCACCGGCGCCTTGGTCAGCAGCCGGCACAGCTCGGACAGCGTCGCGCGCAACTTGTGGCGGTGCACCACCATGTCGACCATGCCGTGCTCGGCGAGATATTCGGCGCGCTGGAAACCTTCCGGCAGCTTCTCGCGAATGGTCTGCTCGATCACGCGCGGGCCGGCGAATCCGATCAGCGCGCCGGGCTCGGCGATGTGCACGTCGCCGAGCATCGCATAGGAGGCGGTGACGCCGCCGGTGGTCGGGTTGGTGAGCACGACGATGTAGGGCTTCTTGGCCTCGCGCAGCATCTGCACCGCCACCGTGGTGCGCGGCAGCTGCATCAGCGACAGGATGCCTTCCTGCATGCGCGCGCCGCCGGAAGCCGCGAACATGATGAACGGCGTGGCCTTTTCCACCGCGGTCTGCATACCCTTGATCACCGCTTCGGCCGCCGCCATGCCGAGCGAGCCGCCCATGAAATCGAAGTCCTGCACCGCGATGACGACCGGCAAGCCGTCGAGCTTGCCGAGGCCGAGCTTGATCGCGTCATGCAGACCGGTCTTGGCGCGCGCATCCTTGAGACGGTCGACATAGCGGCGCTCGTCGCGGAACTTGAGCGGATCGATCGACACCTCCGGCACGCCAATATCGAGCCAGGTGCCGCCGTCGAACATCTGTTTCAGCCGCATCGGCGCGCTGACGCGCATGTGATAGTTGGAGCTCGGAATGACGAACTGGTTGGCCTCGACGTCCTTGTAGAACACAAGCTGGCCGGTCTCCGGACATTTGATCCAGAGATTTTCCGGCGTCTCGCGGCGTAGGAAGCTGCGAATCTTCGGGCGGACGACGTTGGAGATCCAGTTCATGGCTAACCTATATAAGAACG
Organism: Hyphomicrobiales bacterium; assembly: GCA_016185205.1. Taxonomy (GTDB): domain Bacteria; phylum Pseudomonadota; class Alphaproteobacteria; order Rhizobiales; family Xanthobacteraceae; genus Pseudolabrys. The sequence goes on along the minus strand of JACPOA010000090.1, from coordinate 32,880 downwards.
ATTCGACGTTATTATAACAACCACTTTGGCGGATGGTCAGGTCGCCGCCACGCGGCGGGCCGCACGCACGCCTTGCGCCAATTCCGCCACCAGATCGGTCACCGCCTTGACCGTGCCGAGGCCGGCCTTGCCGCTGTTATCGAGGCTCTTGCACAGCGCGTCCACCAACGCCGAGCCGACCACCACGGCGTCGGCGCATGCCGCGATGGCGCGCGCCTGCTCGGCGCTCTTCACGCCGAAACCGACCGCGACCGGCAATTTCGTGTGCCGCTTGATGCGCGCCACCGCAGCGGCGACCTTGCCCGCATCGGGCGCGGCCGAGCCGGTGACGCCGGCAATCGACACGTAATAGACGAAGCCCGAGGTATTGCTGAGCACCGCCGGCAGCCGCTTATCGTCGGTGGTCGGCGTGGCGAGACGGATGAAGTTCAGGCCGGCCTTGAGCGCCGGCAGGCACAATTCCTCGTCTTCCTCGGGCGGCAAGTCCACGACAATCAGCCCATCGACGCCGGCCGCCTTGGCGTCGATCAGAAACTTGTCGACGCCGTAAATGTAGATCGGATTGTAGTAGCCCATCAGCACGATCGGGGTGGCGTCGTCGCTCTTGCGGAATTCGCGTACCAGCGCCAGCGTCTTGCTCGTGCGCGCCCCGGCTTTCAGTGCGCGCAGGCCGGCGGCCTGGATCGCCGGGCCATCGGCCATCGGATCGGTGAACGGCATGCCGAGCTCGATCACGTCGGCGCCGGCTTTCGGCAAAGCCTTGGCGATGGCGAGCGAGGTGTCGGCGTCGGGATCGCCCGCCATGGTGAAGGTCACCAGCGCGGCGCGGCCTTCCTGTTTCAACGCGGCGAAGCGCCTGTCGATGCGGGTGCTCATCGCTTCTTGCTTTCCAGAAACGCCGCCACCGAGTCCAAATCCTTGTCGCCGCGCCCCGACATGTTGAGCACCATCAGGTGGTCTTTCGGTTTGCTCGGCGCCAGGTCGAGTACGCGCGCCAGCGCGTGCGCCGGCTCCAGCGCCGGGATGATGCCCTCCAACTTGCTGCACAGCTGGAACGCCGCCACCGCTTCGTCGTCGGTCGCCGACAGAAATTGCACCCGGCCCATGTCGTGGAGCCAGGCATGCTCGGGCCCGATGCCGGGATAATCGAGACCGGCAGAGATAGAGTGCGCTTCTTCAATTTGTCCGTCGTCGTCCATCAGCAAATAAGTGCGATTGCCGTGCAGCACGCCGGCCTTGCCGCCAGCGATCGAGGCCGCGTGCTTGCCGCTCTTGAGGCCGTGGCCGGCGGCTTCCACGCCGTAGATTTCGATGGCGCGATCGTCGAGGAACGGATGGAACAGGCCCATGGCGTTGGAGCCGCCGCCGATGCAGGCGATCAGCGAATCCGGCAACCGGCCCTCGGCGGCCTGCATCTGCTCGCGCGTCTCGTGGCCGATGATCGACTGGAAATCGCGCACCATGGCGGGATAGGGATGCGGGCCGGCGACCGTGCCGATGCAGTAGAACGTGTCGGCGACATTGCTGACCCAGTCGCGCAGCGCTTCGTTCATCGCGTCTTTAAGGGTCTTGGAACCCGACTCGACGGCGCGCACCTCGGCGCCCAGCATCCGCATGCGCAGCACGTTCGGCTTCTGCCGCTCGACATCGACCGCGCCCATATAGACGATGCAGGGCAGGCCGAATTTGGCGCACAGCGTGGCGGTGGCCACCCCATGCATGCCGGCGCCGGTCTCGGCGATGATGCGCTTCTTGCCCATGCGCAGAGCCAGCATGATCTGGCCCAGCACGTTGTTCACCTTGTGCGCGCCGGTGTGGTTGAGCTCCTCGCGCTTGAAATAGATTTTCGCGCCGCCAGCCGAAAGGCCGGAGGCCGTCTTTCTTAAATGTTCGGTGAGCCGTTCGGCGAAATAAAGCGGCGACGGCCGCCCGACATAATTCGCCAGATGGCCGTCCATCTCCTGCTGATATTTCGGATCGGCCTTGGCCTGCGCGTACGCCTTTTCCAACTCGAGGATCAGCGGCATCAGCGTTTCGGCGACGAAGCGGCCGCCATAGATGCCGAAATGCCCGCGCTCGTCGGGGCCGGTGCGGAAGGAATTGGGCTGCGGCGCGCTCATGGGCTGCTCACGATGCTCGATACGCCGAGCGGCAGGATGTCGGCGGCGCGCGCGGCGCGGATGAAGGCGCGGATCTTGGCGGGGTCCTTGACGCCGGCGCTGCGCTCGACGCCGGAGGACACATCGACGCCCGGCGCATTGGTGATGCGGAGCGCCTCGGCGACGTTATCCATATCGAGCCCGCCCGACAGCATGAACGGCACGCCCGGATCGACGCCCTTGAGCAGCGTCCAGTCGAACGGCTGGCCCAGGCCGCCCGGCCGCGTGGCTGTCTCCGGCGCGCGCGCATCGAAGATGATGCGGTCGGCGACATGAGCGTAAATGCGGATCGGCGACAGGTCGGAGCGCTCGGCAATCGGCAGCGCTTTCATCACCGGCAGGCCGAAGCGGCTGCGCACCACCGCCACCCGCTCGGGCGGCTCGCTGCCGTGCAGCTGCAGCATGTCGGGCGCCAGCGCCTCGACGATGGCGCCCAGCGTCTCGTCGGTGGCGTTGACCGTCAGCGCGACCTTGCCGGCGCGGCCGTGCACGCGGGCGCCCAGCGTGCGCGCCGCCTCCAGCCCGATGGTGCGCGGGCTCGGCGGAAAGAACACGAAGCCGACCAGATCAGCACCGGATTCCAGCGCCACATCAAGCGTTTCCGGGGTCTTGAGGCCGCAGATTTTGATCAAGAGGGGCATTATCTAATCTTCTCTACAAGCCGGTCTATCGACGATACCAGCGCAGAAATGTCCGCCTGTGCGATACGCAATATGATCTGGGTGTCAATCAGCCAGTAGCTGTGCACCAACCGATTCCGTAAGCCAATGACGGTGACCCAATGGATGTCGGGCGCAAGGGCCTGCACGTCTTTCGGCACCCGATTCAATGCTTCGCCGACCACGATAAGGCAAAAGCACAGCGCGAACTGGGTTCGGCGGTCGTCGTCAAACGTCTTTTGACTTAGGCCGCTCGCGAGCTTCTGGACTTCCAGAGCATAGTCGCGCGCTTCACTCAACCACTCCAGCGCCGACCGATCGTTCATATCGGCTTGAGTCCGGCAAGGACGCGTTTTTCATCGTTGCCATGCAGTTCGCTGCGCAGAATGATTCCAACCGGACGCCCGAGCCGGTCCGAGAGGTCGGCTTCGGCGCCAGTAACGCCCAGGTAAGACAGGCCCTCGCACTTTTCGGCCAGCAAGGAGACGGCATCGTCGCCAAACACGTGGGTCGCGCTGCCCTGCTCCAACAGGCCGACGAACCGCAGGGGAAATTTTTCCTCCACGGCATGCAGATGGGTCAGCAGAATACGGCGGTCGATGCTCTGGATATTCATGGCGTTCTCGCCTTAAATCTATAGCACATCGAGGGCTTTACTTGTAAGGCGACCCGCAACCGCGGGTGTTAGGGCCCCGGCGGCGCAATGACCGGCAGCGGCGGCTGGTCGGCCGGCGATGGCGGGGGACTGCGATAGTCCTCGCGCGCGTGCCGAAGATCGGTTTCCTGTCGCAGGGCACGCAGCTCGGCATCGAGCTTGCGGGCGGCGCGCCGCCATTTGCCCTGGCCGAGCCAGGCGGCGATGCCGCCGATCAGCACGCCGAGGATCAGCACGGCGAAGATCACCGCGAACAGCGGCAGCGTCGCCGCATAGGCCGGGCTCACCGCAGAGAACGGATCGAACGACACCGTCACCGCCTGCCGGTTGGCCACCGCGAAGGCGATGATGACCACCGCCAGCGGAACGACAATGATCGTCGTGACGATTTTGCGGAACATGGCAATGCCTTCGTCATGCCCGGCCTTGTGCCGGGCATCCACGTCTTGCTGTTTGTTCGATCCTAAAGACGTGGATGGCCGGGACAAGCCCGGCCATGTTATTTCAATTCGTGCGCGCTCGCTAATGCCCGCCTTCGCTTGTCCGGGACACGAAGCCCCTACACCGCCCCGGTCTTGTTCAGGCGCTCGCGCATTTCCTTGCCGGTCTTGAAGAACGGCACCGACTTCCGCTCGACCGAGACATGCGCGCCGGTGCGCGGGTTACGGCCGGTGCGGGCCGGCCGGTGCTTGACCGAAAAGGCGCCGAAGCCGCGCAGTTCGACGCGGTCGCCCTGCGCCATGGCGCCGGTGATCTCGCCGAGGATGGCGTTGACGATGTTCTCGACGTCGCGCTGATAAAGATGGGGGTTCTGGGCGGCGATACGCTGCACGAGCTCGGACTTGATCATCGATGCCGCCTTGCTGCTCAGTTGGAGGCGGCAGGGTGCCAAAGCGCCAAGAGACCGTCAAGGTTCAGCCGCTCGATCGCTTGCACCGCACCCCACTCCTCGATGCGCTGCGCAACGGCGGAAAGGCCCACCGCCTGGAAGGTCCAGGCCGCCACATGCAGGAAGGAAAACTCGCTGAATCGCGGCGCCAGCGAGACATCGCGCACCGGCGTTCCGGCCGGCACCTTCTTTTCCTTCTCCAGCCAGGCCAGCGCGGTCCTTTCGTTGCCGAGGCTGTCGACCAGCTTCAAGCCGACCGCCTGGCGGCCGGTGAACACGCGGCCGTCGGCCACGCGCGCGAGTTGCGTGTCATCAAGCTGGCGGCGGTCTTTCACCAGACCTTTGAACCAGGCATAGGAGTCGAGCACGATCGCCTCGATGGCGGCGCGCGCCTCAGGGCTGGTCGGCTCGAAGCCGTTGGGCGCCGCCTTGAGCGGCGAGGACTTGATCTCCTCGACCTTGATGCCGATGGTCTTGAGCACGTCGGTGAAATTCGGATACTGGAACAGCACACCGATCGAGCCGACCAGCGAGGTGTCCTGCGCGATGATGTGCTCGCTCGACAGCGCCGCGATATAGGCGCCGGAGACGGCGAGCCCGTCGACCACCACAACCATCGGCTTCTTCGCCTGCAACTCGCGCAGCGAGGCGTAAAGCTGCTCGGAGCCGGCGGTGGTGCCGCCCGGACTATCGAGATGCACGATCACCGCGCGCGCGCGCGACTTGCCCAGGCGATCCAGCGCCTCGACGCGATCCTGGTTGTTGCGGATCAGGCCCTGCACCTTGATGCGGGCGATATAGGCGCCGGCCGGCATCAAGCGGCTGCCGGGCACCAGCGCGATGGCCGCGCCGACGACCGCGAGCAGGACGATCGCGATCGCGCTGACGCGCCAGAAGGTGAGCTTGCGCCGCAGGCGGCGGCGATCGACGATGGCATCGGCATCGAGCGACATGGCGGCGGCTCCTTTTCGTCGAATCGTGGACTCGATATTACACCGCGCCGACCCTTATCCGGCCCGGTTTTGGCAAGCTCAAGGCAATACGAAAAACCCCCGGGGCAAGCCCGGGGGTTCGTTTCTTGCCAGCAGAATTGGCGGTTGAGGCCTATTCCCCGGCCTTTTCGGTCTCCGCCTTGTCGGCTTCGGTCTCCGCCTTGTCGCCGGCCCGCTGCTTGAGCGCGGCGCCCAGGATGTCGCCGAGCGAGGCGCCCGAGTCGGCCGAGCCGTATTGCGCCAGCGCTTCCTTCTCCTCGGCGACTTCCAGCGCCTTGATGGAGACGGCGACCTTGTGGGTCTTGCGATCGAACTGAGTGACGCGGGCGTCAACTTTTTGCCCGACGGCAAAGCGTTCGGGGTTCTGGTCGCCACGCTCGCGCGCGAGTTCCGAGCGCTTGATGAACGCGGTGAGGTCGGTGCCGGTAATCTTGACCTCGATGCCGGCTTCCTTCACTTCGGTCACTTCGCAGGTGACCACCGAGCCCTTCTTGAGATCGCCGGCAGTAGCCATCGGATCGCCCGCGAGTTGTTTTATTCCAAGCGAAATGCGCTCCTTCTCGACGTCGACGTCGAGCACCTGCGCCTTGACCATGTCGCCCTTCTTGTATTCCTCGATGACCTGCTCGCCCGGACGCTTCCAGTCCAGGTCCGACAAATGCACCATGCCGTCGACTTCGCCGTCGAGGCCGAGGAACAGGCCGAACTCGGTCTTGTTCTTGACCTCGCCTTCGACCGTCGAGCCCGGCGGATGCTTCTCGACGAAGACTTCCCACGGATTGCGCATGGTCTGCTTGAGGCCGAGCGAAATACGGCGCTTGACCGGATCGACTTCGAGGATCTGCACCTCGACCTCTTGCGACGTGGAGACGATCTTGCCGGGATGCACGTTCTTCTTGGTCCACGACATTTCCGAGACGTGGATCAGGCCCTCGATGCCGGGCTCCAGCTCCACGAAGGCGCCGTAGTCGGTGATGTTGGTGACGCGGCCCTTGAAGCGGGCGGCGACCGGATACTTGGCCTCGATGCCCTGCCACGGATCGTCGAGCAGTTGTTTCATTCCCAGTGAGATTCGGTGGGTCTCGTGGTTGATCTTGATGATCTTGACCTTCACCGACTGGCCGATATTGAGCACTTCGGTCGGATGGTTGACTCTGCGCCAGGCGATGTCGGTGACGTGCAGTAGACCGTCAATACCGCCAAGATCGACAAAGGCACCATAATCGGTGATGTTCTTGACCACGCCGTCGATGACTTGGCCCTCTTCGAGATTCTGCACCAGCTCCTGGCGCTGCTCGGCGCGCGTCTCTTCCAGCACGGTGCGGCGGGACACCACGATGTTGCCGCGGCGGCGATCCATCTTCAGGATCTGGAACGATTGCGGCACGTTCATCAGCGGGGTGACGTCGCGGATCGGGCGGATGTCGACCTGGCTGCGCGGCAGGAAGGCCACGGCGCCGTCGAGATCGACGGTGAAGCCGCCCTTGACCTGGTTGAAGATGACGCCCGAGACCTTCTCGTTGTTCTTGAACGCGGTCTCCAGCTTGCCCCAGCTTTCCTCGCGCCGCGCCTTGTCGCGCGAGAGCACCGCTTCGCCGAGCGCGTTCTCGACGCGCTCCAGATAGACTTCGACACTGTCGCCAATCTTCAATTCATTCGGCCGGCCGGGGGCGGCGAATTCGCGCAGCGCCACGCGGCCTTCGGTCTTCAGGCCGACGTCGATGACGGCCATGTCCTTTTCGATCCCGACGATCGTGCCCTTGATGACGGCGCCTTCCTGCAGATTGCCGGTATGGAAGGACTCTTCGAGCATCGCGGCGAAGTCTTCACGCGAGGGTGCAGCAGCGGTGGCCATGTAGTCTCCTGTTTGCCTGCGCCGGGGGTTTGAATGAAGTTGCGAAGGAATGGGCCGGAGGTCTTGGCAAAACCTTCAGCGACCACCCGGAATCCGGATGGCCGGCGCTAATACCGTACGTTCGCAACGATTGAGCTTTAACCAGGCGCCTTACGCAGAGGCTCGAGCGGGGCTTTGTCCTCCAACAGCGAGGGGCGATCAGTCGCGCCCTCGGCCCGCTCGGGTGGCCTCGACGATGTCGATGGCGGCCCGCATGGCCGCGTCTATATCCAAATGCGTGGTATCGAGCAAGTGCGCATCCGGGGCTTGCCGGAGGGGGGCGGCGGCGCGGTTCTGGTCGCGTTCGTCGCGTTTGCGGATGTCGGCCAGCACGCCGGCCTCGTCGATCGCCTTGCCTTGCGCGCGGTATTCGGCCGCCCGGCGGCGGGCGCGCACTTCCGGGGTGGCGGTGACGTAGATCTTAACGTCGGCATCGGGGCAGATGATCGTGCCGATATCGCGCCCGTCCAGCACGGCGCCGGGCGGCTTGGCGGCGAAATCGCGCTGAAACGCCAGCAAAGCGGTCCGCACCGCCGGGATGGCGGATACCAGCGAGGCCGCCTCACCCACCGCCGGTGTTTTGAGGGCGGTCTCGTCGAAGCCGGCCGGATCGAGCGCCTGGGCGGCGGCGACGGCGGCGGCAACGTCATCGGGCCGGCCCCCGGCATCGAGTACGCTCTTGGCCACCGCCCGGTAGATCAGCCCGGTGTCGAGATGGCGCAGGCCAAAATGGGCGGCCAGCCGCTTGCCGAGCGTGCCCTTGCCGGAGGCGGCCGGTCCATCGATGGCGATGATCATGCGAGGTCGGCCCCGAGCGAGCGCATGAGCTCGACGAAACCGGGGAAACTGGTGGCGATGAACGCGCTGTCGTCGATGCGCACCGGGTTGTCGCTGGCGAGCCCCAGCATCAGCGCCGACATGGCGATGCGGTGATCCATGTGAGTGGCAACTTCGCCGCCACCGGCGACCGTACCCTTGCCGTGAACGACTAGATCGTCGCCATCGATTGCAACGTCCACACCGTTCACGCGCAGCATGTCGGCGGTGGCGGCGAGCCGGTCGGATTCCTTGACGCGCAATTCCTTTAAACCCCGCATGCGCGTGGTGCCTTGCGCGAACGCGGCGGCCACCGCCAGGATCAAATATTCGTCGATCATCGATGGCGCACGTGCCGCCGGCACGTCGACGCCCTTGAGTGCGCAGGCGCGCACGCGCAGATCGGCGACCTCCTCGCCGCCATCGTCGCGCGTCGCGAGCGTTTCGATATTGGCGCCCATCTCGAGCAGGGTCTTGAACAGACCGGTGCGCAGCGGATTGGTCATCACCGCCTCGAGGATCAAGTCCGAGCCGGGCACGATCAACGCCGCAACAAGAGGAAACGCCGCCGATGACGGATCGGCCGGCACCACGACATTGGCGGGATCGAGCTCGGGCTGGCCCTGCAGTGTGATGCGGCGGCCAAGCTCGCCATGCGGCTTGCTGGTCAGCTTGGCGCCGAAATGCTTGAGCAGCCGTTCGGTGTGGTCGCGCGTAGCCTCGGCTTCGATCACGGTGGTCTCACCCGGGGCGGCGAGCCCCGCCAGCAGCACCGCCGACTTGAGCTGCGCCGACGGCACCGGCGATTCGTAGGTGATCGGGATCGGATCGGCCGCCCCCCGCAGCGTGAGCGGCAGCCGGTCGCCTTCGGCCGCCTGGATCACGCGCGCGCCCATCTTCTCCAGCGGGTCGAGCACCCGCCGCATCGGCCGGCTGCGCAGCGAGGCATCGCCGTCGAACGTCGCGGTCACCGGCGAGCCGGCCACCGCGCCGATCGCCAGCCGGCAGCCGGTGCCGGAATTGCCGAAATCGAGCGGCCCGGCCGGCTGGGCGAAGCCGCCGACGCCGACGCCCTGGATGCGCCAGATGCCCTCCGGCGTGCGCTCCAGCCGGGCGCCGAGCGCGCGCATGGCGGCGGCCGTATGCAGGACGTCCTCGCCCTCCAGCAGGCCGCTGACGGTGGTTTCGCCGACCGTGAGGGCCCCGAGAATCAGCGCGCGGTGGGAGATCGATTTGTCGCCCGGCACGCGGACGCGGCCCTGCAAAGGGGCGCCACGGCGGGCGGTCAGCGGCGTCAAATCGGCAATATTCACCGGGCGGTATCCTTAGCGCATGATCCCGAAAAGTGGGGACCGGTTTTCGGATAAAGATCATGCGCATGCATTACCGCGCCGTCCTACCACGCAGCCGCGCGCGCCGTCATCCTGCCGCTTTTGGGATGTTTACGGCGGCCTAGCCCTGTTTGGCGCTATTGACAGGTGCGCTGCAACTAGCCAAGTGAAGCACCGAATTCATTGACCTTTCCGAGGAACCTCGACCGTGGCCAAATCCGAGCTCGGCACCAAACGCGTCTGCCCCGAAACCGGCCGTAAATTTTACGACCTCGGCAAGACGCCGGTGATCTCGCCCTATACGGGCAAAGTCGTCCCGATTGTCGTGGCGCCTGTGCGCTCGCGTCCGGAGCCGGCAACGCCGGCACCGACGCCACGTCCCGCGCCGGTCGAGGAGGTCGAGGCGGTCGTGCCGGAGACCTCGGATGCCGAATTCGTCTCGCTCGAGGATGCCGAGGCCGAGCAGCAGGGCAAGAAGCCGGCCGCCGCCGAAGGCGCCGCCGCGGGCGAAGAGGAAGAGGTCGAGATCGACGAGAGCCTCGACGATGCCGCCTTCATCGAGGAACAAGAGGAAGGCGACGCCGATGTGAGCGATATCATCGGCGAGACCGTCGAGAAGGAAGAGGAGACTTGAGGTCGGCGACCGGATAATATCCGTTCGAGACCTTGCCGCTCATCGATCCAGCCGCGGCAATCGAATTTCAGGAATTGGGGCCATAGCTCAGCTGGGAGAGCGCCTGCATGGCATGCAGGAGGTCGGCGGTTCGATCCCGCCTGGCTCCACCAGCCTTCGCGACTGGCGGCGCTACACATGCAGAGCGCGCGAAGCGAGCGAAGGCTGCCGCGCCGAAGCCCGCAGGGCGAAGGCGGGCTGGCAAGCCAAGAAAAAACTTCAACACCTGCGCTAAATGGCCGCCTCAGTAAGGGTGGCTTTTTTATTGCGCCCTGCTGACAGCCGTCACCACGGCATTGCATGATGCCGCGCCAACCGGGAGACCACCGCAATGCAAGGCAAGATCGCGCTCGAAGAACATGTCGCCATCGAACCGACGCTCGGCGATTCGCAGGTATTCGGCGCGCATGTGTGGCCGGAGCTGCGCCACCGCCTGATCGACGTGCAGGACACGCGGCTGGGCGAGATGGACAAGCACGGCATCGAGATGATGATCCTGTCGCTGAACGCACCGGCCATTCAGGCGATCCACGACATCAAGACCGCGATCGCGGTGGCGCGCCAGGCCAACGACGCCCTGGCCGCCGAGGTGCGCAAGCGCCCCGACCGCTTCGCCAGCTTCGCGGCGCTGCCGATGCAGGATCCGGAGGCCGCCACCGCCGAGCTTACCCGCTGCGTCAACGAGCTTGGGTTTGTCGGCGCGCTGGTCAACGGCTTTTCGCAAATTAGCACGCCGGACAACGTCACCTATTACGACCTGCCGCAATACCGGCCGTTCTGGCGCACGGTCGAGGCGCTCGACGTGCCGTTCTATCTGCACCCGCGCAACCCTCTGCCGGACTGGACAAGGCAATACGAAGGCCACAACTGGCTGCTCGGTCCGAACTGGGCGTTCTCGGCCGAGACCGCCGTGCACGCGCTGCGGCTGATCGGCAGCGGATTGTTCGACGAGCACCCGCGCCTGAAGATCGTGCTCGGGCACCTTGGCGAGGGGATTCCCGTTCAGCTCTGGCGCATCGACGGGCGCAACGGCTGGATGAAGGCGCCGCATAAATACGCGGCGAAACAAGGCGTGGGGCATTACTTCCGCAAGCATTTCCACCTGACCACCTCGGGCAACTTCCACACCCCGTCGCTGGTCAATGCCATGACCGAGATGGGGCCAGAGCGCGTGATGTTCTCGGTCGACTGGCCGTTCGAGGATGTCGGCGAAGGCGCGCGCTGGTTCGACGGTGCCGCGATCGGCGAGGCCGACCGGCGGAAGGTCGGCCGCGACAATGCGATCAAGTTGTTTAAGTTGAAGCTGAAGTAGGGTGGCCGCGGCGTTCCCCGGACGCGGCGCAGCGCGGAGCCACAAGCGCGTTTACGCGCGTCTTCGACGCGCTATGGCGGAGTGATACGCCGCTGATCCGGAGCCCAGCTTTTTCTGGTTTACTGTTGGGTCCCGGTTCTGCACCCGCCTTCGCTGAAGCTTCGGCGGGCAAGCGAGCAAGCCCGCCATAGCTTTGGCGACGGCGGGCAGCGCACCGCTAAGACGCGCTGCGCTGCGCCCGGGACACGAGGTCTTTGCTATTTCTTCTTCTCGGCCGTCGAGCTCCTGCCCCAGACCGGAAACTCGGCGCCGTTGCCCCAGGCATGGGGCCGGTAGAAATTGTGGATGCCGAAGCGCACCAGCTTCTTCATCTCGCCCACCCAGTTCGGGTGCACATAGACGGCGTGATAGTGCGTCGATTTTGCCACTTCCGGCACGTAGATCTGGCCGTCGAGCGTCTGCTTGGCGATGCGGTTGGCGCGCGCCCAGGCGTCGCGCTCGTTGATGCTCTTGCTCTTGCCGTCGCAGGCGAAGGTGAACTGGCAGGCCAGATGCCGGCCGGCGTTCTGGTAGACCACGCCGCAGATATCGCCCGGATAGAAGCCGGAGAACGCACGATTGATCACGACCTGCGCGACCGCCATCTGTCCGCGTTCCGATTCGCCGCGCGACTCGAAATAAATCGCATTGGCGAGACAGCGCTCCGCCTTGGCGCGCTCCTTGCCTTCGAGATGCAGCCGCTGCGCCGGCGAGGGCGGCGGCAGGCCGGGCGCCGGCGGCGGCAGGAACGCGATCGTCGACGGCAACGAAATATTCGCGGCCGGTGGCGTCGCCGTGCTATCCGGCAACGCGGTCGGATCGACGCTGGCGAGCCTCTGCAGCGGCGATGGCTGCGCGACGACCGGCGCCGGCTCGATAGTAATGCGCGCGTCGGATTGCGTCATGGACAGCGGCGAGGCCATCGCGACTTCGATCGCGTCTTCGTGACGCAAGGCGTCGAGCGCGTCGACCGGCGAGCCGTTGCTCTTGGCGACGATGGAGAACGGCCGCGACGCGGTGACGATGTCGTCGCGCGGTATCGCGACCGTGACCGACTGCGCCGGCGGCTCCGACGAGACGCGATCGATCTCGCCGCGGATGCGATCCGGCAGTTTGGCGATGTTCAGCCCGGTGAAACGCAAGCGGCTGTCGCGGATGAATTCGGCGGCGCTCTCGGCGGAGCGGATATTGGCGAGATCGAGCGCGCTGAGCGTCAGCGCGGACACTGCAAACAGCACGCAGACGCGCTTGGCGCCGCGGGAAAATTTCTCTTCGATCGTCAATTCATAGGAATCGAGATCGATGCTTCGCTTCAGCACGCACGCTCCCCCGAAATCGCCGTTTGAATTCTTTTTTCCGCGACGGCGACCTTACTTGCGTACGATGCCTTGGTGGCGGTCCTTAAGAAGTTTTTGACCAAACAAGGCAAACACGCATGCTTAATCTTAACCCTATGCGCGCCCGATTTTGCGATTATTTTTCTCCGGTTCCATCAATGGAACCGGAAACGCGCGACCGCGTCGGAATTCCACACCATGCCGTGGCCCGGCCGCTGTGTGACGATGGCATGGCCGTCGACGATGGCGAGCGGTTCCTGCACCAGCACATTGGCCCAGTCGACATATTCGAGGAAGTGGCATGTTGGCGTAGCAGCCAACAAATGCGCGCTCACTTCCGGAAACAGGTGCGACGACATTTTGACGTGGTTAACGGCGGCCAAGTCCGCGGCCTGCCGCCAGCCGGTGACGCCGCCGATGCGTTCCAGATCGGGCATCACATAGTCGGCGGCCTTCTGCTCGATCGCAATTGCCATCGCCTGGGCTAAGGAAAAATTCTCACCGATCTGGATTGGAACTTTCAGCGCGCGCGCAAGCAAGGCCGCGCCGGCATAATCGTCGTGGCGGATCGGCTCCTCCAGCCAAGTGATGTTTTCGGCATCGAGCGCGCGGCCGCGGGCCAGCGCCTCGTCGACGACAAGCGCCTGATTGTAGTCGACCATCAGCGCCACCCCGTCACCGATGCGCTGTCGCACCGCGTGCACGGCGGCGATGTCCGCTCGCAGCGTCGGATAGCCGAGGCGCAGCTTGAGCGCGCGGAAGCCGCCGGCCAGCAGCGCCTCCGCTTCGGCGGCGAGCGCGCCCATGTCGTCCATCAGACCGAGGCCGCAACTGTTATAGGCCGGGATCGGTCGCGGCTCGGCGCCGAGCAATGAGGCGAGCGGCAGTTTGGCGGCGACGGCGAGCGCATCCCAGCAGGCAGTGTCGAAACCCGACATCGCCATGCGCACGATGCCCTGTACGCCGATCAGCGTGAAACGGCGCGCGAGCTTGGCCCATAACGCGGCGGGGTCCACGCGCTCGCCTTTGGCAACGCGCTCGACCTCGCCCAGCAGGCTCACGATCGCGGGCGCCGCCGCGCGCAGATAGCAGAACAGGTAAGTGCGGCCGGTGACGCCTTCCTCGGTCTCCAGATCGATCAGCAGCAGCGGGGCCGCCCGCACCGCCCCCATGCTGGTGCCGAGCACGAAATTGAGCGGAATCTCGACCGGCGTCGCCCTTATGGCGCGCACGGTCAGCTTCGGCATGGACGGCCGCTCTGGCATGAAACCCCCGGATCAGTGGCCAATAATGGCCGAATCCGCTGTGTTCTTGAACCTTTAACCCGCCCTGCCCATATTAGCAGCGACCGGACGGCAGGTGCCGCCCGCGCCAAAGTCGGATGTTTCCGACTTTGGCAATCTAGAGTGCCGAACTCGGGTGAACCCGAGTTCGGATGGTGCCCGCAAGGGGCCCCGTCAAAGTCGCTTCTGAGCGAGGGCTTTGAGACCATGTCACGAGTTCCGTCCCTATCCAGCCCGTTCCTGCTGGGGTTCGACGAGATCGAGCGTCTGCTCGACCGCGTCGCCAAGGGTGCCGACGGCTACCCGCCCTACAACATCGAGCGGCTGGCGCGCGATGCGCAAAACCCGGAACGGCTGCGCATCACGCTGGCGGTTGCCGGCTTCACCCGCGACCAGCTCGACGTCTGTGTCGAGGAAAGCCAGCTGGTGATCCGCGGCCGGCAGCAGGACGACAAGACCCGGCAATATCTCCACCGCGGCATCGCCGCGCGCCAATTCCAGCGCACCTTCGTGCTGGCGGACGGCATGGAGGTTCTCGGCGCCGACTTGAAGAACGGGTTGCTGTCGATCGATCTGGTACGGCCGCAAACCGAACGGATCGTGAAGTCGATCGCGATCAGCGAACAAGAATGACGGAACTTGGAACTAGCGCATCACACGGTGCTCACGTTTCCACGATGCGCGAACCGGACTCGACCGCGTCAAGCGTTCAATGAAAGGAGTCGAGGGCCATGAATAAGATGATTGAACCGAACACCGACAATCCCGTGATCACGCAGGAGGCGCTGGCGCATCTCGGCGACGGACGCCTGGCTTACGTCAAGACGATTCGTTCCGAGGATGTCGCGCAGATGTTCCCGCAGGCGCCGCAGATCGCGCCCGGCATCAAGCTGTTTGCTTTGCATGCCGCCGACGGCACGCCGATCATGCTCACCGACACGCGCGAAGCCGCGATCGCCAATGCCTGGAGCAACGAGCTCGAAGCCGTGAGCGTGCATTAACGGTTTCCATTTCGTTTGCTGTCATTGCGGGACGGCGCGATAGCGCCGGACCCGGAATCCAGATGCAAGTTTGGAGTCTGGTTCCGGGTTCGCACGCTTGCGCGTGCGCCCCGGAATGACGATCAGGCCGCGCTGCTGCTCGCCGGCGACATCGCCAGCACCGCATAGAGCGCATCGGCGTCGCGCGATTCGCGCAGCTTGCGGGCGATCTCCGGATCGCGCAGCAGGCGCGCGACGCGCGCCAGCGCCTTGAGATGATCGGCGCCGGCGGCTTCCGGCGCCAGCAGCAGAAACACCAGATCGACCGGCTGGCTGTCGAGCGCCTCGAAATCGATCGCCCGCTCCAGCCGCGCGAACAATCCGAACAGGCGGCCAAGTTTCGGCAGCTTGCCGTGCGGGATCGCCACGCCGTTGCCCACGGCGGTCGAGCCCAGCTTCTCACGTTGCAGCAGGATTTCCAGAATCGCGCGTTCGCTCTGGCCCGTGAGCTCGGCCGCGCGCGCGGCCAGCTCCTGGATCGCCTGCTTTTTTCCGTTGACCTTGAGCGCCGGAACAATCGCGGTCGGCGCGACGAGATCGGTGAGCGTCATGGACATGTCCAATGATTGGAAATGGTCGCGCCGGTTTGCAAGGGGTGTTGAAGGTCGCGGACCATAGGGATGGCCGGCAGCGCCGTCAATGGCCGCAATAAGGCAAGTTGACGATTGGCAAGCTCAGCCGCCGCGCCGTCCCTGCTGGTCCTTGCGGCGGCGTTTGTAGCGGCGCAGCCGTTTTTCGATATGAATCGCGGCTTGTTCCGCGCTGTCATAGGCGTCGGCCGCCATGCCTTCGGCTTCCAGCAAGGCGCCGGAGTCCAGATGCAGCACGCATTCGGTGCGAAAGCCGAATCCGTCCCGGCCCACGGTGGCGTGACCGGAAAATCCGCCGCGAAAATACTTCGAGGTCGCTTCCTCGACGCGGTCGGTGATCCGCTGCTGGAGTGCCATGCCGATATTGATGTTTTTTCCCGAAACGCGCAAAGGCATGCGATCTGCCTCCCTGTCGGGCGCGGCGCCCTGCCGCCCCATTCTTCTATCGGGCTAAACATTTGAACTTGGAATGGTTCCACACGTCAATGCGCCCGATTTAACGATTCACGACGCCGCCTGCTTCTCACGCCGGCGTTGCACCGAGGACGGGATGCGCATCGCCTCGCGATACTTGGCTACCGTGCGGCGTGCGATATCGATGCCGACCTCGCGCAATTTGTCGACAATGGTGTCGTCCGAAAGCACGTCGGCGGCGGTCTCGCTGTCGATCAGTCGACGAATGCGATCGCGCACCGCCTCGGCGGAATGCGCCTCGCCGCCGTCGGCGGACGCGATCGAGGAGGTGAAGAAATATTTCAGCTCGAAGATGCCGCGGCTGGTCGCCATGTATTTATTGGAGGTGACGCGCGAGACCGTCGACTCGTGCATGCTGATGGCGTCGGCCACGGTCTTGAGATTGAGCGGCCGCAGATGCTGCACGCCCTTGGTGAAAAAGCCATCCTGCTGGCGCACGATCTCGCTCGACACTTTGAGAATGGTCTTGGCGCGCTGGTCGAGCGCGCGCACCAGCCAAGTCGCGGTCTGCAGGCAGTCGGCGAGATAGGTCTTGTCCTTGTCGCTATGCGCGCCCTTTGACACTTGCGCGTAATATCTTTGGCTGATGAGCACTTTCGGCAGCGTGTCGGAATTGAGCTCCACCTGCCAGGTGCCGTCCGGCGCCGCCCGCACGAACACATCGGGCACGATCGGCTGCACCATGGTCGAGCCGAAGGCCAAGCCCGGCTTGGGATTGAGGCTGCGGATCTCGGCGATCATGTCGGCGAGGTCCTCGTCGTCGACGCCGCACAGCCGGCGCAAGGCGGAAAGATCGCGCTTGGCCAGCAGATCGAGGCGCTCGACCAGCGCCCGCATCGCCGGGTCAAAGCGATCGCGCTCCCTGAGCTGGATGGCGAGACATTCGGTCAGGTTGCGCGCGCAAACGCCGGGCGGGTCGAGGGTTTGCAGGATTGCCAGCACGACCTCGACGTCGCCGCGCGGCGCGCCGAGCTTGTCGGCAACCGCGTCGAGATCGCCACCGAGATAACCGGCCTCATCCACCATATCGATCAGGTATTGGCCGATCATGCGTCCGGCCGGATCGGAAATCGCCAACGCCATCTGCTTAGCGAGATGATCGGCCAGCGTGATTTCTTCCGACACGAAGGATTCGAGATTGTAGTCGCCGTCCTGACCGCCGCCGGCGCCGACGCCCGACCACTCCGAATAGGCCGGTGGCGGCATTTCAACGGGCGCGATTTTTTCCCCGCCATCGTCGGGAAATACGTTCTCGAGTTCGGTGCCGAGCCCCTGCTCCATCGAGGCGCGGCTGGTCTCGAGATTCTCGTTATTCCAGTCGGGTGCGCCGCCCTGATCCTCGTCGCGCTCGGCGGCGGCGACCTCCGGCTCGGTGCCCGGCGTCGAGTTCTCGTCGTCGCTGGCGCGCTCCAGCAGCGGGTTTTTTTCCAGCTCGCCCTCGACATAAGCGGCCAGATCGAGACTGGAGAGCTGCAGCAGCTTGATGGCCTGCATCAGCTGCGGCGTCATCACCAGCGCTTGGCTCTGGCGAAACTCCAGTCGTTGCGACAACGCCATAGCGGTTTCCCGGCGGAAACTGGTCCGATTCTTGCTTGTGATTGTTTATAGCAGGTTCCGCGCGTCAGCGGTATGCGATTCCGCACCGCGGCATTGCACAAAGATTGTGCGGATTTGCCGCCTTTTAAAGCCGGAATTCCTCGCCCAGGTAAAGCCGCCGCACGTCCGGATTGTTGACGATGTCGTCGGCGCGGCCCTCCATCAGCACTTCGCCGGAATAGATGATGTAGGCGCGGTCGGTCAGGCCCAGCGTCTCGCGCACATTGTGGTCGGTGATCAGCACGCCGATGCCGCGGTTGGTGAGATGGCGCACCAGCGTCTGGATATCGCCGACCGCGATCGGATCGATGCCGGCGAACGGCTCGTCGAGCAGCATGTAGCTCGGCCGCGTCGCCAGCGCGCGGGCGATCTCGACGCGACGGCGCTCGCCGCCGGACAGCGCGATGGTCGGCGTCTTGCGCAGGCGCGCGATGTTGAATTCCTCGAGCAGCGCATTGAGATCGGCCTCGCGCCGCCGGCGGTCCGGCTCCACCACTTCGAGCACCGAGCGGATATTTTCCTCCACGTTGAGGCCGCGAAAGATCGAGGCCTCCTGCGGCAGGTAGCCGATGCCGAGCCGGGCGCGCTGATACATCGGCAGCGCGGTGACGTCGTAACCGTCGAGCTCGATGCGGCCGCGGTCGGCCTTGATCAGGCCGGTGATCATGTAGAACACCGTGGTCTTGCCGGCGCCGTTCGGCCCCAGCAGGCCGACCGCTTCGCCCCGCCGCACATAGAGCGTGACGCCCTTGACCACCTTGCGGCCGCCGAAGCTTTTCTCCGCGCTATGGACGGCGAGATAATGGCGGGCCGCTTGGGCTTGACCGCGACCTTGGTGGCCATCGCCTTGACGCGGACGAACGGCCGGCTGAACAACAGGCTGAGCCTGGCGGGCCTGCACGGCCGCCTGTTGCTGGCGCGCTTCGGCCGGCGTCAGGGCGCGGCGGGTGCGCGGCTGTCGGCGACGAAACAGCGACAGGATGTTCACCGGGCTACCTCGCGGCGCAAGTTTCGACCGCACGCGACACTAGCTGATTCCCCATGGCCGCGAACGGCCGGATCGGCCGAACGCCTCGTTGTTGGCGAGCTCAATTGAATGGCCGCACCGGCACCGGTCGCGGCGCCGGCATGTTGTTGCCGCCCGGCTTGAGATCGGGCCCGGCGCTGCCGGGCACGAACAGGCCCTGCACGCGGCCCTGGCCGTTCTTGCCGGATTCCACGCGCGACACGCCACTGGTGAGATCGACCACCAGACGTTCGCCGCGCAGCACGTTCTGGCCTTGCGTCATCACCACATTGCCGCTGAGCGTGACGGTGTTGGTCTTCATATCGAACAGGCCGAGATCGCCGGTGGCGGTCTGCTCCTTCTGCGTTACCACCACGCCGCCGCGCGCTTCCAGCTTCTTGATCTTCTGCTGGCCGCCGGGGCCGGGCGTCGCCGCCTTCATGCTGCTGCCGGTGTCGTTCGCGTCGCCCTGATCGTAGAACACCACCAGCGACTTGCAACGCAACCCAGTATCGCCCTGGGTGACGCGCACATTGCCGCTGAAGGTCGCCTGCTTTTCCTTGTCGCGCACTTCCAGCGTGGCCGCCTCGATATGCACCGGCTGATCGCGGTTCTGCGAAAAGCCTTGCAGCGCATTCGGCGGTCCTTTCGATACCTGCGCAGACAGGGGCGCGCCGGACACGGCCAGCGCGGCGGTCAACAGCAGCAAACACAGCGGGCGTAGCATCATTGTCATTGCGAGCCGGATTTCAAATTGGACGCGGCATCGTTGAGCATCATCATCATGCTCACGCCGCCGTGGAAACGCACCAGATCGCCGGAATCGACGATCTCCAGCCGGTTGGCATTGAGCGTGCCTTGCAGCAGCTCCAGTTCGACCGGCTGATCGGACACCACGGTGCCCTTGCGGATATCGACCCGCGCCTCGCTCAAGCGGCCCTTATAACCGTTCGACGAACTGAGCACGATATTGCGCTCGAGCCGCAGCGTCTCGGCCTTGGTGTCGTAGATACCGGTGACCGCCGTCATTTGCATCGTGGTCTTGTCCTGCATTTCCACCTTGGCTTGGATATTGCGCAATTCGACGATGTCCGGCTTGGTCAGGTCCTGCGCCGCCGCGTCGGCGGTGAACTCATAGGCGCGCGCATCTTTGGTAAAGCCGGACAGCCGCGGCTGCTCCATGGTGACCTTGCTGCCGGACACGACCAAATTGCTGATATCGATCGGCAGCTTGTTGAGCATGCGCAGCGGATTGTAATAGGTGACCAGCGAAATGCCGGTGAGACCCGCCACCACTAACAGCGGAATCGCCACCCGCAAGATGCGCACCAGGCGGCTGTGCCGACGGGCGACGCGGAACGCGCGCTCGCTGTCGCCGCGGCTCATGGTCCAATAGGAGCGCGCGGTCTGTGGATCGGGTCTGGCTGTGATCACACGGTTCATCTCTTGCGGCTTTTCGCCTCAGATTTGATGGATTCGCTGCACGGAATTTCGGTACCCCCGTCACGCAACCTGCCTTGCGAATATGGCTCATACACGGCAGCCGGGAACGCCGCACGCATGGGTGACGTTTACCAATAACAGCCGGAAACCAACAACTTACGGCTTATTCGATCATGCGCTATGCGAGAAAATATCCTCGGCCGCCCAGCCGGCGAGATCGAGCCGTACCCGGTCGGGCAGGAAGCGGAAACAGGCCGCCGCCAGATCGGCGCGGCCCTCGCGCGCCAGCATCGCGTCCAGCCGCTCCCTCAGCGCATGCAGGTACAGCACATCGGTGGCCGCGTAGGACACCTGCGCGTCGGTCAGCGTGTCGGCGCCCCAGTCGGACAGCTGTTGCTGCTTCGACAGGTCGACGCCGAGCACCTCGCGCGTCAGATCCTTGAGGCCGTGCTTGTCGGTATAGGTGCGGGCGATTCGCGAGGCGATCTTGGTGCAATAGACCGGCTGCGCCGTCACGCCGAAGGCCTTGGCCAGCATGCCGATGTCGAAGCGGCCGAAGTGGAAAATCTTGACGATCGACGTGTCGGCCAAGAGCCGCTCGATATTGGGCGCCTTGGTCTGGCCGGCCGCGATCTGCACCACGTCGGCGGAGCCGTCGCCGGGCGACAGCTGCACCACGCAGAGCCGGTCACGATTGGGGTCGAGACCCATGGTCTCGGTATCGATGGCCACCGCCCCTTTGTAGGCGTTGAGGTTCGGCAGATCGCCGCGGTGCAGGCGAATGGTCATTCGGTCATCCGGCTTTTGCGCATGATCTTTTACGATATCTGGGTCCCGTTTTTGGGGATCGTGCGCGCGACGCTGGTGCCCAGGAGAGGACTCGAACCTCCACGGCTTTCACCGCTAGTACCTGAAACTAGTGCGTCTACCAATTCCGCCACCTGGGCTTAGCGGGACTAGGTACGGAGCCGCTTTCGCCTTGTCAATTCAGCCGGCCGGCGCATTGATCCATACCCTGTACACCCCCCGGCCGATCCTGTATTGCCCCGGCATCAAATCCCTTAGCCGTTGACCCTGCTCGAGGCCGGCCATGACCATCCAAAGCAATTTCGACCGCCTGATCACCATCTATGGTGGCTCCGGCTTTCTCGGCCGCCACGTGGTTCGCGCCCTGGCCAAGCGCCACTACCGCATGCGGGTGGCGGTGCGCCGCCCCGACCTCGCCTTCCACCTGCAGCCGCTCGGCCGCGTCGGCCAGATCCATGCCGTGCAGGCCAATCTGCGCGACGCCGCCTCGGTGCAAGCGGCGGCGCGCGACGCCTCGGTGGTGATCAACCTGGTCGGCGTGCTGTTCGAACGCGGACGCCAGCGGTTCGACTCGGTGCATGCGCTCGGCGCCGAACAGGTGGCGCTGGCGGCCAAGGCCCATGGCGCGCGCCTGGTGCACGTGTCGGCGATCGGCGCCGACGAGGCCTCGCCCGCGCGTTACGCCCGCTCCAAGGCGGCGGGCGAGCGGCTGGTGCTGGCGGCGCAGCCGCAGGCCGTCATCATGCGGCCGTCGATCCTGTTCGGGCCGGGGGATAATTTCTTCAATCGCTTCGCGTCGTTGGCGACGATGTCGCCGGCGCTGCCGCTGATCGGCGGCGGCCACACCCGTTTCCAGCCGGCCTTCGTCGGCGACGTCGCCAGCGCGATCGCGGACGCCGTCGACGGCAAGGCGCGCGGCGGCACCATCTACGAACTGGGCGGGCCGGAGGTGCGCACGTTCAAGGAGCTCATGCAGCTCGTGCTCACCACTATCGAACGCAAACGGCTGCTGGTGCCGTTCCCGTTCTTCCTGGCCAAACTGCAGGCGATGGCGCTGCAATTCCTGCCGGTGCCGCTGCTCACGCCCGATCAGGTCGAGATGCTGCGCGTCGACAATGTGGTGTCGGAGGCAGCCAAGGCCGACGGCCGCACCCTGCAAGGCCTCGGCATCACGCCCGAGCCGATGGAAGCGATCGTGCCGTCCTACCTGTGGCGCTTCCGCAAGACCGGCCAGTTCCGCAATCGGACGGTCAGGGCCTTATAGAATATACAGCGCGTAGATGCCGGCGCTGCCGACCAGGATGCGCCACCAGGCGAACAGCGCGAAGCTGTGACGCTGTACGTAGCGCAGGAACGTCTTCACCACGATCCAGCCGAAAATAAACGAGAACACGAAGCCAACCGCGATCGCCGCAATGTCGCCATGCGCGAGCTCGGCGCGGCTCTTGAACGCCTCATAGGCGAAGGCGCCGACCATGGTCGGCATCGCCAGCCAGAACGAGAATTCCGCCGCCGAGCGCCGGTCGGCGCCGAACAGCATGGCGCCCACGATTGTTGCGCCCGAGCGCGAGACGCCGGGGATCATGGCGACGCATTGGGCGAGGCCGATGGCGAAATACATCGGCAGCGTGAACGCGGTCGATTCGAAATAGCGCGGCTTGAGGTTCAGGCGGTCGACCCACAGCAGCACGAAGCCGCCGACGATGAACATGATGCAGACGATGCGCACGTCGAACAGTCTGGCCTTGACGAAGCTGCCGAACAGCGCGCCGAGCACCGCCGCCGGCAGGAAGGCCAGCAGCACGCCGATGACGAAGCGCGCCGCCGCCCATTGCGTGAACATGGAGGTGGCCAGCGCCCAGATGCGGCCGAAATAGATCGTCAGCAGCGCCAGGATGGCGCCGAGCTGGATCAGGATGGCGAACGACTTGCCAAAACTGTCGTCGCCCCAGCCGAGGAAATGCTCCATCAGCAGCAGATGGCCGGTGGACGACACCGGTAGGAACTCGGTCAGGCCCTCGACCACGCCCAGCACGGCGGCCTTGACCAGATCGATATGCGCCGAAAACAGGCCAAGCACGGTCGCCTTGATGGCGTCGAAATTCATGAGGCTCTCCGGGGGGCGTCGCGGACGCTCGACGGCGGTCAAGAATCATGCGGGGTGAGCGCTTTTGGCGCAACGGCGTCATTCAGGCAACGAAAAAAGGCGTAACCGACGGGCAATTTGCGCACAACGTATGGCTTTCTATAGTGCGTTCGTCGATTCTCTTGGCGCATGATCCCGAAAAGTGGGCACCGGTTTTCGGATAAGATCATGCGCAAACAATAAGACCCGGATCCCCATGCTGACGCTATTTTATCATCCGTTATGCCCGTTCTCGCGCTATGTGCGCCTGATCCTCGGCGAATACGGCATCGAAGCGCGGCTGGTGGAAGAACGATTTTGGGAGCGGCGCGAGGAGTTCCTGCTGCTCAATCCGGCCGGTCAAATACCGGTATTGGTGGCCGACGGCCAGCCGGCAATCCCCGGCGCTTCCATCATCGCCGAATATATCGAGGAGACGCGACCGCCTTCGGCCGGCGAGGACCGCTTGTTGCCGCCGATACCCGGCCAGCGCGTGGAAGTGCGGCGGCTGGCGAGCTGGTTCAACGATAAATTCCACGCCGAAGTCAGCGGCGCCTTGGTGACCGAACGGGTGTTCAAGCGGCATATGACGAAGGAGCAGGGCGGTGGGCCGCCCGACACCGAGGCGATGCGCGCCGCCCGTCACAATATCCGCTATCATCTGGCCTATATCGGCTGGCTGGTACGCACGCGCGATTGGCTGGCCGGCGACCGGCTGAGCCTAGCCGACCTGGCCGCGGCGGCGCATGTGTCGGTCGCCGATTATCTGGGCGATGTGCCGTGGAAAGAAGACGAAGCCGCCAAGAACTGGTACGCGCGGGTGAAATCGCGGCCCGCGTTCCGCACGCTGCTGACCGACACGCTGGCCGGACTGCCTCCGTCGAAGAGCTACGCCGACCTGGATTTTTGAGCGAGCCCGATAAAATCAAATCCGCATTGCTCGCGTATGCGCGCACGCGCGGCTTCGACGCGGTCGGCGTCACCAAGCCGGGCGCGGTGCCGGACGCCAAGGCGCGGCTGCAGCGTTTCCTCGCCGACGGCGCGCATGGCGACATGGTGTGGATGGCGACCACCGCCGAGCGTCGAAGTTCGCCCGGCGCGCTGTGGCCGGAGGCGCGCTCGGTCGTCATGCTGGGAATGAATTACGGGCCGAACCAGGACCCGCTGGCGATCTTGCAGCAGCGCGAGCGCGCGGCGATTTCGGTCTATGCCAAGGGCGACGACTATCACGAGCTGATCAAGGCGCGGCTCAAGGACATCGCGCGCTGGCTGATTCAAAATGCCGGCGGCGACGTCAAGGTGTTCGTCGATACCGCGGCGGTGATGGAGAAGCCGCTGGCCGCCAGCGCCGGTCTCGGCTGGCAGGGCAAGCATACCAATCTGGTGTCGCGGCAATTCGGCTCGTGGCTGTTTCTCGGCGCGATCTTCAGCACGCTCGAGCTGCCGGCCGATGAGCCCGAACCGGACAATTGCGGAAGCTGCCGCGCCTGTCTCGATATCTGTCCGACCGCGGCGTTTCCGGAACCCTACCGGCTCGATGCGCGGCGCTGCATTTCGTATCTGACCATCGAGCACAAGGGGCCGATCCCGCGCGAGCTGCGCCCGCTGATGGGCAACCGCATCTATGGCTGCGACGATTGTCTCGCCGTCTGCCCGTGGAACAAATTCGCCGTGCAGGGCCACGAAGCCAAGCTTGCCGCGCGCCAAGCGCTGCGCGCGCCCGGGCTCGCCGAGCTGGCGCGGCTTGACGATGCGCAGTTCCGTAGCGTTTTCGCCAAGACCTCGATCAAGCGCACCGGCCGCGATCGCTTCGTGCGCAATGTGCTAATCGCCATCGGCAATTCGGGCGATGCGGCGCTTGCACGCGAGGCCGAGCACCTGCTCGCCGATGCGTCGCCGCTGGTGCGCGGCGCCGCGGTGTGGGCGCTCGGACGGTTGTTGCCACGGGACAAGTTTGCAGAGTTAGAGCTGAAAAAATCCGAAGATGACTCGTCAGTGAATGACGAGTGGGTCGCTGCGCTTAGTTTTGCTTGCGCATGATCTTTTCCGACCTTCCTTCGCCCGCCGAAGCGGGCTTCGCGAAGGCGGGAAACCGGTTCCCACTTTTCGGGATCATGCGCTAAAACTCCCCCACCGCCGCGAGCAGCCGCTCGATGTCCTCCGGGCGCGACAACCGATGGTCGCCGTCCTTGATCAGGGTCAGCACCACGTCATCGCGGGCAAAGCGCGACACCAGCTCGACGGCGTGCCGCCACGGCACGTCCGGGTCCTGCACGCCTTGCAGAATGTGCACCGGACACCCCGTTTCGATCAGCCCGCCGAGCATGAGATGCCGGCGGCCGTCCTCGATCAGGCCCTTGGTGATCGGATAGGGGCCTTCGGCATAGTCCGACGGCCGCAGCCAGACGCCCTTGTCCTCGATCTCGCGCTTGATGGCATCGGGAAACTGCTTCCACATCAGCTCCTCGGTGAAGTCGACCGCCGGCGCGATCAGCACCATGCCGGCGATCGGCGCTGCGGCTTTCTGCTTGCGTAGCTCGCGTGCCAGCAGCAGCACCAGCCAGCCGCCCATGGACGAGCCGATGACCACCTGCGGGTCCTTGGCGAATTGCAGATAGACCGCCAGGCTTTCCTCCAGCCAGCGGCCGATGGTGCCGTCCTTGAAATTGCCGCCCGATTCGCCGTGGCCGGAATAATCGAAGCGCAGGCAGGGGCGGCCCTGGGCTTCGGCCCAGGCGTCGAGCGCCACCGCCTTGGTGCCCTTCATGTCGGACTTGAAGCCGCTGAGCCAGAACAGGCCGGGGGCCTTATTGTCGCTCTTGCCCTGGCGCGCGCGCACGGCGATTGTCCGCGCAGGCGATTCTAGCGTCAGGGATGTCAGGCGGGATTCGCTCATGCGTGCTCGGGCCAGAATCATGATTTCAGTGTCCGCACTTTGTCGCCGCAAGCCATGCCGGAACGCAAGGGCTTTGCGATGAGCTCTGTCGCCCGCAACAAGCCGCGCTCGCTCGCCGGCGCCACCATCTTGCAGCTGGTGCCGGCGCTGCGCGACGACCCGCTCGGCCGCGCCGCGGTGGATATAGCACTCACTTTGCTGCAGTCCGGCGCCCGCGCCATCGTGGCCGGCGACGACGGCCCGTTGCTCGGCGAGTTGCGCGCCTTCGGCGGCGAATGGCTGCCGATGCCGAACGACACGATCAATCCGCTGCGCATCCGCGGCAATGCGCGGCTGCTGGCCAAGTTGATCGCCGCCGATCGCATCGACATTATCCACGCGCACAGCGCGGCTAGCGCCCGCAGCGCGCTCGCCGCCACCCAGCGCATGCCGGTATTCCTGGTCACCTCGTTTCCCGACCGGCTGAGGGCGGGTTCCTGGCCCGGCAACCTGTTCGGCCGCTCGCTCGCGCGCGGCGACCGGGTGATCGCGCCGTCGAGCTATGTCTCGCATGCGATGATCGCGCGCCATAAAATTCCACCCGAACGCATCAGCGTGATCCCGCGCGCGATCGACACCGCCATGTTCAGTCCGGCAGCGGTGAGTGCCGATCGCGTCGCCGCATTGCGCCGCGCCTGGGGCGTTCTTCCGCAGATGCGCGTGGTGCTGATCCCGGGTGAGATCGCGCCGTGGAACGGGCAGATGACCATGATCGACGCCGCGCGTCTGCTGGTCGGCGACGGCGATCGCAATGTCATATTCGTGTTCGCCGGCGACGAGCGCGGTCAGGCGCGTTATGCGCGCGCGTTGCGCCGGCGCGCGCGTGTGCATGGCATCGACACGCTCTGCCGCTTTACCGGATCTTGCCTCGACATGCCGGTCGCGCTCGTCGCCGCCGATGTGGTGGTGGTGACTGCCTTGCAACCGCCTCAGTCCGGCCGCAGTCTCATCGAGGCGCAGGCGCTCGGCCGGCCGGTGGTCGCGACCGCGGTCGGCGTGTTGCCGGAAAACGTGTTGTGTCCCCCGCGCATGCGCGATGAATTGCGCACCGGCTGGCTAGTACGGCCGGGCGATGTCGGCCAATTGGCGCGCGCGCTCGGCGCAGTACTTGCGCTCGACGCCACGGCTTACGAGGCGCTGGGCGCGCGCGCGCGCCAATTCGCCGACTTCGCGTTTTCCCCGCAAAGCGTTGCCGAGGCCATTCGCGGGGTCTATACGTCGCTGCTGGCACGCGATGCCTGAGCAAGGCACGGCTGCAAGCGTTTCATGTCGCGTTAAGCGCGGTTAATGAATAAAGCGAGCGGCACGGTTTGCGATTAACGATGTCGTCTTCGCCTGATCGTCGTGAATGCAAGCCAGGCTATACTGTCTTCGCACATGCATGAGCGGCTAGTGTCCCGATTCCGAAGTTCGCACGTCCCTGCAGCACCCTCTGATGCGAACTTCGGAATCAAAGGGACACTAGCAACTTAATGATTCTAGTGTGGTTTAGGATTTGAAGTTCCTCTTCGAACTTGCCGCAATGATTGGAGGAACATCAAATCCACCACACTAGTCGGCGCCCGTCGTTTCGAGGTCGTGACGTTATGTCGAATTTTTCCGCGCCTGAATCGCCGGCCGTCAAGAATCGCAGCCCGGTGAATGCACGCGCCGCCTCCGTCAAATCCCGTCCCGATCGCAGCAAAGCCCCCGCCAAGGACGCCGCGCGCGCGCCGATCACCGTGCTCATCGTGGTGCCCACGCTCGATGGCGGCGCCGCCGATGCCGGCGCGATCGAGCTCACGCGCATTTTGCGCCAAGCCGGCCACCGCGCCATCGTGGTCTCACGCGCCGGCCGCTTGGTCGCCGACGTCACCGCGGCCGGCGGCGAATTCATCGCGCTCGATGTCGCCAGCAACAATCCGCTTCGGATGCTGCGCAATGCCGCCGTCCTGATCCGGCTGGCGCGCGAACGCCGATGCGACGTCATCCATGCGCTCGGCCGCGCCGGCGCCTGGAGCGCCTTGATCGCCGCGCGTGCGCGCGGCGTTCCGTTCGTGACCAGCTGGTACAAGGGCTTTCGCGAACAGAACATCTTCAAGCATCTGTACAACGGCATCATGGCGCGCGGCGACCGCGTCGTCGCGGTCAGCGAGCAGCTCGCGCAATTGGTCAACGACCGCTACGGCACGCCATGGCAGCGTATCGCGGTGGTGCCGTGCAGCATCGACTTCGAGCAGTTCAACCCGGCGACCGTCGCGCCCGAGCGCGTCGAGGCGGTGCGCCGCGCCTGGGGCGTCAAGCACGACACCAAGGTGATCCTGATCAGCGGCCGCATCCTGCGCCGAAAAGGTCATCACGTGGTGGTCAAGGCGGTACGCCGGCTCAAGGACATGGGGCTGAAGCACTTCCTCTGCGTCTTTGTCGGCGAGGACCGCGGCCGCACCCATTACACCGGCGAACTGTGGGACCTGGTGCTCACGACCGGCACCATGGACGTCATCCGCATGGCGGCGCCGGTCAGCGACATGCCGGCCGCCTATGCCGCCGCGTCGGTGGTGGTGTCGGGCGCGGTGCAGCCGGAAGGCGTGCAGCGCGCGATCCTGGAAGCGCAGGCGATGGCGCGGCCGTTGATCGTGTCCGATCTCGCCGCCGGGCCGGACGTGGTGCTGACTTCGCCGGCGGTGCCGGAGAGCCGGGCCACCGGCCTGCGCTTTCATTCCGGCGACGATGCCGCGCTGGCGGCGGCCTTGCTGCGGCTGTTTTCCCTGGGCGAGCCGGTGCGCGGCGCCATGGGCCAGCGCGGGCGCGACTGGGTACTCGACCATTTCAACGCGGCCGGCGTCGCCGAGCAGACGCTGCGGCTCTATGGCGAGATCGCCGGGCGCGGCCAGACCCCGGTTTTAGTGCCGCAGGGTAGGCAAAATTAGTGGATTTTGAACGGTTTGAGCACGAATTCCAGGCCTGCTATCGACAATAGCGCTGGAACCGCGTTGACTTATTCGCCGTTTCTACCAATCTTTACCCGTTGCAACAGCATGAGGAGATAGTAGCCATTCGTCGTCCGATGAAGTCCGCGCTGCCCGCCCAAAAGGACGGCCCGCGCATCAACGAGGAGATCCGCGCCCGAGAGGTTCAGCTGATCGATAGTACCGGCGACAACAAAGGTGTCGTCGATTTCCAAACCGCCATGAGCATGGCGGAAGCGGCCGGGCTCGATTTGGTGGAGATTTCTCCCAATACGACCCCGCCGGTCTGCAAGATCCTGGATTTCGGCAAATACAAATTCCAGGCGCAGAAGAAAGCCGCCGAAGCCCGCAAAAAGCAGAAAGTCGTCGAGATCAAGGAGATCAAGCTCCGGCCGATGATCGACGACCACGATTACGACGTGAAGATGCGCTCGATGAAGCGCTTCTTCGAAGAGGGCGATAAGGTCAAGATCACCTTGCGCTTCCGCGGCCGCGAAATGGCGCACCAGGAGCTTGGCTATAAATTGCTCGACCGCGTGAAAACCGACACCGCGCCGATCGCCAAGATCGAATCGGAGCCGCGCTTCGAAGGGCGCCAGATGGTCATGCTGCTGGCGCCGCGCTAGCGCCTTTCCCCGGATGCGGCGCAGCACGAAGCGCCAGCGAAGTGATGCGCTGCAGACCCGGGACAAGCCTATCTTCGCTCGGCTTCCCAACGGCCGGCACAGCTACTTCCCGAGCCGGCGCCGTGCCAGGTGCCGGTGCCGGCTTGTCCGGACAGGCGGCCGGTGCCGTTGGCGCCCTTGTCGCCGAGCCGGAGGTTGACCTTGACCGC
Source organism: Hyphomicrobiales bacterium (assembly GCA_016185205.1). Taxonomy (GTDB): domain Bacteria; phylum Pseudomonadota; class Alphaproteobacteria; order Rhizobiales; family Xanthobacteraceae; genus Pseudolabrys. The sequence continues at coordinate 3,042 of JACPOA010000090.1, read as the reverse complement.
CCCGTTCGGCGCCACCGTACCGGCCATATCGACCGACGCATCGCCGGCATAGCTGACCTGGCCGTTCGCGATCTTCACGGCGTATCGGTAAGCGGCGTCGCACTCGCCCTTTTCGGTGATGATCAGCACGCTCCACGTGCCGTCCACCTCGGCGGCCGATACCTCGGATGGGGTGCCCATGCTGGCCAAGCCCGCCAAACCCAATAGCAGGGCGGCAAACAGCGCCGAATTCCTAACGTGTCGCATGGCGACGAACTCCCTGTTGGTCGCGGTTTCTGACCTGATTTCACGACCAATCAGTGACGAAATACCCGCAAAACTAAGGCTAACTTTATCCTCGCAATCCGATTCCTGCGCCAAGGGCGATTAACGCCCCTGGCCGGGCGCGCGGTTGCAAGCTGCGGCCGCCTCTGCCATAACGCCGCCCTTCGCCGCCCGGCTGATTAAGGGCTGCCGTGGCGGCGATACCCGCTCAATCCCGAGCACCCGCTCCAGACTTTTGTCTTGCGAGCACATCCTGGCCATGCGGACTTATGTCCGCAGCGCGCCGATGAGGAGAGCAAAATGCCCAAGCTGAAGACCAAATCGGGCGCTAAAAAGCGCTTCAAGATCACCGCGTCGGGCAAGGTGAAGTACCAGCAGTCCGGCAAACGCCACGGCATGATCAAGCGGACCACCAAGCAGATCCGCGAACATCGCGGCACCAAGGTGCTGTTCAAGACCGACGGCGACAACATCAAGAAATACTTTCTGCCCAACGGCTGATCCGTATTCCGGGCGGCCGCCAGCCGCCGTTGTCCCCCTCGATCATTTGCACGAACTGCAAGGAGTTCACCCATGTCTCGCGTCAAGCGCGGCGTCACCGCCCACGCCAAGCACAAGAAAGTCTACAAGGCCGCCAAGGGCTATTACGGCCGCCGCAAGAACACGATCCGCGTCGCCAAGCAGGCGGTGGAGAAGGCCAACCAATACGCCTTCCGCGACCGCAAGCGGCGCAAGCGCACCTTCCGCGCGCTGTGGATCCAGCGCCTGAACGCCGCGGTGCGGCCATTCGGCCTCAACTACAGCCGCTTCATCGACGGGCTGGCCAAGTCTGGACTCGTTGTCGATCGCAAGGTTTTGTCCGATCTTGCCATCCATGAGCCGGCGGCCTTCGCCGCGATCGTGGAAAAGGCCAAGGCCGCGCTGCCGGCGTAAGGCGTTAGTTGTCGTCATGCCCGGCCTTGTGCCGGGCATCCACGTCTTCCTTAGTACCAGCAAGACGTGGATGGCCGGGACAAGCCCGGCCATGACGAGGCATAAGATGGCCTCGCCATGAACAATATCGCGCAACTGGAAAAAGACCTGCTCGCCGCCATCGGCTCCGCCAAGGACGAAGCGGCGCTGGAGGCCGTGCGCGTGGCCGCGCTCGGCAAGAGCGGCTCGGTGTCGGCGCTGCTCAAGACGCTCGGTTCGATGACGCCGGACGAGCGCAAGGTGCAAGGGCCCGCGATCAACGGCTTGAAGGACCGCGTCGGCGTCGCCATCGCCGCCGCCAAAGACTCGCTCGCCGCGCAGGCGCTCGACGCGCGTCTCACCAGCGAGACCGTCGACGTCACGCTGCCGGTGCGCGAGCCGCCGACCGAAACCGGCCGCGTGCATCCGATCAGCCAGGTGATCGACGAGCTCACCGCCATTTTCGCCGACATGGGTTTCGCGGTCGCCGAAGGGCCCGACATCGAGACCGACGACTACAACTTCACCAAGCTGAATTTCCCGGAAGGCCATCCGGCGCGGGAGATGCACGACACCTTCTATTTCCCGCCGAAAGCCGATGGCTCGCGCCTGCTGCTGCGCACGCACACCTCGCCGGTGCAGGTGCGCACCATGTTGACGCAGAAGCCGCCGATTCGCGTGATCTGCCCCGGCCGCACCTATCGCAGCGATAGCGATCAGACGCACACGCCGATGTTCCATCAGGTCGAGGGCCTGGTGATCGACAAGGGCTCGCATCTCGGCCACCTGAAATGGATCCTGGAGGAATTCTGCAAGGCGTTCTTCGAGGTCGACAGCGTGAAGATGCGCTTCCGCCCGTCGTTCTTCCCGTTCACCGAGCCGTCGATGGAAGTCGACATCCAGTGCAAGCGCGATAAGGGCGAAATCAGATTTGGCGAGGGCGAGGATTGGCTGGAAATCCTCGGCTGCGGCATGGTGCATCCCAACGTGCTGCGCAATTGCGGGCTCGATCCCGATGAGTACCAGGGCTTCGCCTGGGGCGTCGGCATCGACCGCATCGCCATGCTGAAATACGGCATGAACGACCTGCGCGCCTTCTTCGAGGCCGACGTGCGCTGGCTGTCGCATTACGGCTTTCGGCCGCTCGACTTCCCGACGCTGGCGGGGGGATTGAGCGCATGAAACACTTTCTGCTTCGCACAGAAGCGCAGCGAACTCAGCCCGTCCCCTCCCCCGCTTGCGGGGGAGGGTTAGGGAGGGGGCTGCTGCGTAACGAGAGCGACGATGAGTGAACCCGCACCCCAGCCGAAATGGCACGTTGCCGCGAAGACGCGGTCGCGCGCCCGATCGCTGCGGCGCGATTCGACTGATGCCGAGCGGATGATTTGGAGCGCGTTGCGAGCGCATCGGATGAATGGCGCCAGCTTCCGACGGCAGACGCCGATCGGACCCTACATCGCCGATTTCGTCTGTCACGCGGCAAAGCTCATCATTGAGATCGACGGCGGACAGCACTTTGAGCCTGCACAAATGAAACGCGATGCAAGACGCGAGGCCTTGTTTCAATCCAAAGGATTTCGCGTTCTACGGTTCAACAATTACGACGTGATGACGAACCGGCAAGGCGTATTGGAAACAATTGCCGCAGCAATCGAACGCGCCCCCTCCCCAACCCTCCCCCGCAAGCCAGGGCTATCGCATGTTCAGGAGCATATCGACGAGGAAGCTGTCGTCCCAGGCAGCCCGTTTGAGTTTGCCTCGCAAAGAGATCTTTGTGTCGGGATGAGCGCGAGCGATATTGAGTGCAAGTCGCCGCAGAACGGCGAG
>JACPOA010000074.1 GCA_016185205.1 Hyphomicrobiales bacterium | reverse complement strand
GCAGGAAGCCGCGGCGCGCCGGCAACCGCCGCACGAAGAATTCAAACACCGCCTCCTTGTCCTCACCGCGATCCAGATAGGCCTGGACCATGTTGAGTTCATACAGATCGGTGAGCAGCGGACTGGTCGAGCGCGTCATGGACGGCACCCCACAATTGATCTGGTCGCGTGGATTGCCCGCGTGCCCGGGTAAAAGAACGCCCGCCAGTTCCTCGACACCGTCGTTGCGCCCGCGCACAGAGGAATTCCAAGCCTGCGAAATCGATGGTTCAAAGCGGCCAATAGCCGAACCGTTTCATCTGCTCGCCATGATCCTTGACGATCCGGTCGACTTGCGCGGCCGTCAGCACTTCCTTCCATTGGCCGGCGCGGCCCTCGCGGAAGAAGCGCTCGGCATGTTCCGGCTTTTCTTTGAACCCTTGCTTTTCCTCCTGGCTTTTCAAATTGGCGAACGAGGAGCGCTCGATCGCTTGCCGCAGCTGCGCGCGCGTCGGGCCGAGCAGCAGATGATCGGCGAGCTTGCCGAAGGTCTTCTCCGGGTCGCTCAGCATGTCCTCGTAGCGCATGCCATAGATCGCGTGGTGCGGCTTGCGCGTCCAGCTCATGACGTGCTGGCTCCAGGAACCCCAAAATTCGTGCACCCGTTTTTCGTTGACCTGCGATTCCACGTCCGGCGACCCCATCGTCTCGATCGCCTGGTCGATGGTCTTGTTCATGTGGTGTGACAGCGAGATCGCCACATCGAGTGGATTGCGCACGATATAGATGGCGCCGGAGGTGACCGCGAAATTGATGATCGAGTGGCCGCGGTCGATGACCAGCGCATTGTGGGTCTTGACAAACACCAGTCCTTCAAACTGGTCGGCGATCCATTGCTGCACCTCGTGGCGCAAGGCGGCAATCTGCCGGCGGTGCTCATCCGAGCCGGTCGGCTCAAATCCGAGCCGTTCCTTGTAAAATTGCGTGAAATTTTCCCCGACCGTAAAGCGACCAATCGAATTGACGTCGAGCGGCTGCTCGTCGCCCTCCAGGATCGAAGCCAGGTTGGACAGAAACGCCCGGGTCCAGGTATTGCCCGACTTCGGATAGGATGCCAGCCAGACCAGGCCGGATTTTGGCTGCGGGTCGGTCTGCTGGGCGGCGGGGGGCGCGGTCATCGTCGGCTCCGGGACAAAAGTCCTAAAAACAATCGATTTTTCAACGTTTTGCGTCAAATTCTGTGGTGAATTTGCCACATAACCGGGCTTTCCCGTTATTCCGTGAGCGGGGTCGCTTGACCCGGTTCCTGCTACATTACTATCACGATGAGTGGTATGGATTCCATGTGCCACATGAGTTTCATGCGCCTGCGCGCGAAAACTGGCAGGCTCTGTTGGAAGAGGATGCGGGGTAATGAATCATTTTAAAGTCAGTTTGCTGGCAGGGGTATCGGTGCTGGCCATAACGGTCGCGAATCCGGCGGCGGTGGTGGCGGCCGATTTGCCGGCGCGGCCTGCGATGGTGACCAAGGCGCCGGTGTTGGCGCCGGCGGTGTGGAACTGGTGGGTCGAGGGCGGCGCCACGTCCATGAGCGGCGCCGATGCTTTTGTCGACCCCTTCGCCAGTCCCGGCTTTGCCCCGATGCCGAAAAAATGGGGTTGGGAAGCGGCGGCCGGGTTCGATTACCGTTTCAATTCGGTGTGGCATGTGAACGGCCAATTCCGTTACGGCCGCAACAAAGCCGCGTCGAAGTCGCATAATCCGATTGCCAACTTCGCTGTTCCCACCATCTCCACCACCACTACAGTCGTAACGCCTGTTACAGGCAGCGGCAGCGGCGAGCGCAAGGAAAGTCATTGGCTGGCGGACTTCATGGTCGGGCGCGACATGAATATCGGCCTTGGCAGCACCCAGGCCAAGCTCGGCGTCCGGGTAGCCTCGATCAGAGGAAAAACAACGGGCTCGGCGAGCTGGAATGTGCCGGTGACCACTTCGTCGCCGACGGTTGTTGCCGCTCATAACCTTTCCTATACCCAGGAAAGCAAATTCCTCGGCGTCGGCCCGCGCGCGGCGCTCGAAGGCAGCGTGCCGCTCGGCGGCGCCTGGTCGTTCGACTACAATGTCGGCGTCGCGGCGCTGTTCGGCGACCGCAAATTCACCCAAACCTCGACCTACTCGGGCGCCAACGTCAATCCGTGCATATCGGGTTGCCCCGCCGCCGGCACCACCAACAGCAACAGCGCTGGCGCGGTGTTTAATCTGGATGCTCAGCCCGGCATATCCTATGCGATCAGCCGCAATGCCAAGCTGACCGCCAGCTATCGCTTCGACGGTTACTGGAATGCCATGCGGGTCTCGGACGTGAATGGCAATTTCAGCAACGCCAATCGTTTCTATCAAGGCGCGTTCTTGCGGTTGGGCTTTACCAACTAACCGGACGTTCACCGTTGATGAACCGGCGCGATCGAACCGATCGCGCCGGTTTTGTTTTGCCGGGCCGTCGTGCAGGAAGCCGCGGCGCGCCGGCAACCGCCGCACGAAGAATTCAAACACCGCCTCCTTGTCCTCACCGCGATCCAGATAGGCCTGGACCATGTTGAGTTCATACAGATCGGTGAGCAGCGGACTGGTCGAGCGCGTCATGGCTGAAAGCGTTTCGGTGCCTCGTCAGGGGCGGGCAGTGGCTGTCGTATGGATCGGAGTCCGCGACATTGTGCCGCGTTGATGGAAAAGTGCCAGTCGCAAGCTGGATTTGGCCAGCGGCGGTTCGCGGGCAGATTGGCCTGCGGGCCGCAGACGGTCAAGTTGCGCACAAATGACCGCGCGATCGTCGATCGCGGCTGTCGGCGGTCACGCGTGGTTAATGTCAATTTTATCGGCGCTGTCATCCGTCAAGCTCGGGCATGATGTATGTCAATGAAAAGCGCGATCAATTGTGCGTAATCATTCCCGAAATGAACCGACTGTACGGTCACGCGAACGAACCTCCCGCAGGTCTACGCAGCAACGGCGCTGACCGCACGTTACCGGCGCCGCTGGAGCTCGATTGCAGCGTGCCGTGGAGCCGGCGCAAGCTTGCGCCGCGCCAGCACATTTTCCATCAGGGCGACGAGCAGACCCACGTCTATGTGGTGAAAAGCGGGTTCGTCCGCTTGTACTCGTTGCTCAGCAATGGACGCTGCCAGGTCATCGGTTTCAAATCGCCGGACGAGTTCGTCGCGTTCGAATACGGCGCGAAACATCGGTTCAGCGCGCAGGCGGTCACCGCCACCGAGATGCGCAGCGTTCCGACGGCGGTTTTCTTCGCGGCCGCCAGCGGCGACCCGCAGTTCCTGCTGAAGCTCTACAATGTGGCTTGCGAGGACCTGTCGCGCGCGCACGATCTTGTCCTCACCATTGCCAAACGCGACGCCGAGGGAAGCATCGCCGCCTTCATGCTCGAGGTCGACGCACGTGCCGCGGCCCGCAGCGCCAAGGGCGATTTCGTGTCGTTGCCGATGCTGCGCGGCGATATCGGCAATTACCTCGGCCTGACCAACGAAACGGTCTCGCGTATCTTCACGCATTTCAAGAAGCTCCGTCTGATCGAGGTGCGGGGACGCTACGGCATCCGCCTGCTCGATCGCCGCGCGCTGCGTTCCATATCGGAACACATCCCGAGCGATCGAAAATCGATGGATTTGGAAAATCGCTGGCTGCCGCGTCCGGCGACGGTGTTGTGTTAGCGAATTGCGCGAAAAAACTTGGCTCCCTGGGCTGGGATCGAACCAGCGACATTTCGATTAACAGTCGAACGCTCTACCGCTGAGCTACCAGGGAATAGGCCGGTTTTCGCCGTAGCGGCCCGCCTTCGCTGCCGCGCAGCTTCGGCGGGCAGCCTTCGCGACAAAGGGCTTGCCAGCCGTAGCTCCGGAGGAGCGAAGGCTGGCCTATAACAAAGCCCAACTGCTTTGCAAAGTAAGAACGCCCGTATGTATCGCCCGCCTTCGCCAAATGGCTACGGCGCGGCAGCCTTCGTACGATAAGGCTTGCCGAGCCGAAGCTGCGGAGCAGCGAAGGCTGGAGGCCACGCCCGGAATCGAACCGGGGTGCAAGGATTTGCAGTCCTCTGCGTAACCACTCCGCCACGTGGCCGTTGAAGGTTGCGTCCGGCCAATCGGGCCGTACGCCCCCTCTTAAGGCCAAGCCTATATAGGAGCCAATGCAAATCGACAACGCTGCCGCTCGCTTGCCTTTTGAGCGGCCTTGCCGCACAAAAGCCGCGCGTTCCTGGACCCGACGAGGCTCGCGATGACCGACTTTGCCGACGCGCGTCGCCATATGGTGGACGGCCAGATTCGTCCCAACGACGTTACCGACCTGCGTGTACTTGCAGCCATGCTGGAGGTTCCGCGCGAGCGCTTCGCGCCGCCCGCCGCGACATCGATTGCCTATCTCGATCTCGATCTGCCGGTGGGCGAGGGGGCTTCCGCCTCCCGCCGCCTGCTCAAGCCGATGGTGCTGGCCAAGCTGTTCAATGCCGCCGAAATCAAACCGACCGACCGGGTGCTGGATGTCGGCTGCGTCACCGGCTATGCGGCGGCGCTGCTCGCGCGCCTTGCCGGGGAGGTGGTGGCGCTCGAACAGGATGCCGGCCTCGCCAAGACGGCAAAGGCGGCACTGTCGTCGCTGCCCAATGTCACCGTGGTCAGCGGGCCGCTGGTCGAGGGCTGGCCGCAAGGCGCGCCTTATGACCTGATCGTGCTGGAAGGGGCCACGGAAATCGAGCCGCAGGCGTTCTTACGGCAGCTCAAGGATGGGGGACGGCTGGTCTGTGTGCTGGGTTCCGGGCCCGGCGCCACCGCCATGCTGTACCGTCGCAGCGGCGACGAGCTCGGCGGCCGGCCGGTGTTCAGTGCGGCGGCGGCGGTGCTGCCGGGCTTCGTGAAGCCCCCGGCCTTCGCCTTTTGATACTATCGCCAGTCCCAAGCGTGGCGCAAAATCCCCAGCATCCGGCCTTCTTGTATGCGAGGCCGTCCGGGGGGTTTTAACGTATCCCGGGGCCGCCTATGGTTCCCGGTTCCTTCTTTCCGTGCAAAGTAGGCCGAACTTGGCGTTGTGCGGGTTTTGAGTGTGTTCGGGTCAGAGTCAGCGTTATGTCGCGTGGTGGAATGAGCGGTTGGGCGGTTGGTTTGGCGGTCGGCGCGATCGCCTGCCTGGCATTGCCGGCCGCGACGCTGCCGGCGCGCGGCGAGTCGCTCGAATCCGCGCTGATGCAGGCCTATCAGAACAACCCGACGCTCAATTCGCAGCGCGCCAGCGTGCGCGCCACCGACGAAGGCGTGCCGCAGGCGCTGTCGGGTTACCGGCCGAGGATTACCGCCACCGGCACGCTCGGCGAGCAGTATTGGGACACGACCAGCAAGACCGGGGCCACTCCCACGGCCACTTATTTGAAGCAGTCCGGCACTGTAACGCCGAACAGCTACGGCCTCACCGCCACGCAGACGATCTTCAACGGTTTCCAGACCGCCAACAGGACCCGCCAGGCCGAGGCGCAGGTGCTGGCGGCGCGCGCGACTTTGCGCGTGACCGAGCAGACGGTGCTGCTCAACGCGGTGACCGCTTATATGAACCTGCTGCGCGACAGCGCGATCTTCGACCTGCAGAAGCGCAACGTCGAGGTGCTGCAGGAGCAGCTGCGGCAGACCCGCGACCGCTTCAATGTCGGCGAGGTGACGCGCACCGACGTGGCGCAGTCGGAATCGCGGCTGGCCGCCGGCCGCTCGCAGGTGCTCACCGCGGAATCCAACTTCAAAGCATCCGGCGCGACCTATCGCCAGGTGATCGGCAATAATCCGGGCAAGCTCACGCCCGGCACGCCGGTCGATCGGTTCTCGCCGCCAAGCCTGTCGGTGGCGGTCGATTTCGCCAGCGCCACGCATCCGGCGGTGACCACCGCGCAATACAATGTCGACGTCGCGCTGTTGCAGGTGAAAGTCGCCGAGGGCTCGCTCTACCCGACTCTGTCGGTGCAAGGCAACGTGCAACAGAGCAACGAGAGCACCCTGACCGGGCTAAAGAGCTTCAACACTTCGGTGCTCGGCACGCTCAGCGTGCCGATCTACCAAGGCGGCGCCGAATATTCCCTCATCCGTCAGGCCAAGGAGACGCTCGGGCAGAAGCGGCTCGATTTCGACACCGCCCGCGATCAGGTGCGCCAGACCGTGGTGCAGTCCTGGGGACAGCTCGATGCCGCCAAGGCCAATATCGACGCCACGACGGCGCAGGTGCAGGCCGCCGAGATCGCGCTCAACGGCGTGCGCGAGGAAGCGCGCGTCGGCCAGCGCACCACGCTCGACGTGCTCAACGCCCAGCAGGAGCTAGTGAACGCGCGAGTGGCGCTGGTCACCGCGCAGCGCGACCGGGTGGTGGCGTCCTATGCGCTGTTGTCGGCGGTCGGCCGGCTGGCGCCGGAGGTGCTCGGGTTGAACGTGCCGATCTATGATGCCCAGCAGCATTACCAGCAGGTGCGCGACAGCTGGACCGGTGTGCGTACGCCGAGCGGGCGCTAATCGGATTTTTCTCTCCGCATGATCTTGTCCGAAAACCGGTGCCCACTTTTCGGGATCATGCGGGTGTCCACAGATCATTCAATGCTTTTGATTTTCCGCCTGCCAAACTTGCATCCCTCTGGCGTATAAAAGGTATCCACGGCGATTCGCGGTTGCTTGGCCGCGAAGCTGTCGCTGTTCGGGGTGTGACGAGCCGCGGTCGGGAAACGAGCGATGAGCCAAACGGCGAAGGTGCAAGAGCCGTCGATGGAGGAAATCCTGGCCTCCATCCGGCGTATCATTGCCGACGACGATGGCCGGCCGAAGGTGCCGGAAGCCGTGGCGCCCAAACCGGCACCGCCGCCGGCCCCGCGCGCGGTCGCGCCGCCGCCGCCACCATCGCCGGTCGCTGCCAATAATCAGGACGATATCGACGCCATGCTGGCCGATCTCGACGCTCCGCCGAAGGTTGCAGCCAAGCCCGCACCCATGCCCGCGCCCAAGCCTGCGCCCATGCCGGCCGCGCCGCCGACCGATGTGCTCGATCTGACCGAGGCGATGGCGGCGCCAGCTCCGGCACCGGCGTCCAGCTTCCGCACCATAGACGGCGCCAACGACGTGGTGTTCGCCGACCCGCCGGAGCCGCGGCCCGAACCGCCGGTGCGCGCGGAACCTCGCCCACAAGTCGCCACGCAACCCGCGCCGGACCAAGGGTTGATCTCGAACGCGACCGTGTCGGCGGTCGACAGCGCCTTCAATTCGCTGGCCTACACCGTGATCGGGCAGAACGCGCGCACGCTCGAGGACCTGGTGAAGGAAATGCTGCGGCCGTTGCTCAAGTCCTGGCTCGACGACAATCTGCCCGGCATGGTCGAGCGCATCGTGCGCGCCGAGATCGAGCGCGTCTCGCGCGGCGGCCGGCAGTAAACGCGCTAAACGCCGCGCTCGCGCCGCCGCACCAGCTGGCGCGAAAACCACACGCCCAGCGCCAGAAGCAACACCGCCGCGGTCAGGAACACCGGCACGGCGGTGAAGCGGTCGAAGATCACGCCGCCGGCGGCGACCCCCGCGGTCTGTCCGAGATAAAGCGAGGCGGAGAACAGCGAGACCGCGGTGCCGCGCGCTTCCGGCGTCATCTGCGTCGCGTTCGTTTGCAGCGTGTTGTGCAGCATGTAGAAGCCGAGGCCGATCGCGGTGATGGCGAGCGGCGCGAGCAAGGCGGTCGGCTCGAAGGCGAGCGTCACATAGGCACCCGCCAGCAGCGCGCCGCCCAGCGCGGCCAACCCGATCTGGCCGAAGCGCTGCACCAGTCGATGCACCGACAGGCTGTAGATCAGGCCGCCGATCGCGAAGGTGCCGACGAACAGGCCGACCAGCGTGAAGCTGACGCCAAAGCGTAGATGCAGATCGGCGCCGACATAGGTAAAGGCGCCGAACATCAGCCCGAATTCGAGGAAGGCGACCGCGATGATGGTGCGCGCCCAGGGCGAGCGCAGCACGGCGCGGTAGTCGGCAATGAAGCCGCGCCGGGGTTGCCCGGTCGCCGCGCCCGCCCGTGTGATCGGATTGCGCCACAGCTCGTAGAACAGCCCGAGCGTGGCCACGGCGAGCATGCCGGCGAGAATGAAGAACACGGTGCGCCAGCCGAAATAATCGCCGAGCACGCCGCCGGCGGCCTGGCCGAACATCTGGCCGAGGATCTGGCCGGAGAGGAAAGTGCCAAGCACCTGCTGGCGGCGCTCATAGGGGATGACGTCGCCGATAAAGGCCATCGCCAAGGGAATGATCCAGCCGGTGGCGAGCCCGCTGCCCAGCCGCGCCGCCACCAGCAGCGGCAGCGTTGGCGCCAGTCCGCATAGCACCACCAGCAACGAGGCTGCTGCTGCGGCGATCGCCATGCAGAGATATTTGCCGACCCGGTCGCCGATCGGGCCGATCACCAGTTGCACCGAGCCGTGCGCCAAGAGATAGACCGTGACCACGATCGAGGCCGCGCCGACGCTGACGGCAAGATCGGCGGCGATCTGCGGCAGCAGCGAATCGGTCACCCGCACCATGGCCTGGGCGGCGAAGGCGGCGATGGCCAGCAGCGTGATGGCGCGGGTGGCGCTACCGCGTGGTGGGTCTGGGCTTGCTGGGTCTGGATTGGCCGGCAAAGTTGACTCTCGGTGGCGTGGCGGCTTTTGTACCGCGCCACGTGGTTCAGACAAAACGACAATGATTGATAAGACTTATCAACCCTCGGAGGTCGAGGGCCGCATCTACCGGACCTGGGAGCAGGCGGGCGCCTTCACAGCCTGCCGGCCCGAGCGCGCCCAGGCTAAGCCTTACTCTATCGTCATTCCGCCGCCCAACGTCACCGGCTCATTGCATATGGGCCATGCGCTCAACAACACGTTGCAGGACGTGCTGTGCCGCTTCGAGCGCATGCGCGGCAAGGACGTGTTGTGGCAGCCGGGCACCGACCATGCCGGCATCGCCACCCAGATGGTGGTGGAGCGGCAATTGGCCGAGCGCAAGGAGCCCGGCCGCCGCGAGATGGGGCGCGAGGCGTTCCTCAAGCGCGTGTGGGAATGGAAGGCCGAGAGCGGCGGCACCATCGTCAACCAGCTCAAGCGCCTTGGTGCTTCATGTGATTGGTCGCGCGAGCGCTTCACCATGGACGAGGGGCTGTCGCGCGCGGTGCGCAAAGTGTTCGTCGAGCTTTACCGCGACGGGCTGATCTACAAGGACAAGCGGCTGGTCAATTGGGACCCCAAGCTGCTGACCGCGATCTCCGATCTGGAAGTGGTGCAGGTGGAGACCAAAGGGCACCTCTGGTATCTGCGCTATCCGCTCGAAGGCAAAACCTTCGATCCGCAAGACCCCTCGACCTTCATCGTGGTCGCCACCACGCGGCCCGAGACGATGCTGGGCGACACCGCGGTCGCGGTGAACCCGGAGGACGAGCGCTACAAGCATCTGATCGGCACGAACGCGATCTTGCCGCTGGTCGGTCGCAGGATCCCGATTGTTGGCGACGAGATTTCCGATCCGGAGAAGGGCTCGGGCGCCGTGAAGATCACGCCGGCGCACGACTTCGGCGACTTCGAGGTCGGCAAACGGCACGATCTGCCGCAGGTCAACATTTTCAGCATCGAGGCCAAGCTCGACCTGAAGGACAATGCCGATTTTTCGCGTGACGTGCCCAGCTCCGCCGATCTCGACCAGACAATGCAGTTGCACGGGCAGGACCGTTTCGCCGCGCGCAAGACCATCGTCGCACGGCTGGAGGAGAAGGGTCTGGTCGAAAAGATCGAGCCGAATGCGCATGTCGTGCCGCACGGCGACCGCTCGAATGTGGTGATCGAGCCGTTCCTCACCGACCAGTGGTACGTCAACGCGCATGAACTGGCGAAGCCCGCCATCGCCGCAGTGCGCGAGGGCAAGACCCAATTCGTGCCGAAGAATTGGGAAACGACTTATTTCAATTGGATGGAAAACATCCAGCCGTGGTGCATCTCGCGCCAGCTCTGGTGGGGGCACCAGATTCCGGCCTGGTACGGGCCGGACGGAAAAGTATTCGTCGCGCTGAACGAAGCGGAAGCGCAAGGCGAAGCCGACCAGCACTACGGCAAGGCGATCGCGCTCGCACGCGATCCCGACGTGCTCGACACCTGGTTCTCCTCCGCGCTGTGGCCGTTCTCGACGCTGGGCTGGCCGGACGCGGCGCCCGCGCTCAAGCGCTTCTATCCGACCAGCGTGCTGGTCACCGGCTTCGACATCATCTTCTTCTGGGTCGCGCGCATGATGATGATGGGGCTGCATTTCATGCCCGAGGTGCCCTTCGCCGACATCTACATCCATCGCCTGGTGCGCGACGCCTCCGGCGCCAAGATGTCGAAGTCGAAAGGCAATGTCGTCGACCCGCTCGGCGTCATCGACGACTACGGCGCGGACGCGCTGCGCTTTACTTTGATGCGCGCCGTCGCGCCCGGCCACGACATCCGGCTCGGCCCGCAGGACGTCGAGAACAACCGCAACTTCGCCACCAAGCTGTGGAACGCGGCGCGTTTCGCCGAGATGAACGGCTGCGCGACGATTGAAGGCTTCGACCCGAAAACCGCTCGCGAGGAATTGAACCTTTGGATTTGGCACGAAACTACAAAAGCTGCACGCGAAATAACGGAAGCAATTGAAACTTATAAGTTCAATGAAGCCGCTGGGGCTGCTTATCGTTTCGTATGGAATACATATTGTGATTGGTATCTTGAGCTAGCCAAGCCTGTGCTGCTTGGGCCTGACCGTCCAGCAAGAGCAGAGACAAGGGCGATGGTATGTTGGGCGCGTGATGAAATCCTAAAATTATTGCACCCATTCATGCCATTCATCACCGAAGAACTATGGGTTGTGACGGCGAAGCGTGACGCATTGTTAGCACTGACTGCGTGGCCGTATAAGCAAGTTGAATATTCCAATCCGACAATGGCGTTTGACGAGATGCCTCCTGAAATTAAAGGAGCGCAGGCTGAAGCCGAGATTGGTTGGCTGATCGATCTGGTCACTGCCATCCGCTCGGTGCGAACTGAAATGAATATTCCGGCCAGTACGCTCGTGGGGCTTGAGTTGATAAATCCCTCTGAAAAGACTCTGAAAAACGCCAAGATGTGGGACGCGGCCTTAAACCGTCTTGCGCGTGTTTCTGGAACATTCACGCGAACAGTGCCCTCGCAAGGCTCGGTGCAACTGGTGGTGCGCGGCGAGGTAGCGGCGCTGCCGCTCAAAGGCGTCATCGATCTCGCCGCCGAACGCGCGCGGCTGGCCAAGGAGATGCAGAAGGCCGAGGCCGACATCGCCCGCTGCGATGCCAAGCTGAACAATCCGAAATTCATGGAGCGCGCCGCGGAAGACGTGGTCGAAGAGGAAAAAGAGAAGCGCGAGGAAGCCTCGGCGCGCAAGGCCAAGATCGCCGAGGCGCTGGAGCGGTTGAAAGGCGCGGCCTGACGCTTGACAGCGCCGGGCGGACGCGCGGTATCGTTGCCGCGAACGTGCCAAGGAGCAGGACATGCGTGGCCGAATAGTAGCGATCGCGCCGGACGGAACCTACGGCCAGCTCTCGGCCGACGACGGGCCGCGCTACAGTTATTGGACCAAGGAAGTGCGCAACGGGCCGGCGCAGGTCGGGCAGGCGGTCGAATTCCAGCTGTGGGAAGGCCAGCCGATCGATATTGTCCTGGTCCAGGCGCCGCCGCCGCCACGCGCCGCCCAGCGGCCCGCTTCGCCGCGGCCGATGGCCTCTGGCGCGGCGCAACACGCGGCCAACGCGCCATCGTCCTATGGCGGCGGGCCAGCGATGAACTATGCCTTGGCCGGCTCCGGCTTTCCGCCGACGCAATATTGGATCAAGCTGTTCACCTCGCCGTCCGGCCGCCTCTCGCGCCGGGAGTTCTGGCTGTACGGCGTGCTGGCGATCATCGTCGCCAGCGTCGTGCTCGGCTGGATTCCGATCATCGGGCAAATTCTGTCGCTGTTTTTTATCTGGGCCGGCATCTGCATCGCCTTCAAGCGGTTCCACGATCTCGGGCTTCCCGGCTGGTGGAGCCTGCTCTATCTCGTGCCGACGCTTGCCGCGGCGGCCGTGATCGCCGTCGGCTTCATCAGCACGAGCTTTTTGGAGATGGCGTGGTTGCTCGCGAAAATCCTCGGGGGCATCAGCCTGCTGATCGGGCTCGCGCAACTGTTCTTCGTCTATATCCGCGTCGGCCAAGAAGGACCCAACCAGTACGGCCCCGATCCGCTCGCGAGCTAGCGCGGCCGTGGACCCCAACAACCGCCCGGGCGGGCCGAACCTGATTCTCACCGCCAAGAGCGCCAACAAGATTCAATTTTTCGACGCGGCCACGCTGGCGCAGACCGGCGAGCTCGATATGCCGGGCTCGACGCATGAGATGATCCGCTCGCCCGACGGCAAGAAAGTGTACGCGTCGATCTATGGCGGCGGCATCTTCGGCAAGAACAAGGACCCCGACCGCCGCATCGCGGTGATCGATCTCGCCTCGAAGTCGCTCGAGCGCAGCATCGACGTCGGCGACGCTCTCGCGCCGCATTCGGTAGTGATGGATGCGCGAGGGCTCCTGTGGTCAACCGCCGAATTGGGCAACGCGGTGCTGGCGATCGATCCGGCGACCGGCAAGAGAGGGTGGTGCCGATGAAAATATTTCTCGCCGGAGCAGGTGGTGTGATCGGACGGCGGCTGGTGCCGTTGTTGGTCGCGGCCGGCCATGACGTGGTCGGCACCACGCGTTCGTTCGACAAGGCCGCGGCGATCGCCGCGCAAGGCGCTACGCCGGTGCTGGTCGATGTGTTCGATGCAGACGCGTTGATGCGCGCGGTACAGGCGGCCAAGCCGCAGCTCGTCATGCATCAGCTCACCGATCTGCCGCACGGGCCGGGCACGCCGGGCTACGACGCCGGCCTCGAGCGCAACGCGCGCCTGCGCATCCACGGCACACGCAATCTGGTCGCCGCCGCCAAGGCCGCCGGCGTGACGCGGCTGATCGCGCAGAGCATCGCCTTCGTCTATGCGCCGGGCGACGGACTGCGCGTCGAAAGCGATCCGCTCGATCTCGGCGCGACCGGCGCGCGCCGGCGCACGGTCGACGGCGTGGTGGCGCTGGAAGACGCGACGCTCGAAATGCCGGACGGCATCGTGCTGCGCTACGGCTTGCTTTACGGTCCCGGCACCTGGTTCGAACGCGACAAGCGCGGCGCGCCCGGTTTGTATATCGACGCCGCGGCGCATGCCGCGCTGCTCGCGCTCACCAAAGCCAAGCGCGGCATCTACAATGTCGCGGAAGACGACGGCGCGATTTCGAGCGAGAAGGCCAAGCGCGACTTCGGCTTCGACGCGGGGTTTCGAATCTGACGACAAATTAGCGAAACACTTTGCTCAAAAACCGCGAGCCCTGCAGCCCGTAACGCCACGGCTGCTCCACCGCCTTGGTGATGCCGATGCGCGGGCCGATGACGATCTCGGGCCGTGCGCCACGCGCGCGCAGATCGAACGGCGCGCGGTCGAGGGCGAGGCCGTTGTGGCGAATGCTGACGCCCAGCGCCTGACATAATTTGCCCGGCCCGGAGCAGAGCGCGCGCTCGTCGCTTAAGCCCCGCCGCCGCCGCATCAGGGCAAGCCCGGCGGTCGGTTCGATCGCGCGGATCAGCACGGCGCTGGCGCTGCCTTCCGCCTCGCACACGAAATTCAGGCACCAGTGGATGCCGTAGGAGCGGTAGACATAAGCCACCCCCGGCGCGCCGAACATCACGGCATTGCGCTCGGTGCGGCCTGTATAGGAATGCGCGGCCGGATCGGTGTGGTGATAGGCCTCGACCTCGACGATGACGCCGCCGACGCCGTCCACCAGCAGCGTCGCCCCGATCAGCTCGGGCGCCACCCGGTGGACCGAACGGTCGAAGAAATCACGCCGGATTTTGGGGGGTGTCGCCATGTCGGGATCAGACCCTGTGTCCTGTCTGCAACACCTTTAGAACATTTAAGCCATGACCCCCGATGATCCAGTCTGCGCCGCGATTTGGCCATACCCTTCCACGACATCGAAGGGGACCCGCGCGGTGGCCGCAAGCCGTTGCGCGACTTCCGGTTTTACCGCCGGTAAAGAGCCTTCGTTTAAAGCCGTGCGGGTAGTCCGGCGGCGGTAACAGGGGCGGGGGCTCGACGAGGACTATGGACGCGAAATCGAATTTGAAGGCCAAATTACCGAGCCGGCACGCCACCGAGGGGCCGGATCGCGCTCCGCATCGCGCCTTTTATTACGCGATGGGCCTGTCGACCGAGCAGATCCACCAGCCCTTCGTCGGCGTCGCCACCTGCTGGAACGAGGCCGCGCCCTGCAATATCGCGCTGATGCGCCAGGCGCAGGCCGTGAAGAAGGGCGTCTGCGCGGTCGGCGGCACGCCGCGCGAATTCTGCACCATCACCGTCACCGACGGCATCGCCATGGGCCATGCCGGCATGAAGTCGTCGCTGCCCTCGCGCGAGGTGATCGCGGATTCGGTGGAACTCACGATGCGCGGCCATGCCTATGACGCGCTCATTGGCGTCGCCGGCTGCGACAAGTCGCAGCCCGGCATGATGATGGCGATGTGCCGGCTCAACGTGCCGTCGATCTTCATCTATGGCGGCTCGATCCTGCCCGGAAAGTTCAAGGGCAAGGAAGTCACCGTGCAGGACGTCTACGAGGCGGTCGGCAAGCATTCGGTCGGCGAGATGTCCGACGCCGATCTCAAGACTCTCGAGCAGAACGCCTGCCCCTCGGCCGGCGCCTGCGGCGCGCAGTTCACCGCCAACACCATGGCGACCGTGTCGGAAGCCATCGGTCTGGCGCTGCCCTATTCGTCCGGGGCGCCGGCACCCTACGAGATGCGCGACAAGTTCTGCATGCTGGCCGGCGAGATGATCATGGACCTGATCGTCAAGAACATCCGCCCGCGCGACATCGTCACCCGCAAGGCGCTGGAGAATGCCGCCGCCGTGGTCGCCGCCACCGGCGGTTCCACCAATGCTGCGCTGCATCTGCCGGCGATCGCGCATGAATGCGGCATCGAATTCGACCTGTTCGACGTCGCCGAAATCTTCAAAAAGACACCATATATCGCGGATTTGAAACCGGGCGGCCGTTATGTCGCCAAGGATATGTTCGAAGCTGGCGGCGTGCCCCTTCTTATGAAAACGCTGCTCGATCACGGCTTCATGCACGGCGATTGCCTGACCGTCACTGGTCGCACCATCGCCGAGAACATGAAGAACGTGAAATGGAACCCGGACCAGGACGTGGTGCGTCCGGCCGATAAACCGTTGCTGGCGACCGGCGGCGTGGTCGGCCTGAAAGGCAATCTCGCCCCCGAAGGTGCCATCGTGAAGGTCGCCGGCATGACTGGCAGCCTGAAATTCTCCGGCCCGGCGCGCTGCTTCGACGGCGAGGAAGCCTGCTTCGACGCGGTCAAGCACAAGAAATACCAGGCCGGCGACGTGCTGGTGATCCGCTACGAGGGACCGCGCGGCGGCCCCGGCATGCGCGAAATGCTCTCCACCACGGCCGCGCTCTACGGCCAGGGTCAGGGCGACAAAGTGGCGCTGATCACCGACGGCCGCTTCTCCGGCGCCACCCGCGGCTTCTGCGTCGGCCATGTCGGGCCGGAGGCGGCGGTGGGCGGACCGATCGCGCTGATCAAGGATGGCGACATCATCGAGCTCGACGCCGACAAGGGCACGATCGACGTCAGGCTGTCGGCCGAGGAACTGAGCCAACGCAAGGCGCAATGGCAGGCGCGCTTGTCCGAAGCCAGCTCCGGCTATTTGTGGAAATACGCCCAGCAGGTGGGACCCGCCGTCAAGGGCGCGGTGACCCATCCCGGCGGGGCGGCCGAGAAGGCGTGTTATGCGGATAGTTGAGACCCTGTTGCGCGTGATGATGATCGGCGCCGGCCTCGTGGCCGGGCTGCCGGCCATCGCGTTCGACGGCAACAGGTCCGAGGATGCGATGGCGTCGGCGCCGGCGTTGGCGGTGACGCCGATGGATGCGTTCCGCTCCGGCGCGCGCTTGCTGAAAGCGGGCGAACCCGCCAAGGCCGTGCACTCGCTCGAATACGCCGCCGAGAACGGCCACGCGCTGGCGCAGTGGAAGCTCGGCCGCATGTATGCCGACGGCGACGGCGTGGCGCGCAACGATCTCAAGGCGTTCGACTATTTCCGCCGCATCGCCGACCGCCATGCCGAGGACAATCCGGACTCGCCGCAGGCGCGCTTTGTCGCCAACGCCTTCGTCGCGCTCGGCCACTATTATCTCGACGGCATCCCGAAGACGCGGGTCGCGCGCGATCCGGAACGCGCGCGCGAGATGTTTGCCTATGCGGCGTCGTATTTCCGCGACCCCGACGCGCAGTATTATCTGGCGCGGCTCTATCTCGACGGCGTCGGCGCCCCGCAAGACCCGCGCACGGCGGCGCGCTGGTTCGGCCTGTCGGCGCAGAAGGGACAATGCTCGGCGCAGGCCATGTTAGGGGCCATGCTGTTTACCGGCGACAATATTCCGCGCCAGGCCGCGCGCGGGCTGATGTGGCTCACGCTCGCCAAGGACTCAGCGCGCACCACCGACCAGATATGGATCGGCAAGTTGTACGACAGCGCCTTCCAGCAGGCGACCGAGGACGAGAAGGCGTTGGCCGCGCTGTATTTGAGGCGCTGGCTGGAGACGCGGCGCGAGTAGGCCGCGCTCACGCGCTGGCTGCGCCCGTCCACCCACTCCTTGCGTCGGTGGGCAAGCCGACTGTCGATCCCCTATCTCGATCTGCCCACTTCGCCCCCGCGGACCGCGCCGGCGCGCCTGGCGCGACCGCAATCGCCAGCGTCGCGATATTGCAGTATCATCAGGCCAACCATGAACCGGGGGAAACGTCATGAGGCGGAAGAATAGGCTTGCGATGCTTGCGGTTGCGCTGGCGTTGCCGTGGGCGGCGCCAAGCCTGGCGCAGGATGTGGTGAAGGTCGGCATGCTGGTGCCGCTGACCGGTCCCTTCACGCCGACCGGCAAGCAGTTGATCGCGGGCGCCAAGCTTTACATGCAGCGCAATGGCGACACCGTCGCCGGCAAGAAGATCGTGCTCATCATCAAGGATGACACGGGCAATCCCGACATGACCAAGCGGCTCGCGCAGGAGTTCGTGGTCAACGACAAGGTGGCCATGCTGGCCGGATTTGGGCTGACGCCCGGCGCGCTGGCGACGGCGCCGATCGCTACCGAAGCCAAGATTCCGCAAATCGTGATGATGGCGGCGACCTCGGTCGTCACCCTGCGTTCGCCCTATATCGTGCGCACCAGCTTCTCGGTTCCACAAACGACCGTCCCGCTCGCCGATTGGGCCGCAAAGAACGGGCTCAAGAAGGTGATGACGGTCGTGTCGGACTATGCTCCCGGCATCGATGTGGAAACCGCATTCAAGCAGCGTTTCGAAGCGCTAGGCGGCAAAGTGGTCGAATCCTTGCGGATCCCGCTGGCCAGTAACGATTTCGCGCCGGCGCTTCAGCGTGTCGCGGACACGAAACCCGATGCGCTGATGGGCTTCGTTCCGGCCGGCGTCGGGCCAATCTTTATTCGACAGTTTGTCGAACGCGGCTTGGACAAATCCGGCATCAAGTTCATCGCCGAAGGCAGCTTGACGGAAGACGACATCGTCAATCAGATCGGCAATGCGGCGCTCGGCGTCATCACAGCGCACCATTACTCGGCCGCGCATAACAGCCCCGAAAACAAGGCCTTTGTCGCGGACTTCAAGAAAGCCAATGGCGGCATGCGGCCGAACCTGATGGCGGTGCAGAGCTATGACGGCATGCACCTGATCTACGAAGCGCTGAAGAAAACCAAAGGAGCGACCGGCGGCGATGCGCTGATCGCTGCGATGAAGGGCTTGAGCTGGGTCAGTCCGCGCGGACCGATGACCATCGATCCGGAAACGCGCGAGGTGATTCAGAATATCTATATACGCAAAGTCGAGCGGGTTGACGGCGAACTGTACAATGTCGAGTTCGAGACAATCCCCAACTTCAAGGATCCGTCCAAGCTGAAGAACTAGCGGTCGGAATCGCTGCATATCGTCCACGGCGTCCGCCTTCGTTGCGGCGTGGGGCGGACGCCGTGCATGTGCTTTGACGTTTATTTTCACGGGTTAGCGTGACATGCAACGTGAGCTTCCTCCTTACCGCGCCGATCATGTCGGTTCGCTGCTGCGGACGCCGGCGCTCAAACAGGCGCGCGGCAAGTTCGCCGCCGGACAACTGTCGGCGGCCGAACTCAAAGCGGTCGAGGATAGCGAGATCAAGGCGATCATCGACAAGCAGGAGGCGGTAGGTCTGCGCTCGGTCACCGATGGCGAGTTCCGGCGCGCCTATTGGCACTTCGATTTTCTGGCCGGGCTCGACGGCGTGGAGATGGTCGCGGCGGAGGGGATTAAATTTGCCGGCGTGCAGTCAAAGGCGGAAGCGCCCTTTGTGAAGGGCAAGCTCGGCTCGCGCCACCATCCGCAGATCGAGCATTTCGCGTTCCTCAAGGCCAACACCAAATGCACGCCCAAAATGACGATCCCGAGTCCCTCGATGCTGCATTACCGCGGCGGGCGGAAGATGATCGATCGCGCGGCCTATCCGGGCATGGACGAATTCTATCGCGATCTCGGCCAGGCTTATAAGCAGGCGATCCAGGGCTTCTACGCCGCCGGTTGCCGCTATTTGCAGCTCGACGATTGCAGCTTCGCGTATTTATGCGACCCGGCTCAGCGCGACATGCTCGCCAAACGCGGCGACGACCCCGCCAAGCAGGGCGAGATTTATGCCGGCATGATCAATGCCGCGCTTGACGGACGTCCGCGCGACCTGGTGGTGACCACGCATGTGTGCCGCGGAAACTTCCGTTCAACCTTCATCGCCTCCGGCGGCTATGAGCCGATCGCCGACTTGTTGTTCAACGGTGTCAATGTCGATGGCTATTTCCTGGAGTGGGACAACGACCGCGCGGGCGGCTTCGAGCCGCTGCGCTTCCTGCCCAAGGACAAGACCGTGGTGCTCGGGCTGATCACCTCGAAGACCGGGGCGCTCGAAGAGAAGGACATGCTTAAACGCCGCATCGCGGAAGCGGCGAAGTATGCGCCGCTCGACCGGCTCTGCCTGTCGCCGCAATGCGGCTTTGCCTCCACCGAGGAAGGCAATGTGCTGTCGGAGCAGGAACAATGGGCCAAGCTGCGGCTGGCCGTCGATGTCGCGGCGGAGGTGTGGGGGCGCTGACGCGGCAGCTTAGCGCGCGCCGATATCCAGATCGACATAGACCGGCACGTGGTCGGACGGCTTGTCCCATGAGCGCACGTGGCGATCGATGCCGGCGCCGGTCAGCCGGTCGGCGGCCTGCGGCGACAGCAGCAGATGATCGATGCGGATGCCGTCGTTCTTGGCCCAGGCGCCGGCCTGGTAGTCCCAGAAGGTGTACAGGTCGAATGCATCGCTGGAGGCGCGGATGGCGTCGGTCAGCCCCAGATTGAGCAAGGCGCGGAACTTCTCCCGCGTCGGCGGCAGGAACAGCGCGTCCTTCACCCAGGCCTCCGGACGGCGGGCATCGGCCGGCGCCGGGATGACGTTGAAGTCGCCCGCCAGCACCAGCGGCTCCTCCAGCTTCAGCCGTTCACGTGAAAAATTAGCCAGCCGGCCCATCCATTTGAGTTTATAGTCGTATTTTTCACCCGGAGCCGGGTTGCCATTGGGTAGATAGAGGCTGACCACGCGCAGCACGCCGTCCTTGGTGGAAACCAGCGCCTCGAGGAAACGGGCCTGCACGTCGCCGTCGTCGCCGAGCAAGCCGTTGGTCACCTCGTCGAACGGCAGCTTGGACAGCAGCGCCACGCCGTTGAAGGTCTTCTGGCCATGCACCGCCACGTTGTAGCCGAGCGCCTCCAACGGCTCGCGCGGGAAGGCTTCGTCGACGCATTTGATCTCCTGCAGGCAGACGAGGTCGGGCGAGCGCTCCTTGAGCCAGGCCACGAGGTTATCCATGCGCTGGCGGATCGAATTGACGTTCCAGGTGGCGATTCGCATGGGAATTTGCTTCCGGACGCCCGAATAGACCGAGCCGCGCCGTGTTTACCAGAGTGGCGCAGGGATGTGCACTGAGACCCGTTTATATGCTAGGAAAGCCGCTAACGCGGCCACTTCTCGACGAGATAAAGCTAAACCGCGGAATAGGGAGAGTCCGGGCACGGCCTCACAATTGCCGGACCTAATACTGCCGATGATTAAGCGAAAGTGGCTATTTGGGGTGGCGGCGCTCGCCCTGATTGGCATTGCGCTGCTCGTGCGCGGATTCTGGACCACCGACGGCAAGGCCGCCCGTTCGCAGGCTGCCGCCCGCGTGGTGCCGGTCGAAACCGCCATCGCCGAGCGCAAACCGGTGCCCGTACGCATTGAATCGCTCGGCAGCGTCACCCCGATCGCCAGCGTCGCCATCAAGGCGCGGGTCGAGACCGCGATCATGGGTGTGCATTTCTCCGACGGCGCCGAGGTCAAGCAAGGCGATCTGTTGTTCACGCTCGATGGCCGCCAGATCGAGGCGGACATGAAGCGTGTTCAGGCGGTGATCGACGGCGCGCAGGCGGCGCTCGAGCAGGCGCAGCGCGACGTCGAGCGCTATACCGACCTGGTCGCGCGGAACGCGACCCCGATCGTCACGCTCAATAACGCGCAAACCGCGGTCAACATGTCGCGCGCCACGGCGGAATCGAACCGCGCGCAGCTTGAAAACCTAAAAGTGCAGCTTGGCTTCTGCACGATCCGCGCGCCGATTTCCGGCCGCATCAGCATGGCCAACGTGAAGCTCGGCAATTTCGTGCGTCCGGCCGATACGGCGGCCATGGCGACCATCATCCAGATGGCGCCGGTCTATGTCAGCTTCACGGTGCCGCAGAAGGTGCTGCCTGAAATCCGCCAGGCGCTGGTGGCGAAGACCGCGACCATCGAGGCAATCATTCCAGGCGAACGCAAGCGCGCCAGCGGCCAGGTGACCATGATCGAGAATACGGTCGACGCGGCCACCGGCCTGGTCACCATCCGCGCCACCATGCCGAACGAGGGCGAAGTGCTGTGGCCGGGAACCCTGGTCACCGCCGAACTGACCTTGCGCATCGAGGAGGCGGTGGTGGTGCCATCGACGGCCGTGCAGGTCAGCCAGACCGGCAGTTTCGTTTTCGTGATCCAGGACAACGCCGCCAAGGTGCAGCACGTGAAAGTCGCGCGCACGGCTGG
Source organism: Hyphomicrobiales bacterium (assembly GCA_016185205.1). Classification (GTDB taxonomy): domain Bacteria; phylum Pseudomonadota; class Alphaproteobacteria; order Rhizobiales; family Xanthobacteraceae; genus Pseudolabrys. The sequence continues at coordinate 4,960 of JACPOA010000074.1, read as the reverse complement.
CGACCGCGCGGTAATCGAGAGCGGATTGAACGGCGGCGAGACCGTGGTCACCGAGGGTCAATTGCTGCTGTCGGAAGGCACGCGGGTCAATGCGCGTGCCGCCAAAGCGGCTTCAGATAAACCCGCCGGTAGCTGATGCGCATGATCCCGAAGCTTCAGCGGGCGAAGGAAGGTCGGATAAGATCATGCGCCGGGTAACGCCATGAATCTCTCGGAACTCTGCATCCGCCGGCCGGTTCTGACGACGCTGATGACGGCGTCATTGATCGTGTTCGGCGCTTTCGCCTACCGGCTGCTGCCGGTGGCGGCGTTGCCGGCGGTCGACTTCCCTACCATCCAGATCACCGCCACGCTGCCGGGCGCTTCGCCTGAGACCATGGCCGCCTCGGTCGCTTCGCCGATCGAGCGCCAGCTCTCCACCATCTCCGGCATTTCGTCGATGACCTCGTCGTCCTCGCTCGGAATCACGCAGATCACCATCCAGTTCGATCTCGGCCGCAATATCGACGGCGCCTCGCTCGACGTGCAGACCGCGCTGGCGGTCGCGCAACGCCGGCTGCCGGTCGAAATGACCACGCCGCCGTTCTTTCGCAAGGTCAATCCGGGCGACTTCCCGGTGCTGTTTGTGAGCATGCGCTCCGACACCATGCCGCTGTCGAAGGTCAACGACTACGCCGAGACCGTGCTGGCGCCGCAAATCTCGCAGTTGCCCGGTGTCGCCCAGGTGCTGGTCTACGGCGCGCAGAAATTCGCCGTGCGCGTCCAGGTCGACCCGGCGGCCGCGGCGGCGCGCAACATTTCGCTCGACGATATCCGCAGCGTCGTGGCCAAGGCCAATTCCAGCGCGCCGGTCGGCACCTTGCAGGGTCCGCAGCAGGCGATAACGCTGCTCGCCACCGGCGCCATGAACCACGCCGCCGACTACCGCGACGTGGTGGTGGCCTATCGCAACGGCGCGCCGATCAAGCTCACCGAAGTGGCGCGCGTGATCGACAGCGTCGAGAACGACAAGATCGCCACCTGGTTCAACGATACGCGTGCCATCGTGCTGGCGATTCAGCGCCAGCCCGACGCCAACACCGTCGCGGTGGTGGACCTGGTGCGCAACATGCTGCCGGCGATGCGGGCGCAAATCCCGCCGGCGATCCAGATGCAACCCTTGTTCGACCGCTCGCTCTCGATCCGTGCCGCGGTCATCGACGTGCAGGAAACCCTGGCGATCGCCATTTCGCTGGTGATCATGGTGATCTTCCTGTTCCTGCGCAAAGTTTCGGCCACCATCATTCCGGCCTTGGCGGTGCCGGTATCGCTGATCGGCACCTGCGCCGCGATGTACGCCTTCGGCTTCTCGATCAACAACATGACGCTGCTGGCGCTCACATTGTCGGTCGGCTTCGTGGTCGACGACGCCATCGTGATGCTGGAAAACATCGTGCGCCACATCGAGGGCGGCATGCGCCCGTTCGAGGCGGCGCTCAAGGGTTCGCGCGAAATCGGCTTCACCATCATATCGATCACCTTCTCGCTGATCGCGGTGTTCATCCCGGTGCTGCTGATGGGCGGCATGGTCGGCCGCGTGTTCCGCGAATTCGCGGTGGCGATCTCGGTGGCGATCATCGTGTCTGGCTTCGTGTCGCTGACGCTGACGCCGATGCTGTGCGCGCGCGTGCTCAAAGGCCATCATGGCGACGAGAAGGAGCAGAACGTCGTGCTGCGCGCCTTCGAGCGCTTTTTCGAGGCCATGCTGCGCAGCTACGAATGGACGCTCGATCGCGTGCTGGCCTACAAATCGATCATGCTGGGCGTGACGATCGCGACCATCGCCGGCACGATCTGGCTCTATATTATTGTGCCGAAAGGCTTCTTCCCGACCGAAGACACCGGCTACATGATCGGCATCACCGAGGGCGCCACCGATATAGCGTTCATCTCGATGGCCGAACACCAGCGCAAGGTCGCCGACATCGTGCGCGCCGACAAGGCCGTCGCCTATGTCAATTCGACCGTCGGCGTCGGCGGGCCGAACACGGTCGGCAATTCCGGCCGCATGCTGGTGGCGCTCAAGCCCAGAGCCGAGCGCGACAGCCTGCCGGAGATCATCGCGCGGCTGCGCCGGAGCGCCAATGTGGTGCCCGGCATGCAGATATTTTTTCAGCCGATCCAGAATATCAATTTGGGCGGAAGGCTGAACAAGAGCCAGTATCAATACACCTTGCAGTCCAACGACACCGAGACGCTCTATCGCGTGGCGCCCGAGCTGCGCAGCAAGATTGACAAGCTTGCGGGCCTGCTCGACGTCACCACCGATCTCTACGTCAAGAATCCGCAGGTCACCGTCGAGGTCGATCGCGAGAAGGCGGCGGTCTATGGCGTCTCCATCGATCAGGTCCGCCAGGAAATGTACAACGCTTTCGGCTCGCGTCAGGTCGCCACCATCTACACGCCGGCCAACGACTATCAGGTGATTCTGGAAAGCATGCCGGAATTCCGCGCCGGTCCGAACGATCTCGACCGGATTTATCTGAAGACCAGCAACGGCACCACGGTGCCGCTGTCGGCGGTCACCCGCTTCGAGCGCACGGTCGGCCCGCTGCAGGTCAACCACCAGGGCCAGCAGCCGGCGGTGACCATCTCGTTCAATCTGGCGCCCGGCTTCTCGCTCGGCCAGGCGGTCGACGCGATCCAGAAACTGGAGCGCGAGGAGCGGCTGCCGGCCACCATCACCACCGGCTTCCAGGGTACCGCGCAGGTGTTCCAGGATTCATTGCGCGGGCAGGGCATTCTGATCCTGGCGGCGATCTTCGCGGCCTATGTCGTGCTCGGCATTCTGTACGAGAGCTTCATCCATCCGATCACCATCATCTCCGGCCTGCCGTCGGCCGGCATCGGCGCCATCCTGACGCTGATCCTGTTCAAGATGGATCTGTCGGTGATCGCCATGATCGGCATCGTGATGCTGGTCGGCATCGTGAAGAAGAACGCCATCATGATGATCGACTTCGCGCTCGAGCGCCGCCGCGTCGGGCTGTCGGCGGAGGCCGCGATCCGCGAGGCAGCACTGCTGCGCTTCCGCCCGATCATGATGACGACGTTCGCGGCGATCTTCGGCACGCTGCCGATCGCGCTCGGCACCGGCGCCGGCGCCGAACTGCGCCAGCCGCTCGGCGTCGCGGTGGTCGGCGGGCTCGTGCTGTCGCAACTGCTCACGCTCTACATCACGCCGGTGATCTATCTCTACCTCGACCGCTTCGACCGCATGATCAAGCGCCGGCTGGAGCCGCAGCTGGAAGAGGTCGGCGAAGCGCCGCCCGCGGTGGCGGCGGAGTAGGGCGATTACAGCGCGAAGCTGGTGCCGCAGCCGCAGGAGGCGGTGGCCTTCGGGTTCTTCACCTTGAAGGCGGCGCCTATCAGGTCGTCGACGAAATCGATTTCCGAGCCGGCCATGTAGTCGGCCGAGACCGGATCGATCAGCACCACGGCGCCGTCGCGCGCGATCATGAGATCGTCGGCGGCCTTGGCGCGCTCCATGTCGAACTTGTACTGGAAGCCGGAGCAGCCGCCGCCTTCCACGCTGACGCGCAGCATGGTACCGGGCGGCTCGCTTTTTAGGATCGCGCCGATCCGGCGGGCCGCCTTGTCGCTGACTGTGACGCTCGCGCCCATCGCTTGTCCTTGCGGCCGCAATGCTATTGGCATTCGGCCTTACGGATAGTTAAGTGCACCGACCCCTGAGGTCAATGTGCGCACGCAGGGCTGAAATGGCGATCGAAACCGGTTGCGAACGAGCCGTTTATGCCGCCGATCCGGCCCAAAGCCGCGGCCGGCGCTGGCCGGAACCGCCAAGCCCGACCCGCAACGTGTTCCGGCGCGATTGTGACAGGATCATCCATTGCGCCGCCTTCCGCCGGCTGGCCTACAAGACGCAGGTGTTCGTCTATCACGAGGGCGATCACTACCGCACAAGGCTCACCCATACGCTGGAAGTGGCGCAGATCGCCCGCTCGCTGGCGCGCGCGCTCGGGCTCGACGAGGACCTGGCCGAGGCGTTGGCGCTGGCGCACGATCTCGGCCATCCGCCGTTCGGGCATTCCGGCGAGCGCGCGCTCGACCGCTGTCTGCAAGGTATCGGGGGCTTCGACCACAACGCGCAGGCGCTGCGCGTGGTCACCGAGTTCGATCGCCGCTATGCCGGTTTCGACGGCCTCAACCTCACCTGGGAAACCCTGGAGGGCCTGGTCAAGCACAATGGCCCGCTCACCGATCGCGACGGCCGCGCGCTCGCGCACTACGCCGAGCGCGGCGTGCCGGCGGCGATCCTGGCCTACAACAAAATCCAGGATCTCGAACTCGGCTCCTTTGCCAGCGCGGAAGCGCAGGCGGCGGCGGTCGCCGACGACATCGCCTACGACGCCCACGATATCGACGACGGTCTGCGCGCCGATCTGTTCACGCTCGACGAAATCGCCAAAGGCGAGATTACCATCGGCAATCTGGTGCGCGAGATCGACGCCGAACACCCGCAGCTCGAGCCCGCCCGCCGCGCGCACGAATTGGTGCGCCGGCTGATCACGCGCATGATCGAGGACGTCATCGCCGCCAGCCGCCGGCGCTTCGCAAAGGACAGACCGGACTCGGTCGCCGGTGTGCGCAGTCTGGCGATTCCGATGGTCGGCTTCTCGCCGGCCTGGGAAGTCAACGACGCCGCCATCAAGGTGTTCCTGGGCGAGCGCATGTACCGCCACGCCAAGGTGATGCGGGTGATGAACGAGGCCGAGAAAGTGGTGCGCGACCTGTTCACGCACTATGCCAAGACGCCCGCCGACCTGCCGGCGGAATGGCGCGACGGGCTGGAACGCGCCGATGAGCCCGCGCGCAAGCGCCGCATCGCCGACTACATCGCCGGCATGACCGACCGCTACGCGCTGAGCGAGCACGCCAAGTATTTCAAGGAGACGCCGGA
>JACPOA010000037.1 GCA_016185205.1 Hyphomicrobiales bacterium | reverse complement strand
TCGATCGGGTGGTTGAAACCTGCGGCCACCGCCGCCTGCTTCGGATCGAGAAACCCATCCCCGTCCGGCTCCCGCCGGATGCTCTCACTGATTTCGCTTTCAATGAAGCGAAACTCCTTTGCCCGCTCGCGGCACATGTTGAGCGCGACAAATTGCGTCTTCTGAAAGCGGATTTCCTCCTCGATCACATCCTTGCGCTGGCCGCGAAAGCGCTCCGCCCAGGCCGCGATCTCCTGGCGCAGCCTGCTGCTCGGGTACAGGCATCGCAGGAATTTCTGGCGCTGGCCATTGCGCCAGGCCGTATCAATGAGGCGACGGCGGCGCTTCCCGGTCGTGCGATGATCGCGCTCGGGCCAGGGAAGCGGTAGTAACTCCTTGTCGAAGATGAAGTTCTGCGCCGCCTCCTGATCCGCCCAGTTGCGGACATTTTTTCCATCGCGCAGCGGCACAAGATGCCGAAGCCGCTCGTAGATCACGAACACGTTGACGGCGAAGGCGTCCTTGATCTGCTTCTCGATATCGTCGGCAACCTGCCCGCCACTTGGCCGCTCAGGCCGCATGCCGATCATATTTGCGCGAACCAGCAGCGGCTCGCCCTGGTCGAACCGCTCCCGCTCCTCGGGAGTTGCCTGGATCGGGAGCGGATCGTCAAGGCTATCAACAATCATCGCTTGCAGATGTTGAGCCGGCCAGCCAGCCGCCATCTTTATCTTCAGCGCAACTTGCGGCGGATAAGCGGCCCTTCCCCTGCGTATGGCCTCCCTGCTCACCGCAACGATCGGTCGGCTGAAGTCGAGATACCCCTGGAAGGGCGTGTCCGAAAGCAACAGCTTGCGCAGCTTGTTCCTTTCGTTGTCCGAAGTCGGCAGGTCCGCCGCCATGCTTGTTTCCCTTGTCATCGGCGCCGCAAGGCGTTCCTTGAGCCGCGAGGCTAACAAGCTCATCGGGAAGAAGATGGATTCTGAGTATCCGGCTGGTAACGTTCCTGTGAGCCGCGACCCCGAGCCTAACCGCCGCGCAACTTCGCCACGCGCGAAAGCTTGTCCTGGATCGAACGCGAAACAGCCGTGGACTGGTCTGGTTTCTGCATGCCGACCGGTTTGACGGCCACCGTTTTCCGGGCCCGGGGCGCGGCTGTTTCACCGGTCCTGGATCCGGAAGACGCCTTTTCCTCTGGGGCGGCGGTCCGCAGAGGAGTGCTGTCTTCCGCGGGCTGGCCTGTTGGTGCGGATGCAGTCACCTTCATTTGCCGCGATACCGCACCGCGCAGACGATCGGCCGAGAAAGAACTTCCATCGGCACGCCGTATGCCGGCCGCAGCAAGGGCACGCGCGATCTGTGACCAAGTGAACCCCTCATCCCGGAATTCCTCGAACAGGCCGCGATGGCGCCGTACCGCACGATCGAGCGGTATAGGGCCGAGTGGTCCCTTGAAATTGTCAGCGAGCGCCTTCAGCCGTCGCTGCAAGTTAGAGTTCATCGCGTTACCCGAAGCAAAATGAATCCAGAACGAATCTCGGAAGCTCATCCAGGATCAAG
>JACPOA010000073.1 GCA_016185205.1 Hyphomicrobiales bacterium | reverse complement strand
CGGGCGCACAGCGTCAGGATCGTGTCGGCCAGCTGATCCACGGTGCGGATTTCGGCGATCATGTTGATGGGGAGGGAGACGTCGAACCGGTCCTCGAGCGCCATGATCATGTCCATGAGGGTCAGCGAATCGATGGTCGAGCCATCGGAGATGACCGTCGCGCCCGTGATCGGTCTGTCGCCGACCTGGTAGGGCAGCAGCTGATGGCGGATCTCGCGCATCACGTCCAACTGCAGGGACACGCGCTCCGCATTGTCGGTAATCAGGTCAACCGTGCTCTGCAAATCACTCTCCGCCGAATGACGCCGATGACATGAGACATCAATTGGCACTTCGAGGGAAATAACGTTTGGTTACCAAACGTTGCGAAGCCTCTCCGACGGGAAATGGTACAATTCGCGCGCTCCGTGCGGACCAAGCAGCCTGATCGTGCGAGGTGATCGTCATGCCGAAGATCTTCGACTGGCGCGACCACGAAAACGACAGCGATTATCGGCAACGATACGACGGTGTGTTGGGGGAACTGCGGCCTTGGTACGACCTCGTGGACGCCTTGAGGGAGGGCCCCGGCGAGAGGACTCGCCTGAATCTGTTCGAGAAATTCCTCGAGGACATTCCGGGTGCGGTCCAGTCAAAGCGAAAGACCTGCGTCTTCATCTCTCATCGGAAGCACGATACCGACAAAGCCGAGCGTATCGTCTGCCTGGCCGACCACCATAACCTCGACTACTGGGTCGACGTGCACAGCCCGGCCCTGCGCTACGTTAACAACAAGCTGAAGAGAGGCGATCCGCTGCGGTCCATTCTCATCGCCGCCGTCATCGAGATTGCCTTGTTGTGCTGCACGCACGTCATCGCCGTCCACACCACGAACAGCCTGAAGTCGCGATGGGTTCCTTATGAGCTGGCCAGAGCGAAGGCGCGCCAGATCAGGTCAACGCAGGCGGCCGGATGGTTCGAGACTGGCCAGAACTGGAAGACGTGCGGCTATTATGTCCAGCTCGCCGTGATGGCCAACAGCGAGGCTGACGTCATGGGCTGGCTCGCTTCGGTACCAGGAGCAACGAAGGTTTCGCCGCCGGTCGCATCACCCTGCTCCACCCACAACAACGTCGTGGAACTAAAGTAGACGTCCTACTCTGCCGCTAGCGGCCGCGGCTGCAGCCAGCCCTCGAGATCGCTCAGCGCCCGGGCGCTAAGCGCCTGCTTGCGCTCCTTGCCGCGCAAGGTCCCCTCGATCGGCGGGAACAGGCCGAAGTTCACGTTCATCGGCTGGAAGGTCGTGGCGTCTGCACCACCGGTGATGTGGCTGAGCAGCGCGCCCATTGCCGTCGTCGCGGGCGGCGGCGCCGGCGCGAGGCCGAGCCGTTCGGCGGCGGCGAACCGGCCGGTCAAAAGGCCGACGGCGGCGCTTTCGACATAGCCCTCGCAGCCCGTGATCTGGCCGGCGAAGCGCAGCCGCGGCATCGCCTTGAGGCGCAACGTGGCGTCGAGCAGGCGCGGGCTGTTGAGGAAGGTATTGCGATGCAGCCCGCCCAGGCGCGCGAACTCGGCGCCCTGCAGGCCGGGGATGGTGCGGAACAGGCGCGTCTGCTCGCCGTGCTTCAGCTTGGTCTGGAAGCCCACGATGTTCCACAGCGTGCCGAGCGCATTGTCCTGGCGAAGCTGCACCACGGCCCACGGACGATGGCCGGTGCGCGGGTCGCGCAGGCCGACCGGCTTCATTGGCCCGAAGCGAAGCGTCTGCGGTCCGCTGGCGGCGATCACCTCGATCGGCTGGCAACCGTTGAAGTAGGGCGTGTTGTGCTCCCACTCCTTGAACTCGGTCTTGTCGCCCGCCAGCAGGCCCGCGACGAAGGCCTCGTACTCCTCCTTGTTCAGCGGGCAGTTGAGGTAGTCGGCGCCGTCGCCGGCCGGGCCGCTCTTGTCGTAGCGCGACTGCTTCCAGGCGATCGACAGATCGATGCTCTCGTGGTGCACGATGGGCGCGATGGCGTCGAAGAAGGCGAGCGCTTCCTCGCCGCTCAGCGAGCGGATCGCCTCGGCCAGCGCCGGCGAGGTGAGGGGGCCGGTGGCGACGATCACGCTGTCCCAGTCGGCCGGCGGCAGGCCGGCTATCTCCTCGCGCCGCAGCTCGACCAGCGGATGGGCGAGCAGCGTCTGCTGGACGGCGGCGGAGAAACCGTGGCGGTCGACGGCGAGCGCGCCGCCCGCAGGCAGCTTGTGGGCGTCGGCGGCGCGCATGATGAGTGAGCCGGCGCGCCGCATCTCCTCGTGCAGCAGGCCGACCGCGTTGTTGGCGGCATCGTCGGATCGGAAAGAGTTGGAGCAGACCAGCTCGGCCAGGCTGTCGGTGAGATGCGCCTCGGTGCCGCGCACCGGCCGCATCTCGTGCAGCACCACGGGAACGCCGGCCGACGCGATCTGCCACGCCGCTTCCGAGCCCGCGAGCCCGCCCCCTACGATATGTATTGGCTTGGCGCTTGACGTCATCCTGTCCGACCTGAAACCGTGCGCCTCCTTACATGGGGGAGCCCGCAATGGCCATCAAGTTTCACAATCCGAAGTCGGTGTCGCTGGCCGGCAACTACAGCCTCGGCGCCGAGGTGCCTGAGGGCGCGCGCCTGTTCTACGTCTCGGGCCAGGTCGGCGTCGATTCCAAGGGCAAGCTGCAGGCGGGCATCGAAAAGCAGGTCGACACAGTCTGGAAGAACATCATCCAGGTGCTGAAGAGCGCCGGCATGGGCCTTGGCGACATCGTCAAGGTCAACGTCTTCCTGACCGACAGCCGCTTCATCGCGCCTTATCGCGCGACCCGCGATCGCTACTTCCCCAAGGCGCCGTTTCCCGCCTCGACTCTGCTGATCGTGCAGGGCCTGGCCGATCCGGGCATGCTGGTTGAAGTCGAGGTGGTCGCCGCGAAATAGGGAGAATGCCATGCGAAGGATCGCCTGCTGCCTGATCGCAACCTTTTTGGCGTCGAACGTCGCCTACGCTGCCGACGAGTTGGTACCGGCGCCCAAGGGG
>JACPOA010000072.1 GCA_016185205.1 Hyphomicrobiales bacterium | reverse complement strand
GACGACGTTGGCCAGGAGGTGTGGCCGATAAGCGGGCTTGGGCGGCGCTACTGAAGCCATCGCCGAGGACTGCACGAGCCGCGTCGGATGCGGGCGCGCACCTTCGATGCGAACAGACTGGAGGCCGTAGGGCTCATACAGCGCCTCGGTGAGGCAGCCGTCCTCGGCCGGCTTCCAGTCGACGGTCTCATAGACCAGCTCGGTGCCGGCAGGCTCGAACGCTGTTGCCGCGCTCGCCGTGGGGCGTGGCGCAGATGCAGGCTTGGCACGGACAGAGATGACGCGCGCAACCGCCGGAAAGAGACTGAGTCCATCGACAGGCAAGCGCGCCGGGACGTGCTGCAGGACCCAGGAGAGCAGCGTGGCCGCATCAGGCGCCATGCCTGGGGACGCTGGAAACGACTCTGGATCCGGTGCCGGCACCCGATCGATGACGGTCAGACGGGTCTCGACCGCCGTGCCGTGCCGGGCATAGACGCGCCCGTCGATCGCGGCTGAGAAGACGACCCGCCCGCGTTCCTGGAGGCGGACAAAGGCATCGCGCCAGGACGGATGATCGGGAGAGACTCTGGCGCCAGTGATCGCGACCAGCCGCCCACCATCAGTAAGGCGGGCGAGCGCCGACGCCACATGGCGTAGGGCTGCGTCCGCAACGACGCCGTCGACGTGCGCCGCGACCGAGAACGGCGGGTTCATCAGCGCCACGCTCGGCCGCAGCGCCCCATCGAGATGGTCGTTTATGTGAGCAGCGTCATGACGGGTGATCGAGACATCGGGAAAGAGCTGGTTCAGCAGTCCAGCGCGAGCCTCGGCGAGCTCGTTCAATACAAGCCCGCTACCTGCGAGCTCCGCGAAGATCGCGAGCAGCCCAGTCCCTGCCGAGGGCTCAAGCACGACGTCGGCCGGTCCAACTGCTGCGGCAGCCGCGGCAGCGAAGGCAAGCTCGATCGGCGTGGAGAACTGCTGCAGTGCCTGGCTCTCCTGGGACCGGCGGGTATGCGTAGGCAGAAGAGAAGCCACCTTGCCCAGCATCTGCAGCACGCCCGCAGGCGACGCGGCTTGGGCGCGGATGGCTGGACCGAACTTGCGGAGGAACAGGACGGTCGCGGCCTCGCAGGCGTCGTAAGCCGCCTTCCAATCCCAAGCACCGGCCGCATCGGAGCCGCCGAAAGCGCGCTCCATGGCATTGCGCAGTGCGACCGCGTCGATGCGCTGGCCGCGCTCGAGATGAGGCAGAAGAAGACGCGCGGCGTCGGCGAGGCCATAGGCAACGTTGGATTTAGGACAAGCGAGGGCGAGCAGCGGCGTGTCGGCGGCCGCTGGAGCAGAGACGATCGTCATGGAGAGGACCTCAGAGAGCGGGAACGGGTCGAACCGCGGGGCGCTCTCTAGGGCCCCATCGGCTCAAACCCGTCCCGGCCGCCCTCTTCCTCTCGTTCCGACGTTGTCACCCGGCCGCGGACACTTGATACCCAACAGGCGGCAGCAGGCTGCAGGCGCATTCCGCGTGAGCAACGCGAAACCCGTGCACTCAAAAACGAAGGCCCGACACACTGGTCGGGCCTTCGGGTGAAGCGCAAGGAACGGCAGGTGCGCAGTAGCGGCTCGCCGGATCGCTCTATTCGGCGGCCTGCTGAGATTGAGTGTCCTCGTCGTCGGTAAGGAATGCCGGGAGGGTCTCAACTACGCCCGCCGACAGATCCGACGAGGACGCGCCGTCCGCAAGACGCAGCGGCTCCGGCAGCCAACCGGTATCGCCAAGCAGCCGTTCGGCTTCCTGTGCCATCTCCCCTTTCTTGAGGTGGTCCAGGAGCTGGGCGGTATGGTCGCCCTTGGCCTCGCGGACCGCTTCAAGAATGCGGGGCTTGGTGACGCGGCTGAGGTAGTTGTCGACCGTGGGCCGCCAGCCCGCCGCAACCATGTCGAGGCCGACCGCGCGAGCGAGCCGGTCCGCTTGCGCAAGGCGCTGCTGGACGCCATGCACCGAGACGCCCGGGCCACCATAGCGGTCACCCTTCTCATAGAGGGCATTCACGCCGAACGAGACGCAATGTGCGAGCAAGGTCGCACGCCGATCGTCGTCGAGATCGGAAAGCCAGTCCCAAAGCGCGTCGCCGTCCTTGGGCAGCTCCGCCTCCCAGGCCATCTGGCGCTCTGTGACCGCCTTGGCAGAGAGGCTGTCCTTCAAGTCGGGCGCCTGGACGGGGAAGAACACATGGCGCACCGAAACCTCCAGGCACGCGCCCGACGCGCTGTGCTGAAAAGTGTCGAGGCAGAGCTTGTGCAACAGCGCCGTCATGGCGACGTGCGGGCTATTCGCCACCGCGTCACGCAGTGCCAGGGTGCGCTGCGCGGTCAGCTCCCCTACGAGGCGTTCCGGCAGCGGCTTGATGGCGTCATCTTCGCTGTCATCATCCGGCTTCTCTCCGCTGACGGTGATAACGGTGCGTTGGGCGGCGGGAGCTGCAAGTGCCGTCCCATCAGAGTGACCGGGCTCGTCTCCCGACGCGCCTTCGTTGGCGACTGGCGTGGGTTCGTCCGCTGGCCGGACATAGCCTCGCTCGACAGCAAGGTGTCCGTCCGGATCGATGCTGACGAACGCGCCGGCACGCGGAATGTCGGCTGGGTCATAGCGGACCGGACGGTTCTCGAACGCAGCAAGCGTCGTCTCGATCTTGCCGAGACGCGCATCGACCTCGTCCGGCAACTCATCGGCATCTTGGTATTCACTCTCGAGCTTCGCCTGCTCGGCAGTCAGAGCATCGAAGGTCGCTTGCTCGGCTGCCGTGAGCTCAGTTTGCATGCCGTTGAGCCGTCGAAGGTGATGGACATGTCCATAGCGGATATCGACCGCCACCTCGATCCACTTCCAGCCTTCGGTGGCGATCCTCTCGGCCTCGGCCGCCAGTTTCTCGGTCGCGAGCCGATCGAGCAGGGCCACATCCCGAAGCCAGCCACCTCCATCGTCCTCGAACAGGTCGCGCAGAACCAGACCGCCGGCAGCTTCGTAGGCCTCGACTCCCACGAATCTCGCCCGGCGGTCGGAGGCCCGCACAGCACTCTCGGTGAGCTGGCGCCGGATCAGGTAGGGCTCCTTGTTGTAGGATTGCTGCAGGGCTTCCCAGACCTGTTCTTGCCGCGCTTGGTCAGTGGTAACGGTGAAGGCCATGAGCTGCTCCAGCGTCATGCCATCATCGGCATAGACCCCGAGCAGCTTCTCGGAGACCGAGGCCAAACGCAGCCGCTGCTTGACCACGGCCGGCGGGACGAAGAAGCGGGCGGCGATCTCTTCCTCACCAGCACCCTGGTCACACAGGGCCTTGAAGGCACGAAACTGATCCAGCGGATGCAGGGCGACCCGTTGGACGTTTTCGGCGAGCGAATCCTCCTCCGCCGAGACCTCGACAGCAGGATCGCGCACTATGCAAGGAACCGGCGCCGTCTTCGAAAGGCGCTTCTGCTTCACCAACAGCTCGAGGGCGCGGTAACGGCGGCCGCCGGCCGGAATCTCGAACATTCCGGTCTCGGCGCCAGTGGCATCGAGAACCGGCCTGACATTAAGGCTCTGCAAGAGCCCGCGCCGGGCGATGTCCTCGGCCAGGTCTTCGATTGAGATACCTGCCTTCGTGCGCCGCACGTTCGATTGGCTGAGCACCAGTTTGTTGATGGGAACGTCACGTGTAGCGCTGAGGGTGATCTTTCGAATTGCGTTTGCCATGTGAGTACACTCCGCAACGGCCGGCCGAAATACACTCTCTCGACCTCCAGTCCGTCACAGAAAGTGGCGCTCCCCTCTCACTCTCTGGGGACACTGATGCCCAGCGGCGGCTTTTGACTACACTCTCCTGAGGCCTCAATGCGCCCTGTTCCGCATGTGGCTTCTCGGCAGCGCCTCAAGCTGCACGACCGTCGCCGCGAAGGCCGCTTCATGCTCTGTCATCGGCTCCGACATGACGGTCCCGCCTCTCAGTCAGGAAGCGGATGGATGCAGCAACGATGGAGCGGCCACACCGGCCGCTCCATGAATTCACCACCGATCCGCTCTAACGGCTCCGATCTGTTGAATGCCCAAATCGCCCGTAGTCAACCTGCATCGCTTCCTCTGTGATGCGCAGGATCACGAGCACTTTTCCGTCGCTCAGGCGAAGCGACTGTTCCCTCATTTCATACTCGCCGATGCCCTCGGCATCGAACCAGGCATTCGCTCCAACCGCTGACATATGCGTCCGGTCGCGTTTGCCGGTCAGCACATCCGCTGCATAGGTATCAGGGTCGAGCTTATCGACCGGGAACCAGCGTTCGGGAACATCCTTGCTCCGCTTGAACCAGCGGCGGCCCGACTGGTCGTAACAGGCGACGATCACTGGCTCGACATTGGCGTCTGCGATGCGAAGCGCCGTCGCTGGCAAGCTCGCATCGAACGTGCGGTGCATTTCCTCGAGGAGCGCGAGATCGACATGCTTCGCTTGGGCAAGCCTCGGCTTGAAGAGATACCAAGGCATCAGCAAGTCTGCCGCGTACTCATCGGCCTGCCGTTCAGGATTGAGCGGTCCGTTCTCCGCGTTGTCGATGTCGAATGCGCGGCACTCAAACTGTCGGCCGCGATGCAGTTCCCAGTGACCGAGCTCATGCGCGATCGAGAAGCGCCGGCGCTGGAAGCCGCTGTCTTCAGATACCGAAATGATGGCGCGATCACCCGTGCCGACAATCCTTGCTTCGCATCGCGTAAGCTTCCGAATCCGAACGGCGGCCCCGACCTCATGCGCTATGGCACGAACATCAATCTCGCGGGGATCGGTTACGCCGAGACCAAGCAGGCAGACTTCGGCTCGGGTAACGTTAGGTGTCATCCCTCTCCGTCGAGTCCGTAATTCCAAGCTCGGCCAAATCAGCCAGGTAGCCGTCGATCTCCGCTTCGTCCATCGCCTCGCCTTGGCGGGCAGCAAGGGTAAGCTGTGGGTTCTGCGCGATCATACGCGCGAGCTTGGCGCGTTTTGCTTCGAAAGAAAGGACGACGTTTTCGTTGTTCCCCTTTTGCGCATCCTCGTCCGCGAGGCGTGCTTGCGCCGCCTTGAGACGTTCTTTGCCATGCGCGACCGCCGCATCGAGTAGCGCCTGACGGATTCGCGACGCTTCCGTCTTCGTATCGCGATGCTCCTCGGCCGCCGTGTTCATGATCTCTTCGTCGCTCAGCGCCGACATCTCGGCGACGACCTTGTCGGCGTAGTTCTCGGCATCCAGCTGGTCTTTGGTTTTTGTCATTTAAGATGCGCTCCTACGTCGCTCCGTATGAGTGCTCGCCTAATCTCCTGCTTCTTCGTTCCCAGTTGCTTCAGGTCGAGTCCCGTCAAATCGCAAAGCTCCTTTTCCGTCATCTGCTCAAAAAACCAGCCCTCGCAGATCGCCTGAGCGATCTCATCTCCTTTGAACAAATCTAGCACGCTCTGCCGCAAATTCTTCTTAGCCAGAATATCCTCGGGCGTCGGCGCAGCGTCGCCGATGTTATTCAACGCTTCATCGTCACCCGAGTCGACACGGGCATTGTCGTGAAGCTTCCGGTTGTTCCAGGCGACGCTCCGCATCGCACCCATCAGTACCGGCACGAACTTCTCGGACCGCGGAACCTTGCGTACGCCTTCGAGCAACTTCCAAACAGCCTCGTTAAGCAATTCGCGGGGCGCAAGGCGGCTTCCGCGCGCTAGCGCCCGCGCGGTCTGCTGCAACCGATGCAGATCAGCCTCGCTCAACTCGCTGATCGCGAGCTGAACTTCGCCCTCGCTCCAGACTGCCCGCACGGCTTGCGTCACCCTGTATCTCCGCCGCCCTGTCTTGTTGTCCTTGAATATGGCTCTTCAACCGGCGGATGCTGACAAAATTTTTTCGATTTCTTTTGTCGGGAACTGCCCGCCTCAGGAGCCTAACCCCCTGCAGGAATCCACCTGCGCCTTGATAACGGAAAGTAACCATCCAATGTCCAAGCGAAATCAACATGTTGTGCCGCACAAGGGTGGCGGTTGGGCAGTTCGCGGCGCGGGCGCCGAGCGCGCCACCGCCGTTCACGGGACCCAGTCGGCCGCCATCGACCAGGCTCGCTCGATCGCCCAGCACCAGCACACCGAGCTCCTGATCCACGGCGCTGACGGCCGCATCCGCGAGCGCGACTCGCACGGCCGCGACCCCTTCCCGCCGAAGGGGTGAGCCTATGAGCCAGTTCGAAGGCGCGGTCATCCGCGAGCAAGGCGTCACCTTCGCCGTCGTCGTCCGCCCCTCCATCCTCGACAGCACCCTGGAGGCGAACGAGGCGATCCAGTCGTTCCAGCCTGTCTTTCCCGGCCTGCCGATTGTCCTGATGGCCCAGGACGGTCGCGGTCGCCCGACCTATTACGGCCGGCGCGATCTCTCGAAGTTCATGGCCAACGTCCCGCTGCGGAACGTTCCCTGGCGGCGCTACACCCTCAACTAGAAGGAGGCCCTATGGCCGACGTTCAAGTCACCTGCATCAACAAACAGCCGCGCAACAACACGCACGAGGGCATCACGCATCTCGGCGGCAGCGGCTGGAAATGGACGCGCCAGCAGGTCATCGACTCCATCAACGCTCGTAGCAACACCTTTTATACGTGGGTGAACGGCAAGCGCGCCGATGTTGGCGTCGTACATGGCCCCAACGGCGACTATGTCCGCACCTACGCCGACGGCGTCTGGAACGATAACCTCCTCGCGCTGCCGGAGTGCAGCTAGCAGCACAATCTTAAGGAAGGCGGTCATGGAAGGGCCTTCGGCAGGATGGGGGAAGTGGTCTCAGCCTGGCGTCCCGCACAAAGGCTGGACGTGCGTCGGCTTTGAAGACCTCGGTCAGCCCGAACTTGTCTGCGACATGTGCGAGCGTCAGGAAATCCGGTACGTCCACTACATGGAGCACCCGGACTACGCCGGCACGCTGAGTTGCGGCTGCATATGCGCTGGCCACATGGAGGAGGACCTTGTAAGCGCGCGGCGCCGCGAAACGCGCGCCCAAAGCGCCGCTCAGCGGCGCACACGATGGTTGGGCCGGAAGGGCTGGCGCCGAAGCGCCAAGGGCAACATCCATATAGGGGTTGACGGCTACCACATCACAGTCTTTCGAGGCGGTTGCGGCTATAAGGCCGTCATCAGCAAGCCCGCCTCAGGCTTCAAACACTTCGGCAAGCGCGCCTTCCCGACCGAACCGGCGGCGCAGCTCGCAAGCTTCGATGCTTTGGAATTCCTCAAAGGTCGTGACGAAGGAGACTCCCACTAGGTTGAGTCCACCGACTCACAACGCCTTGAGCTATATTGGAACCCGAACTGAGAGTGGACCGCCTCGATGAGCACGGAGACCGTGGCCGTATCGATCGCCACAGATGAGAACGGCTATATGGGACGGGAGTGCCCCGTCCAGGCATGCCTCGGCTATTTCAAGATCACTCCGGGCACCGGTCTCAAGGGCAAGCGCCTTCCATGTCATTGCCCTTATTGCGGTCACACCCAGGGCCATGATCATTTTCACACACGTGAGCAAATCGAATACGCCAAGTCTGTCGCATTCCGGCAATTCTCTGACCGCCTGACCAACGAACTTAAAAAGCTGGAATTTGACCACAAGCCGAGAGGCATGTTCGGCATCGGCATTTCCATGAAGGTGGACCCCGGCCAGCGCCCGCCAATCCACCACTACCGCGAACGGCAGCTTGAAACCGAGGTCGTCTGCTCCAGCTGCACGCTGCGCTATGCGGTCTACGGCGTCTTCGCTTTTTGCCCCGATTGCGGTCAGCACAATTCGCTTCAGATCCTCGATGCCAACCTCGTCATCGTCGGCAAACTGCTCGATCTCGCGGAAGCGGCCGACCGCGAGCTCGCCAATAAGCTTGTCGAAAATGCTTTGGAGGATTGCGTCTCGGCCTTTGATGGCTTTGGCCGCGAACTTTGCCGTGTCTATATGGCCCAAAATCCTACCGCGCGTCTTGACCGTTGGACGTTTCAGAGCCTCGATGCCGTCCGCTCCAACATCCAAGACCTCGCAGGCGCAGACCTATCTGCCCTTGTCCCTTCTTCGGATTGGAACGCTGCGGTCATTGGCTTTCAAAAGCGTCACCTCGTTGCTCACAAGATGGGTGTTGTCGATCAGGCATACATCACCAAGACAGGCGATACGCGCTATGCCGTCGGTCGCAAAGTCGATATTTCAGCGACCGAAGTCCGCGACCTGACCCGCATCATTGAGGTATTGGCCGACCACATCGCCAAGGCGGTTCTGCCGCCGCCTTGAAGTGGGCTTTTCAACGACTCCTTGCATCGCTTACCGATTCCCACCTCCTAGTGATGAACACACCAGATGCTCGCTTTGATCTCGCTGAAGGATGTTTGGGATGCGCTCACAGCGCTTGGCACCGTCGCGATGGCGGTCGCCACCTTCATCGTCGTTCTTCAAGGATGGCGTCTTCGTAGAGACGACCACCTTCGTCATCAAGACGAGTTCAGGCCGATCTGCGTCTTAACGCCATTTGACGGTGTAGACCCGCGTCATAGGCGGGACGAACTGCTCACGATCCTCGAGCCTTCGGTTCCTGGCTTCGGCACGATTGAGATCAAGTGCATGCTCCGCAACATCGGATCGGGCCCAGCCATCAATGTGGCAATCAAGTTCCGCTTTCAGGATATGGCGGGGTACACCACCGACCCTTGGGAACTCTCGCCTCTCGCGGCCGGGGAGTCCCGCGGCGGCAAAGACAACCCTCTAGATGTGCCCGTCCAGTTTCGGAACCACTTTAACTCAGCCGATTTTGCTCAAGTCCCCGGCAAAGCGTGGGAATTGATCCTTGTTTACGATGATGTCTTCGGCAACAACTTCTACTCCGTGCATCGAAAGCGACCGCTTCAACTCGATCAAAGTTATCGAGAGGCAAGTACGTCGGAACTGGTCGCTCCGATGCAGCCGTGGGTGACGTTGGGCAAAGGAAAACCTCCCAGCTCATGAGCGCGATGACCACATGGATTGGCACGGCCTCACGAAGCCGCACTCCGGTTGAAGGTAAGGAAAAGGGGTCTCGCTTTCGGTAACGATCCTTCGCCGAAACTACGCCAGTCGCGCGTGCAACAGGTACATGTCGAACATGAGATGCATTTCGTAGTCGTCGAGTTTTTGTCCAGCACGGAGCTTTTCCGGGATGCCGGTTCGCGGATCAACAACGCTGATCGCGAATTCCAACAACTCGCCTTCCAGTCTCTTGCCTGCGCGAAGCTTCCGTTTGACGTGACCGCAACGCGCGCTGTTCCGCTTTCTTTCGGCGACACGCTCCGGGCTTTCGGGTGCCTCGAATTCAGCCTTCCGACGGAGGATACGTTCGAGATCAGGGTCAACGGGTTTGTTGGATTCGGTCATTGCGTCCTCCGGGTGTGTTTGGAGGGCATAGTTTCCGTGAGTCGGGGTAGAACCGCCAAGCCTCCGAGGCTCAGTTGGCCGTAATTGTGCTGAGTGACACCAACCGCAAAAAATCTGTGGATAAGGGGCATCCGGGCGCGCCGGATCGGGCTCTATTCGGCCGCTTGGGCGAGCGGCATTCAGGCCTGAAATTGATGGGTCAGGCGCAGCGTTCACGGCCGTTTACTGGCGCCGGAGCAGCACACACGGATCAATCTTCGGCGTAAGGATCGTCGTCCGCATCCGGGCGCGCGTGATGCTCACGCGGAAAGCCTGCCGCGCCTGACCGAGATCGTCCGTCGCTTCGTTGTTCCAGACAATCCGATCCAAATTGACGATGATCCGACCTTTGGAGACGCGCGGGCCACGCTCGAAGATGATCACCTCGTCAAACTGCTTCCCCTTGGCCTTGTGCATGTTCATGACCACGACACCGGACTCAGGCTTGTGTGCCGAAGCAAAGTGTTCGCGCACAAACGCGGTCTCAGTGATGTCCAGCGCGTTCCGGTAACAACCATGCGTGCGCCAGTCGAGCGCGAGCGCCTGCCGTAGCACCGTGCCGCGATCGAGAAGCCGGATGTTGCGCGCCTCGCTGCCGATTTCCTTTAGCCGCGGACACACGCCGTGCTCCAGAACGCCCCGTACCTTCCGCCAATCTTCATCCGGATCGCCCGTTAGAGGCAGGGCTGAGACTTCGTCATAGACCACCCTCAGCTTGATCATCACGCTCGACTTGTGCGGCTGTTTTCCGGCCGCTAGCGCCGCGAGATACTTGTCGCAAGCCGCCCGGATAGATTCGGCCACCTTGAGCGACGTGACAGCCGGAGCGTCGCCACCTCGCCCGCGATAAAAGCCGCAGACGAGCTTCACGAACTCTTTGAAGTGACCGGCTTCCTTCGGCTGCAGCAGGAAAGATATGACCTCCGCCGCCAGAACGGCCGCATCCATGTCGACTGCCGCCGTATGGGGAATAGCGGGCATAGCGCCGAGCGGGCTCTGAAATACCTCCGAGACGTGGCGCGTCATCGCCTTCGTTGGCACGAGAACGGCAATCGACCAGCCCCGCTTCTTGGCCGCGATCAGGCGCTTGCGCGCCTGCAACACCTGACCGACGAGACCCGCCAAGGCCTGTGGGTCCGGGGCAGGACCATAGATGACCTGCACACCCTGGTATGACTTCCCAAATTTTCCCGTCAGCACGTCGTTGCCGAAGGTCGCGATGTCCGTTCCCTTGCTGCGGTGGTTCGTGGCCCCCAGCGGGATCTCCTTCGGCTTGAACGCCTGCCGGAAATGGTTCAGCCGCTCGGGGTCCGCGCCGATAAAGTCAAAGATGCGCTGCTCGGGATCGGCGAGCGCGATGAGCGTACTGTTCAAGCCCATCGTCCGCACCACATCCCATTGCCCCGGGTTCGTGTCCTGAAACTCGTCGAGGATGATGAAAGGATAGCGGGCCGCGACAAGCTTCCTGAGTTTATCGCTCCGACGCAGGAGCTCATAGACGAAGGGCGCGAAGAGATCGAAGCAAACCCGTCCCTCTTCCCGCGCGAGGCGCATGCGCTCGGCGTCCTCTGCGGCTGCCTTCTTCTTTTTTTCGTCGTCCGAGAGCTTGTTGTCGCGCGGAAATCCCGAACGGATCGCCGCCAGCGCAATCGACTCGTTGGGCGGCGTGAGCAGGGTCAGTCGCCGCGGCAGGCCGATCAGATAGCCGTGCGTCTTGATGATCTTCCAGAAACGCGCGTGATAGGTATCGACCTCGATTCGCTTCTTCTGGTCAGCGGTCAGCCCCTTCTCTTCGTCGATGGCCTCGATCACGCGGCCGACCGTCGCCCGCGCAAAGCTGAGGAAAAGAACAAGCTGGCCGGGGCGTAGCAGCTTCGCCGTGATGTTCCCGGCCTTCAGGATCGCAATCGTGGTCTTTCCTGCCCCGGGGCCGCCCGTGATCAGCAGAGGCCCGGACGCCGCCAGTATGGCCTTTTGTTCGTCAGTCAGTTCCATCGACTGCGCCCTCGGGAGCGGCATCACTCGGCGTCGTCGCTTCTTCCTCCAGCGGCGGCGGTTCGCATGCTGCCTTCAGCTTCTTGCAGGCATCCTTAATCCATTCCGGGAATTCCGGCTCCGTGCACTGCGCCAAAAAATCCGCAAGCCCGCCCTGACCCTTCGCCCAGATGAAATACTCTTTAAGCGCGCTCACGACATCCTTCGTCCAATCGAACTTGGCCGAAATGTGCGTGGGCCAGTCGAGCGCTTTGGCGAAGCGCTCCAGCGCCGTCTTCGTCGTGTTCTTCAGCACAAGGTCTTCCATGCCGTGCTCGCCATGCATGAAGAGCGCGTCCACCTTGGTCAGGATGCCCGCTTCGGTCGCGGCCGCCTGCTTGTCGCAAAGGCCGTAGGTCGTCTTGCCGAGATCGCGATAGAGACCGGCCAACGGTGCGACTTGGCTTTGCGCGCCCGCATCAATGGTGCAAATGCCGAGCGCCTCAAGGGGTGTGTAGGTCGAGGGATTGAGCTCGGCGAGCCGGCGCGCGGCGACCGGGAACGACATGGCTTCCGTCGCGCCCTCGGCGACCAGGACACGCCGCGCCAGAAGGCCTTCGCAGAACCGCGTCCGAAATTCCTGCCGGTAACGCTTCGGCTTGACGCTGTCGGGTAGCGTGATCTTCCTTTGCGTCAGCAGACCGGCGGCGTCCCGGTGCAGGACGACTGTCTCGTCCAGTTCGAATTCCTCCAGCACATAGGGTGAGTGCGACGTGAAGAGCGCCTGCGCCGACAACTTCCTCACTTCGTGGACGATGGTCTTCTGCGTGTAGGGCGGGATTGCCGTCTCGGGTTCTTCCATCGCGAAGACGACGTTCTGCTTGCCGTCGGCGATCTGCGAGAGGAGCGCAAGCACCAGCATGTTGATCGTGCCCGTGCCCTGCCGATAGAATGGCGCGGCGTGGCCGCTGTCGCCCGTCGCCATGAAGGCGGTGATCACACTCCGCAGATGCTCGCGCGTCAGCGACGAAATCTTCAAGTGCGGGTCGATGCCCCACTCCTTCGGGACATACGTCTTCAGTGCCTTCGCGATGCTCTCCAGAATGCCGCTCACGCCGAGCTTTTCATTACTCGCGACGTTGTAATCGGCCACCTGGGCAATCGTTTCCTCCCATATTCGGGGCCGGAGCTCGCGCAGGCGCAGGATGATGTCGAGCAGGCTGCCATGTTCGAGGCTCAGCGCTCGCGAGCCGGTGCGCCGTGTACGCAGATAGAGGAAGCCGCACCTCTGCTTGTCGCGCTTGCGGAAGGACTCGCGTTCTCCTTCCGTTAGACTGCGCGTGTAGAAGGTCTCGCCGATGAAGTCGTCGTCCTCTACATCATACTCGCCGATGAAGGTCACTCGCAGTGCAGCCAAGATGTTGGCCTTGTCGATGCCCTCGGGGTTGGCCTGCTGGTAGAGCTGATCGGATGTCTTGTCCCAGAACTCGATATAGTCGGCGAAGTGCGCCAGCTGCTCTTCATTCAGGTCCGTGACCAAGACCTCGACCTGAATCCTTGGCTTGGCCGCAGAGTCGGGCGGCGCGGCCTCGACCTCCCCTTCCTCGACGACCGGCATGCCGGGCGGCGGCGGAACGCCCTCCGGCAACACCAGCTCGGTGTCCTGACCCGGCAGATACTTGCCCTGAAAGAAATCGTGCTCATCGACCGGCGGACGGCGGTTCAGGCGGTCCGGCCCGAGCGCGAGATCGATCGCCTCGAGGACGGACGACTTGCCCGTGTTGTTGTCGCCGATCAGGACACCATGATTGGGCAGGAGGAGCGACGCGTAGCGTATCCCCCGGAAGTTCTGAATCGTCAGTCGTGCTATCTTCAAGGTTGCCGCCCGGTTTTCGTTCAATCTTCCATGCGTGGAATTTTTGATCAACGACGTAACTCTGAGTGTCAGGACGGCTGCCCCGACAAATCCCGCTATTGCATGATGGCGAGGAGATCAAGCGCGAGCGGAGTACGATCGTGCGCAGCAAGCCGGAACGCCTGACATGGACGGATGAGGTGCACGCGCTCTGCTCGCGAGCCGATTCCTGAGCCAGCGGTCACCCGATGATGAGCATGCAGAATGAGGTAGAGGCGCTACTTTGGTAGCTGGAATCGCTCCTTCATTTCGTCGGTGCGTGCCCAGGGGTCGCCCGGAAGTCGGTCGATGAACTCCCTGAACACGTTCAAGAACAATTCCCGCGTCGATTCCTCGGTGAGCTTCTCTGCCTCTGCGGCAGGGAGAAGTGGCCTCATGTCGAGCACGAAACGCGGCGTCGCGAGCTTCGCAAACATGCGCTGTTGGGCTTGCGCACGTGAGATGGCCTGACCACCGCCCTCAACATACCGTACAAACAGCTCTGCCACACGCGCCGCGTCCAGTCCGGCGAACCGCTCCAGCGCGTGGGCAAGATCAAACAGATCGCGGCCCTTATCGCGCTGAAGAAGAGCCCTCAGCTTGGTCGCCAGCATCTCTTCCCGAGAGAACGTCTGCACATCGGCGCTGCCCGTGAACCATGGATTGTCGACCTGAAAGGGGATGCTTGCCGGCGGATCGAAGGCGGTGACTTCGCGGGTGTTGATTTCCACCTTGAGTCGGATTGTCCCACTGCCGTTTTCGGCGTTGACTCGGAAGCGCAGCTTCGGCGCAACTGGGCTTTGATCGAACTGCGCCCGTCCCAACCACGGCTCCAGAACGGCGCGAAGGCGATCCAGAATGGGTCCAATCGGCCCTTCGGACGTGCGCACAAGGTCGATGTCTTCCGAGTACCGGAGAGCCGGGACGAAGTGCAGCTTGTTGAGGGCGGTTCCTCCGCGAAAGCGCAGTTCCTGGCGCAAGACATCGTCGGAGAAGATGGCGACGATCGCGCGGCTGATGATCAGGTCTTGTTCAACCTGCCGCTCATCGGCCCAAGGAACAACGGTGCCCCAGGCCACGATGTTCTGGCTTGGGATCATTCGTCGACCTCGGGGAAACGGCGGACGATGACGCGCCAGCGGTCGTTTCGCTCGGCCGGTTCGGGCGCGAAGTCAGGATCGCGGCTCTCCCTCCGGTCGAGCTCTGTCCATGTCAGGGAGCCACGCGCTTTCAGCGCCGCATGCATGGGCTCCGTGCGCTCCTGGTGCCCAAGTCGGTCAAGCAGATAGCCCAGGCGCTGGGCGACAGGCCGCTCCGCTTTCTGAGACAGGGCCGCGAGTTTCGCCGCATCGATCTTCGGCTCAAGATCGGTCAGAACCGTTGCGATGTTGTCGATGCCGCCAGCCGCTTGCGGATAGCGCAGGAGATCGAGCGCCGTCAGCTCTACAGTTGAGATTTTCATCGTGCCGGTATCGGTCTTGTGATCCTCGAGCCCACTGGCGACGGCGCGCATGTCTTTGCGGTAGTAGAAGACGATCATGTTTCGGCCGGCATGGATTTTCGGCAGGCGCTTGCCGGCAACGACCTGAAATTCCATGACAGCCTGATGCGTCGCGCCGTGCAGTTCGGCCGCCTTCAAGAGGCCGACGTAGTACGCCTGATGCTCATGGCGCATCAGCGCATCGATGTACCAGGCGGGCGGTGGCGCGCCCCATGACGCGAATTGCGGGGGCACGATCACATAGAAGCCCCGCCGTGGATTGAGAAGATGCTTACGTCGCTGCAAGCGCTCCGCTGCGTCCAGGAAGGCCCCCTGCCCGATATGCAGCGCCTTCTCAGCATCCTTGCTCGTGAACACGACTTGCCCTGCCGACAGAAGGCCGGCGATGTGTGTGGACAAGGAAGAGCGGTGTTCAGGAATCATGCCCATTTATCCGCTATTTTTGCGGATTTTTCGACATGATTCTTGGAGTGGTCAAATAACGTTACGGAACCTCCGCTCCAAGAGCGGATTTTCCAGCATGATTTCACAAATGACATTGTCATCTATTTCATATTATATTTCTGACATTGGAGCCTCCGATGAGTGACGGACCGCATAGAAGCCTGCCCATGAGGCGGCACTGGAAAGCCCTCGCAGAACGCGCAGCAAAGGCCGCGTATGCGCCGGACGATGTCTGCGAAAGCCTGCCCTATGCGCTCAAGAAGGACATCCTTGAGGGTCCCGTCCGGGAGGTCCGCGAGATCATGAACGCGGACACTCTGTTCCCCAGCATGCGAGTCGAGCAGCTCAATGCGCTGCGAAAGGACTATCAGTCCGCCGCCTCGGCGCGTCTGATCGACTGCGCCGTCGTCGTTAGTGCCGATGGAGTCAAGGGTGATGCCGGCTCGGAAGCCGCCGTCAGAAATGCGTTAGAGGGCACGATGCGCGACGCCTTGCGCGGCATTGAAGAGCACTACCTGCGGGAAGCGGGCTCCCGCCGTGCCGGCTACGTGCGCGGTAGGCTAGACGCCGCCCGTCATCGAACCGACTGCGGCGCTATCGCCCGCGACCTTCATTCGACCGACACCGCGCCGGTTGAGCGTTCGGGACCGCCGCGCCGTCGATCGGGCATCGACGAAGGGCCGCCCCTATGACGGACACGGCCTACAAAACCAGAATCAGCGAACAGGGCATTGATGTCGTTGAGTCGGGGCGTCGCTCGCGCAAAGACCGCATCGTCCTCGATCTCGGGCATGATCTCGAATTCAGTACCGAAGCGCTGCGCTCGTATGCCTTCGCGCGGTGGGAGCCGATGCTCTATGACGCGATGGTCCTGGCGGCATCGGTCGAATTCGCAGACAGAGCGATGAAGCGTCCGTCTCGCGGCTGGGCGAGGCGCATTGATCTTCGTATTCCCGTACACGATCCCGCGCGCTGGACTGCTTCGGCGGTGTCCGACGCGTTACATGAGGCGCTGAGATTCCTGACGGGCGACTTCTGGTCCATTGAATTCGTCAAACGCTCAAAGACTGTCGGCCAACCGGCGCAAGAATACCTGCCCTTTCCGCGCCCGACCGATGCCGTCATTGCCTACAGCGATGGTCTGGACTCGCGCGCCGTCGCTGGCCTTCTCGGGCAGACGCTCGGCGAGAAGCTGGTCCGCGTCCGGGTCGGCCCGAAGGCCGCCGGCAAGCCCGTCGTCAACGGCCAGCTCCAGCCCTTCGCCAGAGTTCCATACAAGTTCAAAGTGCCGACGCAGAACGGTGAGACCACGGCCCGAAGCCGGGGCTTCAAGTTCGCGCTCATCAGCGGTCTTGGCGCCTATCTCGCGGATGCTGGGCAAATCATCATTCCGGAAAGCGGCCAGGGCGCGATCGGTCTCGCGCTGGCGACCGTCAGTCATGCCTATCCTGACTACCGCAACCATCCGCGCTTCACGGCGCTGATGGCGCGGTTCTTGAAGGCTTTACTCGGAAAGCCCGTTCAGTTCTCTTTCCCCCGCCTGTGGCACACGAAAGGCGAGTCGCTCCGCGCGTTCGCCGCGCTGCCGGAAGGTGGGGCTTGGCGGGAAACGCGGTCCTGCTGGCGGAACAGCCAGTGGAGTGCTGTGAACGGCAAACTGCTTCAATGCGGCGTCTGCGCCGCCTGCATGCTCAGGCGCATGAGCGTTCATGCGGCGGGGCTTGATGAAGGTCAAGGGACGTACATCTGTACGAACCTTAACGCCCCGACCCTCTTCCGGGCGCTCCATCCGGACTTTACGCGCTTCAGCCCTGCATTCGAGCAATACGCGATTGCCGGAACGCTCCATCTCGATCATCTGGCCGACCTGGCGGACAGCGAGGCGCGACCGGAAGTGCGCCGACACGCCGCCCTGATAGCGATGGCGCTGGAGCTCCCTGCTGCAGAAGTCGAAGAAAAGCTGATCGGCATGCTGGAGCGGCATACGAAGGAGTGGAAGGAATTTGTGAACGCCTTGGGAGCGCGTGCATTTGTCAGGAAATGGGCGCGAGTGAGTCAATGAGTAATGAAAAGCTGACGGATGTGGAGATTGGAGAACGGCTGCGGCTGGCACGCGAAAGCGCGAAGCTGACGCAGGCCGAAGCTGCTGCGTTGATCGGCGCCGTGCGGACGACGCTGGTTGCGATCGAGCAGGGTAAACGCCGCGTGCAGATGGACGAGCTGCAAAAGCTCGCCGCTGCCTATCGCACGTCCGCGAACGCGCTGTTGCGTCGTGAAGCCGTGCACCTCGATATGGTGCCGCGCTTCCGAAAGCTCCGGGAAAGCAGTGACGACGCTGTTGAGAAGGCAACGCGTCTCCTGAACGATCTCGTCCGCGCCGAAGTCGAACTTGAGAACGCCCTTGGCGTCAGCCGCATCCGCAACTATCCGCCGGAACGCCCGCTTCTGCCGGGAGACGTCCGGGCGCAGGCGGAGCAGGATGCGCAAGAGCTGCGCGACTGGCTGGGACTCGGGCCAGGTCCGGTCACCGATATTGTGTCGATCCTCGATCTCCAGATGGGTGTTCGCGTCTATGTACGGCCACTCGACGGCAAGGTGTCCGGCCTCTTTGCCTACGACGACGCAGCCGGCGCCTGCATACTGCTCAATGCCAATCATCCCCCGGAGCGGGTGACGCAGTCAGGCACGCATGAAACGGGGCATTTCGTGTCGACGCGCCGCCAGCCCGAAGTGCTGACCGAGAATGAGCGATTTGCGTCACGGGAAGAGCGCTATGCCAATGCTTTTCAGCGGGCATTTCTGACGCCGGCAAGGGCGATTCGCCAGCGGTTCGCAGCGATTACGGCCGGTCAATCGCACCTGACCCGCCGTCACATCATTCTGCTGTCGCACGCGTTCGGCGTGTCGCGGGAGGCGATGGTTCGTCGTCTCGAGGAGCTGAAGCTTGCGCGCGACGGCACCTGGGACTGGTTCGTCGCAAACGGCGGGATCACCGATGAGCAAGCGCGTCAGGTGCTCGGTGATCTGGCTGACCGGAGCCTTCACGCCGTTCGCGCTCAGGGGCTTGTGCCGCCGCGTCTCGCCCTGCTCGTTCGGGAAGCGTGGAAGAAGGAACTCTACAGCGAGGGCCAACTGGCCCGGCTACTCGATCTGGATCGCCACGAA
Organism: Hyphomicrobiales bacterium; assembly: GCA_016185205.1. Lineage (GTDB taxonomy): Bacteria > Pseudomonadota > Alphaproteobacteria > Rhizobiales > Xanthobacteraceae > Pseudolabrys. Next base: position 27,843 of record JACPOA010000072.1, on the reverse strand, counting down.
GTCCGGGAAATCCTGGAGGGCGCGGAGAACGAAGAAAGCGAAGCGAATGAACTCGTCAAGCTTCCTTCGTAGTCCTGGTGCGGCTCTCGTTGCCGATGCGAGCGTCATCATCAACATCAATGGAACCGGCCACGCCACCGACATCATCAGGGCCATGCCACACGCGTTCACCGTAACGGAGAATGCCTGCGCCGAGTTAGAGGCGGGCTCTCGAAGAGGTCATGATGACTACGCTCGGCTCCTCGAACTGATCGATGCCGGGATTGTCCGCCGCGTGTCTCTTGGCGCGACCGGCCTGACCGTCTACGAATCTCTCATCGACGGCTCGACGGTGCGGACGCTTGATGACGGCGAAGCGGCAACGATCGCTCACGCACACGCAACGTTCGGGATCGCGCTGATCGACGAGCGCAAGGCGCGATCGCTTTGCGCTACTTCTTTTCCAAAGCTTGCCATCGTCCCGACGGTAGAACTGTTGATGCACGATGCGATCGCGACGGCCTTGGGTGCTGATCGGCAAGCGGATGCCATCGTGAATGCATTGACGCGAGCACGGATGCAGGTGCCGCCTGAACATGTTGCGAAAGTGTGCGCACTGATTGGGCCTGAGCGCACTGCGCAATGTGCAAGCTTGCCCAAAGTTGCGCGCGCAGCAGGCTCTGGCCAATGCAAGCGAAAGCCTTTCAGGACGGTGAGACCGTGAACAAGCCCAGCCGATGAGTTCCCTGGAGCCTGCCGCGGCGGCGCTGCGCCGTCACCTGGAGTACGTCTCGCGGCAGCTCGCCAACGACCTCGGCACGCTGAGCCTTGGCACCGATAACTTGAGACGCCGGCGCCGCAAGCTGATCATGCCGCGAGACGCTCGGCCGGAGCCTCTTCTCCAACCGCCTCTCGTAGGAAACGCGAAAGCGCCGCTTTGCGGGAATCCCGGTCAAGTGCATAGGCGGTCTTCTTGAAGTCCTTGCCGTCGAGAAGTCCCTTGATGTAGCCCGAGATCGTATCCGCGGCCATGATGAGCGCCGTGTCGAGCGTGTGGATGTATTTGCTCGTCACCGAGCCCTTGGAATGGCCGACGAGCGCGGCGATCGTGACTTCGGTAAAGCCGAGGTCGTTCGCGATACTGGCGAAGCTGTGACGGAGGACGTGCGGCGTAACACTGGCGAGTGGGGAGTCCTCAAAAATCTGCTCCCAATGGTTCGGGAAGCTGCCAAAGGCGTTGTCCTCGCCCTGGCCGGGGAAAACGTAGGTGTTCGTCTGACCCTTGCGCCGTTCCTCAAGATACTCGACCACAGGGAGCCCGATGGGACGGATGGACGCGCCTTCCTTGCTGTCAACGAGCCGCAGGCAACTGCCCTCCGTATCGGCTTCGGTCCACATTAGCTTGATCATTTCCGTGCGGCGGCAGCCCGTCAGGGCGATCTGGCGAACAATGTCGACCGTCATGGCATACTTCTCGTTCTCGGCAGCATTCCGCAGCATCTCACCCAGGGTGCGATACTCGGCGTGAGTGAGGCGACGGTTCCGTACGTTGTCTTTCGGCTTGCGGATGCCGTGCGCAGGATTGCGGTCGATGATCCCGGCCTCGACCGCATAGGTGAGGATGCCGCCCAGCAGCCCAACCGTCCGGGTCGCCGTACCCGCGCCGCCGCGCACAATGGCTTTGCCGCGCAGCTTCTTCGTCTTGACGGAAACACGCGTCTTGCCGGCCATGATGTCCTTCAAGACCTTGTTGATGTCGGCATTGGTGAGATCCTTGACCCGTCTCGTACCGATCAATGGGATGATATGTCGATCAATGCGGCCTGTGTCGGTGCTTATCGTTGTAGTCTTCTTCGGGCGGCCACCCTTGCCGAGGATGAGGCCTGCATTCAGATCGGCGACATAGAGGGCACAAAGCTCCTTGACGATGATCGCCTTGTGGTCGAGATGGCGTTCTTCGGAAGGGTTGTCGCCACGCGCGACACGCCCGAGTTGAACCTTGGCTTCCTGTCGGGCTGTCTCCGGCGTCCACACGCCATGGAGGCCAATGGTGTAGCGCCGGGTCCGTCCAGCGGCACGATATTGGATAAGGTAGCTGCGCTTGCCGGAAGCAAACACGCGCAGGCCAAAGCCGGGTAGCTCATCGTCCCAGATGAAGTAATCCTTTTCATGGACGTCGGCCGCGTCGACGGTCCGCTTGGTCAGCTTCGTCATGTGACGTTCCCTCCGCTGAAGAGGGACTGCTTCCGCGGAAGCACCACGGAAGCATCCGGACGGAAATCGGAGCGAATGTTCGGATAGCCATCTCGGCCGAGGAAGCCGAATAATCTAGTTGTTTCAGGTACATGTCGCATTGTAGCGTGCCCTATCGTATTCTTAGGATGGGCCGGCTAAATTGCTCCGAAGGCAGAGGTCGTGAGTTCGAATCTCGCCGGGTCCGCCATTTCAGAACAGAACTGCGAACACCGGGTGTAGCCGGCCCTACGCCCGAGCCGGCCGCGAGGGTTCTGAGAAGGTCACTTTTCGACCCCATGATGCGAACTTCCTTGTCCGCCACTTCGACCCGTTGAGCGAGCGCGCGCAGGTGGCCGCGGCGGTAGCCGCCGTCGTTGACCCGCATCCGCGCCCGCGCCGTCTTGGCGAACTTGCTGACCATCTGTGGCGTGATCGACTGCTGGCTTGAGCTATCCGTCATGACCTGCGCCCGCTCGGCATCGGCCTGCGCCTGATCGCGGATCGCCTTGAGCCCGGCAATCCGCTCCTTCAGCGCCGGGTCCGTGAGATCGGCCACGCCCGATTCGATGGCGTCGTACAGCCGCTTCAGCCGCAGGTCCGTCTCGGCCGCGCGCTTGTTCAACTTCGCAATCTGCTCACGACGGCGCTCGGCACGCTCCTGGCGGCGGTCAAGGACCGTGGCAAGCACCTCCTCCAGCCGCTCGGGCTGGAGCAGCCGCTCCTCGAGGTGGGAGGCGACGAGATTATCGAGCTTGTCCATCGGGATCGAACGGCCCTTGCAGCCGGTCTCGCCTTGCCGGGCCTTGGTGGAGCAAGTGTAGTAACGATAGCGACCGCCCTTGCCGGTGCGTAGTGTCATGGCACCACCGCAGTCAGCGCAGAAGCAGATGCCGGTCAGAAGGGTCGGCCCGCTGACGACTCGCGCGGGCGTGACCCTCGGATTGCGGGACTGCAGATGCGCCTGGACGGCGTCAAAGGTGGTCTGGTCGACGATCGGGGGGACCTCGACCGTGATCAATTCGGCCGCGGCGTTGAGCTTCCTGGACTTATCGCGCTTGTTGAACTGGTGACGGCCGACATAGGTGGGTGCGGTTAGAATCCGGTAGACCTGAGCGATGCCCCAGCGCCCGCCATCGCGGGTGAAGATGCGCCGGGCATTGAGATAGGACACGACCTTCTTCACGCCCAGCGGGCCGGATACGCCGTCCCCTTCCAGGGTCAGCCGATAGATCAGCCGAATCGTGTCGGCGTGCAACGGGTCGATTTCCAGCTTCTTCTTGACCTTGGTGCCGCGCTGCTCGGCCTCGACGATGCGGTAGCCGATCGGCGGCAAGGCGCCGTTCCAGAAGCCTTGGCGGGCATTCTCCTTCATGGCGCGGAGAACGTGCTTGGCGTTCTCCTTGGACTGATACTCATCGAACAGCGACATGATCTGACGCATCATGATGTGCATCGGATCGTCGCCCATCTCCTGGGTGATGGAGAGCAGCTTGACGCCGTTCTTGGCTAGTTTGCGAACATAGAACTCGAGCTCGAAATGATCGCGAAAGAAGCGGCTGAACGAATGGACGATGACCACATCGAAAGGTGGAGGCTTGGCCGTCCCCGCCTCGATCATCCGCTGGAACTCGGGCCGGCGGTCGTTGGTTGCCGACGCGCCCGGCTCGACATACGTCTCGACGAGCTGGTAGCCACGCGACTGGCAGTAGGCTTCACCCTGACGCTTCTGGTCGGGGATTGAGACGTCGTGCTCGGCCTGCCGCACCGTCGAGACGCGCAGGTAGAGGGCGGCGCGCAGCGGCACGGTCATGGCAGAGGTCTCCTCGTCAGATCATCGGCACGGCCCGAACAGCTCGTCGAACAGGTCGCCGAACCACGCCTCGAACACGTCCACTTCGGCATCCGTGACGGGGACACGCTCTGGCCAATCGTCGGTGACCGTCCAGGTGGCAAGATCATGCTTAGGCGGGCGCCCCGGGAACGGCCACGGCTCGCCGAGGAGCTGGTGAAGCTGGTCGGACGCCGAAAGCCGATGCTTGCGAGAGGCGCGAGGCATTGCGCCAGAATCCGAGTGGCTACTGACCCGCACAACCAGCCGTCTCTGCGCCAGGGCCCTCTGCGTAGCGACGGGTAAAAATACAAGGAGACGGCGGTTGCCGGAAACTCTCGCATGGAAACGGATTGATGGGCCGTCGTTGATGACACTGGCCTGTCCATTTCAGGTCTCCCGTTTGGTCCTGGGAGAGACCGCCAGCCCTAGAAAAACGAGCACGGCTTGATTGAGGCGCAAGATGTCCTCGTCATCGAGGCGGCCGACGTGCTGGCCTACCTTGGATTTCGGAACGGTGGTGATCTTGTCCACCATCAGACGGCAAGTGGCGCGCAATCCGTTCCGCTCGTTGGCCTCGACCGGCAAACGGAACAGAGGCGCGTCGGTCTCGTCGGTGGTGAAGGCGCAGACGGTTATTGAGTCGGTAGCGTCAAAGCTATCGTCCTGCACGATGACGACGGGACGTGGTTTCCCCGCATAGTCCTTCCCGCCAGAGACTGTCCAAATATCGCCCCGCCTCATTCAACACCCCAGTCGGACACAGCGTCGATGAACGCTTGATCCTCGCGGGCGTGGGCGCTGGCGGCGACGGCAAGGGATTGACGATGCGCCTCGGATCGAAAGGCGGGCGCGCGCACGTCCGGCACCCAAATCTGGATCGGACGGAGGCCCTGACTGCGCAGGCGATTGCGATGTTGTTGCACCTTCGCGCGCGAAGGCTTGGGCTTGGATATCGAGACCATGAGAAGTCCTCTAAATGGTTACATGTAACCTATCGCGGAGAAGAGGACTTGACCACCCATTCCGCCGCTCGCTTCGTCGGCATGGGGGAGCCAGCGCTCACACTAAGGGTTCGTTGATAAATATGCGCTGCGAGATCGACGACAACATCTATCCAAAAGGCGTCACCGTCTCGAACGCCGAGATGGCGGCAATCAACCTCGCTCGCCACGAATTCCACGGCGATTGGAACTACACTATCGTGCCGAACTCATCGTAACGTAGAGCGACGAATTGCCGCTGGGGGAGAACTCCAAATGGATAGTTGGCGTGGGTGGTTGCAATCCAATCCGCGGATGAGTTTTGAATCGCGTTACCTATTCGACTACCTCATCCGCTTCGGCGAGTACCGCCGCAGAGATCTCGATGTCGAGTGACCTCGGCGGCCAGTGCCGGAAATTGCTCATATTTGCCGTTCGCCCACCTCACATCGAAGACGAAGTCTTGGCCCTCGACGAGACCGACGACGCGCAGACCATTGCGCAGCCAGGCCATCTGATTGACGCTCAAGGCGGCTACTTCGCTGGCACTGCCTAGCACCGCGATAAGGGACGGTTCCTTCGCGATGGCCATCGAGGGGGCCGAAGCTGCGACAACCGTCAGCCCCGCCACGAACGCCCGCCGTTTTGTGAAAATCTCAACCCGTAGTCAATGCTTGCTGGGCCAAGCTTTGCCAGCTTGATTGGAAACGGCGACCTTTGGAGCATAACACAATAGTCCCAATTGCGTTGGCGAAAAATTGGCGTTGCAAAACAAGCAATCCGTATGGCATGTTAATAATGTCGATATTTCAACGAGTAAGAATCAAAGTGGCGACCAAGCATCGGACCCAAGACGAGCGCAGTGCCGAGACCCGCACCAAGCTGATCGATGCCACGATCGATTCGATATGCGAGCGCGGCTTTCAGAATGCGACCACGGAGGAGATCGCGCGGCGCGCCGGTGTGTCGCGTGGTGCCTTGCAGCACCACTTCCGCAATAAGGCGGATCTCTTGCTGGCGGTTCTCGAATTCATCTGCGGCCAGTTCGCGTCGGGCGTCTCGGGCGTCGCCGATCGAGACAAGCCCCTGGAAGCGCGTTGCGACGATCTTGTCCGGATTCTCTGGGCGATTTACGGCAGTCGAGCCTATGCGGCTGCGATCGAGGTCGTGCTCGGCGCGCGCGGCGACTCCGAGATATATACGCAGATTCGCGAATTTCGACTGCTCAGCGCCGAGCTCGCAGAGCGGCACTGGGCAGAGGCGCTGGCGGATATCGGCGCTCCCCCGGAGCGCCTCTCCGCCATATTGCATTTCACCGTCGCCGCCATGCGCGGCTTCTCCTTGCACGCGCCGCTTCGGAGCGATGCGCGTTTCTATGCTCACCAATTGAAGCTGCTGCGCGGCTTCCTCGTGACGGCATTGCTGGCCGATGCAAGTGACGACGACTCGGCCGATTCACCAAACGACTCATGGATCGAATCGCTCCAACCGCCATTCGATCGAGAAGCCGAAATGGACTGGTCGACAAAAAAGAAGAGAATGCAATGAATGTTTTCAAACCCTTGTCTTGGATCGCGGCGCCTGTGATCTCCGTGGCTCTTTTTGCGAGCGGCGCATCCGCCGATCCGATCGACGATTGGTTGTCCCACAAGAACCCGGCCACCGAACCGAAGATCACGTATACGGGCGCGCCGATCGAACTGAAGTATTCCTTCCCTCAGCCGCCGGCATCGATCGTACCGCCGGTTTGGCGCCAGGCGTTCGACTGGCTCGCGGAGGCGACCAACAACAAGCTTTCGTTCAAGCTGTTCGGTGCCGGGACGCTGGTGGGCATTCGCGACGGATTCAAAGGCGTCGGCGCCGGCGTTTCAGACTATGGAACCTGCTTCGCAGTCTTTGAGGGGCGCGGGTTCGAGCTGACCAAGGTCTTCAGCCTGCCGTTCGTGGCGACCGGCAGCGCGCTTGTCAACACGCGGATCTACCTCGAGCTCGCCGAGAAGTATTTTGCCCCGGAGTTCGAGCGCCAGGGCGTCTATTACGGCTATTCGGTCCATCTCGGATCGAACGACATCATGAGCAAGAAGCCGATCCGCTCGTTCGACGATTTGCGCGGCATGAAGATCATCGCCCAAGGCATGGCGCCCGAGATTGCCAAGGCATACGGCTTCGTGCCGTTGAATATTCCATTTCCGGACATCTACACGGCGGCGCAGCAAGGCATCGCCGACGCGGTGATTTGGACCGATGGCGGTTTCGTACCGTATAAGCTCCATGAAGTTTTCAAGTACCGCACTAAGCTTGGGATCGTCTCGCCGACCATGGATACCTGCATCAATCGAAAAGCCTTCGACGGCCTCACGCCCGATCTCAAGTCAGCGTTCTATAATTTCCAGCAATACACGGCGGCGGCGGTTGCCCAACGCACGGTGGTCGACTTCGGCAAGAAGGCGCTCGCCACATACAAAGAGCAGGGTGTGGAGACCATTACGCTCACCAGCGCCGAACTCGAGCGCGGCAAGGCGATCGCCAAGGAAGTCGTCGATGCCTGGGTGGCGACGCGCGAAAAAGACGGTCAGCCGGGACGCTCCCTCGTCGCGGACATCGAGAAGCTCAAGGCGAAATACGCATCCATGTCGGACGAAGAGATGCTCAAGCTCCTTCTCGAACATCCGGTGAAGGGAATCATCAAGTACTGACGGCGTTCCGACCGTCTCGTCGCGAGGTCCAACAATGGCCGACCTGCCCCCAGGCGACGACCCGTCGCATGGCCCGTCCGTTTCCGGATTCGTCGTCCGGATTTCGCGATGGGCTCATGCGCTCGGCGCTTATGTCACCTTGCCGGTTCTAACCGGAATGATCGGATTCGACGTGTTCCTACGCTACATCCTGCGCGCGCCGCTGCCATGGGGCAACGAAGTCGGCTCGCTTCTGCTTCTAGTTGCGTTTCTGGCAAGTCTTCCCTACTGCACCCATATCGGCGAGCATGTGCGGATGGATTTGTTTTACGCGCGTTACAGCGCGCAAGGCCGGCGCCGGGCGGACACGGTATCGGCAATGTGCGGCCTCGTGCTCGCGGCAGTGCTGGCCTACGGTTCCTTCGCCGAGGTCGGCCGGATGTACCGGCTGGGTTCCGGCGCGTATCTCATCGATCTCCCCTATTGGCCGTTTGCGGCACTAATGGGGTTTGCTGCCTCCGTCCTGTGTGTTCAGTTTCTCATTGCGATCGGACGAGGCTTCTGGCCGAACGCCGGAAGAAAGTACCGCTGATGGATCCGCTCGCGCTCGGCATCGTCGCGATGGTCGTCGCGCTCGCCCTCATTTTCTATGGCGTACCGATTGGTTTTGCCCTGGGCGTCGTCGGCTTCGTTGGCAACGGCATCATGCTCGGCTGGCCGCAGGCGATCGTTCAAATCCAGTTGGTCGCCTGGGACGCCGGCACGGATTTCTTGCTGGTCGCGATTCCACTTTTTCTGCTCATGGGGCAGCTGGTGTTCAATACCGGGATCGCGACCGATCTCTTCGATACCGTGCAAAAATGGTTCGGCCGGCTTCCTGGCGGCCTCGCCGTGGCCGCGACGGTCGCGTCGGCCGGATTCGGCGCGGTGACGGGTTCAAGCGTCGCTGCCGTCGCGACGATGGGCACGATGGTGATGCCCGAAATGCGGCGCTATAAATATGATCCCGGCTTGGCGACCGGGAGTCTCGCTGCGGCTGGGACGTTGGCCATTCTCATTCCGCCGAGCATTCCCATGATCTTCATCGGGGTCTGGACCGAGACGTCGATCGGGAAGCTGTTCGTCGCCGGCATCGTGCCAGGATTGCTGCTGGCTTCGTTGTTCGCGCTTTGGATCGTGGGTCGTTGCATCGTGTACCCACAACTCGGGCCGCGTGGTCCCAGATATTCTTGGTCGGCGCGATTCATGTCGCTGTTGAAGTTGATGCCGACAGCCGCGATCTTCGGCGTTGTCCTGGGCGGGATTTACGGCGGCGTCTTCACGCCAACTGAGGCGTCAGCGATCGGGTCAATCGGGGTCGTCGCTGTGGCGGCAGCGATGCGCCGACTCACATGGCGCGGATTGGCGGGTGCGTTGCATCAAGCGATGATCCTAAGCGCTATGATCTACATGATCTTCGTCGGCGGCATTCTGATTGGGAAATTCATGGTCCAGACCCAGGTCACGACGGCTCTGATCGCCTACATCGGTCAATCTGGACTCGATCGCTATGTCGTCATCGCGCTGTTCACCGTGATATATTTGATTCTTGGCGCGATCATGGATACGTTCGGGATGATCATTCTGACTCTGCCATTCGTGTTCCCTATCGTTCTTGCGCTCGACTTCGACCGCGTCTGGTTCGGCATCTACGTGACGGTGATGATCGAACTGGCGCTGATCACGCCTCCGGTGGGCATGAACGTATTCGTCATGAAGCGTGTCGCCCCCGAGGTTCCGATGATGACGATTTTCCGTGGTGCCGCGCCATTCGGTGTCATCACACTTCTGTTCGTCGTTCTCATCACTCTCTTTCCTCAAATCGTCCTTTGGCTACCGTCGAGGATGTGACTGCCCGCGCGGCGGTTGGCGGCGTTGCGGCTGGTGATGGAACCACAGAGGCGGACTATGACTGAACAAAATGCATCGAGAAAGGGTTCGTCCCGCGTGATCGTTGGCTACGTCGGTAAGGATGAGCTTCTCATCGACACCGGAAGCACCACCATAAAAGGGTTCCTGCCGCGTCAAGGCGTCATGTCTCCGAAGGACGTTTGCGACGGCAGCGATCCAGGCATCAGGCCGGGTGAGCTTTTGCTGGGTTCACTGGGCACGTGCATCGCGGGCATGATGGCGATCTTTGCACGGAGTCACGGATATCCTCTCGACGGAATCTCGGTCGCGCTGACCGACGTGATGGCAGAAAATCCGGCCCGCATTGGGGGCATCGACGTGAGCGTGTCGATTTTGGGCGATTTGAGCGCCGAACAACGAGCGAAGCTCCAGAAGATCGCCGCCGCATGCAAGGTCAGCGACTCGCTGAAGCACCCGATGCGTATTTCGGTTTCATTCGATACGGTCGGCGCGGAAGGCGGCTGATCTGGCGGCCCGGCGTTAGCCCTGCTAAGGGCCTGTTGAAGAACAATCGCATCATGGATAGCGGCGCGGCGCTATCGTGTAGTTCCATTCGCCGGGGAAGAGGTGGCGCAGCAGGTTGACGCTGGCGAGTTCGGCGTCGGCGACCTTGATACCGGCCGGCAGCTGTTGGGGTCGAGTTCGCAGCGCACCTTGAGGCCGGTCCTGGTTGGTTGTGGTGGCAGCGATCAGCTGGACGATGACCTGGTGGCTGACGAGCGGCTTGCCGCGCCAGTTCTGGGTGATGGACGAGAACAGCCGATGCTCGATCTTGCTCCACTTGCCGGTGCCGGGCGGCAGATGGCAGACAGTGATGGCGAGACCGAGGTCATCGGTTCGAGCCGTCGTCATCCTTGTTGTCGTCCTTCGGCTTGAAGCTCTTGTGCGAGGCCCATGCCTCGATCAGCGTGCCGTCGACCGAGAAGTGCTCGTCCGACAACAGCAAGGGGTTGACCTTGGGATGAGCCAGCAGCCTGGCCATGAACTTTTGCAACACATCGCCTTGCTGGAGCCGTTCGCGGTTCTTGGTGAAGGAGGTTGCATCCCACACTCGATCGTCGGGTGACAGCCCGACGAACCAGCGAAACAGCAGGTTATAGTCGAGCTGCTCCATCAGCTGTCGTTCCGACCGGATGCCATAGAATGCCTGCAGCAGAAGCGCGCTGAGCAGTTGCTCGGGCGGGATCGACGGCCGGCCCTCCCGCGAATACAGCCTGCCGAAGCTGCGGTTCAGCCCATTCAAGACCTCTCGCACCAACTCCCGCACTTGGCGCAACGGATCTAGCCCCATCTCGCCGCGCCGGAGCCTGTCGGTATAGAAGGCCAGAGCGGAATAGCCGTTGATCAACGTGCCGTCGAAGTCAGCGCTCCCTCGACAATGTGATCAGGCGAAAACGTCCGATACGTAACGTTCGTGCTCGATAACATCAACCCATCGCTGGGCCTCGGAATCGCTGGCACCCGACGCCTCCTGATAGATACGGACTAGGGTTTCGCGGACGGCCGGCGCCATCTGCCGGCCGTCACCGCAGACATAGACGACGCCGTTCCGCCGGAAGAGATCCCCGACTTGCCCGCGCTCGGCCCAGACCCGGTGCTGCACGAACGACACTTCGCCGTCCGGTCGGTCGGAGAAGGCCGGCAGCACCGTCGCAATGCCGGCCCGTTGCCATTGCTCGAACTCCTCCCGGTAGAGGTAGTCGACCTCGGGATGGTTGGTGCCGAAGAAAAGCAGAGCGGGCCCGACCTCCTGGCCGCCTTGCTTCTGCATGGCCCGGTCCTGCAGGAAGCCGCGGAAGGGGGCCACGCCCGAGCCGGCGCAGATCATGATGATCGGGGTTTTCGGATCCGCCGGAGGATGGAAGCGGGCGTTGGAGGGGCGGACCGCAAGGGAGACGCGGTCGCCCGGCTGCATCTGCGCCAGATAGGATGAGGCGACCCCTCGGAAGCGGCCGGCGCCGGAAAGTGCCGGCGCATCGACAACGGCGACCGTCAGCGTGACGTGGTCCGGTTTCCGCAGCGGCGACGACGAAATGGAATACTGCCGGGCGCGCATGGGCGGCAGCATGTCCAGATACTGGCCGAAACCCAGCGAGCAGGACTGGAAGCGGTCGAGCAAATCGATGACGCTGCAGCGCCGCTCGAGCACGTGCGTCTCGTGCTTCTCGCCCGCCATCGCCTCCAGCTCGGCCCTTTCCGGAGGGCACGGCGTGACGGCGGCAAGGGCGGCCACCTGGGCCCGCGTCGCGGGCTGGGCAAGCTCGACATAGTTCGACGCAGTTCACCACAGCTGACGGGCCGACCAGTCGGCAGGCTGGCCGAACCAGCGTCGCGGCGGAGCACCACGAGCGTGTCGGACGTCAGGCCGAAGCGCCGCAGAACCCGATCGACCATCTCGTCCGGATTGCGCGCCAGCACGGCAAGATAGTCGCCGGCACGGTAGGTCATGCAGTCGGGCAGGGCGAACTCGATGTGCCGCTTGGAGCGGGCGTGGGGCGCGCTCATGTCGACCAGCTCGCGGTTCTCGATGACGGTGCCCTGCTGCAGGTCGCCAAGGCGCAGCGCGCTTTCGCGGCCGGCCTTGACGAATTTGACCTGCAATCCGGCTGAAGCCGGCGGGGCTGTTACGTCCTTGCCCGGCGCGCTGCCAAGCCGCGGCAGGAGCGCGGCATACCATTCGTCGAAGGCGCCGAAGAAGTCACCGCCAGAATCGGTCTCGCCGCGCTCGACGATCCGCACTGCGCCAGCCTTCGCGAGCGCTGCGTCGACGCGTTTGGGAATGGCCTGATAGGTCCGCGCCCACTGCCGATTGCCGCAGCCGAAGACCGCGAAGCGCGCGCCGCCCAGCGCGCCGTCCGCCAGCGACTCGACGTAGGAGACGAACTGGCGGGCATTGTCCGGCGGCTGGCCTTCGTAGGATGCGGTCACCACAATGACCGCGCCGTCCTTGGGCAGGTTGCCGGCGTAGCCGTCCGATGGCGCGTCGCCGGCGATGCGATTGGCGAAGGCCTCCGACGAGCCGGTGTTGCTGTCGTAGAGGATGAGGAGCGGCGTTGCGCCGGCGCCCGCGGAGCTGCGGGGAGCGGACTGCAGCGTCAGCGTTCCCTGCGGGGCGGCCGGCACAGCGCTGCGCAGCAGGGATCCCGCCGTGCGGCGTGCCCGGGCGCGGATGCGCAAGCCTTCGGGCTTGAGCGTCAGCGTCTCGCGGATCTTGAGGGTGTAGGACGGGTCGTCGAGCACGAAGTCGAAACGCTGCAGCATCATCGCCAGAACGAGCTGGGCCTCCTGCAGGGCGAAGGGACGTCCAATGCAGGCCCGGGCGCCGTTGCCGAAGGGCTTCCAGGCATTCGGCGGCAGATGGCTCGCGTTCTCCTGGGCGAACCGCTCTGGCCGAAAGGCCTCCACATCCTCGCCCCAGACCTTGGGGTCGCGATGGAGCATCGGCTCCAGGATCAGGACGGTGTCTTCGGTGGTCAGCGGGTACTTTCCGGCCAGCACGGTGTCCTGCAGCGGCCTGACCAAGAAAGCGGCTGCGGTCGGCCAGATGCGCAGGCTCTCCATCAGGATCTGTTCGATGTAGCGAAGCTGTGCCAGATGCTCGACGCGTGGCATCGCCTCGCCGAGAACCTCGTCGACGATGCCGCGGGCTTGCTGGAGAACGGCCGGATTCTTCAGCAGCAAGTAAGTCGCGAAGGACAGCAGGCCACTCGTGGTCTCATGACCGGCGATCAGGAAAGTGATCATCTGGTAGCCGATGTTCTCGTCGCTCAGCTTCTCGCCGGTGACGGGATCGACGCTGTTGAGCATGAGATTGAGGAGGTCGTGCTTGTCGTTGCCCTTGGGGTCGCGGCGCCGTTCGGCGATCAGTTCCCGCGCTATGGAATCCATGAGTTCCTTGTCGGCCTGGAATTGGCGCGCCTTGGACAACATGAGGGTGCTGACCAACTTCGGCCGCCGCGAGCGTTCCGAGGCTTCCTGGAGCGCTCCCACCATGGCGGCCACGAAGGGATGCATCTCGTCCTGGTAGAAGCTGTTGAAGCGGTAGTCGAAGGCGCACAGCGCAATCGTGTCGAGCGTCAGGCGCGTCATGTTGTCGGGGACATCGATGATGGCATTGGCGCCGAACCGCTCCCAGCGCACGAACATCTGGTCGGCGATGTCGAGCATGTTGTCGAACATGCCGCGGATGGCGATCGGCCCAAAAGCGGGCATGAGTATCCGGTGGGCCTTGGCCCAGTTCGGTTCGTGGCCGTGGGCCGTGAACAGGGCGTCGCCGGTGACAGCGCGGATTTCCTGCAGCGCCCCCTGGACGCGCTTGCTGAATCGGGTCTCGTCGCAGAGTTCGTTGACCAGTTCCTGCGAGCTCGCGACGTAGACGTTCCGGTCGATGATCGTGAGCTTGAAGAAGGCGCCGTAAGTGCGTGACAGATCCATGAGGCTCTGAATGAAGCCACCGGCCCGCAGCTCGGCCAGATTGCCGATGAGTGGCTTCATGGGGGGCTGCGAAACGGACGCATTCGGCGACATGGGTTCAATGCCTTTCGATGGGACGCTCGGGAAAAGTCATCGTGTCCCCTTAACTCAAGACCGGGATCAAAACAGTTTCGTGACCCGGATCGTGAAGACGACAGCCATCTCCTCGCTGGGTGTCAGCGCCGGCTGCAAATAGAGTTGAACGTCGGGTGTGATCACCAGGTGCTTGAAGAGCTGCCAGTTCCAGTAGAGTTCGAACATCGTTTCGCTGGGTCGAACGAAAGAGCCCGCATACAGGCTCATGTTTGTCCGGTTCCAGGCCATGCCCAGTCCGATCTGGTCGAGCGGATTGCGACCGAGAGGATCGTTGTAGACCGCGCCGCCTGCGATTGATGACTGCACGGCGAAGCTAGAGTTCCAGGCGGTATTGGCGCGCAGGAACAAACCCCACTTCTTGCCGACCGGCTGGGAGGCGCTGAAGGAGAGGCCATCACTCGCCCGCGGTTGAACCGGCGCGCTGGGAAGGTTGTAGTAGAAGAGCAGATATAGGCCCTGGCCCAAGGGAGCGATGTCGGGCGACCAGGCACCGTACAGGAACCAGGCATAAGGCCCCTGCCCAATCGTCCCGAACTGGAGGTAGCTGCCGGTGAGGTTGTTGGCATCATGGAAGCCCGCGGCAAGGGTGGCTTCGCGGATGGGATTGACCTGCAGGTAGGCGCCCAGGCTTGCCTTCGAATAGTTCTGGCTGCCGTTCTGGGACAACGAGTTCGCGATGAAGCCCAGCTGCTGATCGTTGGCATAGGCATTGCCGTCGAAGCTCGAGAACGGGTACTGGCCGAGCGTGACGGCGAGCCAATGGCCGGGAAACTGGTGCGTGTAAGTCGCCTGCTTGAAGAACTTGACGTTGGCCGGCCAGGCGTTGATCGGACTCGCGAGATCGAGGCTGCCGACCAGGTCGGCAGCATTTGCCCGGGACCAATACTGGGCCGTGAGGTAGGCGAACTGAAAGGAGCCGACGCCCAGTCGGGGATCGCTGAAGGCCTGCCAGTTCAGGTTCGGGGTGAAGAGGGCCTGCACGGCATCGTAGGCTCCCTTGGGCGCCCCCATTGGCTCAGGACAGGAAAGTCCATCGAGAAGCTGATCCCAGTATCGTCCGCGATCTGCTTCTTCATCCGGGCATAACGGGAAGCGACATCGCTGATCTCGCCGGCCAGCGCGGCCCCTTCCCTTTCCTTGGCCATTCGAAGCTTGTCGTGGATCTGGCCGACCGGTTTCACGACCGGCGTGTCCGATTGCTGCGCAAAGGCAGCGCCCGATGCCACGACGGCAGCGACCGCCGCAAGCGCCGCGGGCCGGCCGCAACCCATCGGCGTTCAGGCCTTCGGGGCACGGCGCGGCAGAATCCAGAAACACGCAGCCGCCGTCAGCGCGATCAGCGCGGCCATGATCAGCATCGTGACGCGGTAGCTGGTCAGGTAGGCCGAGGTGCCGCTGGCGATGACCTCATGCACCAGCTTTGCGTCGAACCTCTCGGTGTCTCCGGTCTGCACATAGGACTGGAGAATGCCGATGGCCTGGGCCTGCTCGCCGGGCGTGGCGCCGGCCTCGTCGAGGCGTTGTCGCAGCAGCGGGTTGAACATGCCGTAGAGCAGCGACGAGCTCAGCGCCAATCCGAAGGCGAAGCCGAGCTGGCCGAAGGCCGTCCGCGACGAGCCGACCGCGCCGACCAGCGCAGGCGGCGGTTTGGCGACGAAGACGTTGGCAGTCGGCGTCTGAGTCAGCATCAGGCCGGCGCCCGCCGCGAGCAAGGGAATCACGAACATGAAGTACGGAGTCGATTCGCCGGCGAAGGCCATCGCCGCCAGGGCAGCGGCCATGGCGAGCAGCCCTGCCGGGACGAGCAGCCGCATGGACACGCCACGCGCCACCAGGCTGCCGGCCCAGGTCGCCGCACCTATACAGGCGATGATGAAAGGAAGCTGTCCCAGGCTCACCTCGAGCGGCTTGTAGCGGTAGACGTACTGCCACAGCAGCGAGAGCTGGATGGCGACGACGGCGTTGCCGACATTGAAGGCGACGCCGGACAGCGCGCCGACCATCAGTTGCGGATCGGCGAAGGCGCGGATCGGGAAAGCGGGCTTAGGGGAGCGCCATTCCCAGACGCCGAAAGCGACCAGGACCACCAGGCCGGCCGCCAGCGGAACCGTCACCTTGGCGCTCAGCCAACCCGACGATGCGGCATTGCTGACAGCATAGAGCGCGCTGACCAGGCCGACCGCCACCAGGACCAGACCCACGGTGTCGAAGCGGTGGGTCGCAGGATCCTTCGCCTCGGGCACGGCTTTCAGGCACCAGGCCAGGGCCAGCACGCCGACCAGAGGGCCCACCAGGTAGGCCGCTCGCCAGTTCACGCCGGCCAGGTAGCCGCCGGCCACGCACAGAATCACGATGGCGAAAGTCTGCAGCGCCAGCCACTTCGCAACGGTGCGCGCCAGGGCATCCGGCTCGGGCGCGATGGCGCGAAGCAGCGCAAAGGAAAGTCCGAACGAGGCAGCGAATCCCATGCCCGACAGCGCGCGACCGACGGCGAACACGGTAGAGCTCGGCGCCAAGGCGGTGACGACCCCGCCGGCCAGAGTCACGAGCAAGCCCAGCAACATCACCTTCTTGCGGCCCAGCCGGTCGCCCAGGCTGCCTGTCGCCAGGATGGTGGCGGCGATGCAGAGCGTGCCGATGCTCGCTGCCAGCGACCGTTCGGCGCCGGTCATGTGCAGCGCGTTGCCGGCGGCGACGACGGCAATGTTGTGGATCGCCGGATCGAGATTCATGGGCAACGACGCGCCGACCAGCGCAAACAGAGCCGATCCGCTCCCCGATACGCGCGCCATCTCGCTCATGGTCTGTCCTCCCGTTGCAGCAAGGCCGCGATGGCCGCCGGGACAATGGCGGGGGCCACGCGCGCGAAGAGCGCCTCGAGACGCGCTGGATCCAGTTGAGCGGCGGGACCGATGCAGACGATCGTGCTGCGCGCCGATGGCAAGCCGTCGTAGCTGTCGTCGATATCCATGCGTTCGAGCGACCAGCGGCGACCGACAAGCTGCAACACGAACCGACGACCAGGCTCCTCGGCCAGTCTTACGATGCCCTTGGCGCGGAGCACCGCGGGCGGCAGCGAGGCGATCGTCGCGCGCAGCGCCGCGCCATCCAGCGGTCGTTCGCGGCTGAAGGTCCACGCGGCAAATGTCTGTCGATGGTCGTCGCCGCCTGCACCCATCCGCCGGGCAAGCGCGGTCCTCTGACCGAGAAGAAGCTCAGCGAACAAGTTGGCCCCCGGCGTCGCGAGAAGGCGCGCGTCAGGAACTTCGGATTCGATCCAGCACTGAACCGGCCGGCAAGCATCGGCACCGACCAGATCGGTCTTGCTCAGCACGATCACGTCGGCGGTGGCGAGCTGCAGTCGGACGAGGTCGCCGACATACTTGTCTGCAGCGCGCACCCGGACGGTCTCAGCATCGGCGACCACGACGATGCTGTCAAGCACCAGGCGCGGATGGCTCGCGGCATAGTGTGCGATCTTGCCGGGATCGGCGACACCGCTCGCCTCGATGATGATGTGCTCGGGGCCGTCGGGACGCTCGGCGAGATCGTGCAGGGCGAGGCCGAGATTGTCGCCGATCGTACAGCAGACACATCCGTTGGTGAGGCTGATGGTCTCGCCGTTGCGGTTCGCGATGAGGGCCGCATCGACGTTCACGCTGCCGAAATCGTTGACGAGCACGGCAAGCTTCATCCCGTGCGGTTCCGCCAGTAGACGATTGAGCAACGTTGTCTTGCCGGCTCCGAGATAGCCGCCGATCACGGTGACAGGAAGTCGACTCGTCCCGTCGCTCTTTCGGGAATCGTTCACGGACCGTCAGCCGACAATCGGAAAGACACGCCCGCCCAGGATCGTCGCCTGGACCGGGATGTCTTTTATGGTCATGGGATCGACGGCGAGCGGGTCGTGCGCGAGGACAGCGAAATCGGCACGCTTGCCAACCCGGATGCTGCCGATCTCGTGGTCGCGATGCAGTAGATACGCTGCATTGAACGTCATCATCTTCAGCGCGTCGTAGGCGCTCACCCGCTCTCCGGGCCCGAGCACCCGGCCGGCACTCGTCACTCGGTTGGCGGCACACCACAGGGTGAGCAGCGGATCGACAGGCGACACTGGCGCGTCGCTGTGGGCAGCAACGACCACGCCGAGACGTAGCGCCGTCGCCGCAGGATTCATTGCGGCTGCACGAAAGGCGCCGAAGGTGTGGGCGCGATGGAACTCGCCCCAGTAGTAGAGGTGATTGGAGAACAACGTCGCATGGATGCCGAGCGATACCATGCGGCGCAGCAGGGACTCGTCGAGCAACTGGCCGTGGACGATGAAGTGCCGATGGTCGAAGCGCGGTTTGCGCGCCTGGGCCAGGGTGACTGCCTCGATGAACATCTCGGCCGCCTGATCGGCATTGCAATGGGCGACAATCTGTAGGCCCGCGTCGTGCAGTGCCGGCACGAGCTGCCTCAGCTCGTCGGGCGCACGGTTCCACAGACCGTTCACGCCGGTGCCGAGATATCCCGGCGGCCGCAGTCGTCCGGTGAAGCCCTGATTGGATCCGTCGAGCAGGATCTTGACGCCTTGAAAGACGAGCTTGTCGTTGCCCTCGCCTTTCAGCATGGCCGCGAATTTGATCATATCCTGGGCGGACGGAACCGTGATCCCGTTATGATGCGCCACGATACGCGCGGGGAAATCGGGCACCGAGGTGACAGCGAGCGCCGCCGCGAGGAAGGCGGGCTCGAAGTAGGTGCTGCCCCCGCCGTCGACGATGGTCGTTGCGCCGCGCGCCTGGGCGACCTTGGCGAAGTTGTAGAATTGCTCGGCGTCAGTCGAGCCGCCGATCAGATCGGACGCCACGGCCCTGATGGCGGCCATCATGGACGCCATCTCCTGCAGCTCACCCGTCGGGGTGCCCGAGGCGTCGCGCAGGACCCCGGGCGCCTTGATGGCGGCGTAGTTCGCAAGCGCCAGCGTCGCGGTATTGACGTAAGCGATGTGACAGCTCGTATGGAGAACGAAGATCGGGCGAGTCTTCGAAACCTGGTCGAGGTCGTGGCGTGTGATGGGTGTGATCGGATCGTTGAGCGACGGGTCCACGCCCCAGGCAATGAGCGGCTTGGTGGGATCGGCCATCCTTGCCTCGATCTCCTTCATCCGGCCGATGAGGGCCGGAACGTTGTTCAGGCCCTCGCGCAACTTGCCCGACGGATCATGGCGGTCGACGGGGCCCACATACTCGGATTTGGCCCACAGCATTCCGTCCAGCAGATGGGCGTGGCTCTCGATCAGGCCCGGAATCAGGACGCAGTCGGAAAAGCGATCGTCGAGGATATAAGGCCCCCAAGCCGCGCAGTCATCGACATCGCCGACCTCGAGGATGATGCCATCCCGCACGGCGACGTGCGTGGCTTCGCCGACCGATGCGTCCATGGTGATAATCTTCTTGGCGCTGAAGACGGTGACTGGCCCTGGCATGATCATCTCTCCTCAAGGGTCGGTTATTTCGGAAACAAGAACTGGACCTGCACGCGAAGCTGTCAGTCGGCGTCGTAGTCCCGCTTCGCCACGTTGTAGTAAGCCGAGAGCTCGGCGTTCATCGGCACCTTGCCCAAGTGGAAGGCTTTGCCGCCGCCGCCGCCCAGCGGCAGCAAGATTCGCCGGTCGGGCGCCGCCAGCCAATCCGCCTTGATGATGGGCGAGGATGTGAGATACAGGCCGTCCTCGAAAAAGCAGCTGAGCAACGGCTGCAGGTAGCCGATGCTGTAGGCGGGAGCGGAAGGGCTCGTGCCCACCGACCAGGCGGTGTAGGCGATGCCGCCGACCACCCATGGACTTTCCCTCGTCAAATGCAGCGCCGCCACAGACGGCCCCAGGCCGAGATTGTCGTTGCCGAGGGACGGGTTGCTGTGCGTCGGAAGCTGAATGACGGGGGGCCGACGCCCCAGACCCATGGGCCTGGCGTGGCGGGCAAAATAAAGGGTATGACCTGCACGTCGCCCAGTCTGCTGACGGCGCCGAAGTCGCGGCCTAGCGCGGGATTGAAAATGATGTTCACGTCTGGTGTTACCGAGATCGGAATCAACGGCTGGATGTTCAGACCATCCTGGACCCCGCGTTCCGGCCCGTAGCCGAAGTTGAAGTTGTTCATGAACGGAACGACCACCAGGTGCGGGAGAGGATTCTGCGCCAACACAGCGACCTCGCGGTTGCCCATCTCGGCGAGGACCGGTCGGAATGCTCCGCTCCATGCAGCGCGCACCATCAGCGCAACGCCAAGGCCGGAGAGGATGGGATGAATGCCGCACACGCGGCGAATATCGCTACAGGCCGCCACTCGCTCGCTAGCCGCTTTGCGCAAGAATGAAGCGACACCAGCAGGTGTGCGGGATTCACCGTGCATTGCCGTGGCAGATCTTGGCACGCACGGTGGCTGACCGGTGCGTTGTCGATGGAGTCGCCGGCGACCTTCGAATCCTCGTAGGGCGACTCCTCGCAGGGATAGTCGACGGAGAACATCACGCTCGACGTCGTGATGACGAAGTGGCGGCGCAAGATCGTGGAGGGTCGCGCATCTACGGCCAGGGCTTCAGCGATCTGAAGCTGGTAGTGGCTGTCGAGAAGTGCTCCTAGAGCGCGATCTTGCGCATCGGCGTTGCTGCCGTCGGTTGGGCAAGTGGTAAGCGGCGCGGCTCAAAAACGGAAAGTGAGCCCGACGAGCGGGCCATGGAACACCACGTTCATGCCGGCGGCGTCTAAGCCGGATCCAGTGCTGTAGTTGGTTCCTAGGGCCCGATAGCCGAGCACAGCGGCCAGGCCGAGGCCGTCGACCTTCCATTCATAGCTATAGACAACGAGCGCCTGCCAGGTGAGCTGGCTGCCGAGGCCAAAGCCGCCGATATCGCCACGCACCAGGATATCCTGATGCGGCGTGAATCGATGTCTAAGGCGCAGGCCGATCAGCGGGTCGACCCACTGCATGGTGTTCGAAAGCGACACGCCGAACTGGCGCGATGCGCCGATGCCGAGCGGCGTGTAAGTCGCCGTCGCCAGCGCACCGACCGAGGCGTTGGCCGAATTGTTCCAGTAGCGGAAGCCGGCCAGAGCGTCGACGGCCGTGAACGAGCCTGAGGAACCGGGCCAGCGATGGAGCTCGTACAGCCCGCCGATCTCGGCGATGGTCATCTCGGTGACAAGCGCGGCATTGGCAGTGACGCTCAATTGCAGGCCGGGCAAGGGATTGCGATAGCTCGCCATCGACCGCGCAAAGCCGAGCTTGGTCCACACCAAATCGGCGTAGAGGCCCGCGGGCCCCTTGTTCGCCTCGAAATAGCTCATGAAGGCGGTCAGCGAATCGCTCTTCTGCAGGAGATCGATGAAGCTGGCATTGACATCGACCGTTTGCCCGCGCGTGGTGAAGTTACCGTCGACGCTCATCAGCCAGCCGTAGCCGGTCCAACTCAAGCGCCACGCCTCTGGATCGGGCGCTGCGGGACTTGGCTGGGCCTGGTCCGCGGCCGGGGTCGAGGCCTCATCGGCGGCAACGGCGAGATTTGCGGCACAGACCACGGCCGCTGCCGACAGCACGGTCAACGTCCGTCTGCTTGCGAGCGAAAAGATTCCATCGGGTGGCGGCACGTCTGATCCTCAACTTGGACCAGACATGGCTATCGGGAGGTGCGGTGAGGACGCTAGCCGATTTGCGCAGAACCCTCCGGTCTCGTGCGGGGCTCCGATCCGAGCGCCCTGGCGAGGGTCATGCTTGGTCGTTCGCCGAAGGTCGACGCGTAGGCGGCGGCGAACCGGCTAAGGTGCCAGAAGCCCAGCCTGAAGGCGACGTCGGTCACCGTCGTATCGTCCGTCGGCTGACGCAACATCAATCGCGCCCGCCATAGGCGCCGCCAGCGCAGATATTCCCAAGGCGACTTGCCGGTCCTGAGCTGAACCACCGCCTCGAGCGAGCGCCGCGATGTTCCGCACCTGCGGCAGAGTTCCAGCATGCCGATTGGTTCGTCGCCGGCTTCCTCGATGGCGTCCTCGAAGCGCAGCATGATCCTGGTATGGCGGCCGACCGTAGCCCGGTCAGGCCGAAAGGTGCCTGCTTCGCCGAGCGCCATGATCGCCTGCAGCATGGTGTTGCGCAGCGCCATGCGAATCGCGGGCGCTTCAATGGCCCGAGGCTGGGCATCGAGTTCTGCCAAGACTGCCTGGTAGCGCGCGACGAACCGATGCCGCGGTGCCTCCGATGTGACGCGCCAGCGGCCTGCCCGCGGTGCCGTCGAGGGTCCAAACGGCAGCTCCAGCTCCGGAGCCTGGGCGAACAGCGACGCCTCCAGGCCGAACGTCGTGACCTGCGCCTCGGCGGCGCTGCGCATCGTGCCGCCTTCGCCGGGCCGCACCGCGACGAGGTCGGTGCCGGCGACGTCATCGCCGTTCGCCGAACAACGCGGGCTCATGACGTGCCAGACGCTGAAATTGGGCACTCTCTTGTCCGTCGTCACGACGGTTGCCTGATCGACCTCCAGGCGGCTGAGCACCACCCCGTCCACGTGCAAGTGCCAGTACCGTCCGCTGAACGATGGCCCCGAATCGGCCACGCAACAAAAATTCGCTCCGGGGATCGCGCGCCCCAGCTCCTCCCCGTTGTCGGATGTGGTTCGACGATAGATGTGCATCGTATTCGATCCAAGCTTGCCACAACTTGCAGCGGATTCCCCTGGAAATTTGTCTACCGCGATCGGGTCACTTTTGCGCAAATCGGCTAGCCACCAACGGGGGTTGGCCTGCAGGTGCCCCCGACTTGGCTGGGACGCACATCCTGAGCTGACGTCTTTGTGACGGATGCTTACAGCGCAGTCGGGCTGCAGCAGCGATGCAGCCTGGTGCTCCGCCTGGACGCGAATGACCTTAGGTGTCATTCACACCGTCTCCCACCGACTGGCTACAGTGCCAGCCCTCGCTTCCACCCGAGCGACCAATTCACGTCGCCGCCGGGCAACGCGACGCCCAAGATGACACGGCTGATACGCTGCTCGAGCGCCGGCCGCCAGGGCACCAGGCTGAAGCCCAGCCCATCATCAATCATGGCGAACCGGCCGCTGGAAAGCTGCGTGGAACCGACCAGCTGGCCGGCGACATGATTACCAGGGGTGGCAGGCCGCCATTCCCGGCCCCGCTCGGCGGCGGACAAATTCGTCGCGCTGCGACGTGCCGATCGAGGACGCCAGCGAGATTACATCGCGCGCCGACCATGACGAGGTGGAGAGTTCGATCGACCTCAGACGGCTAATGGGCCGGCTGCCGATGAACATGCAGCGGGCCATTCAGTACGTGAAGCTGGACGGGTTGAGCGTCGCCGAGGCGGCGCGCCGGTCGGGCATGACGGAATCGGCGATCAAGATCAGTATCCATCGCGGACTGAAGGCGTTGTCGGCAGCGATTGGGCCGGAGGACAAGTCATGAAAACAGACGATCTGATCGGCATGCTGACCACAAATATCGAGGCCGTCGATCACCGGCAGGTGTCGCGCACCTTGGCCGGGGGGCCGTCGCTGGTGGCGCCGTGATTGCTCTTGGTGCCCCCTGATCATGCTGGGCGGCCGGTCCAATATTCGAAGCGACGGGGCGCTCGCCTTCCTCATCGTCAAGCTCACCTTCGCAGTGGCGGTCACGCTCCTAGCCTCTGTCTATCTTACCAGACTGGTGCCACCGGGCGTGCATTGGCGTGGCTGGATGGCGCTCGTGGGGGTGCCGTTCGCCGGCATCGTCGGGTTGGCCGCGATCAGCTCGGCCAATGGGCCTGCGCTGCATTTGCAAGCGATATTCATGGGCGATGAATGGCTCGAATGCCTGCTATCCATCCCGATCATCGCCATCGTTCCTTTCGCGCTGGTGATCTGGGCGGTGCGCCAAGCAGCGCCGACGAACCTCAGGCGAGCTGGTGCGCTCGCCGGCGTCGTCGCCGGGGGACTGAGCGCCGCCGGCTACGCCTTGCATTGCACCGCCGATTCGCTGCCGTTCGTCGCCGTCTGGTATAGCGGCACGATCATGCTGTGCACGCTCGGCGGCGCCGTCCTCGGTCCTCGATTGCTAAGATGGTAGCAGCGTCGGGAGGCTAGCGGCGGGTTGAGTTCCGTGCGTACCGGCTTCGAATCAGAGCAAATCCAACGGTCGGTACGATCACCCACTGCAGCAACGGAGACAATCCCGACCCGAGTATTGGAATCGTCGGCATTAGCTCCGAGTATTCCCACGTCTTGCGGACTACGGTGTTCAACCATTCGCTGTAGACCGTATAGCCGATTCCAATGACGATCGTCGTCGCCATGACGGGAATGAACCTTTCAGATGGCCATGCGCGGTTTCCGATGGCGACGAGCGCGACCAGAAGTGAGAGGCTTGCGATCATCAAGTCTCCGGCCGTGCAATGGAGGACCGCGAAGGCAATTTCACCCAAGTTTCCGGTACTCCAAATCGCATAGAGCGGGAGTTGCAGGGTTTCCCACACGAGGTGAAGTATCGCTGAGGCGCTTAGATAAATTCTGAGCGTCCGGAGCCAGTCGATCGGCGGGTATGGAGTCATCACTGAGCAGGCGCGCTGCCTTGGGTTAGGGTGCAGCGGCAAGGATCGGCAGCAAAGTCGCAAGCCCGGGCAGGACGAGGACAAGCGCGATGCCGACTAGTTGGATCACCACGATCGGCACGATGCCCCGATAGATGTCGCGCAGCGAGACGCTCGGTGGCGCAGCGCCCTTGAGGAAGAAGAGCGCGAAGCCGAAGGGCGGCGTCAGGAACGAGGTTTGCAGGTTGAGCGCGATCAGCACCGCGATCCACAGCGAGGCGAGCTCGGGCGAACCTACATAGGCCGAGAAATCGAGCGCCTTCAGCACCGGCTCGAAAATTGGCAGGGTGATGAGGGCGATCTCGATCCAGTCGATGAAGAAACCGAGCACGAAGATGATCGCCAGCATGGTCAGCAGCATGCCCCAGTCGCCGAAGCCGAGACCGCGCAGCAGCTCGAGGACCAGCGTATCGCCGCCGAAGTAGCGGAACACGTAGGAGAACACCGTAGCGGCGACGGCGATGAAAAAGACCATCGCGGTCACCAGCGCCGTGCTCTCGACGATCCCGTGCATGGCGCGCAGCGAGAAGCTGCGATTGAGCAGCATCAGCAGGATCGCACCAGCCGCACCGACGCATGCCGACTGCGTCGGCGTGGCCAGGCCGGCAATGACCGAGCCAAGCACCAAGGCGATCAATAGCACCGGAAGCGCCAGGCTCCGGACGATGTAGATCGTGAGCTGCAGCGCACCGCGACTCGGCAAGGCTGCGAGCGGCGGTGCGATTCGCGGATTGAAAAGCGCTGCGCCGACATAGTAGGCGAGGTACAACGCTACCAGGATCAAGCCCGGCACGATCGTCGAAAGGAACATCTGGGAAATGAACACGCCGAGTTCGTCGGCCAGGAAATACAGCATGATCGCCGGCGGCAGAATCAGACCGAGCGTGCCGGCGGCGGCAATCGAGCCGGTGGCGAAGGATGTCTTGTACCCGCTCTCCAGCATGGTGGGCAGCGCAAGATAGGCGAGCGTCGCCACCGAGGCGCCGACCAGGCCTGCAGACGGTGCCAGTATGACGCCGATCACCGTTACGGCGACCGCCTGGCTGGCGGGTACGCGGCGCAGCAGCACCTGCAGGCAGAGCAACAGCTCCCGCCCGATCCCGCTTCTCTCCAGCGCGATGCCCATGAACAACCGCATCGGTACCGCGGGATAGATCAGGTTCTCGCCGAGCGTTGAGTAGATGCGCAGGGGAATGTTGAAGAAGGCGACGAGCGGAAACTGGTCGAGTGCGTAGCCGATCAAGCCGAAACCGAGCGCGACGCCTATGAGAATGAGCGCTACGGGATAGCCGCTGAACAGCAGCAAAGCCAACGCCAGGACCATGAACAGGGCGAGGTTGTCGATCAGGAAATCCATTGCACTCCCTCTGCGTTGGCTGCGCCTCGGCTAGTCGCGTTGCAACTCTCCGCTGCCCGGCGCCGGGCCTGCCGCGCGCCCGGCGAGAAACATCGCGTTGCGGATGGCGACGGATAGGCCAGCCAGCAGCAGCAGGAGACCGCCCACCGGCAAACAGGACTTGATGATCCAGCGCATCGGCAGGCCGAGCGGCGCTCGCGCACGCTCCGTCGTGACAAAGGAGTTCACCGCGAGCTCGCCGCCATGGACGATGAGCACCATGCAGAATGGAACCAGGACCAGCAGGCAGCCGAACAGCTCGATCCAGGCGCGCGTACGCAGCGAGAGGTGGTCGCGGAGGATGTCGATCCGTACATGTGCATCGCGCAGGTAGGCATAGCCAAGGCCGAGCATCACCACAGCGAGGAAGAAGTGCCACTCGAGTTCCTGCAGCCGGGTCGAGCCGACGCGGAAGAACTGCCGGCCGATCATGTCGTAGACCGAGACGGCGATCAGCGGGATGAGGGTGACCCAGGCGACAAGCGCACCGAACCAGATGATGCCGCGTTCCAACACGCGGCAGGCGCCGATCACCGACATGAACGGCTCGCCCAAGCCGACGACTGCTGTCGGCTGTGCCGCCTTTGGTCTTGCTGAAACACTTTTATGTCTCCCCCCAACGAAACCCTACGAACGAGGCCTATCCGAGAGTGGAACAACTTGGCGAAACTTGCCACCCTTGGACTGTTCCGGCGGTTCCTCGGCGCGCTCCAAGGCCACGTGATCGAGGCCATGTTCGGCGAACAAGCGTTTCATTTCGGCCTGGACCGTTGCCCACACGCGATTCGAATCAGCGCCTTGGGTCTGCAGGCGCACGCGCAGCCTCGTCGGCGCGGTCTGCACTATCTGAAGCATCTGCAGCCCAGGAGCGCGATCGGTCAACGTGGCAAAAGCCAAGGGTGCGATTGTCACCCGATCGCCGCTACCGGTGTGGAACACGAGGACCTCGGCAGATTGCCCTTGCACCCGGATCGCCGGCAGCGGATTGGCGCAGCGGCAAGGCCCGGCTTGCTGCAAGACGCTGTCTCCCAGATCGTAGCGCAAGATCGGTTGCACTCGGTTGGCGAGGTTGCTGATGAGCACCGTATGTGCTGCCTTGCCCGGAAGCACCGGCCGATAGTCCTCATCGACGGGCTCAACCGCGACCCAGTCGCTGTTTACATGCAACCACCCGTGCGCGCAGCTGTAGCTGAAGAACGGGCACTCGGTTGCGGCATAGCTGTTGCCGACCTGTGCCTTAAATGCTCGCGCGATTCGGTCATACTCGCTCTCCGGCAGCTCTTCAGCGGAAAGCGCCAGCAACACCGGATTGATACGCATACGGCCAGCTTCCTGTTCGCTCGCTAAAGGAGCTGCCATGCTCGCGTAGGGAGCGAGGAGCACTAGCCGGAACCGGTTGAGTCGGGCCACAAGCTCCAACAAACGCATGTGCACCGTGAGCACTTCGAGTCGTCGTCCTCGGCTTTTCTGCAGGCGCGCTGCAGCGACTGCAGATGCGAAGTGGCCGCCCGTCGCCATGACCATGGCCATGCGTCCTTGGCCGAGTAGGATTCGAGCGAAATCCCCCGCGCTGAGCCAAGCCGTCAGCATACGAAAGGCCATCGCGTTGGTGACG
>JACPOA010000071.1 GCA_016185205.1 Hyphomicrobiales bacterium | reverse complement strand
CAAGGAATTCGCCGCTTCCGGCGGCTCGGTGGCGATGCTGGCGCGCAAGGCCGATGTGCTGGCCGCGGCCAAGGCCGAGGTCGTGAAGGCGGCGGGCAAGACCAACGGCAAGTTCGAGGCCTATTCCTGCGACGTGTCGAAGGCCGAGCCGATCGCCGACACCTTCAAGAAGGTCGTGGCCGACTTCGGCAAGGTCGACATCGTGGTCAACAACGCCGGCATCAGCCACGCCAAGCCGTTCGACACGGTGACCGACGAGGACTGGCAGGGCGATCTCGACCTGAAACTGTTTGCCGCCATCCGGCTCTGCCGCGCCGCGCTGCCCGGCATGCGCGAGCGCAAATGGGGCCGCATCGTCAACGTGCTGAACATCGGTGCCAAGGCGCCCAACGCCAACTCGACGCCGACCAGCGTCAGCCGCGCGGCGGGTCTCGCGCTCACCAAGGCGCTCAGCCAGGAGAACGCGCAGCACGGCGTGCTGGTCAACGCCATGCTGGTCGGCCTGATCGAAAGCGACCAGTGGCAGCGTCGCCACAAGGCCGCCAACGACGGCAAGAGCTACCAGGAGTTCACCGCCGCCATGGCCAAGGGCCGCATCCCACTGGGTCGCATGGGCAAATCTGAAGAGTTCGCGCGCATGGCCTGCTTCCTGTGCTCGGATGCTGGCTCGTTCATCACCGGCGTCGCGATCAACGTCGACGGCGGCGCGAGCCCGGTGGTGTGACAACCGATGTCGCTTTACGAAGCTTTGGTCCTCGTCGCGATGGTTGCCGCCGGCGGCTTTGCCTGGCACCTCTACCGTAGGGACACTCGGCCGCGCGGACCGGGCGAATCGCTTCCACCCGCCGATGGAGAGGGAATGTTCGCGCGAAACACCAAGAAGGCGGTGGCAGCCTTAAGACCTGATGGCCGTGATCGGACACCCTCAGGGTAGACGCTTCAAGATACCTTCGACGGCCATGCGCAACTCCGGCAACCGGTGCTCCACTCGTCCGCGCCGGCTTCCGTTGTGGGATTTCCCGGAGCGCGGCAAGCTCGAAAAGGTCGGGAGTCCGGTCGAATTCGACGAGAACGTCGACGTCGCTGTCCTGGCGCGCCTCGCCACGGGCGACGGACCCGTACACACCCAACCGGCGCACGCCCGCACCCGCCAACTCGTTGCGATGTGCCTCGATCTTCCTGAAGAAATCGTCGGGTGTCATGGCAACCAGTATACAGCGTCCTGAAGCACCAAGACAGGTGTGGACGGCCATTCCTCAGTCCCGCCTTCCGGCCGGCGTGACGTTCCACTCGCGCCGCAGGTCCTCGAGGTCCTTCTCGACCCAGTCCCACACGTTCCACTTGGGATCGAAGATATCGACGGTCATCTCCGCGCCGCGCGCCCAGGCGTGCCAGAACTCGTCGGGATCGAGGCCGCCCTTGGTGGTGTTGCCGACGTCGTTCATCTTCACGCCGAGATGGAAGATGAACAGCACCAGCAGGATATGGCCGCTCACCGGAGTGATGGGATGCATGCCGGCGGTGAAGGTCGAGACCAGGATCTCGCCGCGCGAGCTGGTGTCGTAACCCGAGATGACATGGGTCGCATCGTGTGGCGTGCCGAAGACCGTGTTGAGCGCCTTGGGATCGCCCGGGAAGGCGTAGCCGTTCGCCTTGTCGAAGTCCCACAGCGCCTTGCCGAAGGTGTTCTGCGGCAGCCTGCCCAGCGCCTCGTAGCGCGCGACCAGGGCCGGGTCGGCCTTGTCGCCGACGTAGGGCAGGATCCAGGTGTCGGGATCGAGGTCCTTCGACGAGCCGCTGACGATGCTGTCGAAGTTCTTGCGGTTGAGGTCGGCGATCGCCCAGGCGAGGTGACCGGACGCCGCCTCGACCAGGTCGGTGAGATAGTCGGCCTCGATGTCGAGGGCGCGCGAATACTCCAGCACACGCGCCAGCTTCCGATGATCGATCGTGCCGTCGATCAGCGCCATGACGGCGAGATACTTCACCGCCTCGCGCGCCAGCTCGGGGTCTGTCCTGAGTGCTGCCACGAGATCGCTCGGCTCGACGGCCGGCAGCGTGCCGATGTCTAGAAGGTCGCGACGGCGCAGCAGATAGCGGCCAGCTGCAAGCACGCTCGTGGTGTCGGCGTCGGAGATCGCCTGACCGCCGGCCAGCGCCACCTGGCGCATGGCGCCGAGGATGGCGTCGCTTTCACGATGGCCGATGGGCCGCATTAACTGCCCCAAGGTGTACAGTGATCACGGTACGATGAACTTGGTAACTAAGCCAGACGAAGGGTGATAGAGCGTCGAGTACGCATTTCGAGTTTGTCGATATCAATAGCGTGGCAGTATCACGGGATGGGGAATTCGATGCCTGCTCGGGCCGCAAGGTCACTTGCTTACAGCCTTCGCTATGCGTCAGGCATTGTCCTGATCGCTTTTTTGTATGTTTTTGATTCTAAGTTTGTAGCTGAACAAATAAACCAACACACAGTCGCTGTCATTCCCGCGGCACTTGGATTCATGCTGTTGGGAATTGTCATCTATTTCTTTTACAGGACGTTTCTCTACTACGGCTTCATGACGCTGGCCGACTATCTGGGTACTCACAACTATCGCAACTTCATCAGAGAAGAATATTTTGTTCCGGGTGGGGCACTCTCATCGACCGTTCTAGCTGATAAGTTGTTTATCCAGGTTGGGAAGAAGCACTCCGTCACAGAACGCGAGCAATACAATTTCGCTGCGGTCCACCTACTCTACCAATCGGGGCTTATGGCTCTGATATTCGCAGCCTGCTCCACGTGGTTCTGGGACCCAAAAAAATCGGCATCTTCCTTGCTATTGCTGCTGTTTGCTTGGTGACGGCGCACATACAAAACAACTTTATAGAACATGAGCAATTGCTCTTTCTGAAAGAGCATAGAGGCGAGATGCGCACGGCAGCCGCGCTTCTCGGTCTGAAGAAGAGGACGGCGACCAATCCTCTTCGCAAAAGTTCGAGTTAGGAGATTACCGAGGCAGTCCAAGTCAGCGCAGCGGCTCGAGAATACTGACGTAATTGGCGACGGCGGCGCCGCCCATGTTGAACACGCCGCCGATCCTGGCCTTGGGCAGCTGCAGCGCGCCGGGCGCAGTCCCTGAGAGCTGCATCGCCGTCATCACGTGCATGCTGACGCCGGTGGCGCCGACCGGATGGCCCTTGGCCTTGAGGCCGCCCGAGACGTTGACCGGCAGCTTGCCGTCGCGCTCGACCCAGCCTTCGTGGATGGCGCGCTCGCCCTCGCCGGGATTGGCGAGGCCCATCGCCTCGTATTCGATCAGCTCGGCCGAGGTGAAGCAGTCGTGGCTCTCCACGAACGAGAGGTCGAGCAGGTCGAGGCGGGCCGAGACCAGCGCCTTCTTCCAGGCAAGCGCCGGACCCTCGAACTGGATGATGTCGCGCTTGCTCATGGGCAGGAAGTCGTTGACCTGCTCGGCGGCGCGGAAGGCACTCGCCTGCTT
>JACPOA010000070.1 GCA_016185205.1 Hyphomicrobiales bacterium | reverse complement strand
CGGCCGGCCAGTTCGGCGTGCATCCCTTCCAGTGCATGATGGTGATGAAGTATTCGAAGAACCAGAAGCAGGCGATGGAATTCCTGAAGTGGTTCCACTCGACCGACGTCTACGACAAGTGGTTCAACGTCCAGAAGGGCTTCGCCACCGGTCCCACCAAGCAGTGGGAGAACCATAAGATGTGGCAGGAGGACCCGGTGATGGCGCCCTACCGCGTGGCGCCGCGCCTCGGCCGAGTCTATGGCCATGCCGGGCCGGCGGGAGCGAAGGCCGCCGAAGTGCTCTCCAAGTACATCATCGTCGACATGTACGCCAAAGCCGTCCAGGGCATGCCCGCCGAGGACGCGGTGAAGTGGGCCGACGGCGAAGTGCGCAAGGTTTACGGCTAGCGGTTTTCGACACGCGTAGCGTCGCTGCGTTCCTCGAGCGCGGGCAACGCAGGTGCCCGTGCTTATCGGTGAGTCGCTCAGCGAAATTTCGTTGCGCGACATGTAGCTCATGCCTAGCATTCCAGACAAGGCCGCAAAGGCCACGCATCGCGATCACGCGAGCATCAACAACGATCTGCCTGAAGCAGTTCAGTGGAGGAGGAACGCTCATGACTAGGAGGACAATCGGTCGGCGTCGCTTTGTTAAAAACACAGTCGCTCTCTCGTCGGCCATGGTGGCCGCCCCGTTCGTGCGCGGCGCCTACGCCGCGGGCAAGCTTTCAGTCGGCCTGTGGGACCATTGGGTGCCGGGCGCCAACGCCGGCGCCGAAGCCGTCGCCAGGGCATGGGCGGAGAAAGAGAAGGTCGATCTACAGCTCGACTTCATCACCTCGCAGGGCAACAAGCTGATCCTGACGGCGGCGGCCGAGGCACAGGCGCGGTCGGGCCACGACATCCTGGCGCTCGGCAGCTGGGATTGCGCGCGCTACGCCAATCAGCTCGTGCCGGTCGACGACGTCATGGCGTCGCTGGTCAAGCAGAACGGCAAGGCCAGCGCGATCACGACGTATCTCGGCGTGATCGACGGCAAGTGGCTGGGCGTGCCGGGAACGCCGGGCGCGCAGTTCAAGGGGCCGACCTCGCGCATTGACCTTTTGAAACAGCACGCCGGCATCGACGTGCAGGCCATGTATCCGGCCGGCGCGCCGCCCAAGGCCGACAATTGGACCTACGACACCTTCCTCAAGGCGGCCGCCGCCTGTCACAAGGCGGGCTTTCCGTTCGGCATCGGCCTCG
>JACPOA010000069.1 GCA_016185205.1 Hyphomicrobiales bacterium | reverse complement strand
TGCCGCCAACGGAGGAAACAGCCATGGCTCAAGTTCCCGCGGACCTGAAAGTCTGCATCTTCGACGTGTTCGGCACGGTGGTCGACTGGCGCGGCAGCCTGATCCAGGACCTGCCCGGCCTCGGCAAGAAGTACGGCATGGACACCGACTGGACGAGCTTCGCCGACGACTGGCGCGGCCTCTACCAGCCGCAGATGCACCGCGTCCGCAAGGGCGAGCTGCCGTGGACCAACATCGACGAGCTCCACAAGGAAGCCTTCGAGATGCTTTTGGCCAAGCGCGGGCTGAAGCATCCGGGCGAAGAGGGCTCGTGGGAGTTCACTCGGCTCTGGCACAAGCTCCGGCCGTGGCCCGATTCGGTCGAGGGCATCGGCATGATGAAGAAGAAGTACGTCGTGGCCACCCTCAGCAATGGCAACGTGGCACTCCTGATCAACATGGCCAAGAACGGCGGCATCCCCTGGGACCACTGCTTCTCGGGCGAGACGTTCAGGCACTACAAGCCCGATCCGGAGTCCTACCTCGGCGTGGTCAAGACCATGTACCTGCAGCCGCACCAGGTGATGCTGTGCGCGGCGCATAACGGCGACCTGAAGGCGGCGCAGAAGTGCGGCCTGTCGACCGGCTTCGTGCTGCGGCCCACGGAGCACGGGCCGAATCAGAAGACCGACGTCAAAGCCGACGGCGAATGGAACGCGGTCGGCAATTCGATGATCGAGCTGGCGAAGAAGATCGGTTGCTGATGGGAGCGCGGGCCTCCGGCCCGCTCATGAGGCGGGCCGGAGGCCCGCGCTCCCTTGATCACACCCCGATCGTCGTCAGGTCCTGGAACCAGTGCTGCGCCTGAACGTACGACTTGATCTTGGGCGACAGCGCATGCGGGTTGGTGTCGTGCACGACCCAGATCAGCACGGCGTCGTCGACCACCTTCTCATGCACCTTGGCCAGCAGCGCATCCTGCTTGGCGGCGTCGAACGTGGTCAGGACCTCGTTGATCAGCGCATCGATCGCCGGGTTCGAATAGTAGCTCCAGTTCACGCCGACTGGTGCCGCCTGGTTGGAGGCGAAGAAGCGCGTGATGGCGTAGACCGGATCGGACGTCACGTAGGCGATGTTGTTGGCCGTCACGTCCTTGTTCATGTCGGCCTTGGCGCCGGCGCGCCACGCCGTGTAGAGCGCTTCCAGCTCGACGACCTTGAATTCGAGGTCGATGTAGATGTCCTTGAACATCTCCTGGATCGCCTCGTTCATGGGCAGCGACAGCATCTGGCCGGTGCCGCCAGAGGCCACCACGAACTTGGTCTTGAGCGGCTGGCTCTTGCTGAAACCCGCCTCGCTCATCAGCTTGCGCGCCTCGTCGGGTGCGTACTTCAGCACGAAGGTCGGTTTGCCGAACCACGGGCTGCTAGGATCGACCTGGCCCAGCGCCGGCTTGGCGAGGCCGCCTAAAAGCTTGACGATGGCGTCGCGGTCGATCGCGAGGTTGGCCGCCTTTCCAGACGTGCGGCGTCACGTTCTGCTCGATGCGCATGCCCGACTGTTTCAGCCGCGCCACGGCATCGGGCGGCGGCGTCTCGATCATGTCGACCGAGTTTGTAAGCAGCGCCGCGGTGCGGCTGGAATCCTCGGGCGCGCAGACCAGGACCAGCTTGTCGGTCTTGGCCATGCGCTTGGGGTTGAAATAGCCCTCGTTCTTCACCAGCTCGGCACGCTCGCGCGGCACCAGGCGGGCGAGCTTGAACGGCCCGGTGCCCGACGGCTCGGACGCCACCTTGTTCCAGTCCTTGCCCTGCTTCTCCCAGTTGGCCGGGCTCGCGACCAGGAACCACAGCATCTGATAGGGAAACAGCGCATCGACGGCCTTGGTCTTGATCTCGACCGTCATGTCGTCGAGCTTCCTGTAGCTCGCGATCGACGGCAGGCGCGGCCGCACCTGCGAGGCCTGGCGCTGGTCGAACTGCGGCGCATCCTTGTTGAACACCTTCTCGAGGTTCCAGACGACGGCGTCGGCATTGAAGGCCGAGCCGTCGTGGAACGTCACGCCGGGCCTGAGTTTGAAGGCCCACAGCGTCTTGTCGCCCTCGTCGACCTTCCATTCGCTGGCGAGGCCGGGGATCAGCTTGCCCGGCCGGTCGGCGACATCCATCTCCCAGGCGACCAGCGGGTCGTAGATCGTGTAGCCGGTGAACTGGTAGGCGCCGGCGCCACGATCCGGCTGGCCGCTGGTCAGCGGAATGTCGGCCATCGAGATGCCGTAGCGGACCAGCTTCTCCTGGGCCGCGGCCGGCATTGCAAGACCCGCTGGCAACGCGATGGCGCTGGCGCCGGCCAACAGGGAACGGCGCGAGAGGCGGGTCTTGCCGGTCATGAAGTCT
>JACPOA010000049.1 GCA_016185205.1 Hyphomicrobiales bacterium | reverse complement strand
TGTAGGGCGCACCGGCCTCCTCGAGCATCCAGTGCGCCATCTGCGCCCGCGACTGCGGATTGTGATAGAAGACGATCTCTTCCGACATGACAGCGACCCTCTCGGCAACGAACCGGCGCTTCCATACACCCGAGCGCCGGGGCTGTCAGGCCGCATGCATCGCCGCCAAGTCTTCGCCTCACATTGCGTCGATACTGTGAATTGTCAGAGGTAGACGCCCTTCATTCCACCTTCCGGATAGCGCGTGCCCGCGGCAGCTCCCGGCGGCAGTGCCGCCGACAGGCGGGCGACCTCGTCGGCCGACAGGGTGACGCCGAGCGCCGCCAGGTTTTCGTCGACGCGCTCGCTTCGCTTGGTGCCCGGGATCGGAACGATGTCGGCGCCTTGCGCGAGCAGCCAGGCGAGTGCCACCTGGCTCGGCTTGCAGCCTTTGTCGCGGGCGATGCCTTCAATGCTGGCAACCTTCGTGAGGTTGCTTCCCAGGTTGTTGGCAGCGAAGCGCGGATGGCGGCCGCGGCCGTCGCCTTCGGGAATGTCGGAGACCTGCCGCACCGTGCCGGTCAGCAGGCTGCGCCCGAGCGGCGAGTAGGCGACGTAGGAGATGCCGAGCGCGCGTGTGGTCTTGAGCGTCTCCTCGGCGTGTTCGCGATAGAGCAGCGAGTATTCGCTCTGCACCGCGGCAAGAGGATGGACCTTGTGCGCACGCCGGATTGTCTCCGGCTTGGCTTCGCTGAGGCCCAGCGCGCGCACCTTGCCCGCCTTCACCAGCTCGCCCATGGCGCCGACCGTCTCCTCGATCGGCACCGAGGGATCGACGCGGTGCTGGTAGTAGAGGTCGATGACGTCGACGCCGAGCCGCTTGAGGCTGGCATCGCAGGCGGCCTTCACATAGGCCGGGCTGCCGTCGACGCCATTGGCGCCGCCCGGCTGCTGGGTCTGGCCGAACTTGGTGGCGAGCACGACCTTGCCGCGACGGCCGCCGGCCAGCGCCTTGCCTATGAGGGTCTCGTTGTGACCCCAGCCGTACATGTCGGAGCTATCGAGGAAATTCACGCCGCGGTCGATGGCGTGATGGATGACACGGATCGCTTCGTCGTCGTTGCTCTTGCCATAGGCCCCGGAGAGCGACATGCAGCCCAGCCCGATCGGCAAGACCGAG
This sequence comes from Hyphomicrobiales bacterium, assembly GCA_016185205.1. Classification (GTDB taxonomy): domain Bacteria; phylum Pseudomonadota; class Alphaproteobacteria; order Rhizobiales; family Xanthobacteraceae; genus Pseudolabrys. The sequence goes on along the minus strand of JACPOA010000049.1, from coordinate 4,524 downwards.
AGATCGCTGCTGCCAAGCGTGCGCGACTTGCCGTTCATGATGGACATTCCTTTCGTCTGGTTGGCGGACCCGATGATGCGTCATCCCGCCTTCGATCGGCGCATCATCAACCCGACCACAGTACCGCCGATCACCGATGAAATGAACATGAGCGCAACCATCGCCACGGCCCCCCAGAGGACATAGCGCGCCGCCGTCGCCCGCGCCTCGCTGACGAGCTGATTGAGATTCTTCTCCATCCCCTCGATCTTCTTCTTCATCTCCTCCACCACAGCCCCGATTTCAGGGGCGGCAGCCGCTGCCTTCAGAACCGCCGCCCCGGGCCTCTCCGTGTTGCCGCCAGTCGCCGGCAGCGACGGCGCAGGACGGGGCTGGTCCGGCCTGGCAGCCGGTTGGGCATGCGCCGATGGACCATCGGTGATGCTGGCCGCGGCGAAACCAACCGACACGAAGAACAAGGCGAAGAAAGTCGATCGAACAAGCCTGAGCATGACTGCCCTCCCAAAATGCTGTCCCCATTGCCCGGGATCGTAACATGCATGCGTTCCGCCGGCTTTCCGTATCGACAAGATCGGGCCATGATCCGCTGAAGAACGAGAACATCAATCCTGGGAGCGACGATTCATGCTCACCCGCCGAGCGGCTGTCGCTGCACTGTTGACGACTGCAACCGCGGCAGCGCACGCGCAAGCCGACGGCCCCTATCCCAACCGTCCCGTGCGCTTCATCGTTCCGGCGGCGCCGGGCGGACCGACCGATGTGATGGCGCGCGTGGTTTCGGCGGGCCTCAATGTCAAATTCGGGCAGCCTGCCGTGATCGTCAATCGCGCGGGCGCCGGCGGCAATATCGGCGTGGTGCAGGTCGCGAAGTCGCCGGCCGACGGCTACACGCTGCTGATCGCGTCGACCGGCTTTGTCGTCAATCCGAGCCTCTACCGCGATCCAGGATACGATCCGTTCAAGGACTTCCTGCCGATCACCGAGCTCGGCTCTTCGCCCAATGTGATCCTCGTCCCTCCCTCCTCGCCCATCACCTCGATCAAGCAACTGATCGACAAGGCCAAGGCGGACAAGGAGAAGCTCGACATCATCAATCCGGGCCAGGGCTCGACGCCACATCTGACGGCGGAGCTGTTGCAGCTCAAGGCCGGCATGCCGGTTGAGAACATCCCTTACAATGGCGCTGGGCCCGCCATCCAGGCGCTGCTCGCCAAGACCACGCCGGTCGGCATCACCGCCCTGCCGCCGGCCCATCCGCACCTGAAGTCCGGCGCCCTGCGCGCGCTCGCCATCACCGCCGACAAGCGCTGGTTCGACCTGCCCGACGTGCCGACCATGGAGGAGCAGGGCTTTCCGGGCTTCGTCTCCGAGACCTTCCAGGGCATGTATGCGCCGGTGGGAACGCCCGACGCGATCGTTCAGCGCGTGGCGCGCGACACGCTCGAGGTGCTGGCCGATCCCGCGACCTTGGAGAAGCTGCGCGGCGTCGGCTTCGACGTGCGCGCGAGCGGCCCGCAGGGCCTCGCCCAACGGGTCGCGCGCGAGGTGCCGATGTGGCGCGACATCATCGTGCAGTCGCGCATCGAATTGCAGTAGAGTCTTTTGACGGTCTCTGGGGGGAGGTCATGTGGCGGCGTTACGGGCAACGATAGTACTTGTTCTCTTGCTGGGGCTGACGAGCGGCGGTCTTGCGCAAACGCCGTCGGCATCGCCCCAGCCTCTCCCTCAGGCGCAGTTCGACGCCCTGGTCGAGGCCGTCAAGAAAGCGGTGGCCGACGAATTGCGGGCGCAAGGCGCGCCGTCCGCCGCCGCGGCCAATCCCGCGAGCGCCAGCCCAGCCGCGGACCGGACGGGCTTGCTCAGTACTTTCCGGGCTCGACTGAAGCAGGTCATCGCCGCCATGCCACAGGCGAACACGGCCTTGCGGCGCCTGCCGCAGGCTCTGGACGAGAGCGCGGCCGGCGGACGAGGCCCCGGCAGCTTCGTCGCGGCCCTGCTCGCCGCGCTGGCCGCCGCCTTGGCGGTCGAAGCGATCCTGCGCGCTTTCCTGGCCCGCCCCAAGAGCCGCCTCGCACCGGGCGCGGTTCCCGAGAAAGGCATGCGCTCGCTGACCTACCTCGGCCTGCTTGCGCTGCTGGATGGGCTTGCCGTCGTTGGTCTGGGGCTGGCAAGCGAGTTCGCCCTGGGCGCGGCGTTCCCCGCAGCCGGGCCGCAACACCAGTTCGCCCAGGAGGCGATGTCGTTTCTGTTGCTCTGGCGGATCAACGCTCTCGTGCTGCGACTGATCTTCAGGCCGGACCTTGCCGCCGCCAGGCTTTGCGACATGGACGACGACGCGGCGCGCCACCTCTATCGGAGCATCGTCGGCATGATGCTCCTCTTCATCTTCCTTCGTTTTCTCGCCGCGCAGTTGGCGCCCTTGAGCCCGTCCGACGACGCCATTGCCGCGGGACGACTCATCACCAGCCCGGTCGTGCTGGCGGCGCCCATCTGGTTGATCATCACGGTGAAGACGGCAGCCGCGCAATGGCTGGGCGGCCTGGGACGAAGCGCGCGGTACGCGGCTTTCATCAGCCGTCACTGGCTGGGAATTACCATTCCCCTCATCGTCGCGATCGTCGCGACGCAGATCTATGGCGCCGTTACCGGACACCTCCATGTGCCGACCGCGTTGGTGCTGACGCTCAACCTGCTCATCGGCGTGTTGTTGTTCGAAACGCTTCTGCAGGCGTTCGTCCGCCGGCTGGATTCGCAATTGCCGGGCTTCACGCCGGCCGGCCCGGCACCGACCCTCGCCGATGTCGTGGCACGCTGCATCCGGGTCGCCGTCCTGATCGGCGTCATCGTCCTCATCTGCGAAAGCTGGGTGGTGAATGTTCTCGGCCTGGTCGATGCCAATGCCTGGGACCGCCTGACCAGCGAATCACGCACGGCAGGCATCACGTTGTTCGTGGCCTATGTGCTGTGGGAAGCCTTCAAGTACGGCACCGAGTCCTACCTGCGACGGAACGCCGACGATACCGCCTCGACGGCGACACGGCTCGGCACGCTGATCCCGCTGCTGCGGGTCACGGTGGCCATCATACTCACGGTGGTGGCGCTGCTGATCGCGCTCGAGAACATCGGTGTGAACGTGACACCGCTGCTGGCCGGCGCGTCGGTGCTCGGCCTGGCACTGTCGTTCGGCAGCCAGACACTGGTCCGCGACATCGTCTCGGGCATTTTCTATCTGACCGACGATGCCTTCCGCGCCGGCGAATTCATCGATTGCGAGAAGGCCAAGGGCACGGTCGAAGGTTTTACGCTGCGTTCCGTCCGCCTGCGCAACCAGAGCGGCCAGCTCCATACCGTTCCCTTCGGTGAGCTCGGCCGTGTCACCAACTACAGCCGCGACTGGGCTGCCGTCGAGTTCAACCTGCGCTTCGCCCGCGACACCGACCTCGACAAGCTGCGTCAGGCGACCGCAAAGGTCAGCGACGACATCATGGCGGTTCCCGAGCTCAAGCAGACGCTGCTCGAGCCGCTCAAGGTGGACGGCATCGCCGACGTCGGGGACAATGCGCTGGTGATCCGCTTCAAGTTCGTGACGCGGCCCGGCACTCCCGGAACGATGCAGAACGAGGCGGTAAGCCGAATGCTGACAACGTTCCCGCAGCTCGGCATCGCGTTTGCGAAGTAGGCGGCCCGTGAAAGCCTCATCTGCCAGGATTGTCCGGCGACGCGCCCGCGGCTGGCCGAGTTCGGCGCCATCGAGGAGCTGCCTGACCGCGCCTATCGGCTGCCCCGGACCACGCGCATCACCTTCCGCTGGATGCAGACCTTCGCGCCGGGCCTAGCGGTAGTCGAGCACAGCTACCGGGCCATCTTGGGTTTCGGATACGTCGGATTCGCCCGGTAGGGCGACGCTCTCTTCGCCGGAGCGGATGAAGACGCGACGCGCTCGGCCAGCTTGCGGTCGACCGGCCCGACAAATCGCCCGACAAATGTCGCCTAGGTCGAGCGGTCTAGACATTATTCTACCTGAGCCTAAGCTTGGCCTTCCGCCGACGAAAGGATGCCAGATGGCGACTGACACCCAAGTATTGGTGGTGGGCGCAGGTCCCGTAGGCCTGTTCATGGCGGCTGAGCTCAATCGGCATGGCGTTTCCTGTCGGATCGTCGACAAGAATGACGGGCCTACCCACGATAGCCGTGCTGTTGCCGTTCAGGCGCGCACGTTGGAAATCCTGGAGTCTGTCGGCCTTGCGGACGAGTTCGTCCAGGCGGGCAATATCTCCCATGCCAAGGCCGCCTATACGTCCGACCACAAACTCATCAAATACCTGACCTTTGACGAGTTGGACTCGGCCTTTCCCTTCATCCTGCAACTCCCGCAAAGCCAGACGGAGCGCTTGCTGGCGCGCTATCTGGCGCGTCTCGGCACGGAGGTGGAACGACGTGTCGAACTCGTTGCGTTCGAGCAGCGCGAGGACGGCGTGCGCGCGACGCTTCGGCTTCCCGACGGCGGGCAGGAGACAGTCGACG
>JACPOA010000036.1 GCA_016185205.1 Hyphomicrobiales bacterium | reverse complement strand
GGCGGGCTCGGTCGCGGTCGGCGAGACCAGCGCCTTCGGCTGGAAGATCGACACGCCGGCCGAGCGCTACCTCGTCATCCTGGCCTTCGTCGTGGTCGCCACCCTGGTGGCCAAGAACCTGGTGCGCGGCCATATCGGCCGCTCGTGGATGGCGATCCGCGACATGGATATCGCCGCCGAAATCATCGGCTTCCAGCCGCTGCGCACCAAGCTCTCGGCCTTCGCCGTCAGCTCGTTCGTCATCGGCATCGCCGGCGCCATGTGGGGCTTCCTGCGGCTGGGCTCGTGGGAGCCGCTCGCCTTCGACATCAACCGCAGCTTCCAGATCCTGTTCATGGTGATCATCGGCGGCCTGGGCTCGCTGCTCGGCAGCTTTTTAGGGGCGGCCTTCATCGTCCTGACGCCGATCCTGCTCAACCCGATGCCGGGCTGGCTCGGCGTAACGCTCTCGACCGCCATGATCAGCCATCTCGAATTCATGGTGTTCGGCGCCATGATCGTCTTCTTTCTGATCGTCGAGCCGCATGGGCTCGCGCGACTGTGGTCGATCGCCAAGGAGAAACTCCGGCTATGGCCCTTCCCGCATTGAGGCTCATGCATTCATGCTCCTCTCCCCCTTGGGGGAGAGGTTGGGTGAGGGGGTGATGCAGGAGGAAATCTTCGCGTTGACCCCCTCACCTGGCCTCTCCCCCAAGGGGGGAGAGGAACATGAGGGAGGGATCGAGAAGCATGAGGTCGAACGGAGAAGTGATTTCGACGGCCCGCAATATGTTCTAGGCTTTGCAACCAAGGGCCACGGAGGGAATGGCCCAATTCTGAGGAGGAAACCGATGGGACTTCGCAAGCTAGCGCTGATGGGCGCGGCCGTCGTGGCGGCCGGCATCGCCACAGCAGCCAACGCCCAGGGGCCGAATGAGCAGTTCATTCCCGGCCTGATCTACCGAACCGGCGCCTATGCGCCCAACGGCATCCCGTTCGCCAACGGCGTGGCCGACTACTACGCCCTGGTCAACGAGCGCGACGGCGGCATCAATGGCGTGAAGATCGCCTACGAGGAATGCGACACCGCCTACGCCACCGACCGCGGCGTCGAATGCTACGAGCGGCTCAAGGGCAAGGGCGCCACGGGTGCGGCCTATGTGCTGCCGCTCAGCACCGGCATCACCTTCGCGCTCACCGAGAAGGCGCCGACCGACAAGATCCCGATCATCTCGATGGGCTACGGCCGCTCCGAATCGCGCGACGGCAGCGTGTTCCAGTG
>JACPOA010000087.1 GCA_016185205.1 Hyphomicrobiales bacterium | reverse complement strand
GCACCTCAGGGTGACGGAGAGAAGCGAGACGCGCTACATAGGCTCCATGTTCACCCTCGCCCACTTGTCCGACCCGCATCTCGCTCCGCTCCCCAAGCCGCACTGGAGCGAACTGCTATCCAAGCGCGTCACCGGCTACATCAATTGGCAGCGCAGGCGCCGCTTCATCCACGATCCGGACGTGCTGGTGAAAATCGTCGCCGATGTGAAGCGGCACGCGCCCGACCACATCGCGGTGACCGGCGACATCGCCAATATCGCGCTGCCCGCCGAATTCCCGCGCGGGCGCGACTGGCTGGAAAGTCTCGAGGCCGCGAAGGACGTCACCTTCGTTCCCGGCAATCACGACGTCTATGTGCGGGAAGCCGCCAATTACGCCGCGCGCCAGTGGGGCGCGCAGATGAGCGACGACGACGGCATCGCCGGATTTCCATTTCTGCGCCGGCGCGGGCCGCTGGCGTTGATCGGCGTCACCACCGGCGTGCCGAGCGCGCCGTTCCTGGCCACCGGGTGGCTCGGCACTTTGCAGCTCGCCGGTCTGGCGGAAACGCTCAATCAGCTCAAAACCGAAAAACTGTTCCGCGTGCTGCTGATCCATCACCCGCCGGTGAGCCAAGCCGGACGCGCCAAGGCCCTGCTCGACGCGCCGGTGTTGTTGCGCATCATCGCCGCGCACGGCGTCGATCTGGTGCTGCACGGCCACGACCACCTGCACATGCTCAACTGGCTCAACGGCCCGAACGGCACGCGCGTGCCGGCGGTCGGCGTGCCGTCGGCCTCGGCGGCGCCCGGCATGAGCAAGGACGCGGCAGCCTACAATCTCTACCGTATCGACGGCGCGCCCGGCGCGTGGACTTGCGAAATCATCTCGCGCGGCATCGCGGCCAACGGCGAAGTCGGCGAGCAGAAGCGGTTCATGCTTTCTGTTCCCTCCCCCTGAAAGGGATAGGGTCAGGGAGGGGGTCATCGCAGCGTTTGATTTGACCCCCACCCGATTGCCGTCGCCATAGCGCGTCGAAGACGCGCGTAAACGCGCTTATGGCGACGTCAATCGACCTCCCCCTTTCAGGCAGGGGAATCGCATGTGTGCGGGGGCAAGCTATTGCCAGGGAAGGAAAAATTGATTCTGAACGTGTCTCCCGTTTTGGCAGGAGACGATTTTGGACCGCTTTGCAGAATGCTTTTCGCCGTTGGTCGATC
>JACPOA010000094.1 GCA_016185205.1 Hyphomicrobiales bacterium | reverse complement strand
CGGCGTTTTTCTTCACCGTCGCCGAAATTTCTTCCATCGAGGCGGAGGTCTGTTCCAGGCTGGCGGCCTGCTCCTCGGTGCGCTGCGACAGGTCGGTCGTGCTGGTGGAGATCTCGGCGGAGGCGTTGGTGACCTCGCGCGCGGACGCCTTGATCTCACCGATGGTGGCGCCGATGCGCTCCGCCATCATGTTGGCGTCGGTCTTCAGCTTGCCAAACATGCCCTGATATTCAGCCGAAATGCGCTGAGTGAGATCGCCGTTGGCGAGCGAGCCCATCATGCCGGCCAGGTCGTCGAGCGCCTTACCGGTGGTATCGCACAGCGAGTTCATCGCGGTGGCAAGACTGAGCATGAACTCCTTCTTGCCTTCGAGCGGCACGCGGTTGGAGAAATCGCCGGCACCCGCGGCTTTGACAAGGTCGTCGACCTCGCCCTCGATCGCCTTCTCGATCGTCTCGTTGCGCCATTCCACGACAACGCCAGCCCGCTGGCCATGCGAATCAACGACCGGAGTGGCCGCCAGGTGGAATTTCTGCGTGCCGATCGTAATGTGGGATTCGTGGGTCCCTGTCAGGGCATCCAGCAGCTTACGCTGATGCGCCGGATTTTTATGGAACACATCCATGTTGGCGCCGAGCAACTTGCCGGCATCAAAATGCGGCAGCACCTTGCGCAACTCGGCGTCGGCCTCGCGCAGCATCTCCTGCAAGGTCGTGTTCATGTACATGATGTTGTAGTCGCCGTCGGCGACCATCACGTTCGACTTGACCACGTCGAGCGCCGCGCGGACGCGCAGATTGATGACTTTCTCGGCGATCGACTGCTTGAACACCTCGGTGGCCTTGGCGATGTCGCCGATTTCGTCGCCGCGGTTCGTGAACGGCACATCGACGATCCGGTCGTTGGTGAGTTCGGTCAAGACCGTCGCGATCTTGTGAACCGGCTTAGCGACCACGCGTCCGAATATTGACCAGATAGCCAGCAGCAGGAGCATGATCGCCGCCAGCGCTCCGGCGGTCAGGATGAGAATGCGCTGCCTTAACGCGGAAAAATCTTCAGTCGTCATGACGCTGTTCGAAAACACGGCAATTACCGCGCCGTCTTTCGAGCCCATGGCCGCACCGTGGCAGGCGATACAGCTGTCCTGCTTCATCAGCGGGCTGCCCTCGACGATCGGCATGCTGTAACGATACGTATCGTTGACAAAGCGCCCGACCGGCCGACCGGTACGCAAGGCCTCCTCATCGATGGCGTCGCGTGCGACTTTCGGGCGGCTGTTAGGAGACGTTTTCGCCATATAGGCTGCAACGCTTGGTCCCCAGACAGCCCACAATTTGCTGGTGGAGTCCTTATTCCGGCTCTCGAACCATCCGTCGAAAACCTTGATGGCGACGTTTTGCGAATCGTCGAACCGCATCTTCATCGCACTATCAACCAACGAGTTCAGCGAATTCACCTCGTTCTCCGCCGACGCCCGCAGCTTCTGTTCGATATTTGAATATTCAAAGTAACTCACGACCGCAGCGGCCGAGAGCGCAAGCGTCAGCAGTCCCGCGCCGACCACCAGCGTGAACTTCGCCTGCAGTTTCAAATTTTTCCACCAGCTAATCATGATCATTCTCCATTCCATAACGCGTAGCGGGCTTGATCCTTGATTCGGATGCGGCTCATGCGCCCGTCAAAAACATGTTCAGTCGCTCGTTAGGATCCCTTCCAGTTCGGATTGTTTTTGACGGCTGTAGCGAGCGCCGCCGTCGCATCAGTTCCTTGGTACTGGCGAAGCGGATTTCGCATCGCCTGGCGGTCGATCGGTGTCGCCATTTTGCACGGAGAGCAGATTGGGAAGATCGATCAACGCGATCATGGTATTGTCGTGGGTCACCAGACCGGACAGGAAATCGGTGGTCTCTCCTTGTGCGGTGCGCGGCACCGGCTGAATTTGGGTGGCATCGACGGATACGATGTCGAGCACGCGGTCGCCGATCAGCCCGACCTGACGCCCGCCGATCTGCACGATGATCACGATGTGCAACGGAGTCGTCTCGGTCAGCCCCTGGCCGAAGCGGCAGCGCAGGTCCACGATCGGAACGATGGCGCCGCGCAGGTTGAGCACGCCGCGCACATATTCGGGCTGTTTCGGCAGATGGGTAATGTCCGACCAGCCCTTGATCTCGCGTACCGCCATGATGTCGACGCCATACTGGTCGTCGCCGATGGCAAAGCTGATAAATTGGATCTGCGTCGCCGTACTGCGCGCGGCGCCGGCCCCATTCCATTCGTTCGGATTGAGTTGGCCGGCAACGGCATTCGGCGAAGCGGTTGTTTGATTCATAGGCTGATCACTCGCTTCTAAAGACCTCTTGCAAGGTCGATTTTTCACCGCTCTGGTCTTCGTCAGACTGAACGCAACGAAAACTGGCCGCCGCGCGCATGACGGGAGCGGCTCGCGCGGAAACCACCTCCAGAATCTAAGTTAATGCTGTGAGGAAAGGCTTTAATTGGAACTAGATGTGAAACGTTATTGTGGATCGATAAACTGGATTAAGATTTTGAACGCTAGCCGGGCGCCGCGGGCCGCCTCCTGGAAATGCCGTCCTGATGAGCTCTTTGCGGCGCGAATCGGACCCGACGTTCGTTAAGTTTCTTTTGCTGATTTACGAGTAAAGGTCTTGCCGAGATTTCTCCAATGACCCGCGATCCGAAAGTAAATTTCGGTCGAGGCAGACCGAACATGACGTCCGAAGCACGATCATTGATGACGGAACTCGACACCGCGCTGAGCCGGGCGTCGGATTCGCAGCATTCTTCGATACTGCGACGCATCACCGATCTGTTTCTCGGTGACTCGGAACGATTTTCCGGCGACCATGTCGCGGTTTTTGACGACGTCATCTACCGCCTGATCGAGCGGACGGAGCACTCCGCGCTGATCGAATTAAGCGCCAAGCTGGCGCCGATCGGCAACGCGCCGGTGAACGTCGTCGTCCGCTTGTCGAATGAAGACGATATCGCGATATCCGGCCCGGTTCTCGAACAATCCGACGTGCTCTCGGAGCAGGAGCTCGCCGAAATCGCCAAGAAAAAAGGTCAGGATCATCTAGCCGCGATCGCCGGCCGCCGGCGGCTCGGCGAGACGGTGACCGATATCCTGGTCGATCGCGGCAACTCCGAAGTTGCCTGCAAAGTGACCGGCAATCAGGGCGCCCGTTTTTCCGAGCCCGGTTTCGTCAAATTGATCAAGCGGGCCAAGAACGACAAGACGCTGGCCGCGGCGGTCGCCATCGTCGACGTGCCGGCGAACGTCATCGTCCGCCTGGCCTATGACGACGACATTGCGATCGCCGGGCCGATTCTTGAAAAGTCCAATGTGCTGACGGCGGAAATCCTCGCCGACATAGCCGCGACAAAGAGCCATCGGCATCTCGCCTCGATTGCCGGGCGCGCGCAGATCAACGAGACCATTACGGACGCCCTGATCGCGCGCGGTAAATCCGATGTCATCCGCAAGATCGCCGCCAATGAAGGCGCGCGCATTTCCGAGTTCGGCTTCGTGAAACTGATCAACGGCGCCAAAAGCGACAAGGTCCTCGCCGCGACGATCGCGGCCCGGCCGGATATCCCGCCCGAACTGCTGCCCTTTCTCAAGCTGGCGCTGGCCTGAGCCGCATCGGCTCGATCACTTGTCGGTTCTGGAAAATCCCGGGCCCGTATCCATTGCATGCGGATAATACGGGCGACCAACGCTGCGGCACCAGTTTTCCCAGCCGCGCTCCAGCGTGAAGCCGGCGCGGCCTTTGGTGTTGGCGGCGATTTCCCCGTCGCTCAGATAAATGATCTCACCAAGCGCGAGCGCCTTGCCGAGCATCTGCGCGTTGATTTCCGTATAGATCGACGTGAACACCGCCTCGCGCAGCGAGCGGCCGACCACCACGCAACCGTGACCGCGCATGAGCGCCACCGTGCGACTTCCAAGTGATTTGGCGAGGTCGCGCGCCATGTCCATGTTGGTGACCAGCAGATTGGTGCCGTCGCCGAACTTGTCGCGAATGTCCCAGTTGGGCACGTCGCGGCCGACCGGCGCGGCCATGTGCATGATCGCGCAGAAGCACTGCGTCTTCACCACCGTGAACGGAACGATGTTCGGGCTGTGATTGTGCACGACCGACACAATGTCCGGACGCGCCGCCAGGATGGCGCCGTGGATGAACCGCTCCGAATATGGCTTGCCGGGCACGGGGCCTACGACCTCGCCTTCGAGCGTGAATTCCATGATGTCGTCGAGCTCGACGCAGGCCGGCGCCCGCGCGCGCGACAGCAGGAAGCGGGCGGGATTCTCCGGGTGGCGGACCGACACGTGGCCGAATGAATCGACCACGTTGTGATCGGCGAGGATCCTGTTGGCGGTGACAAGATCCTCTTTCAATTGATTTAGATCGAACACGCGATAGTCTCCGATAAGTCTACGACGGGCTCAGACTAGCAGAATCTCAGCAAGCGCAAGTCATTGATCCGTCATCCTGAGGTGACCGTGCGAAGCGCGGCCCTCGAAGAATGAACCGCCCGGGCCGTCGCCCACCAACCTCGGGTTTACCCGAGGTTGGATTCTAATATGCGCAAGTCGGCTATAGCCGACTTGCGATGGCTCGCCGCTACGCGGCTCGCGCCTCAGGGTGACGGCGTAAGTTCAGTCACTTCTTATACTTCTTGCCTCACGGTTTCTTTTCGCCCGGCTGGCGGCCGGGTTCGAAGCCGCCGACCTCGTGATAGGTGACGGTGTTCTCGGCTTCGAACGCGCGCACGGTCGGGATCTGTCCCGGCAATCCCAATTCGCTCCAGCGCGCGGCCACCTGATCGTAGATCGGCTTGCGCAGCGTGGTGCGCTTGGAGAACACCGGCAGGTGGCGGTGCTCCTTGCAGGCGTTGATCAGCGCCTTCGAGCCATACGGCCGCTTTTCCGGCGGGTTTTGCGTGGGATCGAGCCAGGTGCTCCAGGTGTTGCGCAGGATGTCGATGTCGTCGATCGGATTGCAGCGGCTGGCCATGGCCCAGATCACCTGGTCCATGTCGGTCGGGTCGATGTCCTCGTCGACCGCGATGATCCATTTGGTGTAGTAGGCGCCGCCGGGAACCTGGGCCGCGAGCGCCAGCACCTGCGCGGCGTGGCCGGCGTAGCGCTGCTCGAGACTGATCACGGTCATGCCGAAGCCGCCGGCCGCCGCCGGATGCGCATAGACGCCGTGGATGCCGGGGATGCCGAGCTTGTCGAGATCGTCCCAAATTTTTGCCGATCGAATGACCGAAAAGAAACCGCTCTGTTCACAGGATGGATAATCCGCCATCAGCGCGTTGGTCAGGATCGGCTGCGAGCGATAGTGCACCGCCGTGACGTCGACCAGCGGGCAACCGGCTTCCGGCCGTCCGTAATAGCCGGGGAATTCGCCGAACGGCCCTTCCGCCATCACCGAATTGGGACGGATGATGCCTTCGATCACCAGCTCGGCGTTGGCCGGGATCAGCAGATCGGTAGTCTTGCCGCGCACCACCGGAATCGGCTGACCCTTGATGCCGCCGGCATATTCGTATTCCGACACGTTCTTGGGAAAGGTCTGCGAGCCGACCAGCATGAACAGCGGATCGATGCCCCAGGCGGCGGCGACGTGGATCGGCTTGCCCTGCTGCCAGGCGCGCGTGATGTGCAGGCGCGCGTCCTTGCCGGGCGACAGATAAAGCCCGACCTGCGACTTGTTCTGCTGCATCATCCGGTAGGTGCCGATATTGAGATAGCCGCTGTCGGGATCGCGGGTGATCACTGCGTCGGCGGTGCCGGCATAGCGGCCGCCATCGAGCGGCCAGTGGCGCGGGATCGGCAGCAGATCGAGATCGATATCTTTGCCGGTGACGGTGTTCTGGTAGACCGGCGCCTGCTCGGCCGACACCTCGTTCGGCGGCAGCCGCCGCTTGAGCTTGTCCTTGGTGCGCCGGATCAGTTCGACGGTCGGCGTGTCGGCCGGCTCCTCAAGCGTGAGCGCCACGCGCTTAACGCTCGGGCCAATGACATTCCACAGCATCTTGGCGCCGATCGGGCTCTTGTCGAAGCCGCGCGGCCGCTCGAACAGCACCGCCGGCGACGGCTGCTGCTTGGCGACCAGATAGGAGATCGCGCTCATCTCCTCGTCGCGGTCGACCGGCTGGGCCACCCGCGTCAGCTCGCCGATCGCGTCCACCCGCGACAACCACTCGCGCAGATCCGCGATCGGCAAAGCGCCGGTAGAATTGGCGGCGGGCTGCGACGAACCGACGGGCGGTACGGTGACGATCTTGTTCATGGGCTGTCTCTTTCCGGGCGAGGTGACTTGTTCCGAGCGAGTGACTTGGACGGCTGGTTGGGTTGCACAAAGCGGCGCATGCCGCCGATAAAGCGCGACGCTAGCCGCTCTCGCCATGCGTCTCAAGAATTTTCGGAATATTATTCCGCTAGCCGGAACGATCAGATCGCGCGCGGATTGCGAATCGTTTGCGGCAGGCTCGAAAAGCCAAACTGCGTCATGGGCTTCGGCCCGCCGATAGCGGCTGTCATGCGCGCCGGCGAAAAAACAATAATTTATCGCAACTCAACCGGCGTTGCGGCCGCGCGCGGTCTGCGACAGCGCCGCCCCAATGGTCCTGGCGGCGGCGCCCAGCGCCGGCAGCAGGCTTTTCACCAGCTGCTCCACGCTCATGGCGCTCGGCACCACCATGATGTTGAGGCTCGCCACCGGCACGGCATTGACCATGATCGGCACCGCCAGCGTGCGGGTCGTGCGCTGGTATTCGCGGTCGCCGGTGGCATAGCCTTGCCGGCGCACTTGCGCGAGCAGGCGCCGCACGGCGGCGGCATTCTTCGCCGGCGCATCGAACGGCTCGCTTGAGCGCGCCAGGCGGACAAGCGTGTGCTCGACCAGTTCGGGCGCGGCGAAGCCGAGAAACGCACGGCCGAGCGCGGTCACCAGCACCGGCAGGCGCGATCCGACAGTGCGGTTGAGCGACAGCGTGCCGGGATCGCGGCCGGTATCGAGCACCACCATGGCGTCCTGATCGAACACCGAGAGATCGCTCGGCCAAATCTGGTGTTGCCGCAGGCTTTCCAAGACCGGACGGGCCGCCTTGAGCAGGACCTCGTTGGCGTTGTAGCCGCGCGACAGCGTCAACGCGCGCGCGGTCACGTGGTAGCCCTTCTGCGCGTCCTGCGCCACGTAGCCGTCGGCGACCAGGGTCTCCAGCATGCGCGCCACCGTCGATTTCGGCAGCTTGCAAGCCGCGCTGATCTCGCGCACCTGCGCATGGCCGTCATTGATCGCGCGCAGGATGCGCAAGCCGCGATGCAGGGCATTCACCGCGGTCATGGCGAGCGCACCATCATGTGACGAGCGCGCCGCCGTCGAGATACACGATCGATCCGGTCGCAAAGCCGTTTGTCATGAAGGCGAGGATCTGGCGCGCGATATCCTCGCCCTGGCCGACGCGGCCGACCGGCAAGGCGGCCGCAGTCTTGGCGAGCATCTCGCGGCGCGCGGCTTCCGGCATGGCGGCGCGGATCGGCGTGTCGATGATGCCGGGCGAGACACAGTTCACGCGCACCGGCGCGAGTTCGAGCGCGAGCGCGCGCGTCAGCGACTCGATCGCGCCATTGGCGGCGCCGACGATCGCCGAGTTGGGGCGCGGCCGCACGCTCAGGAAGCCGGAAACCAGCGTAAGCGAACCGCCGGTGCGGATCTCGGCCGCGCGCGCGCAACGCCATGCGCCCCAGAACTTGCCGTCCATGGTCGAGCGCACGTCGTCCATCGAGACGGTCTTGAACGGACCTGTTTTGAGCTGCGCGGCGGTGATCACCACATGATCGACAGTGCCGCATTGCCGGAACAGATTGGCCACGCTGTCGTCGCTGCTGACGTCGGCCTGGATGGCCTTCACGCCAAGCTTTGCCGCCGCCGCGTTCAGCTTCTCGGCATTGCGCGAGGCGATGATCACTTCGGCGCCTTCGCTCTTCGCCAGTTCGGCAGTCGCCAGACCGATGCCGGACGAACCTCCAACGACGACGACTTTCTTACCCGCGAGCAACATTCATTCCCCCTAAGATATTAAGGCTGATATCTCGTGCCGATAGCCGGCTTGCTTTGCCCGAGGCCGGGCAGCTCCCAGACGCCGGCGCCGCCCGGATTGATATCGGCGGCGATATCGACGTCGATCAGATAGGGCCGGTTGGCGGCGATGCCGGTGCGAATCGCTTCGGCCAGATCGCCGGCGCGGTCGACGCGCACGCCCGCGACGCCGGCCGAGCGCGCCATGGCGGCGAAGTCCGGATTGTAGCGCTCGCCGGTCTTGGGATCGTGGAAGTCGGTCGCCAGCTCACGGCCTTTCAGATAGCCGCGCTGCAACCCGCGGATCGAGGCATAGGCGTAGTTGTTCCAGACCACCCAGACGACCGGCAGATTGTACTCGACCGCGGTGCCCAGCACGTTGGCATGCATGAAGAAGGCGCCGTCGCCGCACACCGAGACGCAAGGGCGGTCGGGCGCCGCGAATTTTGCGCCCAGCACGCCGGCCACGCCGAAGCCCATCGGCCCGAAGCCCATCGAGCCGATCAACGAGTCCGGGCGCCGCGGCTTGCAGAAGCTCAGCAGCCAATTGTGGTGCACGCCGATATCGCTGACCAGGATGGCGTCCTCTGGCAGTGCCTTGTCGATCTCAGCCGCCGCGCGCTGCGGATTGATCGGCGTGGTGTCGTCGGAGAAGCCGGGCGCGACGAACTTGTCCCATTCCTTGCGGTAGGTGTCGATCGCCGCCAGCCACTTCTTGCGGGCATCGGCGCGCTTGGTGAGATCGGCGCGGCGGTCGAGTTCGGCGTGAACCTGGCGCAGGAATGTGCGCACGTCGGCCATCAGGCCGAGCGCCACCGGATAGTTGCGGCCGATCTCTTCCGGATCGATATCGACATGGATCAGCTTAGTCGGCGGGATGGTGAACGAGTAGCCCGGAATCCAAGAGCTCGAGGTGCGGTCGTCGAAGCGCACGCCCAGCGCCAGCAGCACGTCGGCCTGCCGGGTGGCGTGATTGGCCTGGTAGTGGCCGCCGCGCGCCACGAGTCCGAGCGCGAGCGGATGATGGCTGTCGATGGCACCGAGACCGCTGGCCGACGAGGCCACCGGAATCTGCAGCCGCTCGGCCAGCCGCAACAGTTCGACGCAGGCGCCGCCGTAACGCACGCCCTGGCCGACGATCATCACCGGCCGTTCGGCGCCGAGCAGCATGTCGACCGCCTTGACCACGCCTTCGGGATCGGCGCCGCAGCGGCTCGAGATGTTGGCGTTCCAGTCCTCGGCGCGCGGCGCTTGCTCGGCGGCGGATTCCAGGAACACGTCGAACGGCACGTCGAGCACGACCGGCCCGGGCCGCCCGGTCACCATGGTCTTCCAGGCTTGCCGCACCGCGAGCGGCACCATCTCGCCGCGCGTCGGCTGGAACACCTTCTTGCAATAGGAGCGCACGGTGGAGGGAAAGTCGGCCTGGTAGTGACGATAGAGTTCCTGGAAGGCACCGCGATTGAACTGGCTGGTCGGCACATTGCCGGTCACCGCCATGAACGGCACCGAGTCGAGAAAGGCATTGCCGAGCGAGATCGGCAGATTGGCCGAGCCCGGCCCGCACGAGGTGAACGTGGCGGTCGGCCGCCCGGACACGCGGTAATAGACGTCGGCCATGAAGCCGGCGACGCTTTCGTGATGCACCGAGATGGTCTTGATGTCGGCGGAGCGTTCGTACAGCGCATCGATGAACTGGATATTGCCGTGGCCGCACAGCCCGAACACCTGCGGCACCTTCTCCTGGATCAGATAGTCGACGATGACCTGAGCCCCGTTGAGCATATTCGACATCAGATCATTCTCCGTTTCAATCGAGCGGTGTCATTCAAGCGTTACGGCGATTGCTTGGCGCGTTGCCCGGCGGTGGTGCCGGCGATCTTGCCGAATACCGCTCCGTTCATCAGGCCGGTGCCGCCCGGATAGTTGAAATAGAACAGCCCGCCCACCAGCTCGCCGGCCGCGAACAGGCCGGGGATCGGCGCGCCATCGGTGTCCATGACGCGCGCGCTGCTGTCGATCTTCAAGCCGCCAAAGGTAAATGTCAGCCCGCAGGTCACGGCGTAGGCCTCGAACGGCGGTTCATCGACGGTGTTGGCCCAGTTCGATTTCGGCACGGCGAGCCCGCGCGTACCGCGACCATCTTTCACATTGGGGTCGAACTTCACCTCGGTCATCACCGCCTTGTTGTAGGTCTTGATGGTCTCGAGCGCTTTGGCGGCGTTGACGTCCTCGAGCTTGTTGCAAAGCTCTTCCAACGTCTCGGTGCGCACCTTGGTGACGCGCTTGATGCGGTATTCGTCGCGCAGCATCGGAATAATTTTATTGTCGAACACCTGCCAGGCGAACTGGCCGGGCTGCATCAGGATGACGCGGCCGTATTTCGCATAGGTGTAGTTGCGGAAGTCGGCGCCCTCGTCGACGAAGCGCTCGCCGTTGGCATTGATCATGATGCCCCACGGATAGGAGTGCTTTTGGAAATTGTCGCCCACCGTCAGGTCGCCGAATTCCGGCGCGTTGCGGTCCCAGCCGACGGCGTGGCCGCCCGACCAATTGCCGGTCGGCATGGCGCCGATGTCGAGCGCCATCTTGATGCCGTCGCCGGTGTTGAAGCGGGTGCCGCGGATTTTGGCGAGCTCCCACAGCGGCCCGAGATAGCGCGTGCGCATCTCGGTGTTGGCCTGGAAGCCGCCGGCCGCGAGCACGACGTTTTTCGCCATCACCTCGACGGTCTTGCCCTCGTGCTTGACGCGCACGCCCTTGACGCCCTCGTCGTCGGCGATCAGCGACAGCGCGCGCGCGCCGTAGGCGATGGCGATATTGTTCTTGCGCGCGATCTTGGTGAACGCATCGACCAGCCCCGGCCCGCCGCCCCAGGCTTCCACCGTCAGCCCGCCCCAGAACTTGAACATGCCGCCGATCTTGTAGGCCTGCCGTCCCCAGATCGGCATGAAGCGCACGCCCTTGTCGCGCATCCACAGCATGGTGGCCTTGCTGCGCTTGACCAGGATTTCGCACAGATCGGGATCGGTGCGGTACTCGGTGACGCGGCCCATGTCGTCGAAGAATTTTTCTTCGGTGTAGGTGCCGAAATCCGACTTAGCGACCTCCTCGTCGGTCAGGTCCGGCATCAGAGCGCGCAGATCCTCGACGCCGTTGTACACGCAGCGGAACGCGCCGGCGGTGAAGCGGCTGTTGCCGCCGGCTTCCTCTTCCGGCGCGCGCTCCAGCATCAGCACCGAGACGCCATGCTCGGCCGCCGCCAGCGCGGCACAGAACGCGGCATTGCCGGCGCCGACGACGATGACATCCACGGATGGCGGTAACGCTGTGCTCATGACGCTGCTTGAACCTAGGTTATTGGACTTGATCGGCAAAGACGAAAGCTAGTAACGCGAGTTTGTCGGCACTGGCAACCATATCGAAATTCCCTACAGATTTGCTATTGATGCGTATCGCCGCATATGGAGAAAACCGTGAAGCTCGTCCTGTTCCAGACTGCTCCGACCGCCGAGGTCCTGCCCGGCCTGCTCGCCGATCGTGGCGTGGTCGATATCTCCGGTGCGGTGCAGAGGAGCTATACGCCGCAGCTGACCATGCAGGGCGTCATCGACGATTTCGAGCGGCTGCGCCCGGCGCTGGAACAGCTCGCGCGCACCGGCGACGCCGTGCCGCTCGACCGCGTGCGGCTAAAAGCCCCGCTGCCGCGGCCGGGCAAGATTCTCGCTTGCATCGCCAATTACTGGGAGCATGCCCAGCGCGAGGCGCGCCCGCTCAACATGTTCATGAAAAATCCCGATGCGGTGATCGGGCCAGGCGACACCATCATGCTGCCGGAATTCACCGTGCCGTGGATTTTCATGCACGAAGCCGAGCTGGCGCTGGTGATCAAGGGCCCTGCCAAGATGATGAAGGCCAAGGACTGGCAGAGCGCGGTATTCGGCTATACCGCAATGATCGACGTCTCCGCCCGTGAGCAAGGCCGCCGCACCTGGCCGGCCTCGCCGTTGACCAGCTGGCTTGGCAAGTCGTTCGACACTTTCGCCCCGATCGGTCCCTGCATTACCACAGCCGATGAGATCGCCGACCCGAACGACCTGATCGTGCGGTTCTGGAACGACGGCCAGCTGCGGCACAGCTACAATACCGACGACATGGAGCACCGCGTGCCGGAGCTGGTCGAGTTCGCCACCACGGTGATGACCATGAACTCCGGCGATCTCATCGCCTGCGGCACCAATCACGAGGGTCTCGGTGCGCTGCAGGATGGCGAGACCGTGAAGATTGAAATCCAGAACATCGGCAAGATGACGCTGAAGGTCTCTGATCCGCTCAAACGGACATGGGAGCGCGGGGTTTACATGGGCGCCGATTCGACCAATGTCGACGCGGTCAAGCGTCGCCGGCCGCAAAGCGGGGGCTAAGGAAACGATGAAAAACGAAATTCGCGATGGCATGCAGATCGACTGGGACGTTCCCATCCGGATGGACGACGGCATCGTCCTGCGCGCCGACGTCTTCCGACCGGTCGGCGAAGGCAAATATCCCGTCCTTCTGAGCTACGGCCCCTACGCCAAGGGACTGTTGTTCCAGGAAGGCTACCAGAGCCAATGGTCGAGATTGACCAAAGCGGCACCCGAAGTGCTGCAAGGCTCGAGCAACAAATATCAGAATTGGGAATTGGTGGACCCGGAGAAATGGGTGCCGGACGGCTATGCCTGCCTACGTATCGACTCGCGCGGCGCCGGGCGTTCCCCGGGCTATCTCGATGTCTGGTCGGCGCGTGAGGCGCAGGACCTCACCACATGCGTCGAGTGGGCCGGTACGCAGGCCTGGAGCAGCGGCAAGGTCGGCATCCACGGCATTTCCTACTACTCCATGAACCAGTGGAATGTGGGCGCGCTCAAGCCGCCGCATCTTGCCGCGCTGTGCATATGGGAAGGCTCGTCCGATTATTACCGCGAGCTTTGCCGGCACGGCGGCATCCTGAGCGACTTCCTCAACAGCTGGCATCCGCGCCAGGTGGCGAGCGTGCAGCATGGCGTAGGCCTACGCGGCGCCAAGAGCGCGGTCACCGGCGAGCTGGTCGCAGGACCCGACACACTGCCCGAGGCGGAGCTTGCCAAGAACCGCGCCGACACGCCCGGCGAAGCAAAGCGGCACCGCTTCTGCGACGACTACTATGCCGCGCGCACCGCCAAGTTCGAGAATATCGAGGTGCCACTGCTGTCGGCCGCCAACTGGGGCGGCATGGGCCTGCACACGCGCGGCAATTTCGAAGGCTGGCTGGGCGCCGGCTCCAAGCAGAAATGGCTGGAGGTGCATGGCGACACGCACTTCACGCATTTCTACAGCAATTATGGCGAAACCTTGCAGAAGCGCTTTTTCGGCCACTTCCTCAAAGGCGAGGACACCGGCTGGGACAAGCAGCCGCGCGTCTCGCTCAACATCCGGCACCCTGGCGAAAAATTCGTGATGCGTGGCGAGAACGAGTGGCCTTTGGCGCGCACGCAATGGACCAAGTATTTTCTGCAGCCGGACCTAAGGCTGGCTGCCGCCGCGCCGGCGAGCGAGACGACGCTGAGCTATCAGACCACCGGCGATGGCCTCACCTTCAGCACACCGCCGCTGACCAAAAGTCTCGAGATCACAGGTCCGGTCGCGGCTAAGCTGTGGCTGTCGTCCGAGACCACCGATGCCGATCTGTTCCTGGTACTGCGCGTGTTCGACCCTGCCGGCAAGGAGGTCACCTTCATCGGCTCCAACGATCCGCGCACGCCGGTCGGCTTGGGTTGGCTGCGCGCCTCGCAGCGCAAGCTCGATTCCGCCCTGTCGCGGCCGTATCGGCCCTGGCATCCGCACGACGAGAGCTGGCCGCTGAAACCCGGCGAGCCGGTCGAGCTGGACATCGAGATCTGGCCGACCAGCATCGTGGTGCCACCCGGCTATCGGCTGGCCCTCAGCGTCCGCGGCAAGGACTACGAGTTCGACGGCAGCGACGCGGCGCTACCCAACGCGCCCTATTCGATGAAGGGCGTCGGCCCCTTCCTACACATCGATCTGGACGATCGGCCGCCCAAGATCTTCGCCTGCCGCAACACGCTGCACTTCGCCGCTGGCCGGCAGCCTTATCTCTTGTTGCCAATCATCCCCGAGGCGTAAGCTTACGAAAAAAGTAGAGCTAATTGGGAGGAACTGATGATGAAGCGTATCGCTGCCGTTGCTCTGGCTGTAATTGCTGTTTTTGCCGTCGTGGCGCCGGTCACCGCGCAACCCTATCCCAGCCGCACCGTCACCATCATCGTGCCCTATCCGGCCGGCGGGCCGACCGACCAGGTCGCGCGCGTGCTGGCGCAATCGCTGTCGGACAAACTGAAGCAGAACTTCATCGTCGAAAACGTCAGCGGCGGCGGTACCACCATCGCCACCAACCGCGTCGCCAAAGCGACTCCGGATGGCTACTTGCTGCTTATTCACAATCTGCAGATTTCCGCGAACGTCGCGCTCTACAAGAACCTGCCGTTCGATACCGAGAAAGACCTGACGCCGATCATGTTCATCAATAACAATCCGCTGGTGCTGGTCGGCCGCAAGACGCTCGAGCCGAACACGCTCACCGAATTGCTCGCGTTGATGAAAAAACAGACCATCAAGGCGGCAACTCCGGGCGTCGGCGCCACCGGTCATCTCGCCACCTCGCTGCTGGCGCAGGAGGCCAAGGTCAAGATCGACCTCATCCCCTACCGCGGCGCGGCGCCGGCCTTGCAAGATATCGCCGGCGGGCATGTCGATTTGTTCTTCGCCACGCCGCAATCGGTGGTGCAGCAGGTCAAGGCCGGACAGATGAAAGCCTACGGGATCACCGCCAAGGAAAAATCACCGCAGCTTCCGAACGTCGAAAGCTTCGTGAAAGCGCTCGGGCCCAAGCTCGAAATTCTGTATTGGCACGCCATATTTGCACCGGCCGGAACGCCGGAGGCTATTATCAATAAGCTCAATGCCACGCTGCAGGAGATCGTGTCCGATCCCGCCGTCGCCAAGCCCTGGACGGATACCGGGGTGATGCCTTATGCGAAGGATCAACGCTCGACGGCGGCGGCGCGCGCCATCCTCAAGAGCGAGATCGCGCGCTGGGGCCAGGTGGTGCGCGACAACAATATTCCAGCGCCGCAGTAGCTTCAGCCTCTCCATTCCCTCCCCCTGCAAGGGGCAGGGGAATCGCATGTGTGCGGGGGCAAGCTATTGCCAGGGAAGGAAAAATTGATTCTGAACGTGTCTCCCGTTTTGGCAGGAGACGATTTTGGACCGCTTTGCAGAATGCTTTTCGCCGTTGGTCGATCCTCGG
>JACPOA010000035.1 GCA_016185205.1 Hyphomicrobiales bacterium | reverse complement strand
TCGCCGAACTGCAGGCCGCAATCCTCCGCTTTATCGACGAAGCCAATCATGAGCCAAAGCCCTTCGTCTGGACCGCCAAGCCGCGTAAAATCCTTGCCGCCGTCAAAAGAGGGCGCCAAGTGTTAGAGTCGATCCACTAGCGCTTTCGCGGGGACGAGCGTTCTGAGAGACTAAGCCTATGCGTATTGCCATTCTCGGGGCCGGTCCGGCCGGCCTCTATCTCGGCTATCTGATCAAACGCCGCGCGCCCACCGCGGACGTTACCGTCATCGAGCAGAACCCGGCCGACGCCACCTTTGGCTTCGGCGTGGTGTTCTCCGACCGCGCGCTCGAGTTCTTGCGCGACGACGACGAGCAGACCTATGCGGCCATCGTCCCGCGCATGGAATCGTGGAGCGATATCGCGCTCGTTCTGCGCGGCGAGCGCATCGTCATCGACGGCGTCGGCTTTGCCGCGATCGGACGGCTCAAGCTGCTGCAACTGTTGCAGGAGCGGGCGCGCTCGGTCGGCGTCGAGCTGGCCTATCGGCGCGCTGTGAAGGATTTGTCCGAACTCGACGGCTTCGATCTGGTGGTCGGTGCCGACGGCGTGAACTCGCTGGTGCGGCGCAGTCTGAGCGACGAGTTCGGCGCCAGCGTCGATTATATGACCAACCGCTTCGCCTGGTTCGGCACCACCAAGCGCTTCGAGACGTTGACGCAGACTTTCATCCAGACCGAGCTCGGATCGTTCAACGCGCATCATTACCGCTTTACGCCGGAGCTGAGCACCTTCATCGTCGAGGTCGACGCGGCGACCTTCGAGCGCGCCGGCTTTGCGAGCATGAGCGAGCCGGAGGCGAGCGCGACCTGCGAGCGCGTCTTTGCCGAAGCGCTCGACGGCCATGCGCTGATCTCCAACAATTCGATCTGGCGGCAGTTCCCGCTGGTGCACAACGCGCGCTGGTCGCACGCCAATCGCGTGCTGATCGGCGATGCGCTGCACACCGCGCATTTCTCCATCGGTTCCGGCACGCGGCTGGCGATGGAAGATGCCATCGCGCTCGACAAGGCGCTGGTGGCGCAACCGCGCGACCTCAGCGCGGCGCTTTCAGCCTACGAGGCGGCGCGGCGGCCGATTCTGGAAAAGCTGGTGACCGGCGCCAACGGCAGCGCGCAATGGTACGAGCATTTCGCCGAGCACATGGCGCTCAAGCCAGTCGACTTTGCCATGAGCTACATCACGCGCTCGGGCCGCATCGATCTCGAGCGGCTGCGCAAGCTGTCGCCGAAGTTTGTCGCGCGTTACGAACGCGAGCGCAGCTAGCGCGCTATGGTCGCATGGCGGCCGCTGCGGCTGGTGCAGGGGTGGAGATCAAGTCGATTTTTTGTTCACGCGGAAGTCCAGGTAGTGGCCCGAATGCTCGTTTATCGCCAGGAACCATCGTCGAGCTTTTGACGTTGCAGAGTTAGGCTCCGGTGTTCTAATTAAAGGACTCGTTAGCTGCGTTCCGATAGGCTTGTGCAATGGCGTTCCCAGGAACCCTGTAGAAGCCTAGGGTCTTTTATCGGATCGGATATTACAGGCATGAAAAATCTTCACCCGCGCGATGTGCCGGTCGTTCGAGACTTGCCCGAGATCGGGCGCGTCATTTTCTCCCACTCATACGTGGAATGGCGGCTTGGTTTGATCATCTATGACATTTTGCACGTCACTAAAATACTCAGCCGCCTGGTGCCCAGAGACCCCCGCGCCATGGACCAGTTCGATCTCATCTGCGATTTGGTCAGCCTGAAAAACGTCAAAACAGGTGTCGATCTTATCCGTTTACGGAAGTCGCTGCTTTCCGCAACGACCCAGCGGGACTTGCTCGCTCACGGCACTTGGCTGAGAGACCCGAAAACGAACGCCTTCCTTCTTCGCCTTGTTAGAGGCAGCTGGAAACCGGTAAGAATCAAAAAGCCGCAAACCAAACGATCAATTAAAACGCGATCTCCGAAATACGGAATAGATGAATGTCGATCCCTCAGTCAGCTCATCAACGGGATCATTCTGACCGTCGATGAGCTGTATTCCGACACCTTGGGTCAGCCCGCTCCATCTCGGCAAAAATTGCATTGATCGTGACGTCGATAAAATCCGCATCCGACTCGCAATTTGGGCGTAGCATACATACGTTAGAGACATCATCGGCCAAGGCTTATCCATAGGCGTCGGTGGCTGAGAGACCGGTCGTTCTCCCGTCTGGAATCGAAAGGCTGGGAACCAAATGTTTGCTGAAAAGCACGTCCAATACTTTATGGGTAAGGCAAAGCGTGTGCTAGGCCTCGCAAAAACTCAACGCGAAGGGGCGGATAAATTAGAGGCACTCGGCCACGAGCTGGAGGCGAAGGCGGACGAGATCAAGACTGAGATTCAACAAGATAAACGGAAGTAGCCGTCTCAGTCCTTATCTTCCTTGAACGTGTCGCGGAACGGATGCGCCGGATAGACGCCGAGGATGGTCAGCTCCTTGGAGAAGAAGGCGAGCTCTTCCAGCGCGAATACCAGCGCGCGATCGTCGGGGTGGCCCTCGACGTCGGCATAGAATTGCGTGGCGAAGAAATTGCCGCCCACCATATAGCTCTCGAGCTTGGTCATGTTGACGCCGTTGGTGGCGAAGCCGCCGAGCGCCTTGTAGAGCGCGGCCGGCAGGTTGCGCACCCGGAACACGAAGGTGGTGACGACCTTGCCCTGGCCGGGCTGCGCCCACTTCTTCTCGGGCGACAGCACGACGAAACGCGTGGTCGAATGCGATTCGTCCTCGACATTTTCCTTCAGGATATCGAGACCGTAGATCTCAGCGGCCAGCCGCGAGGCGATTGCCGCGCGGCTGATGTCCTTGCTCTCGGCCACTTCGCGCGCGGAGCCGGCGGTATCGGCGGCGACGATCGGCTTGAGCTTCAATTCGCGGATCATGCCGCGGCACTGGCCGAGCGCCATCACGTGGCTCTCCACCGTCTTGATAGACCGCAGGCTGGCGCCCTTGGGCGCTATCAGCTGATTGCGGATCGGCAGAAACCACTCGGCGATGATGTGCAGGCCGGAGTCCGGCATCAGGTGATGAATGTCGGCGACGCGGCCGGCGATCGAATTCTCGATCGGGATCATGCCGAGATCGACGTCGCCGCTTGTCAGCGCGGCGAAGCAATCCTCGAAGGTCGGGCAGGGCACCGGCTCGTGATCCGGGTAGGCCTGCTGGCAGGCGAGATGCGAATTTGCCCCCGCTTCGCCCTGAAAAATGATTTTTTTCTTCGCCATGATTTTATACCCGCATTAAGTCCCGATCCGTACGCGGACCTTCCGGCCCAAGTCAACCGGCGAGCATCGTCCGCGCCTTGGCCAGTTCCTCCGGCGTATCGACGCCGAGCGGTACGCTTTTGACGATCGCCACATCGATGCGCATGCCGGCATCGAGCGCACGCAGCTGCTCGAGCTTCTCGCGCTGCTCGTTGGCGGACGGCGGCAGCTTGACGAAACGCGTCAGTGCCGCGCGCCGGTAGGCGTAAAGCCCAATGTGGTGAAAGTGCGGCCCCGGGCCGGTCGCATCAGCGCGCGTGAAGGTGACGGCGCGCAAGCGGCTGGTTGTCACGGGCGTGCCGATCGCCTTGACCACGTTCGGATTGCTGCGCTCGGCCGGATCGACGATGACGGCGGCGAGCGTGGCGATATCGACGGCGGGGTCGACCAGCGGCGCCAGCGCCGCGCGGATGTCGGCCGGGTCGATGGTCGGCAGGTCGCCCTGCACATTGACCACGATCTCGAAACGGTGCTCGGGATCGAGCGCCTCCAGCGCCTCGAAGATGCGGTCGGAGCCGGAAACATGACCACCGGTCATGATCGCCCGGCCACCCGACTTTTCCACCGCCGACTGGATCGCCTCCGAATCGGTCGCCACCACCGCTTCCCCGATGTGAGCGGCCTGCGCGCGGCGCAGCACGTGCACGATCATCGGAAGCCCGTGAATATCGGCCAGCGGCTTGCCGGGCAGGCGGGTGGAGGCCATGCGGGCCGGGATGAGGATAATGGTCTTGGACATCGGTTTCGACGGCAGGCTCACTGGCCGGACATGACGAATGTCGAACAGTCGCCGCGCTTATACGGGTTGCCATAAAGCAAGCAAACCGGTATTCGTCCGCCACCCGTCCTGTATCGCCTAACGCCCCTCCGGGAGCCGTTTTCCGATGAACTCCTTCGAACTCAATAAAATCCTCGGCGCCATCCTTGGCACCTGCCTGATCGTGCTCGCGCTCAATATCGGCGCCGGCGCCATTTTCGCCCCCGAGAAACCGGCGAAGCCGGGCTATGCGATCGTCGTCCAGGATCATGCCGCGGGCGGTCCGGCCAGCGTGGCCAAGGAGCCGGAGCAGCCGATCGAAGTGCTGATGGCCGCGGCCTCGGCCGAAAAGGGCCAGGCGACCGTCAAGCAGTGCGCGGCCTGCCACACCTTCGAGAAGGGCGGCCCCAATCGGGTCGGTCCCAACCTGTGGGGTATCGTCGGCCGTCCGAAGGCCTCCGTGGCCGGCTTCAACTATTCGCCCGCCATGAAGGCCAAGGGCGGCAACTGGAGCTACGACGACCTCAACAAGTTCCTGGCCAATCCGCGCGGCTACGTCCCGGGCACGGCGATGAGCTTCGCCGGCCTGGCGCGCGACAGCCAGCGCGCCGACCTGATCGGCTATCTGCGCGCCCAGGCCGACAGCCCGGCGCCGCTGCCCAAGGCGGCGGAAGCCCCCAAGAAATAATCCAGCGATTTTTCTCCAATGCGGCCGGGTGTTTGCCCGGCCGCTGCGTTAGTGCGGGAGCCGGTTGCGGCGTTTGGCCACGCAAATTTGACCGCCGCGGCTGAGGCCATGGCGTCCGGCCGCTGGTGGTGGACCGAAAAACCGACATAATCTCCGGCGATTGCGTTCTGACTCGTGTTTCACGCGCGCCGGAGAATGCTGGCATGAAATTCACTCGACGGTCCGTCATCCGCGCCACCGCCGCCACGCTTGCGGCTCCTGCTCTGGGCGCGTTCGGCGCCGGAACGTTTGCCGGCCGCGCCGCCGCGCAGGCTCGCACCTGGAAGCACGGGCTCTCGCTGTTCGGCGAGCTGAAATATCCGCCAGGCTTCAAGCATTTCGACTACGTGAATCCAAACGCGCCGCAAGGCGGCATCGTGCGGCAGGTCGCGTTCGGCACTTTCGATAATTTCAACAGCGTGGTGGCGGGCGTGAAAGGCAGCCTCGCTTTGGGCACTGAGCTGTTCACCGAGATGCTGATGACGGCGGCGCTCGACGAGGTCTCCACCGAATACGGATTGCTGGCGGAAGCGGCCAGTCACCCGGACGATCATTCGTCCGTCACCTATCGCTTGCGCGCCAATGCGCGCTGGCACGACGGCAAGCCGGTGACGCCGGATGATGTCATTTTTTCGTTCAATGCCTTCAAGGCCAACAGTCCGCAGCTTGGCGCTTATTATCGTCATGTGGTGAAGGCGGAGAAGACCGGCGAGCGCGAGATCACCTTCGCCTTCGACGGTCCGGGCAACCGCGAACTGCCGCAGATCGTCGGCCAGTTGCCGGTGCTGGCGAAGCACTGGTGGGAAGGCACCGACAAGTCGGGCAAAAAGCGCGACGTGACGCAGACCACGCTGGAGCCGCCGCTCGGCTCCGGCCCCTATCGTCTCAAGGATTTTGTGCCCGGCCGCAGCATCGTCTACGAAAAGGTCGCCGACTATTGGGGCAAGGATGTCAGCGTCGTCATCGGCACGCGCAATTTCCAGCAGCTGCGCTACGAATATTTCCGCGATTCCACGGTGGCGCTGGAGGCGTTCAAGGGCGACCAGGTGGACTGGCGCACCGAGAACAGCGCCAAGAACTGGGCGACGGCTTACGATTTCCCCGCCGTGCGCGACCAGCGCGTGGTGCTGGATGAATTCCCGATCCGCAATTTCGGCATGATGCAGGCTTTCGTGCTTAACACCCGGCGCGACAAGTTCAAGGATGCGCGCGTGCGGCGTGCTTTCAACTTTACCTTCGATTTCGAGGAAATGAACAAGCAGATTTTCTTCGGCCAGTACAAACGCATTGCCAGCTATTTCGAGGGCACCGAACTCGCTTCCTCGGGTCTTCCCGAAGGCAAGGAGTTGGAAATTCTCGAAACCGTGCGCGACAAGGTGCCGGCGGACCTGTTCAGCAAGCCCTACAGCAATCCGGTCGGCGGCAATCAGCAGGCCAACCGCAACAATCTGCGCGAGGCGCTCGCGCTGTTCCGCGACGCCGGCTACGAGATCCGCAACACCAGACTGGTCAACGCCAAGACCGGCGAGCCGTTCGGCGTCGAGTTCCTGGTGGAGGATCCGGCGACCGAGCGTTTCGTGCTGTTCTACAAGCCCTCGCTCGAACGAGTCGGCATGACGGTGAACACCCGCGTGGTGGATTCCGCGCAATACGAGAACCGGCTGCGGCAGTGGGATTACGACATTATCGTCGCGTCCTGGGGGCAATCGCTGTCGCCCGGCAACGAGCAACGCGGCTACTGGAGTTCGGCCGCCGCCGATCAGCCGGGCTCGCGCAATCTGGTCGGCATCAAGAATCCGGCGATCGACACGCTGATCGAGCGCGTCATCTTCACCAAGGACCGCGCCGAGCTGGTCGCCGCCACCAAGGCGCTCGACCGCGTGCTGCTGTGGAATTTCTACGTCGTGCCGCAATGGACCTACGGCAAGGTGCGCACGGCGCGCTGGGACCGCTTCGGCCGCCCGCAGACCATGCCGAAATACGGCAACGCGGCGTTCCCGACCATCTGGTGGTGGGACGCGGACAAGGCGGCCAAGGTGCCGCAGCGCTCGTGACGCTGATGCGATTGAGCCGCCGTCGCGCGTTGGGCGTCATCGCAGGCGCGGCTGCCGCTGGCCGGCATCTGGTGATTCCGGCAGGCGCTCAAGCTGTCGAACGCCACGGCATGTCGGCATTCGGCGATCTGAAATACCCGGCAGATTTTCCGCACTTTAATTACGTCGATCCCAATGCGCCCAAGGGCGGCGTCTATTCGGAGGCCGTCAGTAGCCGCGGCTATAACGGTTCGTTCCTCACCTTCAATTCGCTCAATGCTTATATCCTTAAGGGCGAAGGCGTCTACGGCATGGGCCTGACCTTCGCCACGCTCATGGTACGCTCGGGCGACGAACCCGACGCCATGTACGGCATGGCCGCGCGCAGCGTACAAATCTCGGACGACGGGCTGACCTATCGCTTCAGTTTGCGGCCGGAAGCCAAATTCCACGATGGTTCTCCGCTCACCGCGAATGACGTGGCCTGGTCGCTGGCGACGTTGAAGGACAAGGGCCACCCGATCATCACCCAGCAGCTGCGCGACTTCAAAGGCGCGGAAGCGGTCGACGATCGCACTGTCGTGGTGCGCTTTGCCGACAAGCGCGGGCGCGACGTGCCGCTGTTCGTCGCCGGTCTGCCGATCTTCTCGAAGGCTTATTATTCCAAACAGGAGTTCGACCAGTCCACGCTGGACGTTCCGCTGGGCAGCGGGCCCTATCGAGTCGGCCGTGTCGAGGTCGGGCATTTCATCGAGTTTGAGCGCGTCAAGGACTGGTGGGGGGCCGACTTGGCGGTGGCGCGCGGCCAGAGCAATTTCGACACCATGCGCTACGAATATTTCCGCGACCGCGAGGTCGCGTTCGTCGGCTTCACCGCCAAGAGCTATCTGTTCCGCGAGGAGTTCACCTCGCGCGTCTGGGCGACGCGCTACGATTTTCCCGCTTTCAAGGACGGCCGCGTCAAGCGCGATGTGCTCGACGACGATACGCCGTCCGGTGCGCAAGGCTGGTTCATCAATACCCGGCGTGAGAAGTTCAAGGACCGCCGGCTGCGCGAGGCGTTGATCGACGCCTTCGATTTCGAATGGACCAACAAGAACATCATGTACGGCTCCTACCAGCGCACGCATTCGGTGTTCCAGAACTCGACGATGATGGCGAAGGGTAAGCCGGACGCCGCCGAACTGGCGCTGCTGGAGCCGTTCCGCGGTAAGGTGCCGGATGACGTGTTCGGCGAAGCTTATCTGCCGCCGGTGACCGACGGTTCAGGCCAGGACCGCCGCTGGCTGCGGCGTGCCAATCTATTGCTGGGCGATGCCGGCATTGTGCTGAACAACGGCAAGCGCGCCTTGCCGAACGGTCAGCCGGTCGTCATCGAATTCCTGATCGACGAGCCGACATTCACGCCGCACCATCAGACCTACATTAGAAATCTCGTTACGCTCGGCATCGAAGCAACGTTGCGCATCGTCGACCCGGTGCAGTACCGCGCCCGCGTCGACGGCTTCGATTTCGACATCACCGTGCAGCGCTTCGGTTTTTCCGAGACGCCGGGCGATTCGCTGCGCAGCTATTTTTCATCGCAGGCCGCCGCCACCAAGGGCTCGCAGAACCTTGCCGGCATCGCCGACCCCGCGATCGATGCGCTGGTCGATATCATCATCGCCGCCAAGAGCAGGGCCGAACTGACGACCGCCTGCCGGGCGCTCGACCGCGTCATCCGCGCCGGGCGCTACTGGATTCCGCACTGGTACAAAGCGTCGCACTGGATCGCCTATTGGGACCTGTTCGGACGCCCGGCCGCCAAACCGCGCTACTTCCGCGGCATTCCGGAAACCTGGTGGTACGACAAGGATAAGGCGGCGAAGCTGGAGCAGAAAGGCTAGGTAGAACGTATGGCCGGACTTGTTCCGGCCATACACGTCTTTATGTTGCCGATATGTCATAAGACAGACTTGGATGCTCGCGACCAGCGCGGGCATGACACCGAGAACGCCGGAAACTCTGAAAAATGACCGCCTATATCATCCGCCGCATCCTGTTCATGATCCCGACCATGTTCGGCATCATGCTGGTGGCCTTCGTCGTAGTGCAGTTCGCGCCCGGCGGCCCGGTCGAGCAGGTGATCGCCAAGCTCACCGGCAGCGACACCGGCGCGACCTCGCGCATTTCCGGCTCGCCCGGCGGCGACTTCGGCAATCGCGGCGTGCAGGGCGGCTCGCAGGTGGATGCCGTCAATTCCAAATATCGCGGCGCGCAGGGCCTCGACCCGGAATTCATCAAGAAGCTGGAAACGCAGTTCGGCTTCGACAAGCCGGCCTATGAGCGCTTCGGCCTGATGCTGTGGAATTACATCCGCTTCGATTTCGGCAAGAGCTATTTCCGCGACGTCGGCGTGCTGCAGCTGGTCAAGGAGAAGCTGCCGGTGTCGATGTCGCTCGGCATCTGGATGACGCTGCTCACCTATCTGATCTCGATTCCGCTCGGCATTAAAAAGGCGGTCGACGACGGATCGCGCTTCGACATGTGGACCTCGAGCGTCATCATCGTCGGCTATGCCATTCCCGGCTTCCTGTTCGCGATCCTGCTGATCATATTGTTCGCCGGCGGTTCGTTCTTCGATATCTTTCCGTTGCGCGGCCTGTACTCCGAGAACTGGGCGCAACTGCCGTGGTGGCAGAAGATCGGCGATTACTTCTGGCATCTCACGCTGCCGATCATCTCGATGGCGCTGTCGGCCTTCGCCACCATGACGCTGCTGACCAAGAACTCGTTCCTGGAGGAAATCCGCAAGCAATACGTGCTCACCGCCCGCGCCAAGGGCTGCTCGCGCAACCAGGTGCTGTACGGTCACGTGTTCCGCAACGCCATGCTGATCGTCATCGCCGGTTTCCCGTCCGCTTTCGTGCACGCCTTCTTCACCGGCTCGCTGCTGATCGAGACGATTTTTTCGCTCGACGGGCTCGGCTTGCTCGGCTTCGAAAGCGTGCTCAACCGCGACTACCCGGTGGTGTTCGCCACGCTCTACATCTTCTCGCTCATCGGCGTGGTGGTGAACCTGCTGTCCGATCTCACTTACACGTGGATCGATCCGCGCATCGACTTCGAGACGCGGGAGGTCTGAGGTGGACGCGCGCGCCGGTATCAAGTCGCCCGACACCACCGCGGCGGGACCCGGCAGTCTCATCGTACCGCCGCTGCGGCATGCGATCGCGATCTCGCCGCTCAACAAGCGGCGCTGGGACAACTTCAAGGCCAACCGCCGCGGCTATTGGTCGTTGTGGGTGTTCTTGGCGATGTTTGTGATTTCGATGCTCGCGGAGTTCATCGCCAACGACAAACCGATCTACATCCACGTCAACGGCCGCTCATTCTTTCCCGCCGTCGTAACCTATCCTGACGCCGCGTTCGGCGATGCCAAGGATCCGAACCTGTTCGGCACCGCCGCCGACTATCGCGACGACTATCTGATGGGATTGATCATCAAGGAAGGCGGCACCGTGGTCTGGCCGCTGATCCGCTTCTCCTACAACACGCAGGTGAGCAAGCCGCCGTCGCCGTTTCCGTCCAAGCCGACCTGGCTGCTCAATGAGAAAGATTGCACCTTCGCCGCCAAGAACAATTTCGCCAAATGTAATGAGGTCGAGACCAACTGGCTCGGCACGGATGACGGCGGCCGCGACGTGGTGGCGCGGCTGATCTACGGCTTCCGCATCTCGGTGCTGTTCGGACTGGCATTGACGATCATCTCATCGGTCATTGGCGTTGCCGCCGGCGCGGTGCAGGGCTATTTCGGCGGCTGGGTTGACCTGTTGTTCCAGCGCTTCATCGAAATCTGGACCTCGATCCCCTCGCTCTATCTGCTGCTGATCATCTCCTCGGTGCTGGTGCCGGGCTTTTTCGTGCTGCTCGGCATCCTGCTGCTGTTCTCCTGGGTTTCGCTGGTCGGCCTGGTGCGCGCCGAATTCCTGCGCGGACGCAATTTCGAATACATCATGGCCGCGCGCGCGCTCGGCGTCTCGAACGCGGTCATCATCTTCCGCCACCTGCTGCCGAACGCCATGGTGGCGACCATGACGTTCCTGCCGTTCATCCTGTCGTCGTCGGTGATGACGTTGACCGCGCTCGACTTCCTCGGCTTCGGCCTGCCGCCCGGCTCGCCGTCGCTCGGCGAACTGCTCAGCCAAGGCAAGGCCAATGTGCAGGCGCCGTGGCTGGGCCTGACCGGGTTCTTCAGCATCGCGCTGATGCTGTCGCTGTTGATCTTCATCGGCGAAGCGGTGCGCGACGCCTTCGATCCGAGGAAGACTTTCCGATAAGGATTTAGTATAGTGACACTAGGATTTCGGATGATGCGCCATGAATAAAATCACTCGTGAACATTACCCGGCCTCGAAGTTGCCGGAGGACTTGCGCGAGGGCGTCGACCCCGGGTCGACCGTAACGGTCACTGTGACGGTTGAAGAGTTGAAACAGTCGGCGTCGCGTAAGAAATCACTTGTTGACATGCTCGCTGACGCTCGCCGATTGCCTCCTATTGGCGATGATCCTGTCGCCAGGATTAGAGAGCTTCGGGATGAATGGGAAGATTGATACGAGCCCCGATACACGATTTTATCTCGATACAAACGTCTTTATAGAGATTTTCGAGGGTAGAGGGCCGCTAAGCGAGATGTTGTCAGAATTTCTGATTGCCGTCGAGAATCAGAAACGCCAACGCCTCGTAACAAGCGAGTTCACCTTAGCGGAATTATTAGTCAAGCCGGTTGCGCTGCAGCGTCATGACCTGATTCAAGTTTATGACAATTGGACGATTTCCAACTCGTATTTAGAAGTTGTACCGGTTGTTCGCGAAGTGCTTCGAGATGTGGCGACGCTAAGAGCCAATGACAAGGCCCTCAAACTGCCCGATGCCATCCATTTAACGACGGCAAGAGGAACTGGGTGTCGCTACTTCCTAACAAAAGATGGGCGGATCAAGGGACAATACGGCGTCGAGATTCTTCACCTGACTCAAGCGAATGTTGAACTATTGCTGAAAGCTTCTGATAATGATCCTCGCTGATCCCCTCCTCATCGTGCGCGATCTCTCGGTCGCCTTCGGCGTAGGCAGCCGCGAGGTGCTGGCGGTCGACCGCGTGTCGTTCGACATCGCCAAGGGCGAGACCGTCGCGCTGGTCGGCGAGAGCGGTTCCGGCAAGTCGGTCACCGCGCTGTCGGTGATGAAGCTGCTGCCCTATCCGGCCGCGCATCACCCGTCCGGCGCTATTGTGTTCAAGGGCCGCGAGATGCTGTCGATGCCGGAGCGCGACATCCGCAAAGTGCGCGGCAACGACATCACCATCATCTTCCAGGAGCCGATGACCTCGCTCAATCCGCTGCACACGATCGAAAAGCAGATCGGCGAGATATTGCTGTTGCATCAAGGCCTTACCGGAGCGGCGGCGCGTGCCCGCATCCTCGAACTGCTCGATCATGTCGGCATTCCCGACCCGGCCGGGCGGCTCGGCAGCTATCCGCACCAGCTCTCCGGCGGCCAGCGCCAGCGCGTGATGATCGCGATGGCGCTGGCGAACGAGCCGGACCTGCTGATCGCCGACGAGCCGACCACCGCGCTCGATGTCACCGTGCAGGCGCAAATCTTGAAGCTGCTCAAGGACACGCAAGTACGGCTCGGCATGTCGATGCTGTTCAT
The DNA here is from genome assembly GCA_016185205.1 of Hyphomicrobiales bacterium. GTDB lineage: Bacteria > Pseudomonadota > Alphaproteobacteria > Rhizobiales > Xanthobacteraceae > Pseudolabrys. The sequence goes on along the minus strand of JACPOA010000035.1, from coordinate 147,305 downwards.
CACCCATGATCTCGGCATCGTGCGCAAGCTCGCCGACAAGGTCTGCGTCATGCAGCAGGGCAAGATCGTCGAGCAGGGCGAGGTCGAGCGCGTGTTCACCGCGCCCGCGCACCCTTATACGCGCGCGCTGCTCGCCGCCGAGCCGAAGCCCGATCCGGCGCCGCCGAAGCCGGATGCGCCGATCGTGGTCTCGACCAAGGACCTCAAGGTCTGGTTTCCGATCAAGCGTGGCGTGCTGCGCAAAGTGGTCGGCCACATCAAGGCGGTGGACGGCGTCAGCATCGAAGTGCGCAAGGGCGAGACGCTCGGCGTGGTCGGCGAATCCGGCTCCGGCAAGACCACGCTCGGTCTGGCGATCTTAAGGCTGATCTCGTCGGACGGCCCGGTCGTGTTCATGGGCCACACCATCCAGGGCCTCAAGTTCAAGCAGATGCGGCCCTATCGCCGCGACATGCAGATCGTGTTCCAGGACCCTTACGGTTCGCTCAGCCCACGCATGTCGGTATCCGACATCATCGAAGAAGGCCTGTGGGTGCATCATCCGCATCTGGCGGAGGACGAGCGCGAGCGCCGCGTGGTGGCCGCGCTCACCGATGTCGGGCTCGATTCCGCGACACGCGACCGCTATCCGCACGAATTCTCCGGCGGCCAGCGCCAGCGCATCGCGCTCGCCCGCGCTTTGGCGCTGGAGCCGACCTTCATCGTGCTCGACGAGCCCACCAGCGCGCTCGACATGCTGATCCAGTCGCAGATGGTCGATCTGTTGCGCGATCTGCAGAAGAAGCGCGATCTCACTTACTTGTTCATCTCGCACGACCTGCGCGTGGTGGCGGCCTTGGCGAGCCGGCTGCTGGTGCTGCGCAACGGCAGGATGGTGGAAGAGGGCGCCGCGGCGGATTTATTCAAGAACCCAAAGAGCGACTACACGCGCGCTCTGTTCGCCGCCGCCTTCAATCTGGAAACCGCGCCCGAAGGCGTGGTGGCGCAATAGGCGGCGGCGATGCGCGAACCTAAATCGGCGCCTTGCTACGCGTAACGAATTCGTGATTCGCTATGTGTTGCGGCAATCGGGCATGAACCGATCCAGCACTTGGCTTGGCCTGCACAAGACCGACAACACAAGCGAACACCAGCAATGCCCCGTTTCACGCGCCTGCTTGCCTCCGCGATCTTTGTCCTGATGGTGCCGCTGACGGCGCAGGCCGACGAGGGCCAGTACCCGCTCAAGGCCGACGACGGCACCATCATCGCCACCCACCGGGTGGCGCCCGAACTCGAAAGCCAGATCGAGAAACTGCCCGGCGTAATCGTGGCCGCCAATCCGCGCGGCAAAGTCACGCTGGCCGAATTCTACGACCTCAATTGCCCTTACTGCCGCAAGGCGTCGGCCGACATCGCCGAACTGGTGCGCGCCAATCCGGAGTTACGGCTGGTGCTGGTGCCATTTCCGGTGCTCGGCATTCCGTCGATCCAGGGCAGCCGCGTCGAGCTGGCGGTGGCGCGGCTGCTGCCCGCGCCGAAGTTCTATGCGTTTCACCGCGCGCTCTACGCCTCGCGTGGCGTGATCGACGGCAACCGCACGCTCGCGGCGGCGAAAGCGCTCGGGCTCGATGTGGCCAAGGTTACCGCAATCGCCAACGAAGACGCCATCGGCGACGTCATGATCGCGCATGTCAGGCTTGGCAATGCGTTGGCGATCCATGCGACGCCGGGCTTCGTGATCAAGGGTGTCGCCATCCTCGGCTATCCGGGCAAAGCCGCGCTGCAAAAAGCGATCCAGTCGGTGCAGCGCTGCGATCACGTCGTCTGCGACGGCGCGCCGCGCTAGATCCGCTTCACCGTGGTGATGGGGCGGCCTGCCGCCTGGATACGGGCGACGGCGTTAGCGACCGTCTCGATCGCCACCATCATGTGATGCGCGTTGGCGTGGATAAGCGTCTCGGGATCGCGCGCGATGGCGACATGGCCCTTCCAGAACACCAGATCGCCACGCCGCAGCTGAGAGAGCGACGACACGGTGCCGAGCGCCAGTTCCTGCATGTCGCTGTCGCGCGGGCATGGCACGCCGGCAGCCTGCAGCGCGACTTGCACCAGCCCGGAGCAGTCGATGCCAAGCGAGCTCTTGCCACCCCACAGATAGGGCGCGCTCAAGAATTGCTCGGCGACCGCGACGAAATCCGGCTGCCGTGCCTTGATCGGTGTCAGATGCACGACCGGCACATGCCAGCCGGCGGCGGTGACCGCGAAACGTTCGTCCTGCCGCGCAATCGAAAGCGCCGCGCCCATCGGCAGCGCCGTCACCGACGGCAGTTTGATGTCCGGTCCGGGAAAGGCGAGCGTGCGCGGTACAGCGACCTTATGCGTCGGCGCCGCGCCCGCCACGCCCAGCGCGTTGGCCGACAGCCAGCCGACATAGCCGTCAGCCTCCAGTTGGCCCCAGGCCCAGCCTTCCTCGCTGGTCTCGTAGACCGTCACGCTCTCGCCCAGCAACGCCTGCGTGTCGAGCCGCGCCTCGTGCGACGGCGCACGCCGCACGCCGGCGATCGCCTCGATCACCCGGTGGCGCGTGCCCTCGACGAAACGCGCGGCTTCGACCTGGCCTTGCAGATGCTTGGCCGCGATCTCGGGGCGGAACGGATTGGTGCGGGGATCGAGCGCGACCATTTTTCAGCCGTAGCGCGCTGAGAGCATGGCGTAGAGCGCGCGCGCCGTCTGGCATTCGGCGCCCTCCGGTCGGCCGGGCTTGGCCGTCGCCGTCCAGGCGAAGATGTCGAGATGCAGCCAGGATTTGGCGGCGACAAAGCGGCGCAAGAATAACGCGGCGGTAATGGCGCCGCCCTGGCCGCCGCTGCTCACGTTATTGAGGTCGGCGATTTTGGATTCGAGCATCTGGTCGTAAGGTCGCCACAGCGGCAGCCGCCACACCGGATCATTCTCGGCGCTGCCGGCGGCGAGGAACTCGGCCGCCAGCGCGTCGTCGTCGGTGAAGGCAGCCGGCAGTTCGGGCCCGAGCGCCACTCGCGCCGCGCCGGTGAGCGTGGCGAAATCGGCGATCAGCGCCGGATTGTCCTCATCGGCGAGCGCGAGCGCGTCGGCGAGGACCAGGCGGCCTTCCGCGTCGGTATTGCCGATTTCGACCGTGATGCCTTTGCGCGATGTGTAGATGTCGCGCGGCCGGAAGCTGGTGCCGGAGATCGAATTCTCCACCGCCGGGATGATGACGCGCAGCCGAACTTTCAGCCCGCGCGCCATGATCATATGAGCGAGCGCGAGCGCGGTGGCCGCCCCGCCCATGTCCTTCTTCATGTTGAGCATGCCGGCGTCGTTCTTGATGTCGAGGCCGCCGGTGTCGAAGCAGACGCCCTTGCCGACCAGTGTGATCTTCGGATCGTCGTCCTTGCCCCAGGTCAGATCGATCAGCCGTGGCGGTCGCGCCGATCCGGCGCCGACCGCGGCGACCAGCGGAAAATTCTTCGCGAGCGCGTCGCCGGACGTCACCTGCACGGCGGCGCCGTGCTGCTTGGCCAGCGCGCGGGCGGCGGCTTCCAGCTCGGCGGGGCCCATATCGTTGGATGGCGTGTTGATGAGATCGCGGCAAAGCGTCACGCCTTCGACGATGCGGGTGAGATCGTCGCCGTCGACGCCATCCGGAACCAGCAGCCGGACATTGCGCGCCTCGGTCTTACGGTAGCGGCCGAATTGATAGCCGCCCAGTGTGAAAGCCAAGGCGGCGAGGCGGGCATCGTGCGGCGCATTGGCGAAGCGGTAGCTGCCCGGCGGCAGCAGGCCGGACAATTGCCCCGCCCGGAACGGATCGATGACCGCTTCGCCGGGACGCTCGAGCCCGAACAGCGCGCCGCCCAGTCCGCCGTCGGCAGCCGGCAGCAACAGCAGCCGGCCCGGCTTCGGCTCAAAGCCCGCCGCTTTGACGAAAGCCCGCTCGTGCGCGCTCAATCCTTGCAAAACGGAATCGGCATTGCCGGCATGAATGAACCAGATGGGTGTGGTTCGCGCGTCACCGGCGCTTGCAAACAGAGGGTGCATGGTCACTCCGCGGCGTCGCGTATCGGCGTCTTGTGCGCGTAGCCGTCGCGCGTCTGCGGCAGTTTCCAGCCCAGCATGCGCGAGGCGACCAGCGTGCGCAGCACCTGCGCGGTACCGCCGCCGATGGTGAACATGCGTACGTCGCGCGCCATGCGTTCGAGCGGCAGCTCGCGCGAATAGCCGCTGGCGCCGAAGATCTGCAAAGCGTCCTGCACGATCTTGATCGCCGCCTCCGACGCGAAGATCTTCGCCTGCGCCGCCAGCATCGGATCGGGGAAAGCGCTGCCTGCGCCGCGCGAGCGCGCCGCGGCATAGAGCATCAGCCGCGAGGCCGTGAGCTGCGTCTGCATGTCGGCCAGCATCCATTGCAGGCCCTGGAATTCTCCGATCGGCCGGCCGAACTGCGCGCGTGTCTTGGCGTATTCGAGCGCATGTTCGAGCGCGCCGGCGGCGATGCCCATGGCCACGGTACCGGCGCCGACGCGCTGGCTGTTATAGGCGGTCATCAGGTCGGCGAAGCCGCGGCGGAATCCCGAGGGCGGCATCACGACCATGTCGGCCGGCACTTCGAGGTTTTCGAACACCAGTTCGCTCTCGGGCATGCCGCGCAGTCCCATGGTGTTCTCGCGGCGGGTGACGTTGAGCCCTTTGGCCGCTTTTTCGTTTTCTTGGCGCACGGCGAGGAAGCCGCCGATGCCGAGCTCTTGTCCTTTTTCATCGAATACGCGCGCGAAGATGAGGTGCAGTTTCGATACGCCGCCGCCGGTGATCCAGTGCTTCTTGCCGTTGATGACGTAGCGGTCGCCGCGTCTGTCGGCGCGCGTGGTCATGGCGGTGGCGTCGCTGCCGGCCTCCGGTTCGGTGATGCAGATGGCGGGCTTGTCGCCTGCGAGCACCAGGCGGGCGGCGAGTTGCTTCTGCGCGTCGGTGCCATAGGCCATCACCGTCGAGATCGCGCCCATGTTGGTCTCGACCACGATGCGGGCGGTGACGGTGCAGGCCTTCGCCATTTCCTCGATCACCAGCACGGCCTCGAGGAAGGAGCGGTCTTGGCCGCCGAGCGCTTTCGGCATGGTCATGCCGAGGAAGCCGGCCTCGGCCAGCGCCTTTACGATGTCCCAGGGGTACTGCTCGTCGCGGTCGATCGCCGCGGCACGAGGCCGGACGACCCGGTCGGCAAAGGCGCGGCTGTACGCCTGCAGTTCGCGTTCGTCGGGGGAGAGTCCAAGGTCCATAGGGCCGCCTTATACAGGATTTGTCGTCATCCCGGGCGCCGCCCGGGAGCGAGGTGGGTGGGGGAGTTATAAGTTAACCTCTCATTAGGGTTAACGTTTTATTGCTCGGGGATGCCGCTGGATCGCCAGCCACCGGACTCCCATGCGTCCTAGACCGGCTCATGCCGCCCGATTGCTTGCCTCAGCCGCCGTCGCGGCCGTGCTGGCGCTATCGGTAGCGGGCTGCAAGACCACCGGCGACGACACCACCGGCTCGATCGGTGCCAGCAATGCCCCGCGCAGCGATGCCGAGTGGCGGCAATCGCTCGATCAATGGTCCGGCCACTATCGCGACAATCCCGGCGACGCCGATGCCGCCATTGCCTATGCGCAGGCTTTGCGGGCCACCGATCAGCGCGCCCAGGCGGTTGCTGTGCTCGAGCAGGCCTCGATTCGCAATCCGCGCAATATGCCGCTGCTCGGCGCCTATGGTCGCGCGCTGGCGGAGGCCGGAAACTATCCGCAGGCGCTCGACACGCTCAGCCGCGCGCACACGCCCGACCAGCCCGACTGGCGCATCCTCAACGCGCAGGGCGCGGTGCTCGATCAGATGGGCCGGCACGCCGAGGCGCAGCGCATCTATTCGTCCGCGCTCAAGATCGTGCCGGACGAGCCATCGGTCTTGTCCAATCTCGGCCTGTCCTACGCGCTGATGAAGGATTTGAAGCGCGCCGAGGTCACGTTGCGGCGCGCGGTGGCGCAGCCGAAGGCCAATCCGAAGGTGCGGCAGAACCTGGCGCTGGTGATCGGTCTGCGCGGCCGCTTCGCCGAAGCCGAGACGATCGCGCGCGCCGATCTGCCGGAGAACGAAGCCGCCGCCAATGTCGGCTATCTGCGGCAGATGCTGTCGCAGCAGAGCGAATGGCGGAAAACCGGCCAGCGGCCTTACGTGCCACCGCCCGATCCCGGAGCCTGATTTCACGCTTGCAAGGCTGAACGGCTGCGGCGGCGCGGGCCCGCGCGCGGCCGCGTTACTGGATCGCCATGACCTTGATGGCGGCGGGCCCAAGGATAACCACGAACAGCACCGGCAGGAAGAACACGATCATCGGCACGGTCAGCTTCGGCGGCAGGCCGGCGGCCTTCTTTTCGGCATCCGACATGCGCATGTCGCGGTTTTCCTGCGCCATCACGCGCAGCATGGTTGCCAGCGGCGTGCCGTAACGCTCGGCCTGCTGCAAGGCCATGCAAACGGATTTCACGCCATCGAGATCGGTGCGCTTGGCGAGATTTTCGTAAGCCTGACGACGATCGGGCAGATAGGACAATTCGGCGGTGGTGAGCGTGAGCTCCTCGGCCAGCGCCACCGACTGGGTACCGACTTCCTCGCTGACCTTGCGGAACGCCGCCTCGATCGACATGCCTGATTCCACGCAGATCAGCAGCAGGTCGAGGGTGTCGGGAAAGGCGCGCTTGATCGACAATTGCCGTTTCTGGATCTTGCTCTTCAGCAGCATCCACGGCAACTGCATGCCGATATAGGCGGCGGCGATGCAAAGGCCGATCTTGACCATGGTCGGCTGATTGAAATCGAGCACCACGAACAGGTAGAAAACGGCGAACAGGAAGGCGGCCGTCGGCGTCACCATGCGGAAGAACAGATAGGTGATATAGGGCGCCTGGCCGCGGTAGCCGGCCTGCACCAGCTTCAGTCGCGCTTCTTCCTGGCCGACCCATTTGGTCAAGTTGAAGCGCTCGACGATCGTTTGAATATATTGCTTGGGCGATTGACGCAGGCTGACTCTCTGCTTCTCCTGCGCCATGCGCTCGCGCTCGCGCTGACGGATCTTTTCGCGTTCGAGCGCGACCGCCTTCATGCGCTTGCCGAGCGAATCGGCGAACGCGTACGGCATCGCAAGCGTCAGCACCGTCGCGGCGGCGGCGACGGCGGCGAACACCATCGTCATCGATTGGGTGTTGAGTAAGCTGAGCACAAGATCGAGCATCGGTTACTTTTTTCCTTGGCGCATGATCTTGTCCGAAAACCGGTTCCCAATTTTCGGGATCATGCGCTTCTAAAAGTCGAAGTTGATCATCTTCTTCATCACCAGGACGCCCATGGCCATCCAGCAGGCGGAGGCGGCCAGCATGAGGTTGCCGAGCGGCTCGGTGAACAGCAAGTTGATGTATTGCGGGCTGGTGATCCAGACCAGCGTCATCACCGCGACCGGCAGCGCACCGATGATGGAGGCCGAGGCTTTTGCTTCCATCGACATCGCCTGGATCTTGGCCTTCATCTTCTTGCGGTCGCGCAGCACGCGCGAAAGGTTGCCAAGCGTTTCCGACAGATTACCGCCGGCCTTTTGCTGGATCATGATGACGATGCCGAAGAAATTCGCCTCCGGCACCGGCATGTGCTCGTAGAGCTTGCCGCAGGCTTCGCCGAGCGGAATACCGATGGCCTGGGTCTCGACGATGGCCTGGAATTCGGATTTCAGCGGCTCGGGCGCCTCGACCGTGATCATTTTCATGCAATCGAGCAACGGCAGGCCGGCTTTGACGCCGCGCACGATGATATCGACCGCATCCGGAAACGCGTTGAGAAATTGGGTTTCGCGGCGCTTCTTCAGGTAGGACAGCAGCCAGTACGGCAGACCGAAGGCGCCGGCAAAGCCAAGGCCTATGGCCGGCAGCAAGCCGGCGCCGGTGAACAGTCCGATCAGGAACATCGCCACGCCGATGCCGGCGGATATGATTGCGTATTGCCGCTTCGACCACGTCAAGCCGGCCTGCGCGATGCGGGTCGCGAGCGGTACGCGCTTGTTTTTCTTGTTGCGCTCGTCGAATTCCTTGAGCGTGGTTTCGATGACGTCGCGGCGGGATTTATGCGACCCGCGCGACGTGCGCGTCACGGTTTCGTTCTTGGCGACGCTTGCCATGCGCTGCTCGGCTTTGCGCTCGCCGGACAGGACTGGGTAGATGAATACCCAGGCCAGCCCGCCGACGGCAACCGATGCCAGGAAAAATAACGCGATCGAGTCCAAGGGCTAGGCTCCGTTCAGGCTCGCATGGCGTTGGTGGCGGCTTCTGCGGCGTCGAGCGCGACCGCCAGACGCTGTTCCTCGCCGTAATAGCGGGCGCGATCCCAGAACCGCGGCCGCCCGATGCCGGTGGAGCGGTGGCGGCCAAGGATGTTGCCCTGCGCGTCTTCGCCGGTCATGTCGTAGACGAACAGGTCCTGGGTGATGATGACCTCGCCTTCCATTCCCATCACTTCGGTGATGTGGGTGATTTTGCGCGAGCCGTCGCGCAGACGCGCGACCTGGATCACCACGTCGACCGAGGCGCAGATCATTTCGCGGATGGTGCGCGAGGGCAGCGAAAAGCCGCCCATGGTGATCATCGATTCCAGGCGCGAGAGCGCTTCGCGCGGGTTGTTGGCGTGCAACGTGCCCATCGAGCCGTCGTGGCCGGTATTCATGGCCTGCAACAGGTCGAATGCTTCGGGTCCGCGGACTTCGCCGACGATGATGCGCTCCGGCCGCATGCGCAGACAGTTGCGCACCAGATCGCGCATGGTGACCTGGCCTTCGCCTTCCAGGTTGGGCGGCCGCGTTTCCAGGCGCACCACGTGCGGCTGCTGCAGCTGAAGTTCGGCGGCGTCCTCGCAGGTGATGATGCGCTCGTCGTCGTCGATGAACTGGGTGAGGCAGTTGAGCAGCGTGGTCTTGCCGGAGCCGGTGCCGCCTGACACCAGGCAGTTCACCCGGCTGCGGCCGATGATGCGCAGGATTTCAGCGCCCTGTTCGGTGATGGTGCCGAACTTGACCAGCTGATCGAGCGTCAGCTTGTCCTTCTTGAACTTGCGGATGGTGAGCGCGGGACCATCGATCGCCAGCGGCGGCACGATGGCGTTGACGCGGCTGCCGTCGGGCAGGCGCGCGTCGCAGATCGGCGAGGATTCGTCGACGCGGCGGCCGATCTGGCTGACGATGCGCTGACAGATATTCAAGAGCTGCTGGTTGTCGCGGAACCGGATGCCGGTCTTCTGAATCTTGCCTTTGACTTCGATGTAGACCGTGCCGGAGCCGTTCACCATGATGTCGGCGATGTCGTCGCGCGACAGCAGCGGTTCGAGCGGACCGAAGCCGAGCACGTCGTTGCAGATATCGTCGAGCAGCTCTTCCTGCTCGGAGATCGACATCACGATGTTCTTGATCGCGATGATCTCGTTGACAATGTCGCGGATTTCCTCGCGCGCCGAGTCGGCATCGAGCCGCGCCAGCTGCGCCAGATCGATCGCCTCGATCAGCGCGCCGAAGATGGTGGATTTGGTCTGGTAAAAGGCCTCGGAACGGCGCGAATCGATCGAGGATGGCACCTGATTGATCGGTGAAGGTTGCCGGCTGGCGGAAGGCGCGGACACCAGCGGCGCGCCCAGTCCGTCGGAGGGAAACGGCGTGAGGCTTGGTTCCGCCGCCGTGCGGGCGGCCGGCTTCGGCGCCTCGGCCGGTGGCGATACTGGCGCAGGCACAAGCGACGCCGGCCGCGCGGCCGGCGCCGGGGCGCGAGCTTCAGATGTTCCGCTACGCTTACCGAACAAAGGCAGTCTCCGAGTTATTCCTAGGCGATCACGCGCTCCGCTTCATCAGCTTGGCGAGCAGCGGCGTAAGCAGGCCGCCGCGCGTGCGCTTGGCTTCCGCGCGTCCGGTGAGCACTTGCGCCAGCTGGCGGAACATCTCCGCGGTCTTATGGCTGGACGACACTTCGGCGATCATCTGGCCGTTGTTGGCGGCGGTGCCGAAAATCTGCGGCTCGAACGGGATCACCACAAGCGGCTGGTCTTCCAGCGCTTTGGCGAAATCCGCCGGCGTGATTTCCGGCCGCTTCGGCACGCCGACCTGGTTGAGGCAGTAGTACGGGCGGTGATCGTTCGGCCGCGCCGAGCGCAGCAGATCGACCATGTTTTTGGCGTTGCGCAGATTGGCCAGATCGGGACCGGCGACCACCAGGATATCGTCGGCGCTTACCAGCAGCCGCTTGGTCCAGGCCGACCAAATGTGGGGAACGTCGAGCACGACACAGGGGATTGAGCTGCGCAGCGAGTCGAGGATCGAATCGAAGGCTTCGGCGCCGAAGTCATAGACGCGCTCCAGCGTCGCCGGCGCGGCCAGCAGGCTGAGGTGATCGGTGCATTTCGACAGCAGGCGGTCGATGAATGCGGTGTCGACGCGATCGGGCGAGAACACGGCGTCGGCGATGCCTTGCGGCGGGTCCTGATTGTAATCGAGCCCGGCGGTGCCGAAGGCGAGATCGAGGTCGGCCACGACCGAATCGAGCGAGAGGTCGCGCGCGATCGCCCAGGCGACGTTGTGAGCCACGGTGGAAGCGCCGACGCCACCCTTGGCGCCGACCACGGCGATGATGCGGCCGACCGGCTTGGCGTCCGGCGTCGAAAACAATCCGCAGATCGAGCGCACCACGTCGATGGTACCGATCGGCGCGATCAGGTAGTCGCTGACGCCGCGCCGCGTGAGCTCGCGGTAGAGCGTGACGTCGTTGACGCGGCCGACCACGATCACCCGCGTGCCGGAGTCGCAGACCTCGGCGAGCTGGTCGAGTTGGGCCAGAATTTCCTCGGCACGATGTTCGGCCTCGAGCAGGATGACGTTCGGCGTCGGCGAACTGCGATAGGCCTCGACCGCGGCCGTGGCGCCGCCCATCTGGATCTTCACATGCGCCTTGACCAGACGCCGGTCCTCGCCGGCGGCCTGCACGGCGGCGGCGGTTTCAACCGTTTCGCAAAACGCCTGCACCGAGACTCGCGGAGCGGGCGCGATATGTTCGTCGGCGGCGACGGCGTTGTCGTTCGGTGCCGCCGGCATCGACTCGTGTTCGGCGACTGCGACTTGATGGGCGTGTTTGATCATTTTCCGAGATCGCTGATCTTGCCGGTGTCGTAATGAGTGTCATACTTGCCGGACGGGTTTTCGCCCTTGCGGTATTTGTCGATCATGACCGAGCGACGGGCGGTATAGGACGACGATTCTCCGCGTGGCTGCACCAGATCGGCGGGATTGTCGACCATGGCCGCGAGATTGCGCTGGTTGGCACAGCCGAGATTCCAGTACGGTTGATTGTCGGTGTAGGAGGAATCCTGGCCCGGGCCGAGGTTTTTTGGCCACTGTCCGCAGGGACCGGCCTCCGCGACCAGTTTCGAATAGTTGATCTTGATGCTGGCGAGAGCGGAGTCCGATGGCCGGTAGGGCCGCACAAAGATGGCATGGCGCGGGACGCCGGAGGCCACGAAGATCGAATGAATCTCACGCATGGAGTCGGCGGCGGCCTGGTCGTTCGGCCCGCCCTTCGGCACATCCACGATGATGCCGCTGGTGGCCTCGCGCCGCCACACTTGCGCGAATGACAGCACGTCGGCGCGCTGGGTCGGCGTCAGCCCGCCGCGATTGCGGCCGATGAAGACCTCGACAGTGCGCTCGCCCTCTTTCAGTGTGATCGGGTGACGCAGCCGAAAGTCGGATGGAAAATCGTTTTGCGCCTCGCGCGACTGATAGCAGCCGCCCAGGATGGCGGCGAGACCGGCGGCCGCCAACAGGCGCAACGCCGCTTGGCTGCGGCGCCCGGCGATCGCCCTGGGGAGTGCTGTCATCGATCGTCTCCAAATCCTGCGCAAGATGTCCCGCTCAATCGAGTATGAATCCGTATTTGCCGTGATAATTGCCCGGCTGCTCGCTCTTGACCTGACCGGCGGCGCCATAGATGCGGTTGAGACGTCCCAGCAGGATGGCCGACGGATCGTTGGGATCGGCGAAACCGTCGTCGGGCCGCGACAGCTGCTTCTGCGCCACCGCGCGCACGATGTAAGGCGTCACGATCACCACCAACTCGGTCTGGTGGTTGACGTAGTCGCGGCTCTTGAACAGCGTGCCGAGGATTGGCAACTGCATCAGGCCGGGGGTGCCGTTGATCGCCTGCTTGGTCTGCTCCTGGATCATGCCGGCCAGGGCCAGCGAGCCACCCGAAGGAATTTCCACCACGGTCTCGGCGCGGCGGGTCTTGAGCGAGGGAATGGAGTATCCCCCAGGGGCCGATAAGGCGCCATCGCTGGAGAGTTCCGAGATTTCCGTCAGCACCTTCAAGCTGATGCGGCCTTCCGACAACACCACTGGCGTAAATATCAGACTCACGCCGAATTTCTTGAAACTGATCGTCGGCGTATAAGCCGGAGGCCCGCTCGTCCCGGTGACGATCGGGAACTCGCCGCCGGCCAGGAAGGCCGCCGTCTCGCCGGAAATCGCGGTTAGATTCGGTTCGGCCAGGGTGCGGATCACGCCGGCTTGGTCCATCGCCCGCAGCGTGGCGGTGACACTCTTCCAGGTGCCGATGGCCGAGGAGTTGCTGAGCGCCTGGCCGGTGGCGGAGAACGGATTTTGCGTGTTGAAGTTCACCACGGCGGCGCCGTAGTTGAAGGTGCCGCTGAGATCGATGCCGAGCTGCTTGATCACGTTGCGCTGCACTTCGGCGACCGTCACCTTGAGCATGACCTGGTCGCGTCCGCGCACGGTGATGCCGTTGACCACCTTGGCGACGTCGCCGACCAGTCGCGAGGCAAGATCGAAGGCTTGCTGCGATTCGGCGGGGCTCGAGACGCTGCCGGAAAGCATCACGCCGTCGTTGACGCCTTCGATGCGGATGTCGGCTTCTGGCATGGATTGCTTGAGCGCGCCGCGCACGCCGTTGAGATCGCGGGTCACCGCGATGTCGAAACCGGCGATCTGCTTGCCGTCGGCGTCGAAGAAGAAGATGTTGGTCTGCCCGATCGCGACGCCGATCATGTAAACGCGGCGCGAGGAGCGGATGACCGCATTGGCAATCTTGGGATCGGCGACCAGCACATCCTTGATGTCGGCCGGCAGATCGATCGCGACCGACTTGCCGATGCCCAGCGGAATGAATCGCGATGTGGCCTCGCTCGCCGCCACCTGGATCACCGGCATGCGCTGTGGATCGGCGGCTCGCGCGGCCCCCATCGGTGCGAGGCCGGCACCGAGAATCAGTGCCGTCAGCGCCGCGGTGCGGATCAATGTCCTTGTCGCCATGTCTCTCACATCCCCTCGATCGATCATCGCGGTGTGGTCGTCGTGCTTACGCCGAAACGGACGATATTCACGGAGTTGCGCTTGCTGGAATTGTCATCATCGCCCGGCGTATCCTTGCCCGACGCATCGGTAACGCTGCGAAGCGCCAGCGACAGCGTGCCAAGCTGCTGCGACAGCACCAAGGTCTCGGCTTGACCTGGGCTAAGCTCGAGCGTTGCGGTCTTGCCGACCACGACCTTCTGGCCGTTTTTCTCCTCCACGTTCTGGTCGATCGCCAGCACGCGGATATTGCTGAGAACAGTTTCGCTGGTGCGAGCATCGCCACCGCCCTTGTCGGCGTCTTTATCGCGGCGCGAGAGAATGACGTCGACATGATCGTTCGGCAGGATGAAGCCGCCGGCGCCGGTTTCCGGCGATATTTGCGTGGACACGGCGCGCATGCCGGTCGGCAGGATCGCGGCCATGAAGCCGGAGCCTTTGGCGTTCACCAGTTTGGCTTCGCGAATCGGTTCGCCGGCGACGAAAGGCACGCGCGCGATCAGGCCCGAGAGATCTTCAATGGCTTGCGGGCGGTTGTTCTTGCGAATGAAGTTTCCGCTCGATGCGCTGGCCGGCCATTGCTGCCACTGCACATCGCCGGGCGACAAGGTCTGACCCATTGGAATATCGGAACGGGCCACCAGGACGTCGACGGTTTCGACCTTGGCTACGGGTTCCTGCTTGACCTCAGGAGGCTTCTCCGAACGGCCGGCTAATAGCGCGGCAAATCCACCTGCTGCGATGGCGACGGACAACACGACAAGACGCGCGGCTTTCATACGCTTAACTCTCACCATAGCGGCCGGTATGGCCGCCCAAACCACATGGCGGCCGACACGACCGCTTACACCGGATTTCATCAGCTAAAGGTCAAGGTATGGTTAAGCAGCGGTGTCTAAATCGAGTTAATATTGTGTTGCGCAGGGCGATGTCGCGCGGCGCGATATTTTTCGAAATTCGGCATTTATTTTTCAGCAGGCGATGTCGGTTATCGGATTCAAGGTGAACGCCGGGTTTTCGGGCGAAGCCGATCCTGAGCGGGCGTGGCTTAACATTGCGTAAACTCAAGCCGAGCAAAGTACGTCTTGCCCCCTGCGATCGCGGTTGTAAGCACAAGTCGCGCGCCAGCTAAGCCGGAGCGTCCGTCATGAACAGCAACGAGGCGGGTGAAGTGATCCGCGGCAAGACGCCCAGGCGCCAAGTCTCTTGGCGAACGGTTGCGCTCGGCGCTCTCGTCGTCGCCGGCCTGGCGATGGTTTTTCCGCAAAATACGCTGACCGCGCCAATACCCGATACCATCGAAATGGCCGACATGACGTGGGTAGAGGTGCGCAGCGCTATCGATCACGGTTACACCGTGGCCATCGTGCCGACGGGGGGGATCGAGCAAAATGGTCCCCACATGGTGCTCGGTAAGCACGATTACATTGTGCGCAAGGCCGCCAACCGCATTGCGCGAGAAGTCGGTCGCACACTGGTGACGCCGGTGGTGTCATTCGTGCCGGAGGGCGACTACGAGCCGCCGAGCGGCAATATGCTCTATCCCGGTACGCTCGGTATTCCCGAACCGGTGTTCGCTCAGGTGCTTGAAGGTATCGCGCGCAGCCTCAAGTTGGCCGGCTTCAAGACTATTTGCTTTATCGGCGATCATGGCCTCAACCAAGCCTCGCAAGCCGCCGTGGCAGCCAAGCTCAACCGCGAATGGGCCGGGCAAGCGACGACCGTGCTGCATGTGGCGGATTATTACGAGGGCAAAGCGCAGATCGCGTATTTGCGTGACAAGGGCGAAACCCTGGTAACGATCGGCGATCATGCCGGTATTATCGACACCTCGGAGTTGCTCGATGCGCATCCGCAAGGTGTCGATCTTTCACGGCTGACGGCCTTGCCGATACGGCCGGAACCCACCGGACACTCCGGCAAACCAGAGCGCTCGTTGGCCGGATACGGGACCGCCCTGATCGACATCAGAATCAAGGCCGCCGTCCGGCAAATCAGGACGGCGCTGTCGGATCGAAGCGTTTCAAATTAAGCACCTGCTCGCGCACAGCGACGATTGAGCGCATCCTGAACGGCAACGACCGCGGGAACCGGTAAAGAAACGCTTAACTTGTTCGTCCCAGTGTTGCTCGAATCATTGCTAGGAGCATCCGATGAGCTGGTGGCTGCCGACCACGAAAGCCTTGAACAGGCTGGGCGTGCCGTATCCTTATCTCAACCGCATCGCCTGCGGTTCCACAAGCATCCTGACCGAGATCAAAATCGAGGTGACCGACCGGTGCAACTTGGCTTGCACGTTCTGCCACCAGGACTTCGGGGCAAAAGGCGGCACCACGACTTTGGACATGGACGTTTTCGAACGTGTCTTAACGGCAGCGAAGAGCGAGGGCATCAAAGTCGTCCGGCTGACCGGCGGCGAACCATTGGTACTCAAATCCATCGACGTCTTTCTGCGCCGGGCGAAGGATCTGGGATTTGCGGTGATCGTCAACACCAACGGCACGGCGTTGCCTGAAAAACGCCTGCAAGCGCTCAAGGGACTGCTGGATTTCGTCAAGATTTCGCTTCCTGCGGCGGACGAGGAAACCATGACTCGCCTGACCGGCAACAAAACGACGTGGCGAAGAAAGTGGGAGGCACTTGAAAATCTGGAGAAACTCGGCATCCGCACCGACATTCTCACGGTGATGACGGCGGAGAACATCCAGCAATTTGACAGTTTCATTCGGCTGCTGGAACCGCACCCATCGATATGCTGGAGACCGTTGCGGGCCGAGACGCAGGACGGCGATCGACAGCCGGTCAGCAGGGACGACATCCAACATTTGGCGAGGAAGCTGTCCGAAGCGCGCACCCGCGAGCGCTGGAAGTATTTGTCGTTAGGACTGGCCACGCCGTTCTGTGCGTTGGAGAAACCCTCCGACGCAGCCGAGCTATTCGGCGGTGGCCGCAGCTGCGGCCCGGTCGAGAGCCTGACGGTGACCTGCCAGGGGGAATTAATCCGCTGTTATTCGCGCCGAGACGGCATCGACATGAGCAAGGGGCTGCGGAAAACGAACCTCGAACTGAGCCTGCAAGATTTCGAACAGTTGCCGGCCGTCTGCCGCAACTGCCCGTTCGTTCCGCTGTGCCGCGGAGGGTGCCGGTGCGATTGGTCGCTGGTGGAGACGCCGTTCGGAAGCATGGATTATCTTGCCGATCCGAAGAACATTGCCGGTGCCGACGCATTTATCGTCGGGGACCGCCCGTCCGCACCGGCCTATGCTCCGGCCGCGTAACCAACAGCGGAGTTAGTTTCGAGGTTGCACGAATTTTCAGATGCCGATCGCGGGCATCCAGCCGGTTTTCGGGTAGACCGCGAGCGCGGCTGCCGCCAGCGCGATGCCGTAGGGAATGCCGCCGCCAGCGTCATGCAGGCGAAGGATCCAAGGCTGGCGGGCGAGGGGGCCCGGCAGCGGCAGTTTCCGGAACTGGATGAGCACCAGCGTCAATACGCCGCCGAACAGCGACGCGTAGATCAGATAATCGAGCAGAAAGTCGAAGCCGAACCACAGCGCGGTGGCGGACGCGAGCTTGGCGTCGCCGCCGCCGATCCAACCTTGCGAAAAGAAGCCGAAGCAGACCACCAGCACCAGCGCGCCCGCGGCCAGGTGCATGCCGATGGCGGCGAGACTCATGCCGGTGACCAGGGTCAGCAGGAAAAAGGCGCCGGTTAGCGCGAGCGAAATCCGGTTCGATATGGTCATGGTCAGCAGATCGCTCGAGGCGGCGAAGGCCATCAGTGCCGGGAACAGCAGGAGCCTGATTGTGTCCGTCAGCATGGTCGGTCGTCCCTGCGCGTCAAACCCCGGCGTGCCGTTGAAACTACGCTGCGGAAGCTTGCGGTTCGGTTAGCGCGTCAAAACTTTATGGTTCGTTAAGCATCAAACGCAAAAGGCTCCGGCGGTCTGCCGGAGCCTTTTCGTCGCGACGAGGCCCAATTAGTGGAGCTGTGTCGAGATGCTGTTGAACTTGGTGTTCAACGTGCTGCCGAGGCCGTTCACGACCGCGATGATCGCGACCGAAATGCCCGCAGCGATAAGGCCGTACTCGATGGCGGTGGCGCCCGAGGCGTCCTTCACGAAACGCACGAAGAGGTTTTTCATCGGTAGCTCCTTGATCCACACGTGGCTGTCTGAGCTGATCCAGAAGACCGGATTACTCCGGCTCACCCTGAACCATCCCGGCAAGCTATCAAGGAGGTCTTGCGTGCAGGTTAATATGGACACAGAAATACGGAGCAATTCGGCGTATATAGATCGTAGTTAATAAGTTATAGTGTGCAGAATAACAGAGTTAATAAATTATTTCTACTATATATACTATATATGTTCTATAGTTATTCGGACGAATACGTAATTTTGTGTATTGATTCCACAGAAGTCTTGATAGAACCCGCTGCGTTGGCTGCTCGGCTCTGGTACGCCAATACTGCCAAGCGGCCGGTCTTGCGCAGCAATTTAGGCCGCGGCAACCGGCAGCCAGCCGCGATTGCAGCGCGATTGCAGCGCGAATGCGTGCGATTCACCGCATCTTAATCGTGTAGCCCGATACCGTATTGACCGGTCAGCAGCACCCGCAAGGTCTCTTCCATGTTCGATGAACTGTATTCGGTCGTTGAAATTGCCGGCGCGACCTTCGTCAAAATCGTCCCGATTACCATCGTTCTCGGTGTGGTATTCGCGGCGCTGACCTCCTGGTCGGCCTGCAATCCCGGCCGTCCTTGGTGGCGCAAGCGCGAGATCGTCACCGACGTTTGCTACTGGTTTCTGATTCCGCTGATCGCGCGCTTCTTTCGTATCGGTATGCTGACATTGGGCGCGGTGGCGATATTCGACATACATGGCACCCAAGCGATCATGGACTTCTACGAGAACGGCCATGGCCCGCTCTCTTCATTGCCGCTCTGGCTGCAAGCCGTGATCTTCATGGTGGTATCGGATTTCCTGCTCTATTGGATCCATCGTGGCTTTCATGGCGGAAAACTGTGGAAATATCACGCGGTCCACCATTCATCCGAGGAGGTCGACTGGATTTCGGCGGCGCGCTTTCACCCGATCAATCTGTTTCTCGGCGCCGTCGGGGTCGATGTCGTGTTGCTGGTTGCCGGGATTTCGCCGAGTGTGATGGTCTGGCTTGGTCCGTTCATAACCGTCCATTCCGGCTTCGTGCATGCCAACCTGAACTGGACGCTGGGCCCGTTCAAAACCGTGCTGGCCGGCCCGGTATTCCATCGCTGGCATCACACTTTGCCCGACCGCGGCGGCAACATGAATTTCGCCGGAACGTTTCCGATTTGGGACGTGGTGTTCGGCACCTTCTACATGCCGGAGAACGAGCTGCCGGATGCCTATGGCATCGTCGACAAGAGCTTCCCGGAAGGTTTCGGTGCCCAGATGTTGTACCCGTTCACGCGCTGAGCAGGGCCGCGGGCGCGACCCGGGGCCGCGCTCTTTGCACTTCATTCACCTATTTGCAGTCAACTTGAAGGGTGGTCCGCCGGCCGTTGCTCCGGCGGGCGGTGTCATGTGTGCGTAGCGTTGGAGAGTTCGATGTCGGCCGTGTTCGGGCGTCGCAGACGACTGGTCGCTCTATTGGCCTGGACGTTGTTATCCGCCATCACGCTCGGCGCAACGCCCGCGCAAGCCGATGATGTCACGGTCAATGTCGACGAGGCGCGGGTCATAAAGCTGCCCGAGCGCGTCGCCACCATTGTCATCGGAAATCCGCTGATCGCCGACGCCACCCTGCAAAGCGGGGGTATTCTAGTCGTCACCGGCAAAGGCTTTGGCGCCACCAATCTGCTGGCACTCGACCGCTCCGGCCGGGTCGTGATGGACAAGACGGTGCAGGTGCTGGGCGCCTCCACCAGCAGCGATCTGGTCATCGTTTTTAAGGGCGTCGAACGCGAATCCTACAGCTGCGCCCCGGATTGCGAGCGCCGCCTGACGCTCGGAGACTCGCAGGCCTATTTCACTTCCATCCTGACGCAATCCGGCACCCGCGCCACCCAGGCGCAGACGCCGCCGGCGCGTTAAACCGGGCAGCGGTCGTGGGCCGCGCTCGCGAACACGGTTAGCAATTGCTTAACGCGATGCCTGCTGTTCTCGGCAATGTGCGCAAGAATTCGAAAACGCGCATCTGCTAGTCTTTCGACATCATTCCGCAGGCGAGACGGTTGCCATGTTTGATGCAACGCGAAACAAAATTGCTGCTCGTATGCGCCGGCTGATGCAGGGGCGTCTCGCGCGCCGCTTTGTGCGCCAGCAGGACGGCGCCGCCGCCGTCGAGTTCGCCCTGGTCGCGGCTCCGTTCCTGGCGCTGACCTTCGCGATCCTGGAAACGGCGATGGTGTTCTTTGCCGGCCAGACGCTGGAAGCCGCCGCCGCCGATTCGGCGCGACTGATCATGACCGGCCAGGCGCAGAGCGCCGGTTTTTCACAAGCCCAATTCAAGACAGCCGTCTGCGCGCGCATCTACGGATTGTTCGATTGCACGAACGGCCTCTATGTCGACGTCAAGAGCTATGCCAGTTTCGCCGCGGTCAATACCGCTCCGCCGGTCACCAACGGTCAATTCAATACCACGACGACCTATAGCCCGGGCGACGTGGGCGATATCGTCGTCGTGTCGTTGTATTACCAGTGGCCGATCTATGTTTCGATGCTCGGCAACAACCTCGCCAATCTGAACGGCGGCAATCGTCTGCTGTCGGCGACGTCGGTGTTCCGCGTCGAGCCGTACAAATGAGACAGCGTGCCATGGCAACGACGATCCTTCGCATGCCGCAGGCCCTTCGCCGCTACGCGCGCGACCGGCGCGGCGTCTCGGCCGTCGAATTCGCCTTGCTGGCGCCGTTGATGATCGGGCTCTATTTCGGCTGCGCCGAAATCTCGGACGGCGTGGCCGCGGACCGCAAGGTCAGCCTGATCGCCGCCACGCTCGCCAACCTGACGTCGCAGGTCTCGACCATCACAACCTCCGACATGACCAATATTCTCGATGCCTCGAGCGCGATCGTTGCGCCCTATGCGGCCAGCAACCTCAAAATGTCGATTTCGTGTTTGAATATCGACTCGACCGGCAAGGCGACGGTCAAGTGGAGCGTCACGCGCAACGGCACGGTCAAGAGCGGCGTACTGACGATTCCATCGGCGCTGGCGGTGCCGAATTCACAGCTGATTTTCGCCGAGACCTCCTACGCCTATACGCCGACGGTCGGCTACACCATCACCGGCACGCTCACTTTGTCCGACCAGATGTACATGGCGCCGCGCATCACCGCGCCGACCTACGGCAGCACCGCCTGCACGTGATTTAAAGCAGCGGCAGCGCGGTCGTCGATTTGATCCGTTCCATCGCGAAGCGCGAGGTGACGTTCTTCAGCGGCACGGTCGCGATCAGCCGCTTGTAGAAGGCGTCGTAGCCCGCAATGTCGGGCACCACCACGCGCAGCATGTAATCGACGTCGCCGGCCATGCGGTAGAATTCCATCACCTCCGGCATTCCGCTCACCACATCGGCGAATTTCTTGAGCCAGTCCTGCGAATGGTCGCCGGTCTCGATCGATGCAAACACGGTGATGCCGAGGCCGACCTTGTCCGGATCGATCAGCGCGACGCGGCGCGTGATCACCCCGTCGGCCTCCAGTCGCTGCAAACGCTTCCAGCACGGCGTCGATGACAGCCCGACGCGCTGGCCGATCTCGGCGACCGAAAGCGAGGCGTCCTGCTGGACCACGGCGAGGATCTTGCGGTCGATGGCGTCCATTCTCTTTTTCCTTCGCAACTTAGAAGTCATAGCCTAAGTTTAGCCTGTCAGGTGGAATTATTTTCTTATTTTATAGGGCCACCTGTCTTTATAGAGAAAGATATTCTATTTCAAGAACAATCTATCGCCGCGCCCTGCGGCATTCGAGCGGACTTGAAAGACCATGAGAAAAATATTTGCCTCTCGCACTATCCACATCCTGCGCCGGCTTGGCGCCGCCATGCTGTTCAGCGCCACGCTGGCCGCGTCTGTCGCGGGCGCGCATGCCGCCACCCTGGCCGAGCCGCTGGTGACGCCGGCTTGGCTCAACAGCCATCGCGCCGACTCGAATCTGGTGGTGCTCGACATCCGCTCCGCCATCGACGGCAGCAAGCCGGGGACGTTCGCGCTGGGACATATTCCGGGTTCGGTACACAGCGACTACGACAAGGGCGGCTGGCGCGTCACCCGCAACAACGTGCCCTTCATGGTGCCGACCACCGCCGAGATCGAGAAGCTGATCGGCGAACTCGGCATCGACGAGAACAGCCATGTGGTTGTCGTTCCGGCCGGCGTCAGCGTGCTCGATTTCGGCGCGGCCGCGCGCACCTACTGGACGCTGAAATATGTCGGCATCGCCAAGGTCTCGATCCTCGACGGCGGCCTCGCTGCCTGGAAGGCGGTGGGCTATGCGCTCGAAACCGGCGCGCATGCGTCGTCGCCGGCGATCTTCACCGCGACGATCGACAAGAGCATCCTGGCCGAAGTCAGCGACGTCGAAAAACTCGAAGCGTCCGGCAAGGCCACACTGGTCGATGCGCGCCCGGTGTCGTTCTTCCTCGGCAAGGAGAAGGCGCCGGCCTCGCTGGCCTATGGCCATATTCCGGGTGCGATCAACATCGATAGCGCCGAGTTCTACGATCCGCAGACCAACCGACTGAAGCCGAAAGACCAGCTCGCCGCGCTCGCTGCGCACGTGCCAAACGGTCCGGTGGTGAGCTACTGCAACACCGGCCACTGGGCATCGACCGACTGGTTCGTGCTGCACGAGTTGCTCGGCCATCAGCACGCGCGGCTCTATGCCGGTTCGATGGTGGAATGGACCAGCAATGGCAACCGCCCGATCGAATCGTCGCGCACCAAGTGGGACGATCTGAAAAAGACGCTTGGCCTCGGCTCCTGACGCAACTATCAAGGCAGCCATGACGACGGCAACACTGGCGGCGCCCCCAGCGGGCGCCGCGATCGGCATTGATCGCCTGTTCCTCGCGCTGGCGCTGGCGGCCACCGCGATCCTGCTCGCGCTGGTGCTGCTCGACGGCCAGCCCACCTCGGCCGCGCTGATCCTCGGCGGCTTCGGCCTCGGCATCGCCTTCCTGAAAGCGGAATTCAGTTTCACGGCGTCGTGGCGGCGCTTCCTCACGCACGGGGAGGCGGGCGGCCTGCTCGGCGGGCTGCTCGTGATCGCGATCGCCGCGCTGGCCATCGTGCCGGTGGCGGCGCTGGTGCCGAAATTCGGCGGCGCCATCGCGCCGCTCGGGCCCTCGCTGCTGATCGGCGCCTTCGTGTTCGGCATTGGCATGCAACTCGCGAACGGCTGCGGCTCCGGCACGCTCTATTCGGCCGGCGGCGGTTCGGGGCGCATGTTGCTCGCGCTGGTGTTCTTCATGATGGGAAGCGTGTTCGGCAGCCTGTCGCTGCCGTCGGCCCTCGCGCTCGGCGGCGTCGATCCGATCCTGGCCGCGGACTATCTCGGCCCCTGGGGCGGGTTGGCGGCGACGCTGGCGAGCCTGGCGCTCGCCGCCGCCCTGATCGCGGCAATCGCCAAGCGGCGCGGCGCCAGCTTTACGCCGTCGCGCAATTTTTTGGTCGGCGGCGTGGCCATCGGGCTGTTATGCGTTGCCGTGTTCGCGGCCGGCGGCCATCCCTGGAGCGTGACCTTCGGTTACACGGTGTGGGGCGCCAAGATCGCCAGCGCGCTCGGCTTCGACTTCTCGCAAGCGGCGTTCTGGCAATGGCCGGGACCCAAGCACGCGCTCGCCGAGTCGGTGCTGTCCGACACCTCGAGCCTCACCGATTTCGGCATGCTGTTCGGCGCCATGGCCGCGGCGGCGGCCAGCAAGCCGTTCGCGCGTACCGCTTGGCCGCCGGCGAAATCGCTGCTGGCGGCGGCGGTCGGCGGCCTGCTGATGGGCTGGGGCGCCCGCCTCGGCTTCGGCTGCAATATCGGCGCCTTTGTCGGCGGCGTCGCCTCCGGCTCGCTGCACGGCTGGGTCTGGTTCGCGGCGGCGCTGCCTGGCTGCCTGATCGGCATTAAGCTGCGGCCGCTGTTTGGCTTGTCGCGGGAATGACCACGATGAGAAAAACTTACATCGTCGTCGTGCTGCTCGGGCTGGTGGCGATCATCGGCAATCATCTGGTCAGCCCATCGATCGGCCGCGCCGTATCGCCGGAGGATTTCGCCGGTGCCTGCGCGCCCTGCGGTGCGCCCTGTCCGTCGAAGAAATAATCTAGCCCTGCTGCTTGAGAAATGCCTCCACCTCGGCGCGCGTGGGCGCGCCCGAGGCGCCGCCGAATCTCGTGCATTTGAGCGTGGCGGTGGCGCTGGCAAAGCGCATGGTGCTGGCAAGATCGCGGCCCTCCGCCAGTGCCAGCGTGAAGGCGCCGTGGAAGGCATCGCCGGCGCCGAGCGAGTCGATCGCCTTCACCTTGAACGCCGGCATGTGCCGCACGTGGCCCGCATCGAGCCAATAGATGCCTTTCGGGCCGTCAGTGACGGCGAGGAAGCATTTCAGTTGCTCGGCCAGGCGCTGCAAGCCGGCGCCGTAAGCATCAAGGCCGGTGGTTGCGCGCAGCGCTTCGGTCGAGGCCACCACATGCGTGCCCAGGGCCAGCAGCGGATCGTCCACCTTGGTCGCCAGATCGAGGTCGATCACAATCGGAATTTTTCGCGCCTTCGCTGCCCAGCACACCGCCGTCACGAATTCGGGAAAGCGGTTATCGACCAGCACGGCGTCGGCATCGGCCACCAACTTGCCGGCGTCGGCCGGCAGCACATGGCCGAGCTTGACGCCGCGGCGGGTGGCGATGGTCTTCTCGCCTTGCGCGTCGAGCAGGATCAGCGACACCGAGGCGGTGCCGCCATCCACGCGCACGGCACCGCTGCAATCGATGCCCTCGGCGGTCAAGTCGGCGACGATGCGCTCGCTCACAGGATCGTTGGCGCCGCCGAGCGGTCCGGCAAAAGCCACGCGTCCATTGAGCCGCGCAATCGCCACCGCGGCATTGGCGGCGCAGCCGCCGCCGGTGATGACGAATTCAGAGGCCGGCACCTTTGTGCCGGGCGCTGGGAAATTCTGCACGCGCATGACGATGTCCTGCACCGCAATGCCGGCGCACAGGATTTTTGGTGATGCGCGTTCAGTCAAAGCCGATCTCGTTGTCCACCCAGGCGCGGATGATGTGATGCGCGATCGCCACCGGCGGCGGCGTGGTCAAGCCGTCGGGGTGCTTGCGCATCAGCATGGTCGCCACCTCGTCTTTGCTAAACCAGCGGGCGTCTTCGAGTTCCTGCCGATCGACCACAATCTCATGCGTCAGCGCCACGGCGTGGCAGCCGATCATCAGCGAGCTGGGGAACGGCCAGGGCTGCGAGCGGAAATAAACCACGCGGCCGCAGGCGATGCCGGCCTCCTCGCGCGTTTCGCGGTGCACGGCATCCTCGATCGATTCGCCCGGCTCGATGAAGCCGGCCAGGCACGACCACATGGTCGGCAGGAACCGCGGGCTGCGGCCAAGCAGGCAGCGCTCGCCGGCCACCGCCAGCATGATCACCACCGGATCGGTGCGCGGGAAATGTTCCGCCTTGCAGCTCGGGCAATCGCGCCGCCAGCCGCCTTGCACAGCCTGTGTGGCGGTGCCGCAATTCGGGCAGAACCGGTGCCGCAGGTGCCAATTGAGCACCGCCTTGGCTTCGGCGATCGGCGGCAAATGCTCGTTGTCGACCAGGCCATGCACGGCGATTGAGCGCAGGTCGGTCACCAGGAATTCGTCGCCACGCGCTTTGAGCGCTTCCGCGCTCGCAGGCTGGATGCCCACGCCGAACCGGCCGGCGCTGCCGAGCAGGCCGAGGAACACCGTCTCGCCGGTTGGACCGAGCGCGCGCGCTTCGTCGAGCGTGAACAGCGGCTCGTTGAGCGGCGTCGCCTTCTTGATCACGATCAGTTCGCCGCCGATCACATAGGCGCCGGCTTGGGCGTTGGCCGCCAGCCGCGCGAGCGCGGCGTCATCGGGGCGCCGTTCGGCGGCGCGCTCGAGGCGGCTTTGCGTATATCCGAGGCGGGGTTTCGGACCGAGCTGGGGGCGAGAAGACATCGGCACCGAAAGTCGCACGGCGAACGGGTGAGTGCAATGCGGGCGAACGACTACTCCGCCGCCTCGCCGGGCCGTGGATACATGGTCGCGCGCAATTCCGGCCGCTGCCATTGCGACCCCAGCACGCCCTGCTTGGCGCCGAAATTGGCGGAGGAGGTGACGCTGTCGCTGCTGGCGCGCATCTCGCGCGCGCGCTCGAGGCTCACATCCACCACGAACAGGCCGGCGGCGGTGCTCTCGAACAATATTTCCTCGGGCGCCGCCACCATGGCCAGCCCGCGCTCGGCATGGTTGAACAGGTTCTGCGTGGTCACCACGATCGCCAGGTTCTCGATCGCGCGCGACCAGATCAGATTGCGCCAGCTCGCCCACAGCCGGCCCTTGTCGGTGCCGGCCGGCATGAAGATCAGCTCGGCGCCGCGCAGCGCCAGCGCGCGCGTGACCTCCGGCATGTAGACCTCGCTGCACATGGCGAGGCCCACCTTGCCCTGTCGCGTGTCGAACACCGGAAACTCGTTGCCGGCGACATATTGGAATTCCCACCACTTGCCGCCTGTATAGATCCACGGTCCGTTCGGATGCGTGCGGCGATAGGAGACCGGCGGGCGGCCGTCGCCATAGGCCATGCAGATCAGGTTATGCGCGGTGCCCTCGTTGTGGCTGAGCGGCTCGAGCGTGCCGTAGATCGCGTTGATGCCGTGCTTGGCGGCGGCTTCCGCCAGCCGCGGGGTCGGATCGAAAGTGGCGTTCTTTTCGTCGTCTTCGATCGGGTTGGCAATCGGCTGCACGACGGCGATGCGAAAGGTCATTGAAGGGCTCCATGCGTTACGGGCGGCAGCCTAGCCGGATGACTTGTTAAATTGAAGCCCGCGCCGGAGCGCGCCGACCAGGCCGTCGCGCACGGTGGGATTGTAGGCGATGGGCGGGCAAACGCCCCACACCGGCTTCGGCCAGGCGACGTCGCTGTGCCGGCGCGCCACCACATGCACGTGCAGTTGCGCGACGATATTGCCGAGTGCCGCGATGTTGAGCTTCTCGCATTCGGTCACCGCCTTGAGCGCGCGCGCGGCGGCGTCGATTTCGCCCAGCAGCTGCACCTGTTCGTTGGGCTCGAGGTCGATCAGCTCGATGAGGCCGGGTCGGCGCGGCACCAGGATCAGCCAAGGATAATTGGCGTCGTTCGCCAGCAGCACGCGTGCCAGCGCCAGGTCGCCGATCGGCGTGGTGTCGGCAGCGAGCTGCGGGTGGAGGGACCATTCCATTGTTCAACCCTATTGCGAAAATTTCCCCCCGTCATTCCGGCCACCCACAGGCCGGCCCCTCAGCTTGCTTTCTCCCCCCAATGGCCCGATATAGGTCCCGGGAGGTTGGCGGTGGACGAGCCACTCGCCAACCGGGTCAGGTCCGGAAGGAAGCAGCCCTAACGAGCGCGGTTCGGGTCGCTCGTCAGCCTCCCACCAATTTCCGCGATCGAAGCGAACGGCGCAGCATGCGCGGCCGCCAGTCGGATGGCACGATGAGCGAAACCGCGAAATCCACCGAGCAAGGCCACGATCTTGGCCTTGACCTCGGCGACACGCCGGAGGGAACCGGCTATCGCGTGCTGGCGCGCAAATACCGGCCGGCGAGCTTTCCCGACCTGATCGGCCAGGATGCCATGGTGCGCACCATCTCGAATGCGTTCGAGAGCGGCCGCATCCCGCAGGCCTGGATCCTCACCGGCGTGCGCGGGGTCGGCAAGACCACGACCGCGCGCATCCTCGCCCGCGCGCTCAATTACGAATTGCCCGACGGCTCGGTAATCCAGCCTACCATCGCCATGCCGGCGATGGGCGTGCACTGCCAGGCCATCATCGAGAGCCGCCACCCCGACGTGCTGGAGATGGACGCGGCCTCGCATAACGGCGTCGAGGACGTGCGCCAGATCAACGACGCCATCCGCTATGCGCCGATGAGCGCGCGCTACAAAGTGTACATCCTCGACGAAGTGCACATGCTGTCGGGCGCGGCGTTCAACGCGCTGCTCAAGACGCTGGAAGAGCCGCCGCCGCACGCCAAGTTCATTTTCGCCACCACCGAAATCCGCAAAGTGCCGGTGACGGTGCTGTCGCGTTGCCAGCGCTTCGATCTGCGCCGCGTCGATGCCGCGCTGCTGGTCAAGCATCTCGCCGGCATCGCCGATAAGGAGAGGATCGAGATCGAGCCGGCCGCGCTGGCCTTGATCGCGCGCGCGGCGGAAGGCTCGGTGCGCGATGCGCTCTCGCTGCTCGATCAGGCCATTGCCCACGCGGCCGGGAAGGTAGCGGCGGAAGACGTGCGGCAGATGCTGGGACTGGCCGACCGCGTGCGCGTGGTCGACCTGTTCGAGGCGCTGATGAAGGGCGACGTTGCCGCCGCGCTCAAGGAGTTGCGCGAGCAATACGACATCGGCGCCGACCCGGCGGTGATCCTCGGCGATCTCGCCGAGTTCACCCATTTCGTCACCCGCGTGAAGGTGGTGCCGCAGGTCTCCGACGACGTCTCGCTGTCGGAAGCCGAGCGCAAACGCGGCCGCGATTTCGCCACGCAACTCTCGATCCGCGTGCTGTCGCGCACCT
Source organism: Hyphomicrobiales bacterium (assembly GCA_016185205.1). Lineage (GTDB taxonomy): Bacteria > Pseudomonadota > Alphaproteobacteria > Rhizobiales > Xanthobacteraceae > Pseudolabrys. Next base: position 119,132 of record JACPOA010000035.1, on the reverse strand, counting down.
GGCAGATGCTGCTCAAAGGCGTCGGCGAGGTGCAGGCCTCGGGCCGGCCGGTGGCCGCCGCCGAGATGGTGCTGGTGCGCATCGCCTATGCCGCCGATCTGCCGACGCCCGACGAAGTGATCCGCTCGCTCGGCGAGACCGGCGCCGCGCCGGCGCGGCCGTCCGGCAATGGCGGTCCGGCGTCGGCGCCCAGTGCAACGCAGAATTTCGCGCCGCGTTACGAGGGGCCGCGCGGCTCGTCGCGCTCTTCGGCCGCGGTGTCGCCGCGCCCGGCCGACGATCCGGTGGCCGGGGCCGATGAACCGGAGCCGGCGCCGACACTGGCGATCGGCTCGTTCGCGGAGCTGGTCGCGCTGCCGCCGACAAGCGCGACATCAATATGAAGATGGCGCTGGAGCGCGACGTGAGGCTGGTGCGTTGCGAGGACGGCCAGCTCGAGATCGCGATGGAGGCGAGCGCGCCCAAGACGCTGGTGCACGACCTGCAACGCAAGCTCACCGCCTGGACCGGCAAGCGCTGGATCGTGGTGGTGTCGAAGGAACAGGGCGCGCCGACCATGCGCGCGCAAGCCGAGGCCAAGCAGGCCGAGATCGAACTCGGCGTGCAGAGCGATCCGCTGGTGCAGGCGGTGCTCAGCCGTTTTCCGGGCGCCAAGATTGTCGGCGTGACGCAGAATGCGCCGGAGGCGGTGCCCGACGCGCCCACTGATGAAATCGAGGATTAATCAATGGCCGATTTCATGGGCCTGATGAAACAGGCCGCGCAATTGCAGTCCAAGATGCAGGCCTTGCAGGCCGAGCTCGACACCATCGAGGTCGAGGGCTCAGCCGGCGGTGGCATGGTGAGCGTGCGGCTCACCGCCAAGAGCGATCTCAAGGGCATCAAGGTCGACGACTCGCTGATGAAGCCATCGGAAAAGGAAATCCTCGAGGACCTGCTGGTGGCCGCGCATGCCGATGCGCGCCGCAAGGCGGAAGCCGTCATGCAGGAGAAAATGAAGGGCCTGACCGGCGGCCTGCCGCTGCCGCCGGGAATGAACCTCACTTAAATGCCTGCCGCCGTCGCCGGACCCGAGATCGAACGCCTGATCCAGCTGCTGGCGCGGCTGCCAGGCCTCGGCCCGCGCTCGGCGCGGCGCGCCGCGCTGCATCTGATCAAGAAGCGCGAATTGCTGATGGCGCCGCTGGCGTCGGCCTTGCAGACCGCGATGGAGAAGATCGTTATCTGCAAGACCTGCGGCAATATCGATACGCAAAATCCCTGCACGGTCTGCACCGATAACAGGCGCGACCCATCGATCATCGTGGTGGTGGCCGACGTCGCCGATCTGTGGGCGCTCGAGCGCGCCAACGCGGTCAACGGCCGCTATCACGTGCTCGGCGGCACGCTGTCGCCGCTCGACGGCGTCGGCCCGCAGGACTTGTCGATCGATGCGCTGATCGCGCGCGCGCACGGCCCAGAGGTGAAGGAGCTGATCCTGGCGCTCAACGCCACGGTCGACGGCCAGACCACCGCGCACTACATCACCGAGCTGCTGCAGGATGCCAACGTCAAGGTGACGCGGCTGGCGCACGGCGTGCCGGTTGGCGGCGAGCTCGACTATCTCGACGAAGGTACGCTGTCGGCGGCGATCAAGCAGCGGACGTTGTTTTAGGATTTCTTCGTCAGAAACTGCGTGAAATGCCCTTTGCGCTGCAGCCAGGCCAGCAGCAGGAAGCTCGGAATTGCCGATACGGCGGTGATGACAAAGAACGTCACCCAGCCCGAATACTCCGCGATGAAACCGCCGCCGGAGGCGAGCGTGGTGCGGCCCACGGCCGCCAGCGCGGTGAGCAGCGCAAATTGCGTAGCGGTATGGGCGCGGTCGCCGCACAGCGCCGACAGGTAAGCGACGAAGATCACGGTGCCGATGGCGCCGGTGAAGTTCTCGATGATGATGGTGGCGGTGAGCGCCGGGACGCTGGTGCCGACGACCGCGAGCCAGGAAAACGTCAGGTTCGACGCCATCTGCAGAAATCCACCGATCCACAGGCTGGTCGACAGCGGCAGCGCACGCACCATGGAGCCGCCGGCAAATCCGCCGATCAAAGCGGCGGCAAGACCTACGCCTTTCACCACGGCGGCATAGGTCGCCTTGTCGAAGCCGATATTGATGACAAAGGCCGCGGTCAGCGCCCCGGCGAAAGCGTCGCAGAATTTGTACAGCACCACGAACAGCAGAATGGCGATGGCGCCGTCGCGTGCGAGAAACTCGCCGAAGGCGCCGGTGGCGGTTTCCGCCAGCCGCCGCAGCGGCTTCTGGCTGTGATCGACGGCTTGCGGCGGCGCATCCGGCTCGGTGGCGAGCAGGGTCGCTACCATACCCACAATCATGCAAACGGCTGCGCCGACATAGCCCCACATCCAGACCGCCTCGCGCGCCACGCCACGGCTTTCCAGCCAGGCGACCAGGATCAGCACGCCGGCGCCGGAGGCGAGCATGCCGATCCGGTAGGCGGCGACATAGCCGGCCATGCCGGCGCCCTGTTCGCTCGTCTCCAGGCTCTCGACGCGGAAGGCATCGACCACGATGTCCTGCGTCGCCGACGCCGTCGCCACCAGAACCGCGCCGAAGACGATCAAGGGCAGGGATGTAATCGGATCGCAGAAGCCGAGAAAGACGATCGCCGCGACCAGCAGCAATTGGGTGAACACCAGCCAGCCGCGCCGCCGGCCCAAGAGCCGCGACAGCAGCGGTACGTCGAGCGCATCGACCAGCGGCGCCCATAGGAATTTGAAGGTGTAGGGCAGGCCGACCAGTGAGAACAGGCCGATGGTGGCAAGGTCGATATTGCGTTCGGTCAGCCACACGGCGAGCGTCGAGCCCGACAGCGCCAAGGGCAGCCCGGACGAGAAGCCGAGGAACATCACGATCAGCACGCGCGGCTTGAGATAGACCGAAAGCGCGTCGAGGAAGGATGGGCGCGCCGGTGCGTCAGGGGCGGCGGTCATGCGCTATTCGCCCGCGCCGAGCTTGCGCGTCATTGGCGCCGGGATGATCTGTGCAGTCGGTGGTTCTTCGTTGAAATCAACGCCTTGGATTTTCTCCCCGCGGCTCAGTATTTTTTCGGCCGACGTGACAATTTGCTCGATGTCCTTGTTGACGTTGCCGAAGTGTTTGTCGAGATTCTCGACGCGGTCTTTAAGCCGCTGCACATCTTCGATCATGAGCGCGACTTCTTTCAGAATTTTGTCGGCCGCCTCGCGCATGCGAGCGTCTTTCTGGATCTGCTGGACAACCTGAATCGCCAGCATCAGCAGAGACGGCGACACGATGATCACGCCGGCCCGGTAGCCCTTCTGCAAGACATCGTCGAACGCGTCATAAAGTTCGGCAAACATGGACTCCGACGGGATGAACATAAAGGCGACATCTTGCGTCTCACCCTTGATCAGATATTTCCCGGAAATATCATCAATATGCTTGCCCAGATTCTGCCGCAGTTGGCGCGTGGCCTGCAGCCGCTCATCTTCGGATTTGGCGTTTTCCAGCGCGGTTGTCGCCTCCAGCGGGAATTTGGCGTCGATGATGAGATGGCGGTTGTCCGGCATATGGATGCAGCAATCGGGGCGCGAGTTGTTCGACAGCGTGAACTGAAATTCGTAGGCGCCCTGCGGCAGTCCGTCGGCAACAATGGCTTCCATGCGGCCCTGGCCGAAGGCGCCGCGCCGCTGCTTGTTGTCGAAGACCTTTTGCAGCGACGTCACGGTCGAGGCCAGATCGGTGATGTTCTTCTGCGCGCTGTCGATCACCGCCAGCCGCGCATGCAATTGCTGCAAATGGTCGCTGGTGTTCTTGGTCGAGGTCTTCATCGACTCGCCGAGATTCTGCGTCACCGCGTCGAGCCGCTGGTGTACGGTCTGCTGCAATTGCGATTGCGCGCTGGCCAGCATCTCGCCCATGGCCTGGATGCGGGCGTTGAGATCGGCCAGCCGCTGCTCGGCGGCCGGATCGGCCACCGGCGCGCGCGGGCGCAGCAGCAGTACGATGATGGCGATGAGCCCGCCGGCGAGGATCAGACCGAAGGCAATGATGAGGGTTTCCAGCATGCGCTGCTTCTAGCGTGATTCGGTAAGTGGAGCGAACGAAGGGCGAACGGTAGGGCGATAACGCCGGTGGCTCAAGCGGAAAGCCACGCATTGACCGCGCCGCGCCTTGCCCTTACATGGCCGCCATGGCGATCCGCGACATCATCATCATCCCCGACAAGCGGCTGCGGCTGAAATCCGAGCCGGTGAAGGCGATCGACAAGCCGCTGCGCAAGCTGGTCGAGGATATGTTCGAGACCATGTATGCAGCGCCCGGCATCGGGCTCGCCGCCATCCAGATCGGCGTGGCACAGCGCGTGGTTACCATGGATCTGGCCAAGAAGGACGACCCGCCGCAGCCGCTGGTCTTCATCAATCCGGAAGTGATCGGGATCTCGGCCGAAAAGTCCACGTATGAGGAAGGCTGCCTGTCGATCCCCGAATATTACGAGGAGGTCGAGCGGTCTTCGGCGGTGAAGGTTAAATATCTCGACCTCGATGGCAAGCCACAGGAGATCGAGGCTTCCGGCCTGCTCGCCACCTGCCTGCAGCACGAGATCGACCACACCAACGGCGTGCTGTTCATCGACTACATCTCCAAGCTCAAGCGCGACATGGTGATGAAGAAATTCAAGAAGGCGGCGAAGAAGGGCGAGCCCGCCAAGCCGCTGTCCGAGGACAAAGAGCCGTCGCATCATATTGGGTGAGGTCGTATAGACTTTAAGCCATTGATCAATAATAATTATTTGTTTCGTTGACCAATGGTCCGCCATATGATATCAGTGATATCAAATTTGGCATCTATCATGACTGACCTACTGATCCGCAAGATCGACCCCAAACTCAAGCGCGCATTGGAGAAGCGCGCGCGCGAGCATGGCCGCAGCCTATCCGAGGAAGCGAAGACGTTGCTCGACGACGCCATGAGGGGACCGCAGCCGCCGAAGAAGATGGGAACTTGGCTTTTCAATCTATTGCCGGCCGAGTATCGAGGCGACGATTTTATATTTGAATATCGCGGTGATTTTCCCAAGCCCCCTGAATTCGATTGATCCTACTCGACACAAACGTGGTCTCGGAATTATGGCGACCGCAACCGAGCCGGACCGTGCGCAGTTGGTTGGATGCGCAAGACGAAGCTTCACTCTTTATTTGCACCCCGGTACTTGCAGAATTGCACTTTGGCGCTGACCGACTACCACCGGGACGGCGTAAAGAGTTTTTGAATGCACTGATTAATCAGGTTGAAGTCGACGGCTTCAAGGATCGAATTCTTTCTTTCGACGTCGCTGCCGCATCCGTCTTTGGCCGTGTGGGAGCACGTCGAGAACGGTCCGGCAAGCGGATGGAGCCAGTGGATGCTATGATTGCGGCAATTGCGTTGACTCACGGCCTGATGCTGGCAACGCGCGACACGAACGACTTCGCCGATCTCGACCTTGATTTGATCAATCCGTTCGAACTACCGATCGAACGTTGAGAGACACTCATCGCCATGCCCCTCCACCTGATCTTCATGGGCACGCCCGATTTCGCGGTGCCGACGCTCATCGCGCTCGCGAACGCCGGGCACGAGATCGCGGCCGTCTATACGCGCGCGCCCAAGCCCGCCGGCCGCGGCATGGATGTGCAGGGTACACCGGTCGAGCGCGAGGCGCGCCGCCTCGGACTGAAGGTCGCAACGCCGGCGTCGCTCAAGAGCGAGGAGACGCAAGCCGCCTTCCGCGCGCACAATGCCGATGCCGCGGTGGTGGTGGCCTATGGCCTGATCCTGCCGAAGCCGATCCTAGAGGCGCCAAAGCTCGGCTGCTTCAACGTGCACGCCTCGCTGCTGCCGCGCTGGCGCGGCGCGGCGCCGATCAACCGCGCCATCATAGCCGGCGATGCGACCAGCGGCGTCACCATCATGCGGATGGACGAAGGCCTCGATACTGGCGCTATGGCGATGGCCGAGCGCGTGGCGATAGGCGCCGACATGACGGCGGGCGACCTGCACGACGTGCTGGCGCGGCTCGGCGCCGATCTGATGCCGCGCGCCTTGGCGGCGCTCGAGCGCGGCTCGCTCACTTTCACGCCGCAGCCGGATGCCGGCGTCAGCTATGCCGCCAAGATTTCCAAGGAGGAAACGCGGATCGATTGGTCGAAGCCGGCGCGCCAGGTACACGACCACATCCGCGGCCTGTCGCCGTTTCCCGGCGCCTGGTTCGAGCTCGGCGGCGTGCGGGTCAAGGCGCTGCGCTCTATACTGGCCACGGACAGCGGCGCGCCCGGCCGCGTGCTCGACGACCGCCTGACCGTCGCCTGCGGCGACGGCGCGGTGCGGCTCATGCAAGTGCAGCGTGCCGGCAAGCAGCCGATGGCGGCGGAAGACTTCCTGCGCGGAACGCCGATCAAGGCCGGTGCACAGGTTCAATAAGCTTTAGGCCGCGTGGAATCCCGCCCAATGATGACGGCGCGCTTCGATGAATTCGGCCAGGTCGTCGTCGCCGACGCGTACGAGGTCGCTGTGCCCGAAGCCCTTCGAATAGTTGAGGATGGAGACGATCTCGGGCGTCAGCCGTAGCGTCGGTACCGCTTGCGGGTCGGGGCGCGGCATCACCCGATGTTCGGGATAGCGGTGCAGGATGATCTCGGCGGCGTGCTCGATCTCGCCTTTGTCGGTCACCTCGGAGACGGTCGCGGCGATCGACAGGCCCTTGATCTGCAGCGGCTGCGGATAGTCCTTGGCGATAGCCAGCGACACCCGCGGATCGCGCTTGATATTGGCGTATTTCTGGCTATCGCGGGAAATCAGGCAATAGATGACCAGCCCGTCATTGCCATAGCTGACCACGGTCGCCTGCGGCCAGCCATCCTCCCGGTTGGTGGCGATCGTCATGATACGATGCTCGTTCAGCAAATCGACGATTTGCCGCTTGAATTCACGCTTCATAGGCAAGTCCTTGGCCAAGTCCCTTGGTTTATCGGCTATTTATAGAGAACCCGCCGGCCGGCGGATTTGAGGTGAATCAATCGTGCCGCGCTACAAGCTGACCATCGAATACGACGGCACGCCCTTTGCCGGCTGGCAGATCCAGGCCGACCAGGTGACCGTGCAGGGCGTGCTGACCGCGGCGGTCGAAGCGCTCACCGGCGAGAAAACCCTGGTGCAGGGGGCCGGGCGCACCGATGCCGGCGTGCATGCCCGCGCCCAGGTGGCGCATGTCGATCTGGCGCGCGAGTGGCAAACCGATACCGTGCGCGACGCGCTCAATGCCCACCTGCGCCCGCATCCGGTCGCCGTGCTGGCGGCCGAGCGGGTGGCCGACGACTTCAACGCGCGCACCTCGGCGCGCCAGCGCCATTACCGCTACCGTATCCTCAACCGCCGCGCCGATCTCACGCTCGATCTGCGCCACGCCTGGCGCGTGCCGCGCCCGCTTGATGGGATGGCCATGCACGAAGCCGCGCAGCTTCTGGTGGGCAAGCACGACTTCACCACCTTCCGCTCCACCGAGTGCCAGGCCGCTTCTCCGGTGAAGACGCTCGACCGGTTGGACGTCGAGCGTCACGGCGAGGAGGTGATCGTGCTCGCCTGCGCGCGCTCGTTCCTGCACAACCAGGTGCGCTCCATGGTCGGCTCGCTGGTTGCGGTGGGCGAGGGCAAATGGAACGCCGACGATCTCAGCCAGGCGCTGGCCGCGCGCGACCGCGCCCGCTGCGGCCAGGTGGCGCCGCCGGACGGCCTGTATCTGATGCGGGTGGATTATTGAAGGTGGCGAAAAAGCCAATCGATTCTAGGGCCATAAAAAACTTATCCTCGCTCGCCAAAACGCACTTACAATAGTCGCGCCTTGTTCGCAGAGGGCGTCGCAGGCGTGGCCCGCGCCGTCAACAGCAGGGCCGATGACGCATGGCTACTCGTCATTCCGGGGCGCGAGCAAAGCGAGCGAACCTGGAATCCAGAGACGCGTGTGATGGCTCTCTGGATTCCGGGTCCGCGCCTTCGGCGCGTCCCGGAATGACAGGTCAGCCAAAATACCGATCCAAAATTTTCCGATAGATCGTGGTCAGCGCGCGCAGGTCGGCGATCGGCACGCGCTCGTCGGTCGTATGCATGGTTTGTCCGACCAGGCCGAATTCCACCACCGGACAAAACGCGGTGATGAAGCGCGCATCCGAGGTGCCGCCGGTGGTGGAGAGTTCCGGCTTGCGGCCGGTGACGTCGGTAACGGCCTTCGCCACCAGTTCGGTGAACGGACCGGGCTGCGTGACGAACACGCCGGCATTCGACGGCTCCCATTTGAACGCGAACTTGATGTTGTCGCCAGCCGCTTTGGCGGCGCGCTGCTCGATCAGCGCTTTCAGCGAGTCGAGCGTATGGCAATCGTTGAAGCGGATGTTGAAACGCGCGCGCGCCTCGCCCGGTATGAGGTTGACGGTCTTGTTGCCGACATCGAGCGAGGTGAATTCCAGATGCGAGGCGGCGAATTGCGCGCTGCCCTGGTCGAGCGGCTCGGCCTGCAACGCCGATATAATCGTCACCAGTCCGCGGATCGGATTGTCGGCGCGCAGCGGATAGGCGACATGGCCCTGCCGGCCGGTCACGATCAGATGGCCGTTGAGCGAGCCGCGCCGGCCGATCTTGATGGTGTCGCCGAGCTCTTCCTGGTTGCTCGGTTCGCCCAGGATGCAGTGGTCGAATTTCTCGCCGCGCTCGGCCGCCCACTTCAACAGCTTGGGTGTGCCGTTGACCGCGATGCCTTCCTCGTCACCGGTGATCAGGAACGAGATCGAGCCCTTCGGTTTGCCGCCATTCGCCGCGAGATGATCGAGCACGGCGGCGAGCGCGCAGGCGATGCCGCCCTTCATGTCGACCGCGCCGCGGCCATAGAGCAGGCTGCCGGCGACCGTGCCGGCGAACGGCGGATGCTTCCACGCCGTCTCGTCGCCCGGCGGCACCACGTCGGTATGTCCGGCGAACACCAGATTGGGCGCGGCGGTGCCGATGCGGGCGTAGAGATTCTCCACGTTGTCGGCGCCCGGTTCCTTGAAGGTCATGCGGTGCACGGTGAAGCCGGCGGCCTTGAGCGCGCCTTCGAGATAGTTGAGCGCGCCGCCTTCATCCGGTGTGACGGAGCGGCAGCGCAGCAGATCGCGGGCGATGGCGAGGGGATCGGCGGACATTAAATTTGGCCTGACAGTTCTAAGAGGTCTGGAAGCACCAGTTCAATTTCCTTGATGACTGACGACCAAGTATCGGCTTCGATGACGAGACCGGGAACGTCGCGACTTGTCGCAACCCAGACTTTGGCCTCGTCATCCCAAAACGCTTGGATCGAAATATCTGGGCTCATGGCGCAATGCCGATCAATCCCTCAGCAATTCGTTGATGCTAGTCTTCGAACGCGTGCGCTCGTCCACGCGCTTGACGATCACCGCGCAGTAAAGCCCGGGACCGCCGTTCTTGCCGGGCAGCGTGCCGGGCACGACCACCGAATAGGGCGGCACTTCGCCTTGCAGCATTTTGCCGCTTTCGCGATCGACGATCTTGGTCGAGGCGCCGAGGAACACGCCCATCGACAGCACCGAGCCGGTGCGCAGGATCACGCCCTCGGCCACTTCCGAGCGGGCGCCGACGAAGCAATTGTCCTCGATGATCACCGGGCCGGCCTGCAGCGGTTCGAGCACGCCGCCGATGCCGGCGCCGCCGGAGATGTGGCAGTTCTTGCCGATCTGCGCGCAGCTGCCGACCGTCGCCCAGGTGTCGATCATGCTGCCGCTGTCGACATAGGCGCCGAGATTGACGAAGGACGGCATCAGCACCACGCCGGGCGCGATATAGGCCGAGCGACGCACCACGCAGCCGGGCACGGCACGGAAGCCGGCCTTTTTGAACTTCGCGGCGTTCCAGCCCTTGAACTTGGAATCGACCTTGTCCCACCACACCGCCTTGCCGGGCGCGCCCGTAATAACGCTCATGTCGTTGAGCCGGAACGACAGCAGCACGGCCTTTTTCAGCCATTGGTTGACCTGCCAGGCGCCGCTCGGCTGCCGCTCGGCGACGCGCGCTTGGCCGGTGTCGAGCAGCTCAAGCGCGCTGTCGACGGCCTTGCGCACGGCGCCTTTGGTCTTCGGCCCGATTTTGTCGCGGCTCTCGAAGGCCTCGTCGATGATCTTGGCAAGTCTGTCGTTTGGCATGGACGGTCCCGCAATTCCTGTCGGCTGCGGGTTGTCGGGTTCGGGACAAAGGTTGTCAAGCCGAGCGGAGCCGCTAAGCTGTGCGGCAAGGGAGGCGCTTTTCCATGACCGCAAAAACAATCGGACTTGCTGCATTTATAGCTCTCGCTTTTATAGCTCTCGCTTTTCTGGCCGAGCCGGCCTTCGCCCATCACGTGATGGGCGGACGGATTCCGGCAACTTTCGGCGACGGTTTCTTGTCAGGACTTGGCCATCCAATCATCGGACTGGACCATTTTGCCGCGGTGGTGGCGGTCGGCTGCCTTGCCGCCGCGCACCGGGCAGCGCCGGCGCTCGCCATCGGCTTCGTGCTGACGATGATGGCAGGCGTGGCTGCGCATGTGCGGGGCATGAGCGTGCCGGGCGCTGAAATCCTGGTGGCGCTGTCGGTGATCGTCCTGGGCGCGGCCATGCTGCGCCGGCAGGCGATGCCGGCGGGCGCGGCAATCGGATTGTTCGCCGTCGTCGGCCTGGTGCACGGCTATGCGCTGGGCGAGTCGATCGCCGGCGCCGAACCGACGCCGCTTTATGCCTATCTGCTGGGCCTGGCCGTCATCCAGAGCGCGGTGGCGCTCGCGGCCATGAGCGTTGCGCAGGCGATCGCGAAAAAGTCGGCCGATCTTTCGCCGCTGCGGCTGGTCGGTGCCGGCATCGCTGGCATCGGGATTGCCGTTCTGATGCAGCAGATCATTCCCGGCGCGTGACGATCTGGCCGAGGAACCCGGCAAGATCGTCGGTGATATGATCGACATGCGGCTCGTCGCGACCGCTGAGTTCCCAGTCCTCGCGAAAGATTTCGCGCTGGCCTGCCGGCACCACCAGCACCGTGGTCATGCCGAGCGCATGCGGTGCTGCCAGATTGCGCGCCAGGTCCTCGAACATCGCGGCGCGTCGCGCCTGCTACCTCTTGCGACCCATGAGTCTTACATGCCGCCCGCGTGGCAAGTTTTTTGGCGACGCATCGCGTCCCGAAGAGATAGCCACGATATCCGATATAGAAACCTTAAGCACGCGCGCCAACCGGTTGAGAATCACCACCGTCGGATTCCGCACGCCCCGCTCAAGTCCGCTCATGTAGTTGCGGGCGATATTCGCCTCAAATGCCAGCGCTTCCTGTGACAAGCCGCGCTCCAGACGCAGCCGCCGCAAATTGCGCCCCACCTGCTTTCGGATATCCATATCCGAATGCAAGGCGGTTGTGAATTATCATGCCACGCACTATAGTGGTAATTTAATGCATTCAATCGTTGGGCGGGGCAATAGATGCAGGCTTTGTCGTGGTGGCCCGCATCGGCTCTCGCCGTTTCTTCCGCCGTCCTTCAGGTCGTGGGCTATGGGTTCTATCTGCATCTGATTCTGCGGCGAAAGATTGATCCAAATCCGACAAGCTGGCTCATGTTTGCCTATGGCACCAGTCTGATCGTAGTGCTTGAGAGCGCGGCGGGTGCATCCTGGCGAGAGCTGGCCTTGCCCGTCGTCTGCGCGGCCGCGAGCGTGGCAGTGGCTGGCACTTGCTGGTCGCGCGGGACGCTGCGTTGGCCCCGTGACGGCATCGAATTGTATTCTTTCGCTGCCGACGTAGCGATAACCATCGCGTTTGTCGCGTGGTGGGCCATAGGTCGGGTTGGCATCCTGTCCCGGTCGGAAATGGCAGTCGCCGTCCCGGCCTTTCTCGTTCTATGGAACGTTGGGACGATTGCTGCATTCACGCCGATCGTCGTTTCGACCTGGCGCGATCCGACCCGCGAATCCTGGGCGCCTTGGATCGTTTGGACGCTTGCCTATGCGACGCTCGCGTTCGTGACCTTCATCGAGGAAGGGGTCGAGGGGAATCTCTTTCTCTACCTCTACCCATTATCGAATGTCTTGGTTCACGGCTCGCTTGCCATTCTTTCGTTAAACCTTCCCGTCGCAACAAAGCTGCAGCGGCGAAACACAGCTCATTCGCGACCGCAGATGCCACACGGGGCTTCCAGTCCGTCTCTTGATTTTCTCTATGTTGCCGAAACCAAATATACTGGACATGGTCTGTTCACCCGCCGTGCCTTCAAGAAGGGCGACCATGTCTGCAACATCACAGGAACGATCCGCAAATATGTGTTCCGCACACGCGAGGATTCCCTTCTCTATCCGAACTGGTATCAGATCGACGAAGACCTCTGGTGCGATCCCGACTATCCCTTCAATTACTTCAACCACTCGTGTGGTCCGAATTGCGTAGTCGTAGGCCAATCAGTCATTGCGCTACGCGATATTCAGCCCGGAGACGAGTTGACATGCGACTATTCGTTGATTGATTCCGATGAGCACTGGGAAATGGGGTGCAGTTGCCAAACTCCTAATTGTCGTGGTGTCATCAGATCAATCCAGTTTCTGCCGCGCAAGATTTTTGATCGCTACGAACCGCATCTGGTTCCGTATTTCAGGCAGGCGTATGAAGCTGCGCAACGGAGCGGTAGTTAACGAATCATGGCTACCGTTTTCTTAGGCGAAAATCGCATGATGTTGGTTAGAGCAAAAATCGGCCCGAGCAGCGTCCACGGACTGGGTCTTTTCGCGACGCAACGGATTCCAGCCGGCACTAAAGTTTGGGAATTCACGCCGGGTTTCGATGTGGTGTTGGATGAGGAGTCGGTGTCCCACCTTTCCGAAGCCGCAAGAGAGCAATTTCTCCACTATGCATACTTGAGCAAAGAAAGCGGAAAATGGGTTCTTTGCTCAGACGATGCTCGATTTATCAATCATTCGGAAGACTCAAACACCACATGCATCGTTCCGGGGGGCACGTCGAGAACGCGCTTGAGTGCTTCGCTGTTCAAAATATTCATCCCGGAGAAGAAATCACAAATAACTATCAGCAGTTCGACGCAGATCCACGCAACTTATTGCAATTACGCTAATTTTTACTCGAAGCTGCTATTTTGAGTTTTTCAATTTGAACGACAGAGTTGCAACGAAAGCCGTTCCACACCAATTCGAGCGTAGCCCCTGAGGGTTGCTTATCTGGTTTATCCTCCCGCCGGGCGTCGCGCCTGGATCGCCGGTAAACACGTAGCAGTCTTCTCTTGCGAGGTTGGTGTCGTGATAGCTCAAATCCAGTGCGAACATGCTGTAGGTGAAGGCAACCCCGGCACGCCAGTGCGTATAATTAGGCAATGCGAAGCCGCCAAAAACCGGCGCAACCGTACCAAACCAGTAATGGCCCAAGTCGGCCGACAAGTACCAGTTGACGCCGTTCGGCGAAGACGTGGTCGGTAGGTCGATCCTGATTTTGCCAGCGGCATACGTGGCCCACGCGCCGGAATTTGAAATGCTGGGAGCGTACGCCAACTCGGCACCAATGGTCGTTGTGGAAGTGAGCTTGTGAGAAACTTTGCCGTTTGCCTCCCAATAATCGGTTTCGGTCGTGAGGCCACTAGGTCTTTCGCGCGGATACAGGAAGTAGATCAATGCGAAGTCGAGATCGAATGGACCAATCTTCGACCGGATGCCGCCACTGAGAATGATTTCGGCGAGCGGGTTCGTCGGCAGCTTCACACTGTATGCTTCGCCGGCGAGATAGAACCATCCGCGCTGTGCGCTGACCCACGCGCCGACCGACGGACGGTGCGCGGAGAGCGTTGTTCCACGATAGTAGTAGTCGGACATGGCTGTTCCGCTAAACGTAATTTCCAAATTCGCGGGTATGCCTTGAGAGTTTTGGGCGACCTTTGGAGCGTCAGCACAGGACGCCGATACGGCAGATGCCAATGTCAAAGCACACGCTAAAACGAGGCACTTGGCCAGCACGCCGACAACCATAACAGCACCGAATTAGCCGCAGAGCTTAACTTCGATTCAGAGACGATCACGTTTTTAATTACTACTATAGTGCGTGTAATGATAATGAACAATCAGAAGCTGACAAGTCGAGCGGAAACGCAAGTCGGACATATTGATCCGTGGTCGCGTTGGCTACAGCCGCAGCGATCAGGTCCCGCCCCGCCGCAACTGCTCAAGGACGAGCCAGCCCGGCGATCCGTTGTAGAAATCCCACCAGATCGTCGATGACGTGATCGACATGCGGCTCGTCGCGGCCGCTGAGTTCCCAATCCTCGCGGAAAATTTCGCGCTGGCCTTCCGGCACCACCAGCACCGTGGTCATGCCGAGCGCATGCGGCGCTTGCAGATTGCGCGCCAGGTCCTCGAACATCGCGGCCTTTGAGGCATCGACATTGTGGCGTTCGAGGAAACGCTCATAGGTCAGTGCCGACGGCTTCGGCTCCAGTTCGGCGGCAACGATGTCAAACACATCCTCGAAATGCCGATCGATTTCCAGCCGCCGCATCACCGCGTCGGCATGCTTGCGAGTACCGTTGGTGAGGATCAGCTTGCGCCCCGGCAGCTTTTCGAGCGCGTCGCCGAGCGCCGGATTGGGCTCGAGCGGCGAGTGATCGATATGGTGCACGTATTCGAGATAGTCGTCGGGATTGAGTCCATGCTCGGTCATCAATCCGCGCATGGTGGTGCCGTAGCGCTTGTAATAATCCTTCTGCACGCGAAACGCCTCGTCCTTCGACACTTTGAGGAATTCCGCGACGTATGAGCGGATACGATCGTCGACCTGCTGCCAGAGCAGATGATGCGGGTAGAGCGTGTTGTCGAGGTCGAATACCCAGGTCGCGACCTGGTCGAAACCGCGCGGCGTGGAACGCGATGCTGTTGACACTCTTGACTATTCCTTGAAGCGCACGATGGTCGCCGGTTGTCCGCCCACATCGATGGCGGCAAAGCCGGCGGAATTCAGGCCGCGCGCCGCGCAATCCTTATGGTCGCTCAGCTCGAACTTGCCGTCGCGCGTGCAGAGCGCGACCGCGCCGCCCCAGCTGAGCGGCGCATCGCCTTTTTTGATGGTGCGGCTGTTGCCGTCGACGGCCTCGCCATAGCTGTAAAGCCTGCGCGGCTCGCCACGCAGATCCGGCCGCACGCAGGCGCCGGCATTCACCCGGTACCAGCCGCGGCTGACGATGGCGCCCATCTCGACGATGCCAAGCGAGGCCATCACCGTGTATTGGGTGTCGTTGCACCAGGAGAAGCCGACGCCTGCGGGGTTGCGCGCGGCATCGAGCAGCGTGTCGAAGAAATTCGGCGCCGAGGCGGCATCAGCCGCCAGCTTGCGGTCGTGCAGGAATTTCGTGAGCGCGCTTTGCGTCTTGGCGCCCTGCACGCCGTCGATCGGATTGGCGTCATAGCCGGCGATCACCAGCAGCCGCTGGATGCCGGCGAGGCGGGCCTGCGCGTCGTCATAGTCGGCTTCTTCCGCGAGATTGACCGTCGGCCCTTTCGGCGTATCGGACGGCCGCGCCGGCGAAAAACGCGCCTGCTGGCTGACCGGACAACCGCGCGCATTGCCGATCTCGAAATTGCCGTCACGGATGCAGAACTCGGCATTGCCGCTCGAGGGCAGCGGCGCGGAGCCATAGACCGGCGGCGTGCGTGCATGCAGATAGACCATGTCGGCGTCGAGCGCGCCGTCCACCACCTGCCGGCATTGCCCGGGATCGACGCGGAACCAGCCGCGCGTGGCGACCGTGGCGCGCTTCTCCAGGCCGATCGCCGCGTCCATCTGGTAGCTGGTGCGATTGCACAGCGTCAGTTCGGCTGCCGCCGGGGTCGCCGCCAGCACGACCAGCACGACGATTGCCGTCGCAACGGTGCCGTTGAAACCGCGAATCATGCCGCCATGCTAGCGGAATGCCCGCCTCAGCGGTGCATCAGCGTACCGACGCCATGGTCGGTCAAAAGCTCGAGCAGCACCGCGTGCGGCACCTTGCCGTCCATGATCACCACGCCCTCGACGCCCTGGTCGAGCGCATAGATGCAGGTCTCGACCTTGGGGATCATGCCGCCCGAGATGGTGCCGTCGGCAATCAGCCGGCGGGCGTCGGCGACCGACAGGTCCGCGATCAGGTTCTTCGACTTGTCGAGCACGCCCGGCACGTCGGTGAGCAGCAGCAGGCGTTTGGCCTTGAGCGCGCCGGCAATGGCGCCGGCGAAGGTGTCGGCGTTGACGTTGAAGGTGCCGCCGCTGGCCGAGGTCGCCACCGGCGCCAGCACCGGGATCATCTCCTTTCCCAGCACGTGATTGAGCACGGTGAGATCGACCTTCTCCGGCTCGCCGACGAAGCCGAGATCGACCACCTTCTCGATATTGGAATCCGGGTCGACCACGGTGCGGGTCACCTTGCGCGCCTGCACCATGTTGCCGTCCTTGCCGCACAGGCCGACGGCCTTGCCGCCGGCGGCGTTGATGTAGCCGACGATCTGCTTATTGATCGAGCCGGCCAGCACCATTTCGACGATCTCGACGGTCTTGGCGTCGGTGATGCGCAGGCCGGCGGCGAATTCCGACTGGATACCGAGCTTCTTGAGCATGGCCGCGATCTGCGGGCCGCCGCCATGCACCACGACCGGATTGATGGCGGCCTGTTCCAGCAGCACGACGTCGCGGGCGAAATCGCGCGCGGTGTCCTCCTGGCCCATGGCGTGGCCGCCGTATTTGATGACGATGGTCTCTTCGTCATAGCGCTGCATGTGCGGCAGCGCTTCCGACAGGATGCGCGCCTGCGTCTGCGGATCGATCTTTTGCAGGTCGGATTTGGGAGCTTTGCTCATCGCGCCGGCCTTCTATTGCAATGCGGGCGTTTTAGCCGAAGTTGTAGGCCTGCGCCAATAAGTCAGCGCTTTTTTTCCGCCAAAAGCCGGGCGATCGCCGCGCGCAGCTCGGTGAGGCCGCTGCCCTCGCGGGCCGAGGTGACCAGAATGCCGGGGAAGGCGCCTGGCCACTTGGCCAGCGCCGCCTCGACTTGCGCGATGCGGTCTGTGAGCCCGGCGTCCTTCACGTCGTCGGCTTTGGTGAGCACGATCTGGTAGCTGACCGCCGCCTGGCCGAGCGCCTTGAAGGTCGGTTCGTCGGCGTCTTTCAGGCCATGGCGGGCGTCCACCAGCACGTAGACGCGGGCGAGGTTGGCGCGGCCGCGCAAGTAAGCCTCAATCAGCGCGGTCCAGGCCGCGATCTTGGATTTGGCGGCGGCGGCGTAGCCGTAGCCCGGCATATCCACCACGTTGAGACTGTCGCCGCCGGTGAAGAAAATCAGCTCCTGGGTGCGGCCGGGCGTGCGCGAGGTGCGCGCCAGCGCCTTGCGGCCGGTGAGGGCATTGATCAGGCTGGATTTGCCGACATTGGAACGGCCGGCAAAGGCGATCTCGGTGCCGCGCATCGGCGGCAGCGAGGCGGGCGAGGAGGCGGCCGCGACAAAGCGCCAGTCGCCGGCAAACAGCCGCCGGCCGGTCTCGATTTCGGCGCGGGTGAAATCGACTGGCACGGGTCAGCACTCTTTTTTCTTCTCCCTCCCCCTGAAAGGGGGAGGAGCCTGCCCCGGACTTGATCCGGGGTCGGGGTGAGGGTGGCACGCATCTATCACGTTTCCTCAGGCTCGGCTTCATCGATCTCGTGGCCCCGCGACTCCACAAATGCGTCGATCCGCCGCGCCAGGTCGAGGCGGAACGCATCCATGTCCTCCGGCATGTCATCGTAAGGCTGCGCGGCTTGCGCATTGTGCTGGCTCAACAGCGCGTTCAGCTCGCGCAATGTTCGCATCAGCGCTCCGAGCGCGCGGCCGGCCTGTTCCATCTCGCGCGGATGCTGCGGCCCCGCCGCCAGTCGCGCGATGATCGCCTCGATGGCGGGAAGCACACGGGCGACCGCGCCTTGCAGGCGTTGCACGATCGATGCGGCGTCAGCTTGCACGTTCGCGGCGGATGCGGGTCGCGGCACGATCGCGCCATTCTCTCCCTCGGAGCTGCGAGCTTCATCCATCTCAGACACATGCTGCGGCGGTGCGGCATGCTCCATCCCTCCCCCCGCGAAGCGGTGGGGAGGGTCGCTTCGGCTTGCTTCAGCAAGATGAAGCGGGGTGGGGGGTGACGGTTCTGCAGTCTGAACCGCGCAAAGGCCCCCCACCCCCAACCCCTCCCCACCATTCGCTGCGCGAATGGGGGGAGGGGAGGTGATCTCACGCCGCGCAACCGCTAGCGGCGGCGGCCCGTCGCGCGGAATCGGCGGTCGCCTGCGCGTCCATTGCCAACGCCGCATGCGGTCGCGCAGCGTGCCGGAGCTGATGCCGTGCTCGGCGCAGATGTCCTCGACCGGTCGGGTGGTGCGCTCGTATTCGTAGCGGATGCGGGCCCAGGCTTCGCTGGTCGGTTCTGGCATTTGGTCGTCCTCTGGGATTTGACGGCAGGCGAAAGCGCGCGCGCCCGCGCATCGTCCCGCCGCAAGCGCGGCTGGCCGAGCAGCGGGCGGCAGCTTGCCGCGCCGTCAATTGTGGGAGAATGCGCCTTTGCTAGCGGACCAGCGTCACGCTGTCAAGGAATATTATCCGCACAGCATTGGCGAAGCGGGGAGGACCTTGCAATAGGTGGAATGAACACCTATGTTGCAACGTAGAACAATGGATGGATGCCATGCGCGAAATGTCGGTCCGGGAAGCAAACCAGAATTTTTCGCAGGTGATCGCCGCGGCCGAACGCGGCGAAACGATCGTCATCACCAAGAACGGCACGCCGGTCGCCAAGATCACCCCACAGGTGGCGGATCGCTCGAACGACCCTGCGTGGCGGTCCGCGTTCACGGCACTCGGGAAAAGTCTGCGCTCAAAACGCGCGACCGGCTATCGCGTCGGAACGATCGCCGAAGATGACAAGTACGGCGGAGACGCCGCATGACGCGCCTCGCGCTCGACAGCAACATTTTGATCTATGCCGAGCTTGAGCCTGACACGGAGAAGGGGGCGCGCTCTGCCGATCTGATTTTGCGGGCTGCACGCGACGGCGTGATACCGGCGCAGGTGCTTGGGGAGTACCTTCGGTTCGTTCAGCGCCGCGCGCCCGCGGCGTTTGAGGAAGCCATACGGCAAGCGTCCGTGTACCAAGCGGCTTTTCTGACGCCGCCGACCACAGACGCCATCATCAACAAGGCCTCCGAGCTAGCGCGCGCACATCGCATGCAGTTGTGGGATGGCGTTGTGTGTGCCGCCTCCGTCGCTGCGGGAGCCAAGGTCCTGATGACGGAAGACATGCAGGACGGCCGAACGATCGAGGGCCTGCGTCTGATCAATCCGTTTGCGGCGGCGAATATCGGGGCAATCGAGGCGCTGTTGGGCGATTGAGGTTACGCTTCGCCGCGCGGAAGCCGAAGCAGGTAGCCCGGATGGAGCGCAGCGAAATCCGGGGCAGCCCATCCATCGTTCCCGGGTTACGCTTCGCTTCACCCGGGCTACGTGCTGCCAGCCGACTGGGCAGGCGATGTCATCGAACCCACGATGGATTTCGGCGAGCGGAGGGGTTGAGCCCGGATTTTGCGGAGTTCACCCTCGGGCGCACCCAAGGTGCGACCCTGGGGCTCCATCCGCGCTACTTGCTGTCTTGCAATTCGTAAGGTTTCCTAAGGAATAAAGGATGTTCGAGCGTCCGCCATTCAAGAATTGTCCCCAGTGCGGTCGCGAGCAGGGGTTTGGCATCCTTTGGGTATCGTCGGAATTCTATGACAGGCGCTGCAAATTCTGCGGAGCAAAAGCTACTTACTGTCTACCCGAAGTTGATAAGAAGGTTCTCTACCTGGACCAATTCGCTATCAGCGAAATCTTCAAGGTCAAAGAGCGCAAGCGCCGGGCAGACGCGCCCCATGCCGAGTTCTGGGCCGAAGCGAATGACCTGCTCGATCGGGCGATTAGGCGCCAACAGATCATTTGTCCCGCATCGAATATCCATCGCGATGAAACGATGGTCTATCGAGACGGAAAAGCGCTTGATCTTGCGCATGAAAAGCGCTTGATCTTGCGCATGAAATGATGGGCGGGGATACCTCGTTCGAGGATACGACTACAATCGAACATCGGCAGATCTACCGACACCTTGAGGCGTATCTGAAAGGCGAGGAGCCGCTGCCCTTTGACTGTGATGTTGACGAGATCCTCCATGGCCACCGGAACGCATGGTTACCTGACTTGCACATAACCGTGGAGGCCGACTGGAGCGCGTTCGTCGAAAACACCAGGTTGGCGCGAGATAAAGCGGCAGAGGATTTCGCGCCGCTATATGATGGGTGGGTGCGCGACAAGCCTACATTTGAAACGGTGCTGAACAACGAGCTTGGAGCATTCGCTCGCAGCTACGTAGATGCATATTTCCACTTCATGGCGATGGCCCAGTCAGGCGAGGCATCTGGCGACGTCCATAAATATATCAATGGAGCACTTTCTCCGGTTATTGTTTTGATCCATGAGCTAAACCGCGAGTTCATCAATCGCGGTACGCCCCCAGAGTCGGCGTTGCGCGAAACGGTTAAATTTTTGAACTGGCCAAAGAACCATTCGTTGCCACACCATTTGATTTCCGCGCATCTCTTCGCAGCAATTGCAGATAGGTTCGCTCGTGGTCAGAAGCGGCGGCCGTCACGAGGCATGATGAACGACATCAAGGCTATCTCCTTGACGCAAAACAGAGGCAGCCGAGACGTGGGAGGGGCCAGCAAGTAGCCCGGGTGAAGCGCAGCGATGCCCGCGCCGTGCCCCGATAAACGAAATGGCCGGGACTACGCCCGGCCATGACAACTTCTTATGCGTTTTGCTTATGTGCCGCCCGCCGCCGGCTACCCTTGCGTCTTCTTCTTCGTGAACATCGCTTTGATGTTGTCGAGCAGTTCGATCTTGGCGCCATGCTTTTGCATGATCACGCTCTGCTGGAGCACCGACAACGAGTTGTTCCAGGCCCAGTAGATCACCAGCCCGGCCGGGAAGGTCGCCAGCATGAAGGTGAAGATCACCGGCATCCAGTCGAAGATCATCTTCTGGGTCGGATCGGGCGGCGCCGGATTGAGCTTCATCTGCGCCCACATGGTCACGCCCATGATCAGCGGCCAGGCACCGAGATGCAGGAACTGGCCGAACAAGGGGATAACGGTCGGGTCGAACGGAATCAGCCCGAACAGATTGAAGATGTTGGTCGGATCCGGCGCGGACAGATCCTTGATCCAGCCGAAGAACGGCGCGTGCCGCATCTCGATGGTGACGAACAGCACCTTGTAGAGCGAGAAAAACACCGGGATCTGCACCACGATCGGCAGGCAACCGGCCAGCGGGTTGATCTTCTCTCTCTTGTACAGCTCCATCAGCTCTTGCTGCTGCTTGGCCTTGTCGTCTGGATAGCGTTCGCGCAGCGCCGTCATCTGCGGCTGTACCGCCTTCATCTTCGCCATCGAGGCGTAGGATTTATTGGCGAGCGGGAAGAAGGCGATCTTGATCAGCACGGTGACGATCAAAATCGCCAAGCCGAAATTTCCGACCAGATGGAAAAGGTAGTCGATCAACTGAAATAGCGGCTTGGTGATGAAGTAGAACCAGCCCCAGTCGATCAGCAGATCGAAATGATTGAGGTCGAGTTTTTTCTCGTATTCATTGACAACTCGGACTTCCTTGGCGCCGGCAAATAGCCGCGCTTCCGCCGATCCGGTCGCGCCGGGCGCGATGGTCTGTGCGTCGAGCAGGTAGTCGGTCTGATAGGCCTTGAGCGTACCGAGTGCGACGGCCTTGAAATTCGCGATCACATGGGCGTCGTTTTTGGGCACCAGCACGGCGGCCCAGTATTTGTCCGTAATGCCAAGCCAGGCGTTTGTGGCGTCAAATTTCAGGAGCTTCTTGTCCTCGATACTTGAGTAGGTGACTTCCTCCGAGCCCTTGTCGCCAAACTTGCCGATCAAACCTTCGTGCAAAATATAGTAACCCAGCGTCTGCGGCGTGCCGTGACGCGAAATCAGTCCGTAAGGATAAAGCGTGACCGGGTTCGCGCTCTTGTTCACCACCTCGTCCTTGATGGTGAACAGGAACTTGTCGTCGACCGCGATGGTGCGGCGGAATTCGACGCCCTGGCCGTCGTCATAGGTCAGCGTCACCGGATGGCCGACGCTGAGCGCGCCCGAGCCTGACTGCCTCCACAGCGTGTCGGAGGTCGGGACTTTCAAGCTGGCGCCGGCGGCGGCGGTCCAGCCAAACTCGGCGTAGAACGGTGCGGAACTGCCGGACGGTGAGAGCAGCACGATCGGCGGCGATTTCGGATCGACCGTCTCGCGGAACTTGAGCAGCGCCAGATCGTCGATGCGACCGCCCTTGAGCGCGATCGAACCTTGCAGGCTGTCGGTCGCGATCGCGACGCGCGGCGAGGCCGCCAATGCGGCCGCACGTGTGACGGGGTCGCCAACGGATGGCTGTGTTGCCTGGCCCGGGGGCTGCGGCGCTCCCGGCTGCGCGGCGGGCGCCGGCTGGCCGACTTGGGCCGGCTGTTGCGGGCTCTGCTTTTGCGCCTGCTGCTGGGCTTGCAGTTGTTCCTGCTTCGCCTTCTCCTGCGGAATGGCGAAGAAATACTGCCAGCCGATCAGCACGAGGGCCGACAGCACGATGGCGAGGATGGTGTTCTTGTTGTCGGTCATCGCGATCCCGTGTTGCCGTTGCGTCCTGCCTGCATACGCCGCAACGCCCCCTCGAAGTCCTGGGCGATCCGGTCGAACGGCAGCTTGAGCGCCGCCCGCCGGCCGACTAGCACATAATCATGTCCGCTCTGCATCCGGTTTGTATCCGAAAGCCGAACGATTTCCTTCAAACGGCGGCGGACCCGGTTGCGCTCGACGGCGTTTCCGACCTTCTTCGATACGGTAAAGCCGAAACGCACAGGTCCGTCATCGGTCCGCTTGCGCGCTTGCAGCACGAACGCGGTGGCCGGCACCTTGATCCCGGTTGCCGCGGCTAGAAAGTCCGCCCGTTGCCTCAATCGTTCCATGGAAGCAGTGCGTGCGGCCGGATCGCCGCCGTTAGGCGCTCAGCCGCTTGCGGCCGCGCGCGCGCCGGGCCGACAGCACCTTGCGTCCGCCGGTGGTGCTCATGCGCGACCGGAAACCGTGACGGCGTTTGCGTACGAGCTTGCTCGGTTGATAAGTCCGCTTCACGACTAAGTTCTCCGCAGATCGCACCGTGGCGGCGAGGGTAAGCCCCCTGAAACCGCCATCAAACCCGAATTCGCCCGGATCGGCACAAGATTTGCGCGGCTTATAAGGGAGGGGGCTTGGCCCGTCAATGCGACCGTCGGCCCCCAAACCGGCCCCGTGGCGCCCGGTCACACTGGCTCACAAGGCGGTGAGACCGCCCCGCCGGGGCGCATGGCTCGTGTATACAGCGCGGATGGCCGTCAGCTCGCCTCCCACCGACCGGCAGCGCGGTCCGATCCGCCGGCTGCTGCCATTGCTCGCGGTCGGCCTGCTCGCCGCTATGGCCTTTGTCGCCTTCCGCAGAGGCGGCATTTCGTTCGAAACGCTGGTCGCCAACCGTGAGGCTGTTGGCGCCTTTGTGACCGACCGTCGCATCCTCGCGCTGTTTGCCTATGTCGGCCTGTATATTGTGGCCGTCGCCCTGTCGGTGCCGGGGGCGGTGGTGCTCACGGTCAGCGGCGGTTTTCTGTTCGGGGTTGCGGTCGGGGCGTCGGCCGCGGTGATTGGGGCCACGGTGGGCGCGACGCTCATCTTCCTGCTGGCGCGCACCGCGCTTGGCGAGCCCTTGCTGCGGCGGGCCGGGCCGCGTGCCCAGCAGCTGGCGCAAGGCTTCCGCGCCGATGCCTTCAGCTATCTGCTGTTCCTGCGGCTGGTGCCGGCCTTCCCGTTCTTCCTGGTCAATCTGGTTCCGGCCTTCGCCGGTGTGCGGCTGGGGCCTTTCGTGGCCGCGACCGCGCTCGGCGTCATCCCGGCCGCGCTGGTCTATGCCTTCGCCGGGACCGGCCTCGACAGCGTCATCACGGCGCAGAAGAATTCGTACCAGGACTGCCTCGCGGCCGGTCATGCCGATTGCCACCTGACCTTCGACGCAAGAGACGTTCTGACGCCGCAGCTGCTCGGCGCTTTGGTCGCGCTCGGGCTGCTGGCGCTGGTGCCGGTGGTGGTGCGGAGGCTGCGCGCGCGCTAGTGCCGCCGATTTGAAGTTCCTTTACCACCTGCCGCAAGCTCGTTCAGGAACTTCAAATCGATAAGCGGCACTAGAATCATATATTTGCTAGTGCCCCTTTGTTTCCGAAGTTCGTGTCAGAGGGCGCTGCAACGTATCACGAACTTCGGAAACGGGGCACTAGTGCGCATCGTCGTGATATTCTGATTTTTACGTTATTGTTTGCCGGCAAGAGTTCAGAGGCAATGGCCGAAATCCTCACACCCGACATTTGCGTGATCGGCGCCGGCTCCGGCGGCCTGTCGGTTGCCGCCGCCGCGGCCGCGTTCGGCGTGCCGACGGTATTGATCGAGAAGCACAAGATGGGCGGCGACTGCCTCAACACCGGCTGCATGCCGTCGAAGGCTTTGCTGGCGGCGGCCAAGCGCGCGCGGCTCATGCAAAGCGCCGGCGTGTTCGGCGTGACGGCGCCGGGCGCCACCATCGATTTCGCCAAGGTGCACGCGCACGTGCATGACGCGATCGCCGCGATCGCGCCCAACGACTCGGCCGAGCGCTTCAGCGGGCTCGGCGTGCGTGTCATCCAAGGCGCCGCGACATTCAAGGATCGCAGGACGCTCGTCGTCGGCGATATCGAAATCCGCGCGCGCCGGTTCGTGATCGCGACCGGATCGACACCGGCGGTGCCGCCGATTCCCGGGCTTGAGCAAGGGCCTTATTTCACCAACGAGACGATTTTCGATCTTGCCGAGCGGCCGGTGCATCTCATCGTCATCGGCGCCGGTCCCATCGGTCTGGAAATGGCGCAGGCCTTCCGCCGCTTGGGGAGTTCGGTGACTGTGCTGGAGCAGGCCGCACCGCTCGCCAAGGACGATCCGGAATGCGCCATGATCGTGCTCGATCAACTCGAGCGCGAGGGCGTCGTCATCCGCAGCGGCGTCAATGTCATCGGTATCTCACGCGCCGGTGCTACCGTAACGGCAACGATCGAAACCGCCGGCGCCGAGCAGACCATCACTGGCAGCCATCTGCTGGTCGCCACCGGGCGCAAAGCCACGGTTGACGGGCTTAATCTCGACGCCGCCGGCATCCGCAGCGATCGTTCGGGCATTGCGGTGAACAAGAAACTCAAGACCGCCAACCGGCGCGTCCATGCGATCGGCGATTGTGCGGCGGGACAATTGCAGTTCACCCATGCCGCCAATTATCACGCCGGTCTGGTGATCCGGAATGCGCTGTTCCGTCTTCCGGTGCGCGTGAACAACGACGTTATACCGTGGGTGACCTATACCGAGCCGGAACTGGCGCAGAGCGGGCTGACCGAGGCCGAGGCGCGCAAGCGCGGCATCAAGATCCGTATTCTGCGCTGGCCCTATCATGACAACGATCGCGCGCAGGCCGAGCGCGAGACCCACGGCCACATCAAGGTCATAACAAAACAGAATGGCAAAATATTAGGTGCGACGATTGTCGGCGCCCAGGCCGGCGAATTGATCGCGACCTGGACGTTGGCGATCGCGCAAGGCCTCAATATCCGGGCTTTCACCGGCATCGTGCTGCCCTATCCGACGCTGTCGGAAATCGGCAAGCGCGCGGCCATCGACTTCTTCGCGCCGAGTTTGACGCGCCCTTGGGTGCGGCGCATCATAGCTTGGCTGCGAATCTTCGGTTGAGGCGAGATTGGAACCGGGAACCGAGCCAACGAACGAATCTGCCGCGCTCGATGTGCCGCGCCCCGCGCGACGCTTGCACATTGGCCTGTCCGGCAAGCTGTTGTTCCTCACCATCCTGTTCGTGATGGTGGCGGAAGTTCTCATCTATGTGCCGTCGATCGCCAATTTCCGGCTCAACTGGCTCAACGATCGCCTGGCGGCCGCGCACACCGCCGCGCTGGTGCTCGATGCGGCGCCGAGCGGCATGGTGCCGGAAAGCCTGGCGAAGGCGGTTCTCAAGAGCATCGGCGCCCGCGCGGTGGCGATGAAGATGGGCGACCAGCGCCGGCTGCTGGCCGCCTCCGACGTGCCGTCGAAGATCGAGCACGACATCGACATGCGTCATATGTCGTGGTGGCGCGCCATCAACGATGCATTCGAAGTGCTTTTATTTGACAAGCCGGGTGACGCGATCCGAGTGGTTGGCCCGGCGCCGATGGGTGGCGATTTTCTCGAGATCATTCTCGACGAAGCGCCGCTGCGCAAAGCGATGTTGACGGTTTCGGTCAACATTCTGCTGCTGTCGCTGGTGATCTCCGGCGTCACGGCGATGCTGGTGTTCTTCGCGCTGCATTATCTGCTGGTGCGGCCGATGGGACGCGTTACCGCCAACATGATGGCGTTCCGCGCCGATCCGGAAAATTCGTCGCTCATCATCGCCGGCTCCGGACGTCGCGATGAAATCGGCACGGCCGAGGAAGAACTCGCCGCCATGCAGCGCGAGCTCGCCTCGATGCTGCATCAGAAGAACCGGCTGGCGGCGCTCGGCCTGGCAGTGTCGAAGATCAATCACGACCTGCGCAATCTGCTGGCGTCGGCGCAGCTGTTTTCCGACCAGCTGTCGAATTTGCCCGACCCGAAGGTGCAGCGCTTCGCGCCCAAGCTGATGCGCGCGCTCGAGCGCGCAATCGCGTTCTGCCAGTCCACGCTTTCCTATGGCGCTGCGCAGGAGGCGCCACCCGAGCGCAAGACCATCGAAGTCGAGCCGCTGATCGAGGAGGTGCACGAGGCGCTCGGCCTCGGTCTCGACGTGCCGACCCGCTGGATCGTCGCGGTGGAACGCGGGCTCACCGTGGAAGCCGATCACGATCAATTGTTCCGCGTGCTGGTCAATGTCGCGCGCAACGCGATGCAGGCGCTGGAGGCGCGCGGCGCGCGCGATCCGGCCCGCGATCAGATCCGTATCACCGGACGGCGCGAAGGCAGCGTGGTGGTGATCGAGGTGTCGGATACCGGGCCGGGCGTGTCCGACAAAGCGCGCGCCCATATGTTCCAGGCGTTTCAGGGCTCCACGCGGCCCGGCGGCACCGGCTTGGGCCTCGCCATTGCCGCCGAATTGGTGCGCGCGCACGGTGGCGAAATCCGCCTGGTGCCGGGAACCATCGGGGCGACCTTCAGCATCACCATCCCCGACGGCGCGGTCGATCTCAATTCCCGTCGCGGGGAGCGGGCGCTGGCATAGCGCATGATCCTGAAAAGTGGGGGAACACGCCGCCCCGCCGCGGTGTTCGTCTGATACGGGCGATTGTCGACGATATCAGAGGACACGGGGCATGGCCTCGACGCCGGTAACGTTGCTCGCGACCGCGGTCCCGCCGCATCGGCTGGAGCAGCCGGCCGTTATGGAATTGGCGCGCCAAATTTACGCGAAATCGTTTGCCCGCTATCCGAAGCTTGCCGATGTCTTCGTCAATGCCGGCATCGAGCGGCGCTATTCAGTGCGGCCGCTTCGATGGTTCGAAGACCCGCATGACTGGAGCGAGCGCAACGACGCCTATCTGGAAGGCGCCGGCGCACTGTTCGTGCAGGCCGCGCAATCAGCGCTCGACCGTGCCGGGGTAGCGGCGCGCGACGTCGACGTGATCGTCACCGTCTCCTCCACTGGAATCGCGACGCCCAGTCTGGAAGCGCGCGTCGGCGCGCAACTCGGGTTCAAGCCGTCCGCAACGCGCGTGCCGGTGTTCGGCCTTGGCTGCGCCGGCGGCGTTTCCGGTTTGTCGATCGGCGCCCGGCTGGCGCGCGCCGAGCCGGGCGAGATCGTCCTCGTGGTCGTGGTCGAGCTGTGCACGCTGGCCTTCCGCGCCGACCGCGAGGCCAAGGCCGACGTGATTTCGTCCGCGCTGTTTGGCGACGGCGCCGCCGCCATCGTGCTGCGCGCCGAGCGGAACGATCAGCCGGCGCTGCGCGTCGGCGCGACGGCCGAGCACACCTGGCCCGGCACGCTCGACATCATGGGCTGGAGCATCGATCCGGCTGGCTTCGGGGTGGTGCTGTCGCGCTCATTGCCGCGCTTCCTTGAGCAGCGATTGGCGGCGCCCGCGCGCCGCTTCGTGAAAGCAGCAAGACTGGAGGCGCCGCAGTTCATCTGCCATCCAGGCGGCGCCAAGGTGCTCGATGCGGTGGAAACCGCGCTCGATCTGCAAAAGGGCACGCTGCGCGACGAGCGCGAGGTGCTGCGCGGGCACGGCAACATGTCGGCGCCGAGCGTACTGTTCGTGCTGGACCGTGCGCTCAAGCGCGGCTTGCGCGGCCAGGTGGTGCTCTCGGCGCTCGGCCCCGGCTTCACCGCGAGCTTTCTGGCGTTGGAAGCGACACATGGCTGAGGGGGCCTGGCTGATCGGCTTCCTGGTCGTGCAGCGGCTCGCCGAACTCGGACTCGCGCAATGGAACACCGGGCGGCTGCGCGCCGTCGGCGGGGTCGAATTCGGTGCCGCTCATTATCCCCTGATGGTGGCGTTGCATGCACTCTGGCTGCTCGGCTTGGGGATGCTCGGCCACGACCATGCCGTCGATCCGCTCTGGCTCGCGCTCTTTATCGTTCTGCAGGTGGGCCGGCTGTGGGTGATCGCGAGCCTCGGGCGGCGCTGGACCACCCGGGTGATCGTGCAGCCGAGGGAAGCGCCGATCGCGCACGGACCCTATCGCTGGCTGCGGCATCCGAACTACGCGATCGTGTTGCTGGAGATCGCGGTGGTTCCGTTGGCGCTAGGATTACCGCTGTTCGCGCTGGTCTTTTCCATCGCCAATGCAGCCTTGCTCGCCTGGCGCATACGCGTCGAAAACCAGGCGCTGGCCTGGGCGGCGCATGCCGAAAATCGAACCGATGCATTACCGCCGGCAACCCTTGCCAATGGTGGCCTTAGACGATAGCTATGCCCCGGTTCCGCGGCTCGGTCAGCCGGCAGCGGCATCAGCGCCCGTAGCTCAGCTGGATAGAGCACCAGACTACGAATCTGGGGGTCAGGAGTTCGAATCTCTTCGGGCGCGCCATTATTTCAATAGCTTAGCGCTCAGTCGAAGAATCCTAGGCTCGCTATAGGCTCAGGAATTTTTGGGCTGAAAATTTTTTAAGAATTTTGGTCGGCGTGCCCCTGGGAGGCGATCCTTGGCCAATTCCGGATCATTGGCTGGTGCCGCGCATAAAATGGGTAGAGCGTGGTCGCTGTGGGTCCCCATGAGCAGCTATGTGTCGGTGGTTCGATTCCGCCCCTGGACATAGCTACACTTAGCTTCCCATGGCTCCTAATTGCCGGGCAGTTGACTCCTAATTACCGGATTTTGTACTCCTAATCGCCAGAGCGCAGTCTGGGGGTTTGCTTGTACGAACGCTTCATTCGCAATCGGTTGGTCGAATCGCTCACTGACACGCCGGCCGTTCTCCTCGTCGGGCCTCGCCGGGCGGGCAAGACGACACTCGCACGCTCGATGAGCAATGGCGGGCGGGTGTACCTGACGCTCGACGATCAGACGACGCTCGAAGCAGCCCGGACCGATCCAATCGCGTTCGTGCGCGGCCTTGATCTTGCAATCATCGATGAGGTCCAACGTGCGCCGGACCTCATACTGGCTATCAAGAAAGCAATCGACGACGATTATCGCCCCGGTCGATTCCTGCTGACGGGCTCCGCCAACGTCATGACCTTGCCACGCGTTGCGGACAGCCTCGCCGGTCGCATGGAAACGATCAAGTTACTACCGCTCTCGCGATCCGAGGTGCTCAGTCGTCGCCCGACGTTTCTCAATACGGTCTTCGCAAGCCATCTACCGAAGCCAAAAAACGTCATCATCGGAAAACCGCTTGTCGATCTAGCCCTCATCGGCGGATTTCCGGAAGCGATGATGCGGCCCAGTGGCCGCCGACGGCAAGATTGGGGACGCTCTTATTTCACCTCTGTGCTGACGCGCGATCTGCGCGATATCGCGGATGTCGAGAAATTGACTGAGTTGCCGAGATTCGTGCGCCTTGTCGCCGAGCACGCAGGCCAACTTGTAAACTATTCGGAACTCGGCAAGGGCATAGGCGTCAACTACAAGACGGCACAACGCTATATTGGTCTCCTGGAACAGATATTCCTGGTCGCGTCATTGGCGCCTTGGCACACAAACGCCATCAAGCGCATCGTAAAGACACCGAAGCTGCATTTTCTTGATTCCGGATTGCTCGCAACGAGCCGCGGCCTGAGCGCCGATCGGCTAATGCATAATCGTGTGGCTTTTGGCGCGCTGTTGGAGACTTTTGTGTTCGCTGAAATCATGAAACTCATGACATGGTCCGATATCCAGCTCACCATCTATCATTTTCGCGATCAGGAAAGAAGCGAGGTTGACCTCGTGTTGGAGCGCGATGATGGAATGGTGGCAGGAATCGAAATCAAGGCAAGTGCGACGGTAGTGGCATCTGACTTTTCCGGAATGAAGAAATTAGCCGACGCTTGTGGCTCAAAATTCGCCTATGGCGTCGTGCTCTACGACGGCGATACCGTCGTGCCGTTCGGCTCAAAGCTTGTTGCTGCCCCTCTATCGTGCTTGTGGAATTGAACATTTTATCGTCCCGAAACTCGACGATGGCGGATAAGTCGATTGTGGGTCATTGTGGAGCAGAGCAACTCTCGATACGTGGGGTATATTTATGGAGACCACTATCGCGTCAAAAGGCAGAGATGAGCCTCGCTAAATTGATGTTGAGCCCGCAAATTTGCGGCATAGGACGATGACGCAACGCGCAGCGAGCCTTGCCGCGTTGAAGGCACGAATCGCAGCGGTGGATGACGAGCGCGCGGCGATTGCTGCCGAGATCGCAATGCTGGAACAGCCGCCGATTCCAAAGATGCTGCTTCCGGATATCGCTTCTTCGGAGCGGGTCGGACGTATTATCGATCAACACTCAGAAACTGATCAGAAAATTTCGTTGTTTCGTCGGATGTTTCGAGGGCGTACCGATGTCTTTCCGATCCGTTGGGAAAACGCCAAGTCCGGCAAGAGCGGCTATGCGCCCGCCTGTCACAACGAATGGCAACGCGGTGTGTGTGAAAAGCCTCGTGTCAAATGTTCAGTGTGTCCGGTACGAAGTGTCACCTATGTCCCAGGCCGCTCATACAAAACCACGAACATTCCCGTTCGCGGTCTGTTTACCGGCAATGACTGCCTGCAGCACGTCCCTGCTGCCAATAATCCTGATGGCTTATCGTCGACCTCGATGGCATCGACGATCGCGCGGATGTAGGACTTGCGGGCGCTGGTATCGCCGGCGTCGAGCTTCTCTTTCATCAGTCGCGCAAACGCGTCGATCTTGCCTGGATCGATAGTCGTTACCGTGCCGCACTGCGCGCGGGCGCGGTCGAGTGCCGCCTTGGCCCGCTCGCGCTGTGACTTGAGTGCTGCGGTACGCTCACGGAGAATATCGTCGAGTTCGACGATACCGTCCTCGATCGAATGGTAAAGCCGCCGCAGGCGTTCGTCACAATCTGTGACCTCGCGCGGCAACCCGAGGAGTCGCCGATCGACGGCTTCGGTCTTGGCGGCCTGGCGGTCAGCTAGCGTCTGCAATAGCGCGGCCAGCCGATCAGGCGTCAGGAGCCGCTGCTTGAGATTGTCGATCACGATGCCATCGAGGACGGCGGCCGGGATATGCCGTCCCTTGCAAACGCTCGCACCCTTTCGGTGGCATCCGCCGCAGCTATAGTACGAGTAGGATTTTCCACAGCGGTTAGTTCCCGTCCGGGTCATGCCGGCGCCGCACGAAGCACAGACGGCAATGCCGGTGAGCGGGGACGGCCCGTTCACGACGCGTGGCGGCGTGGTCCTCGGACTGTTCTGTCCAAGCTTTGCCTGCGTCCGCTGGAAAACCTCCAGCTCGATCAAAACCCGAGCCGGGATTTCGATGATGGTCGACGGATCGTGCTGGCCGCCATTACAAGAATCTCTCCTGCCATAGGGCGATCGCCCGGTTGCGTAGGAAGCGTTGGTCAAAATTTTATGAACCAGTCCGACACCGAAGGTCGCTCCGCGTCGCGTCCGGTAACCGTGGCTGTTCAGCCATTTGGTGGTCTCCTTCACCCCGAGCGGACCGCTTGTGCCGTCGCCTTCCGGATAGAGACTGTAGACCAACCTGACCGTCTCGACTTCGACGGCGTCGATATCGAGCTTCTTCTTGATCTTCTGCCCGCGACATTCGGCTTCGACTGTCTTGTACCCAAGCGGCGGTGCCGCCCCGTTCCAGAAGCCTTGCTTGGCCGACTCGCGGCGCAGTTTGCGGATCGCAAGCTCCATGTCGGCGCCGTTGCGGAAGAACCTGTTGAACGAATAGAAGACGATCGTGTCGAACGACCTATCGGGATCGCAAGCGCGTTCCATCATTTGCTGGAAAGCAGGTCGACGATCATCGGTCGCGGTGGCAGCTCGACACACTCGTCGACGACGATCCAGTTGTTGGTCATGCAATGGGTGGTGGTGACTTGTGCGCAGCGGTCCAAGACGTTCGTTCATTATCCGTCGGTTGATTGTCCCCAGGTCAGAAACAAACCGATGTCGCCCGGCACTCCGCCCGGAAACTCGAGCACGTGGGCGGCGAGGGGGAAGCCGCGCGGCCTTAAATCGCGTTGCCATCGCAGATAGATCTCCGCCGCGTCGCCGCGCAGTGTCGCCGGCCATCCTGGATCCGGTACGTTGATCGCTCGGCCGCCGTCACTGCACAATTGGCTTGGGAAGCGCAGCAGCATGAATTCCTTTTCGCCGTGCTCAGCTGCGCGGCGCGCCTGCTGCAGAAGGGCACGCCAGCCCTCTTCTGAGACGTGATCGTCGATGAGCCGCTCCACTCTGCGCCGATGCTGTTCCGCCACGGCCCGTCGCGCGTCGTCGCGATGTTGAATTTCCTTACGTTCGAATTCCGCCGCCAGTCTTTGGAAGTCGGCCGCCTTTAGGCCGGTATCGTTTGGTTCAGATGGTGGCGTTGCCGATACCGGCTGTTCGGCAGGGTGGCGATGAAAAAAGCGCTCGTCGAGACCCGTAATCGCGCTCGTCAGCAACCCCTCCTTGTGGGGCGCGGTCGGCGCCGGTTGCTCCGCAAGCACGCGCAGCAAATCGGCGCGGCTCACGATGCCGACGACGCGGCCGTCGCGGACCACGGGCACCCGCTTGATGCGGTACGCGTGCAGCAGCCGTGCAATTTCGCCGGCATCAGTGTCTTCGCCGACGGTCACGATCGGTGCCGACATAACGTCCCGCGCGAGGCTTTCCTTCGTGCGCATGCTCGCCAGAAAATCGAGATTGGGCGTCTCGCCTTCGGCAAGCAAGGAAATCCACCAATCCCGGCGCGCCTCGCGGTCGGTTTCGTCGCGGCCGATCAGATCGCCCTCGCTGGCTATGCCGACCGGCGCGCCTGTTTCGTCGATCACCGGAACCGCGCTGATGCCTTTATCGAGTAGCACGCGGGCAATCTGCCGTATTGGCGTATCGGGACGCACCGATATGACGTCATCGGTCATGATCTCGCTCGCCTTCATCGCACCGTCATTCCTTCGATGTTGATTCCATCAAAAAACGTCCAATTGGCAATATGGACCAATCAGAACGAACTGCATTGATCTGCGTCATTGAATGCGGCAGCCAATTGGAAAGGTCTAACCTTGCCGCCAATGCCAAAGCACGCGCTTTAGAAAATAGATCAGGCCGATACAGACCAATCACCCGCCGAACGGGCCAGCACCAGGCGGCCTCAATGAAGAAGCGCCGGATGCGCTGTCGCAACAGCTTTAACATACTGGGCCTTTTCTTGCTCGATTGCGCACACGTCGCCGCAGGCGAAACATCGAGAAGTTCGCAATTCAGTAGGATGAGGGATTGACGCAAACGTAACAAGTCGCGTCAATCGGCAAAAAAATGCAACGAGCGGCAACAACGAAACGACGGCTTGGGGCAGTCGTCCATTTTGAAGCACTTCAAAATGCTCTGTGCTGCGACCTGGCAGCTGTACCATTCATCGGGCCGGCGCGATTCATTTTGTTTCGTTCACACCTGTGCATCTGTGGATGACGCCCACATGGCAAGAACTTTTTTGACGTTACAGCAGTTGGTCGATGCGGTCATCTGTCCGGCCTGTGGCGGCTACGATCGGGGATTTTGGCACGTCGTTGGCGGCTTTGCCGAGCTTCCGTGTCACGAGCATCTTCGGGAGGCCGAGGCTCAGCAGGATACCCAACACGGTCAGCACGGTCGCGAGCAGGAACGAGGCGTCGGGCAACAGCGCAACATCGTACAGCAGGCCTCCAGCTGCCGAACCTACGGCAACGCCGAGGCTCGCCGCGGCCGTTTGCTTGCCGAGTTCCGCTCCCTGCGCCTTGCCGGCCTTGCTCGAGATCCAGTAGGTCAGGATCGGCGAGAGAATACCGGCGCTCGCCGCCACCGCTCCGATCACCACGAGCATCAGCGTGAAATCGGAAGCGCGAGGAACCAGGAACAATCCGGCGGCCAGGACAGCAAGGGCTGGTGCGATGAACCAGCGCGTCGTTTTGGGATTGACCCAGGGCGAGAATACGATGGCCTGGACGGCGAACATCACCAGGCTGCACTCGGTGAACATCAAGGCGATCTGATATTGCGTCAGCCCGAGTTCCTGTTTCCCGCGAAGTGCCAATCCAACCTCGAACACGCCCACCCCGGCAGAGACGATGAACGCCAGGGCGAGCAGCTTGGGGACAAGCCAGGGACCGGCCTCCGAAGTGGCTTGGTTGCGCTTCAGGACGGCATCGCCCGGCTTCGTTCCTGGGACCGTAATCACGGCGGCGACCGCCACGAGAAGAGCCAGGACCGCGGTCCCCGCCAGCGGGATGGCGAGTGACCCGGCCGCGCTGACGATAGGGAGCAGGTTGGCACCGACGCGCGCAATGAAGACGCCCAGCATGGGTCCGAGCAGAAACCCGCTGATTCCCGCCAGACTGACGAAGGTGAGGCGGCGCGCCCGCGCCTCCTCCGTCGCCGCGAGGTCCCCGATCGCGGCCAGCGCAACCGGTGTAACCGCGGCGGCGAACATGCCGCTCAAGAAGCGCTCCGCATAGACCGCGGCTATGTTCTCGATGAACGCGAAGGTCAACATAGTCGCGCTGAACCCGATCAGCCCGATCAGAAGGATGGCGCGGCGTCCCAACCGGTCGGACAGCCATCCCCATACCGGAGCGAAGAGAAAGAGCGACAGCGTGTAAAGGCCGGTCAGCAGACCAGTCGAGCGCGAAACTTGCGCCGCATCCCCACCCGTGCCGAGCAGCCGCTCGATCAGATACGGGAGGAGCGGCAGTATGACGCCATACCCGATCGACACCGTGAAAACCGAGAGCATCAGCACAGCCATTGTGCTCGGCGGTATGCCTGTGGATGCGGCACGACCGGTCACGATGTCGCTACCGCCGGGGCGGGAGCCACTTTCTCGCCCTGACGACGGACGCCCGCCAGCTTGACGCGCTTTGGCATGAGCGCATTGATCTCCACCAAGAGAATACTATCGGACATTGATAACGCTGCTAGCTCCGGACTTGGTACGAATGGGCACAAGACGCCCGCAGCGAGCGGGAACGCGATCACATTGTAGCCCACCGCCCATCAAAGATTCTGATGCATCTTTCTCAACGTTGCGCGCGACAGCTTGATCGCGGCGACGATGTCATACGGATCGCTCTTCATCGGCACTTTCCATCGCGACGTCGCGGCCGGCGCCGATCGCAAATCCTACGTCTGCCTGGGTCAGCGCTGGCGCGTCGTTGACCCCATCGCCCACCATCTCGATCGTCGTCCCCGTGGCCTGCAGCTCTTTCACCTGCTCGGCCTTCTGGCCCGGCAGCACGCGGCCCTGCGCAATGCAAAGTGAAGGTAGACCACCGCGCTCATCAGCGCGGCGAAGAAGCACCACACCGAGATGAACCAAGTCGCATAGAAATAATATGCCGCGGCGAAGGATACCAGCGCCAGACCGCCGAAAACCTTCACTATTCGATGCGTGGATAGGAATTGGCTTAAGGTGGTCGACATCAGGTACAGTGTGATCGCCGCCGCGGCAAAGAAATGTGGCGAGACATACTCGATGTGGTCGCCGACCGGCCGCGAGACGGTTGGCAAAGCAACCAGGAAATACAGCAGGTACGCGCCCACCGCAAAGCCGGCCGCAACAAATACGAGCAGCGCTCGCCGGCGCCACCCTGGCGGTTCGATCAGCAGCACGGCCACGGGCACGTAGACCGGCCATAGCACATGGGAGAAGAACGAGTACACATGCGTCATTATCGCATTGAGTAACGGTGCCTCGTAGCGGAAGGTCAGCCAGATCACGCCTTCGCTCAGTTGCTGGACTGCGAACAGCAGCGGGATCGCCGCAAACGCCAGTTCGCGCGGACGACGCGCCGACTTCAGCGTCAACGCGCCGAGCCCGAGCAGGAACGCACCCGCCGAGAAACTGGCAGTGGCGGAGAAACACATTAAGTCCTCCGGATGCGCTGCTGGGCGTACTCAAGCTGCTTGCGACTCAGCGTGATACCTGGCCACCCAGCACACCAGCGCGCCCAAAGTGGAAGCGGGAACGCCCGCTGGGAGCCGAAAGTTGACGATCAAACGCATACCTTACCCGGGTTGCGGGGTTGCCGCTACCGCAGGCGCCTTACTTGGTTCCGGCGTGGCTGCCACGTTGGGCGTGCCGGGCGCCGCTGTCTTGCCAGGCTGACGGATGCCTGCCAGCTTGACGCGCTTCAGCATGAGCGCATTGACCGCCACTATGAGGGTACTGCCGGACATTGACAGCGCTGCGACCTCCGGACTCAATACGAATGGGTACAAGACGCCCGCAGCGAGCGGGAACGCGATCACATTGTAGCCCACCGCCCACCAAAGATTCTGGTGCATCTTGCGTACCGTTGCGCGTGACAGATCGATGGCGGCGACGATGTCGTACGGGTCGCTCTTCATCAGCACGACATCGGCGCTTTCCATCGCGACGTCGGTGCCGGCGCCAATGGCAAAGCCCACGTCAGCTTGGGTTAGCGCTGGCGCGTCGTTGACACCATCGCCCACCATCCCAACCTTTTTCCCCGCGGCCTGCAGCTCCTTTACCTTCTCGGCCTTCTGGCCCGGCAATACGTCGGCCAACACGCTGTCGATGCCGAGATCCGTGGCGATGCGCTTGGCCGTGGCCGCGTTGTCGCCGGTCAGCATCACCACTTCAATGTTACGTTCGCGCAGCTTTGCCACCGCTGCCTTGGAACTGGGCCTGATCGCATCGGCGATGGCGATGAGGCCTATCACGCGAGCGGCCTGAGACACATGGACCACGGTACGGCCGTCGCCCTGCAAACGGGTGGCTTCCGCCTCCAGGCGACCGAGCGAGAGCTTTTGCGTATCCATCAGCAGCCGGTTACCAAGGAACACCGTTCCGCCAGCGGTCTCGGCGCGCGCGCCCATGCCGTCGAGGCTTTCGAATCCTGTCGGTGCCGCGACGGTAAGGTTCGCCGCCCGGCGCAGGATTGCCTGGGCCAGCGGATGGTCGGACCCCTGCTCGACGGCCGCGGCAGCGGTCAGCACCACGTCCTCGGTGACCCCGTCCGCCGTCACGATCTCCACCACCTCCGGCTGGCCGACGGTGAGCGTACCGGTCTTGTCGAAGATGATGACGTTGAGCTTGGTGGAGTCTTCGAGCGCCGAGGCGTTCTTGAACAGAATGCCGTTCATCGCGCCCAAGCCGGTACTCACCATGACCGCCATCGGCGTCGCGAGCCCTAGTGCATCGGGGCAGGCGATCACGAAGACCGTGATGGTCAGCGTCACCGCGAACAGCAGCGGCTGTCCGATCCACCAGAACCACACCGCAAAGGTCGCAAGGCCGATGACGATCGCGGCAATCACCAGCCATTGCGCGGCCTTGTCCGCCAGGAGTTGCGCAGGTGCCTTTGAGTTCTGCGCCTCCTGCACCAGTTTTACGATCTGCGCCAGCGCCGTGTCGGCCCCGACCTTCGTCGCCTTGTAGCGAAAGCTCCCGCTCTTGTTAATGGTCGCACCGATCACTGTGGCGCCCGGTCCCTTCTGGACCGGCATCGACTCGCCGGTGAGCATCGACTCGTCGACCAGCGATTCGCCGGTCTCCACCGTGCCGTCGACTGGAATCTTGTTGCCCGGCCGGATCACGACAATCTCGCCTGCCAACACCTCCGCCGTCGGAACTTCAACCTCGACGCCGTTGCGGATAACAGTGGCCTTCGCCGGGGTGAGATCCATCAACGCCTTGATGGCCGACGACGCGCCCGCACGGGCACGCATTTCCAGCCAATGGCCGAGCAGGATGAAAACCAGCAGAACGGCTGCGGCTTCGAAGAACTGCCCGCCTTCCTTGAAGAAGAACGTGGCGCCGACACTGAAGAGATATCCGGTGCCCACGCTCAACACGATCAGCGCCGCCATGCCCAGGATGCCCTTCCTGAGCGCGCGCCAGGCGGAGACGAAGAACGGCCAGCTCGGATAGATAATCGCGGCGCTTGCGAAGAAGAACAGCCACAAGTTGAGCTCCAGCCCAAACGGCGGTGCCGGCGGTTTGAAGAAGTCTCCCATCGGGGCATAGACAAAGATGGGCACGGTGAAGATCAGGCAGATCCAGAAACGGTTGCGCATGTCGCGCACCATGGCCGGCAGGTCGTTACCGCCATGGCCCATCTCATGCGCCATATCGGCCGACATGGCGGGCTGCGCGCCCGGCGCGGCGTGACCCTTGTGGCCGGCGACTGCGGGAGCCGCTGGCGCGGGCACGGCCGCGGGTGCGGCCGCGGGACCTTTCTGCGCAGCGCCTGCGGGCGTTGAAGGCGGCGCGCCCGGCGCGGCGGCAGCGGCGTCCGGGGCTGATTTCGGCGCAGCGGGTGCTGGGGTTGCTGGCGGCGCGCCCGGTGCTGTGTGGCCTTCGTGTCCGTCGCCCGCCGAAGTGGCGGTGGACGCGGCGGACTCATACTCGTTTTGGCGCACGCCCGACTTGATATCGGCGATGTTGAGTCGGGTTTCGTCGTAGCGCACTGTGGCGTTTCCCGCAGCGTAATTTACGGTGACGCTCTCAACGCCGGGCACCTCGCCAATCCGCTTTTCCAATCCGGGCACGCTCAACACCGACAGCATGTCGCGCACTTCAATAACGCTCGTTTTCATCGCGTTTCCTAAAAGCGGTCTTCATTTCATTCGGGGATCCGAATCCATGACGTCATCTCACCGCAGTCTTTTGCTCCAGAATTCCGATGCGATTCCATAGAGCGCGCCGAGCACAAAACCAGCGCCGGTAAACAGCGCGAATCCCGTCAGGAAAGCGACGGGACTGCCGGAGATCGGCCACGGGCTGGCCGGCGCAAGTGCAGCAATGAGCCCGAAGGGCGGAAATAGAACATCGAAAATGGCGCAGAAAATATATGTGAGCGCCAGAGTCGTCGCCAGAGAGAACGCGGGTACCGTCCAGAACTTTTTCATGACACTGTCATCTTATGTTTGACATATCGCTCTGTATCGCCTTGTCCTTCTTCCCGAACCATTTCACACGCTGTCACGGGTGTTGATGCGCCGGCATGCCAATACCAGCCAACAGGGAGAAAGCGTTCTGTCTGGTTTGCGATTTCCTCCGTTGGTTGGAAAGATACTTTCAAACCAGATTCCACTTGCATCACGTTATCGGGAAGCGGCTGGAATTCACCAGTTCGTTCGTCATGTATGTGCGGCATGAAGATGCCGAGCTTGTATTCAGATAGTCTGCAAAGCATCTCCTGTACTTCAGGAAGAAGCATTGCCGCCTGAGCGGTTCTCAACGCTTGTGGCAAACCACGGGCGCTTCCTTGTGAAACATTCGCTACCGTCATGATGCTCTCCTGCTCGGATTATATTGACCACTGAAGTGGCTAGGTCAGATGCCAAGTGCATTTGTTTTCGAGGTAGCACCAACCTCGTTATAGGCAACTGCGCAAGACGAGTGTCGTCCTAACTTTTATCCGGCGCCGCTTTGTCTTGTTGTCCGTCGCCTGCAGGAGCGGCGCTCGCGGGCGCGGCGGCAGCGGCGTCCGGGGCTGATTTCGGCACTGCGGACGTGGGCGCGGCGGCTGGCGAAGGTTTCGGCGCAGCAGTTACCGTTTTTGACGCCGCTGCCTCCGGGGCTGATTTCGGCGCAGCCGATGCTGGAATTGCAGGCGGCGCGCCCGGTGCTGTGTGGCCTTCGTGGCCGTGACCCTTCGAAGCGGCGGCGGGCGCGGCAGACTCATACTCGCTTTGGCGCACGGCCGATTTGATATCGGCGACATTGAGTCGGGTTTCGTCGTAGCGCACTGTCGCGTTTCCCGCAGCGTAATCGACCGTAACGCTTTCGACGCCCGGCACCTCGCCAATCCGCTCTTCCACTCCAAGTACGCTCAATACCGAAAGCATGTCGCGCACTTCCATCACGCTCGTTTTCATCTCGCCTCTCCTTATCGGTCTTCACACTCAAGATGTCTCGTTGCGTGTCCGATCACTTCGCGAGCTGGCCGTTTTCGAGATTTGAGACGTCGTATGCAAATACGATCTGCGGATCCGGACGGATCAGCCGCTTATCCTTGCCGGTGTAGTGAAGCCGGCTGAGTAGATCCTTGATGATGTTGAGCCGCGCCAGATGCTTGTCATTGGCGCGCACCAGCGTCCACGGCGCCACCGGATTATGCGAGCGCGCCAGCATCTCGTTGCGGGCCACGCTGTAGTCTTTCCAGCGCTTGGTCGCTTGGCCATCGATTGGGCTGACTTTCCATTGCTTGAGCGGATCCGATTTACGG
The DNA here is from genome assembly GCA_016185205.1 of Hyphomicrobiales bacterium. GTDB lineage: Bacteria > Pseudomonadota > Alphaproteobacteria > Rhizobiales > Xanthobacteraceae > Pseudolabrys. The sequence goes on along the minus strand of JACPOA010000035.1, from coordinate 78,041 downwards.
TCCTCAAGGCGCTTCTTCTGCTCGGCTTTACTGATGTCGAGATAGTACTTGAGGAGCTTCACGCCCGAGCGGACGAGCATGTTCTCGAAGTTTGAGACCGAGCCCATGAACTCTTCATGCTCTGCCTCGGTGCAGAAGCCCATTACCCGCTCGACACCGGCACGATTGTACCAACTACGGTTAAAGAGCACGAGTTCCTGGGCTGCCGGCAAATGAGAAACATAACGCTGGAAGTACCAAGAGGTACGATCGCGGTCCGAGGGTTTGCCAAGGGCGACAACGCGGGTTTCGCGCGGACTCAGATGCTGGACAATGCGCTTGATCGTGCCGTCCTTGCCGGACGCATCCCGACCCTCCAGAATGATCAGGATCTTGTCATCGCATTTGATGAAGTGCCGCTGCAGCTTTACCAGTTCGACCTGGAGCTTGTGGAGGCTGTCCTTGTAGGTTTTTTTCGAAATCGAGACAGCGCTACCGTTCGCTTCTGCTTCGCGGGCTTTCTTGCTCATCTATTGCCTCATCCACCTGCGGTGCAGAAAATTGTAAATGGGCACGTAGACGAGTCCCGCGTAGGCGCCATACAGGAAGCTCTCAATCAACCCAACGATAAAACCCCGCCAACTGTACCATTCGAACCCCGGCAGGACTTGCTGGAGAAGTGCGTGCATGTAGAGACTCGAGGGCGTCAACATGGCGAAGACGACGCAAAACACAAACGTAAACGTGGCCCAGATCGCCAACGACCAAGTCACGACTTTTATATTCAGCATATCGATGCCTCCACTCAGAGCCCGCATGCAACGATCAATGTTGATGACCCGATTGTTTCGAAGTGCCTTGCACATCGTCTTTGCCGGGCTTGGGGTCATTACGGCCACCGCCGTGCCCTCCGTGACTGCCATGCCCGCCGTGACCGAACATATGCATCGCGATAAACCCGAAGAACAACAGCACCCAAACCCAGTTTTGTGAAAACCATTCCATGATTTGCTTCCCTGCGAAGTTTCACTCCTTGGTTCCGTCGGCGCGAGTTAGCTGCAGCAGCCGCCTTTGGATTGATGACTATGAGCGCCGCTGGTCCCCTCCACGCCATAGCCCGCGCCTATCACGGCTGACTTCAGTCGATCGGACGAGGTGATCCGCTCGTCGTATTGCACCGTGGCTTCACCGGCCGAGAGCGACACCTTTACGTCACTGACTCCGGGCGCCTTTTCGAGCGCATGCGTTACGGTGCTCGTGCAGCCATCGCATGTCATACCTGTCACTTTCAAAAGTTCCGTTTGCACTGGATGCCTCTCCAAGGATTGAATAAGAACTACACGGCGATATATGACGCTGCTTCCGGCTCGGCTGCGATCGTTGCCTCGTCGTTGGAAACTTGGCTGCCCCAGCACCCATGTGTCGATGGGTGCTGGGCGAACGCCGCAGCAACCAATTTCTCATTTGTTTCGGACGAAAATGGGCTCGCAGCGGATGCTGCGTAGGCGCCCTAACAAAGCCCAACGGCCAGAACGCCTGAAGGTTCCAATTGACGGTAGCGGGGCCGGCATTAGATGGAGGCGGGTCTTCGGCGTGCGGCCAAGGGTTTTTTACGAAACGGCGAATAGATAAAAGAAATCAAACAACTGGCTCAATTTCTGGAAACCCCAATGAGGCTACCCCACCACGACATAGTCGCGGTATGGTTTGCGACGAGAGAGGGAATTCCTCGACGTTTCCATTTGGGTCAGCATCCTGCCGCTTCGTTTTCCCCTCACTCAATCGATTTGTTCGCTATTGTCTCTTTGCCGCCAACGCGTCGGTACGGGATTAAGGCGACACTTCGTTCGAGACCGCGTTCCACAAGAGGATGGCCGACTCTTCGGCGAGGTTATGCTCATAACCGAGAATGCTGAGTGACGCTGTGCTGAGCACGAAGTGCTGAGCTTGGTCGACCGGTAATCCGATCCAACGTGTGGCCAGGACGCGCCCGAGTTGAGCGTGCGAGAAGATGGCGATGTTGCCCTCCAGCGTCCGGAACCGAGCAATGAGGCGATCTGCGCGTTCCGAAACTTGGGCGGGCGCTTCGCCGCCCGGACCTCCGTCTCGATAGAGATTCCAGTCTGGCCGCGCCTTGCGAGTATCTACCGAGCGCTGTCCCTCGTAATCGCCGTAGTCCCACTCCGTCAAGTCCGGTTCGGTTTCCGCAACTTCATCAAACCCAGCCAACTCACATGTTCGCCGTGCGCGCTGCAGTGGACTGGTGAACACGCGGCTGAACCTTACGGCGCGGAGCCGTTCTGCCAGCTTGCGGGCGTCCTGTTCGCCTTTTTCGTTAAGCGGAATGTCGGTTCGGCCTGTATGCTGGCCGGAGAGCGACCAAGCCGTTTCGCCGTGTCGAATCAGGTAAAGGCGCGAGAGCATGCGCGGCACGCCGATCACGTCGTTGCACCCCATTGCCAGTTTCGGATTTCCGGCATGTCCTCGCCGTATTCATCAATGTAGCGCTTGTGCTCGATAAGCTTGTCGCGAGTAGCCTCCTTTACTTCGGCCACGTGCGGGCCGAGTTTGGGCACACGATCAACAACGGCGGCGACGAGGCGAAAGCGGTCGAGGTTGTTCATCACCACCAGGTCGAACGGTGTGGTGATCGTACCTTCTTCTTTATAGCCGTGCACATGAATGTTCTGATGGTTGGTGCGGTTATACGTAAGCCTATGAACTAACGTGGGATAACCATGGTAGGCGAAAATGATGGGCTTGTTTGTCGTGAAGAGCACGTCGAAATCCTTGTCGCTCAAACCGTGCGGGTGTTCGCTCTCCGACTGGAGCTTCATCAAATCAACCACGTTGATCACGCGGACCTTCAATTCGGGGAACTGCTTCCGCAACAACTCGACGGCGGCCAGAGTTTCCAGCGTGGGTACGTCGCCGCAGCACGCCATGACAACGTCCGGTTCGCCGCCCCCGTCGTTGCTGGCCCAAGGCCAGATCCCGATTCCAGCGGAGCAGTGCTCGATGGCGGCGTCCATGTCGAGCCACTGTGGGGCGGGTTGTTTGCCGGCGATGACGACATTCACGTAGCTGCGGCTCCGCAAGCAGTGGTCCGTCACCGAGAGCAGCGTGTTTGCATCCGGGGGTAAATAGACGCGGATGACTTCGGCCTTCTTGTTTACGACGAGATCGATGAAGCCTGGGTCTTGATGAGTGAAGCCATTTTGATCCTGCCGCCAGACGTGTGACGTGAGCAGGTAGTTCAGTGAGGCGATGGGGCGGCGCCAGGGAATTTTCCGCGTCACCTCCAACCACTTTGCGTGCTGGTTGAACATCGAATCGACGATGTGAACGAATGCCTCGTAGCAGGGAAAGAAACCGTGGCGACCCGTGAGCAGATAACCTTCCAACCAGCCCTCGCACTGGTGCTCGCTCAGCATCTCCATCACGCGGCCATCGGGTGCGACGCGGTCGTCGAAAGGAAAAATCTCCGCGGTCGAGCAGCGATTTGTCACTTCAAATACGGCGCCCCAGCGGTTTGATGTTGTTTCGTCTGGGCTGAACACACGGAAGTTGTTCGGGTTCAGTTTCATCACGTCACGGATGAACTGCCCTTGGACGCGAGTGGCTTCGGCGTTCACAGCGCCGGGCTTCGATAGCTTGACTGCGTAATCGGCGAAATCAGGCAAACGCAGATCGCGCAGCAGGTGGCCGCCATTGGCGTGGGGATTGGCGCTCATGCGGCGCTCGCCTTGCGGAGCTAATTCCGCGAGTTCGGAGCGCAGCTTGCCTGTCTCGTCGAACAATTCCTCCGGGCGATAGCTCCTCATCCATTCTTCCAAAAGCGTCAAATGGCCGGGATGACTCATCTCGCCCATCGGTACCTGATGTGAGCGAAACGTGCCCTCGGTCGGATTGCCATCGACGACCTTTGGGCCGGTCCAGCCCTTCGGCGAGCGCAAGATTATCATGGGCCAGCGCGGACGCCCGCTGAACCCGTGCGCGCGAGCGTCGCGTTGGATGCGCTGAATGTCGGCCACGATAACGTCGAGTGAAGCGGCCATGAGCTGGTGCATCACCATCGGGTCGTCACCCTCGACGAAATATGGCGTGTAACCGTAGCCGCGAAAGAGCGCTTCCAATTCGTCGCGGGGAATGCGGGCCAGCACCGTCGGCCCCGCAATCTTGTATCCATTCAGGTGTAGGATGGGCAGCACCGCGCCGTCATGCACCGGATTGAGAAACTTGTTTGAATGCCAGCTTGTGGCGAGCGCGCCGGTTTCCGCTTCACCATCGCCGACGACGCACGCGACGAGCAGGTCGGGATTGTCGAAAGCCGCGCCGAATGCGTGTGACAGCGAGTAACCCAATTCACCTCCCTCATGAATAGAGCCGGGTGTCTCCGGGGAGACGTGACTTGGAATGCCGCCAGGAAAAGAAAACTGTTTGAACAGCCGCTTCATCCCGTCCTCATCTTGCGCGATGTCGGGATAGACTTCGCTGTAGGTTCCTTCCAAGTAAGCATTGGCTACCAACCCCGGCCCGCCATGGCCCGGCCCGGTGATGTTGATGACGTTCAGGCCGCATTTCTTGATGACCCGGTTTAAATGGACATAGATGAAGTTAAGCCCCGGAGTCGTGCCCCAATGGCCGAGCAGGCGTGGTTTGATATGTGCCAGCGTGAGTGGCTTTTTCAGCAGCGGATTGTCCCAGAGATAAATCTGCCCGACCGAGAGGTAATTGGCCGCTCGCCAATAGGCATCCAGGTTTCGCAGCAATTCCGGACTAAGTGGCGGCGATGTTATTTTTTCTATTGCGTTCATCGTTCTAACTTTCTTTCTGTGGACCAAGGCCGCGGACGCGTATGACCTCGTGATCATCAATTTTCGTCGGTGCGCGTGACGCGCCGACCTTCGCTTGTGGTGGGTCGGCGAGTGCCCCTGGCGGCAGACGCTCCGGTACATCGAGTCTCGCCACGCCGATCCGATTGTCGGCCATCCCATAATAAACGTCGAAGCGATCCGGTAAGCCGAGATCGTCGCGCCGATCGATGGCGGTGGGAAACACGACGTTGGCGACGATCCCCTCGCGTTCCTGCGGCGACTCCGGTGTCAGCACTGGCTCCCGCGAACGATAGCGGATAACTTGAGGAAATTCCTCCGACAGCACGAGCACACCAGCCGAGTAGCGCAGCTCGCGTGTCGATCCGGGCGATGCCGGAAGCTCGCTGACGCCGTGGTAAATTGTCAGCCAACCGTGCCGGGTCAGGATCGGTGGAGTACCGCCGCCGATTTTGAGCCGTTCCCAGGGTGCCACCGGGGTGGCCAGCCGGTGATGCGAGCCAAAATGACTGAGGTGGGAGGGCTCACAGTCCGCCATGGCCGTCGAGCAATAGGAAATCCAGATGCTTTCGCGATCGAGATCCACCACGCGCGACGCAGGGTGGTGCGCCTCTTCCTCCGGACGAGTTCCGGGAAACAGCGGCCGCTGCAGAATGGCCATTGAAAGCTGTCCCGATGGATCTGGAATGGCGACAGGAAAGACGCTGGCGTCCTTGTTGTCCACGCCTTCGAACTCAATGCCCTCATAGGGCTGGAAGGTGGCCAACCCCAAGCGCTGCCAGCGGAACAGATCTTCGGATATCGCCAGGGCGATCCTTGGACCGCTTCGCGAATGCGCGGTGTAAGTCATTACGTAACGTCGGAGCGGCTCGACAAAGGTGATACGCGGATCCTCGCAGCCACCGGTACCGTCCTGCCGCAACTCGTAATCCGCTTCGGGCTCCAGCGCGATACCAAGTCGCTCGACGCCGTCCGGGTCACCGGCCTCATTAAATTGGACTCGCGCTATACCGATGCGGGAGTGGTTGCCTCGCGCGACTAGCCGCGGGAAGAGGTAAAGCTGACCATCCGGACCACGCACGGCGGCTGGGTTCAGGACGCCTTCGGCTTCCAGCGGATTGCCCGGCTCCGGTTCCATCATCAGTCCAAGACGCTGCAATTGAAAGTCAGTCATCCAGTCGCTCACATGGTCGCGCTTGCTGAATCTAAACAAGCGATGATTGTTTCGATAACCCGTTTCGTCTCTTGGGGACCTTTGACCTGGATAGACACAACCCCTGCTTCTTTGGCCGGATAGTCGTTTCCACCAGGGAACAAGGCATCCCCGATAAAAATCATCTCAACAATTGCAACGCCAAGAATGTCTCGGAGTTTTCTAATCCCATAGGCTTTGTCGATGCCCTGCTTGGTGACATCGACGGAGGTCGTTCCACCCAAGCGCACGGAAAACTCGGGAATTGATTTATCGAGGAATGCTTTCAATTGCTTCCGTTTAACAAAATCCGGGTCCCACTTCTTCTTTTCTTCCAAAGGAGCCTGCTGACCTATTGCGGAGAAAGTAATCTGACTTCCTCGGTCTTCAATCAATTCTCCCCAAACCCTTTCGGCCTTGAAGTCCGATAATCCAATCGCCTTCTGCAATGAACTGATAATCTTCTCTTTCTCCTCAACGGTGAAGTCCTCCGAATAGAGTTTTTCCCAAGTTAAATTGAATTTGTAGAACTTCGTTCCACACGTAGGGAGGAGAAATAAGTTCTTGAGATTTGCATCACGGGGAAGATTCGAGACCAATTGTTTTTCAAATTGCGGCCAGTTGCCGCCGGAAATGACGGCTACTTTGATGATGTTGAGAAGGTCGCGCAGAAGCGCAGACATTTCGTCATCAAGAGACGATTTGCTTTCCGCAATTGTGCCATCGAGGTCGAAAACAATAAGTCTTTTCATTATGTTAAATTTTCTTTCTGTCCGCCAGGGCCGAGGATGCGTATGGCTGACCTTGCAATCATGAGTTCTTCGTCGGTGCGAATGACACGCACGGCGACCCGACCACCATCCGCCGAAATCAGCGACGCGTTCTTCGTGTTGCGCTCCTCATTCATTTCGATGCCAAGGAAGCCGAGTTTCTCGCAGATGCGCTCACGGACGAGCGGCGCGTTTTCGCCGATGCCTCCTGCGAAGACGAGCGTGTCCAATCCACCGAGCGCCGCGGCGAAGGAGCCGATCCATTTTTTTGCCTGATAGCAGAAAAGCGCTACGGCTTCCGCCGCGCGAACGTCATCGGATTCCTGTGCGAGCAAGTCGCGCAAGTCAGAACTGATCTCGGAAACTCCAAGCAGACCAGACGCGTGGTTCACCATTTCCTGAAATTGTGTCGCGCTCATATGCTCGGTGCGCGCTAGGTAGGAGACCAGACCCGGATCCAAGTCCCCCGAGCGACTGCTCATCACCAATCCGGCCGTTGGTGTGAAGCCCATGCTGGTGTCGATGCTCTTGCCGTCGCGCACGGCGGCCAGGCTCGCGCCGTTGCCGAGATGGGCAAGGATCACGCGTCCCTTCGTTGCCGCCGGGTCGCCAAGGCGTGCGAGTTCCTCCATAAGGAATTCATAAGACAAACCGTGGAAGCCATAACGGCGAACGCCCGCTGCCTCATAGCGTCGCGGAATCGGCAGCAGACTGGCGACCCGCGGTATGGTGCGGTGAAATGCGGTGTCAAAGCACGCCACCTGAGGCAATGTCGGATGACGTTGGCGGAATGCCTCTATCAACTCGATCTCAAGCGGCAGATGCTCCGGGTCATACGGCGTGATGCGGTGCAATTCATCGAGCAGCTCTGGCGTGACCCGTTCCGGTTCGCTATGCGTCATCCCATGCACCACCCGGTGTCCCACGGCTTTGACCGAAGCGAACACCTGCTGGGTTTCGAGCCAATCCAGTAGAAAAGCGGCCGCCGAACGATGATCGGCGGGGTCGATGGTAAGACTATCCTGCGGTTGTCCGGTAGAGTCCTTGAAGCTCAACTTCGTGCCGCTCAGACCGACGCGATCCACTTTCCCGTCCAGCAGCCGCCGCAGCGGCTCGCCCTCACCATACAGCGCGAACCGGATGCTCGACGAGCCGCCGTTTATCGCTAAAAAAGAAGACGACTCGCGGTCTGCCTTCACGAAGTTGTCCTTCGTGGCCAACACCGTGGAGCTTGCTGAACCTCCGGCTGATTATCGAGGGGCATGTCGAAATTTTACTTGACCCACAGCGCAATCGTATATTCGCCTGTCAGGGGGATAGCGTCACGACGCTCCCCGGACTGTGAAGCTACGCCCATGCCAAGAAGAAGACTGTGCAGAATTGCTCACATGAAGAGGTCAGCGGATCATGTCCACGTCCCCGCACGTCGGCGAAATGAGCTATTTTAGACCCGGGTGAACCGATATCGGGCACCGGACATCGATACTTACTCAAAGACTGCAACTAAGTTCCAATCTCCGGCTTCTCGTGCAGAACCACGTTTAACAAGGAACGGCGGATTTCAATGTGGCCGTGAGTGTCTCTTGGCTGATTTTCGCCAGGACCGGCTCGGACTCACCTGCCTTGCCAAAATTCGCAAGAAGCAGAAGGGGCCGCGCCAGCTGCCATGGTGCCGAGGGGTGATTTCAATAATAAAAGTATTCGCTGTTTTGTTTTGACTGGCGTTCTATGGTCTCCGCAGTGAGAGGATTCTCGATGAAACAGCTACCACGCTCGATCCTGCCGCTCATCGTTGGCTTGCTGGCAACGGTGAGCTTGGCCAATGCCGCGCAGGTGCAGGACCCGATCCGACGCGGGCGTGCGCTGGTCGGGGAATTCTGCTCACGCTGCCATGCGGTCGCAAGATTCGGCAACAGTCCGAACCGCAATGCGATGCCGTTCCGCACGCTCGGCCGCAACTTCGATCTCGACCAGTTTCCGCGTCTGCTCGAACGCGGCATCTCCTCCACGCATCCCGACATGCCGGAATTCAAATTCAGCGAAGACGACGCCCACGCGGCCGCTGCCTATGTGCGAAGCATTCAGCGATAATTTTTAGCGATCGATCGTGATCTCGTCGGTCTTGGCGCGCGACACGCAGATCATGATGTTGTCGGCGCGCTCATGCGCGGCCAGCACCAGGTCGCGGTGGTCGGCTTGCCCGGCCAGCAATTTGGTGCGGCACGTTCCGCAGGTGCCGGTTTCGCAGGAACTCGGCACATCGAGGCTGTGCTCGCGCAGGACTTCCATGATCGTCTTGTCGGCCGGCACCTCGACGACCTTGCCGGAGCGCGCTAGGCGCACCTTGAACGGCCGGTCGGTCGCCTTGTGGATGTCGGCCTCGCTGAACGCCTCGAAATGCACGGCCGTCGACGACCAGTGGTCGGTCATGTCGCGCACCGCTTCCATCAGCGGGCGCGGTCCGCAGCAGTACAAGTGCTCTCGGTTCTTGCGTTCGGCCAGCACCGGCTTGAGGTCGAGCGACCGGGCCGGGTCGCCATGGTCGTGATGGATCACGACCTTGTCCTTGTATTCGGGCTTGCTCAGCTCGTCGATGAACGCGGTCGTCTCCGGCGAGCGCGTGACGTAATACAGCCGGAAACGTTTGCCCTCCTTTTGCACCTGGCGGATCATCGCCATGATCGGCGTGACGCCGATGCCGCCGGCGATGAACAGGAAATCCTGCGCGCGCTGCGGCAGGGCGAAATCGTTGACCGGCGCGGCCACGTACAGCTCGTCGCCGGGCTTGGCGCGGTCGATCAGCGTTGAGGAGCCGCCGCGGCCGGTGACCTCGCGCTTAACCGCGACCTGATAGCGGTCGCGCTCGGCCGGGTCGTTGCACAGTGAATATTTGCGCAGCAGCCCGTTCGGCACCCGAATGGTGATATGCGCGCCGGCGGAAAATTGCGGCAGTGGATTGCCGCCGGTATCGCGGAATTCCAGCAGATGGATGCCGTCGGCGATCTGGTCGTTACGCGTCACGCGCAACGGCATCATCTGCGGCTGGTCGGTTGCGGTCATTCCATCTCCGGGCAGCAGTTGTGCGACGCACAATAAGTGGTGAGTTTGTACCTCGACGGCAAGTAGGTGGCGGGATTAGGATTATATCTTAGAAACCTAATCTTATTCCGCCAACGGCCGAGGCGGTGCGGCGAAGGGCCAGCGACGCGTCGCTTGAATGGATATAGTGGCCGAAAAAAACGGAAATGTAAAAAGCGCCAAAGGGAGGATCCTATGAAGACGATCAGATGGGGAATCGCGATTACGGCTCTGGGACTTACGTTTGCGGCGAGCGCCGCATCGGCTGACGATACGCTCAAGCTCGCGGTTGGCCAGCGTGGCAACTGGGACACTTCAGTGTCCGAGATCGGACAGCGCGCCGGAATTTTCAAGAAACACGGCCTGACCCTGGAGATCGTCTACACCCAGGGCGCGGGCGAAACGCAGCAAGCGGTGATTTCCGGCAGCGTCGACCTCGGCGTGGCCGCTGGAGTCATGGGCGTGCTGAGCGCCTATTCGAAAGGCGCGCCGGTGCGCGTCATTGGCGCGGAGACCACCGGCGCCGGCGACCTCTACTGGTATGTGAAATCGGATTCCCCGATCAAATCGCTGAAGGACACCGACGGCAAGACGCTGGCTTACTCGACCAACGGTTCGTCGACCCACGGCATCGTGACCGCCTTCATCAAGCAATACAATCTGAAGGCGAAGCTGACCTCGACCGGTGGCCCGCCGGGAACGCTTACCGCCGTGATGTCCGACCAGATCGATGTCGGCTGGGCGGCGCCGCCATTCGGTCTGGACCAGCTCGACAACAAACAGATTCGCGTCATCGCCACCGGCAATGACGCCGCGGTGTTCAAAGGCCAGACGGTGCGCCTGCTGATTGCCAATGCCGACGTGCTGAAAACGCGAAAGCCCGTGGTCGATCGCTACATGAAGGCTTACCGCGAAACGGTGGATTACATGTATGCCAATCCGGAGGCGCTGAAGGTCTATTCGGAATGGCTGAAAATCACCGAGGCCAAGGCGAAACGGACGCGCGACGGCTTCTTCCCCAAGGCCTCGATCATTCCCGATACCATCACGGGTCTCGACACCATCGTGCGCGATGCGGTCGAGCTCAAATTCACCGCGACGCAATTGACCAAGGAGCAGCTCGCCGAGCTGATACAGATTCCGCCGCGTTAGCCGACACGCCGGCGCGCGATCAACGCGCGCCGGTGCTCACGCGCTTGATCGGCCGCGGGGTCGCGGCCAAGGCCGGCGCCGGTTCCGTCGTGAGCGCGGCATAGGCGTCGGCAAGGCCCGCCCCGTACATGATGTCGTGGCCCTTGGGGCCGAGGTCCTTGGCGGTGGCCAGAAGAATTGCGCGCACCTTGTCGGGCGTGAGGTCGCCTTTGCGCTCGAGCATCAGCGCGACAATGCCGCTCACCTCGGCTGCGGAATAGGAGGTGCCGGAGGCTACTTCGTAGCCGCCGTCCGTGGTCGCCACCAGGATCTGCGCGCCCGGCGCGGCAATCGCGATATGGCGGCCGCGATTGGATTGCTCGAAAAGCTTATCATCGGCATCGGTCGCGCTCACCGCGATCACGTTCGCATCGGCGGCGGGATAGAGCGGCGGCGATTTCGCTCCGGCATTGCCCGCCGCCGCCACCAGTACGATGCCCTTCTTGCGCGCGGCCTCCAGGCTGCGATGCACCGCCGGATCGGCGGGGCCGGCAAAACTCATATTGATGACGCGCGCGCCGTTCGCCGCCGCCCAGTCGAGGCTCTTGAGGATGCTGAAGGTGTTGCCTTCGGCGCTGGTTCCACGGGGGTCGAAGGCGCGGATGGCGAGGATCTGCGCGCGTGGCGCCGAGCCCAACAGCTTGCCGTGCGCGGCGATCAGCCCGGCGATGGCGGTGCCGTGCTTATGCGGCGCCGCCGGCGTCTCGAGCGCGTCGTAGGTCTGCACGACCGCGCCGGCGAGTTCCGGATGCGTGGCGTCGATCCCGGAATCGATCACGGCCACCAATATACGGTCGCCCCTGGCGAGCGCATGCGCCTGCGGCAGCCGCAACTTGGCGAGCTCGTACTGCGCGGGATCGCCTTCCGTCTTGGGTTCGGGTGTCTTGGTTTCGTTCTGCTGGATCGTGAACAGATAATTCGGCTGCGCCGATGCGACCACCGCATCGGTTTCAAGCGTGCGCACCACGGTGGCGACCGAGCGCCGGTCGGGGATCCGCCAGCGATAGAAGGTGGTGCCGGTCAGTTGGAAGCTTTGCTGCTCGAGGCGTTCCAGCCGGAAGCGGCGTTGCAGCGTGTCGATCGTTTGCGGGCTGACCGAATTGGCGATCTCGATCACGACCTCGTCGGGCACCAGCCGGCGTTCGTTGGCGGGCGGCGCGCCGCTCGGACCGCGGCGGCTCGTACGCTGCGGTGGCCGGTCGCGCGGCCCTTCGTTGATGGTGCCGTCATCGATAAACACATCGCCACGCGAGGGGCCAGTCTGGGGGATCGTCATAAGCAGGCCGGGCACGACCACACCCCAGCCGCCGCGATAACCGCCCCCCTGATAGCCGCCGCGCGGCTGACTGGGGCCGACATTAGGCGTCGGGCCGCGGCCGATATTGGTCGTCGGGCCACGGTTATTGTATTTCTGCGCGACGGCGTCGGCCGCGGCAAACGTCAAGCTCGCGACCGCGACAAGGCAGAGCAGGGCACTTCGTTGCAGGCGCATGGCTCGCATCTCCGCTGACGTCGCTTCAGTCTACTCGGTCGTGGCGATGAAGGTGACGACTTTGTCCTCTTGCAGCTTCTTGACGATGGTCGCGAGCTCGGCCTTCGGCAGCCCGGTCACCGCGACGCGCACCTTGTACAGCCCGCCGGCCATCGGTCCCGATGCGATCGACAGTCTGTTGACGGCGAGAAACTTGGTGACGTCATCCTGGGTGGCTTGCGGCGCGAAGCGGATGAGCGTGAAGGCGCCGACGCCGGGATCGGTGCTCGGCGCCGAGGCGGTCTCGTATCCGCTCGTCTTGGTTTCCTTCAGCATCACGCCGGCGATAAATCCCGCCTGCAGCAGGATGGCGAGCACGGCAGCGCCGCCGGCGAAGGCCAATGTGCGCGGGCTGAAGCTCGCGAAAAACTCCGCGACGCGGGCGCCGAGATTGAGCGACACGGCCGGCTTGCGCGCCGGCTCGGCGTCGATCTTGGCAAACAGCTTTTCCATCGCATGCGCGGACGGCGCGCCCAGCGTCTCGTTGAGGTGAATTGTCTCGCCCAGCTCGTCGCGCACCAGCGCGTAGCGGCGGGCGAGTTCGGGATCGTGCGCCAGGGCGTCCTCGACACGCCGGGCATCGCTACGGCTCAGCGTGCCAGCCGCATGCCACGGCAGCAGCTCTTCCACGTCGCTATGCGCTTGTTTGTTTTTCGTGTTCATGGCCAACCTCGATCGATTCCTTGCTCCTTCAGGAGCTCAGATAATTTCTTGCGCGCGTAGAACATACGCGTCTTCACGGTCGCCTCCGGGATGCCGACGATGCCGGCCACTTCCTCCACCGATTTCTCGTGGTAGTACACGAGGTCGATGATCTCCCGGTGCTCCGCCGACAATGCGATCAGGCATTGCCGCAACAGTGCGCCCTTGTCCTTCTTGGCGAGCGTGGTTTCCGGATCGTCCGATTGATCCTCGATCCGTTCCGCCGTCTCCTCGTCCAGTTCCTCCTCCGGCCGCTTTCGCAGCACCGAAAGCGCCTTGAAGCGCGCGATGCTCAACATCCAGGTGGAGACTTGCGAGCGGCCCTCGAACTTGCCGGCTTGCCGCCAGATGTCGAGGAACACGTCACTGATCAACTCCTCCGCCGTCGCTTCGTTGCGCACCAGACGCAGCACGAACCGGTACACACGAACGTGGTGCCGAGCGAACAGCACCTGCATGGCGAGCCGGTCACCCCCTGCGATTCTTGCGATCAGAACCTCATCCGAAGTCGTTTGCATCGCAGGTCAATCGGCTCATGGGTTAAGTCGTTCGGGATGGCAGCTAGGTTCAAGCGGAATCGAAGAAATCTGCCTCAAGCCCGCCTGGCCAGGGGCGGGTGGCGCTAGGTTGCCCTGATCGGGTTCCCATCGGCAAGCCGAAGCCGGTTAAACCCCCATTTTTATGAGGCTTTTTGTCTAAAAATGCGTCTCCGCGAGCGCCTGGCCCGGCTTTTCATCGCAAGTCCGGTCATTCCGGCCTTGCGGGTTTGAACCTTTCCGGGGGACGCCGCGACTCATGTCCAGGATGTGAGACGCACATCCCTCAAACAGGAGAGACGCCATGACCCGCAAGCTTACCCTTGTTGTTGCCGCCGCCGCCGCCGTCGCCGCCGCCGCACTCACCCCAACCACCGCCTCCGCTGCCCCCGGCTGGCACGGCCACGGCCATCACGGCCATCATGGCCATCATGGCCACTGGCGCGGTGGTTTCGGTTTCGGATTCGGCCCGACTTATATCGCCGGCCCGGACTGCTACATCGTCAAGAAGGTTGTTATGACGGACTTCGGCCCGCGCGTTCGCCGCGTCAGGGTTTGCGATTAGGCGAGCAGACCTATGCAATACCGCTAGCCCCGGCTTCGCGCAGGCGAAGTCGGGGTTTTCCTTTTGAATCTTGTTATGCTGGCATCCGATAAGCGGCCGGGCGTCGGGGACGTGCGTCACGGCGGCAAATTAGGAAATGCCATGCTTCCAGGTTTCACGCGCTGCGAGATCAAAACCAGCGGCGCGCGCATCGTTACCGTCACGGGCGGCAGCGGGCCGCCGCTGCTGCTGATGCACGGCAATCCGTTCACGCATCTGTCGTGGCTCAAGGTAGCGCCGGCGCTGGCGCGCGAGTTCAGCGTGGTCGCCACCGATTTGCGCGGCTACGGCGATTCGGAAAAGCCGCCGGGCGGCGAGGATCATTCCGGCTATTCGTTCCGCGCCATGGCACAGGACCAGGTCGAGGTGATGGCGGCGCTCGGCTACGAAAAATTCTTCGCCGCCGGTCACGACCGCGGCGCGCGCGTGCTGCATCGCATGTGCCTCGATCACCCGGCGAATGTCACGCGCGCGGCCATCCTCGACATCATCCCGCAGCATCATCTGCTCAACAATGTGACGCGGCAGTGGGGCACGTTCTCATGGCACTGGTTCTTCAACATCCAGCCCGCGCCGCTGCCCGAGAAAATGATGGGCGCCGATCCCGACTGGTTCATCGAGAAGAAGCTGGCGAAGACCAGACAAGGCCTGAGCTTCTTCGATCCCGCCGCGCTCGCCGAATACAAGCGCTGCTTCCGCAATCCGGAAACGATCCACGCCATCTGCGAGGACTACCGCGCCACCTTCGGCGTCGACCTCGCGATGGACAGCAAGGATTTCGAAGCCGGCCGCAAGATTGAATGTCCAGCCTTGATCCTATGGGGCGCCACCGGTGGGGTGGGGCGGAATCACAAGCCCGGCCCGGCCGAGATCTGGCAGCGCTACGCCGCCAACATCGTGGCGGCCAAGGCCGTCGCCAGCGGACATTATCTGTCCGAGGAAGCGCCGGAAGAGACCACCGCCGCGCTGCGCGAGTTTTTTGCCGGCAAGCTCGGGGGTTGACGCACCCCGATTTGCGTATGACGCTGATGCAACCGAATTGCGCCGTGTAGAGCGCGAGTTTTTAGAGGGCGAACATGTCCAATTCATCACGCATAGTTATTGTGGGCGCGCTGCTCTGCTCCGCGCGGCTTTGAGTACCGTCCGGCGGGGTGGCGCGTCGTCTCCCTGGGGGCCTGGGATTATGCGTCCCGGTTCGCTGCCACGTTAACGCCCATGGCCAATTTTGCGGCAGTCTAGCGCATGATCCCGAAAAAGCCTGCCCTCGGACTTGATCCGAGGGTGGGAACCGGTTTCCCGCCTTCGCGAAGCCCGCTGCCTACTCCGCCGAAGCAGCCGCTTCGGCTGCGAAGGCTGGTTCGGCGGGCGAAGCAAGGTCGGATAAGATCAATGCGCAAGCAAACAGCGGTCCACTCGCGCGAAGGTGCGAGTTCTGCTAGTGGGGTCGGCAAGCACTGCCGTGCCGGAGGAAAGATGCTCAAGTCGTTGCGTGCCGTGGCACGTTTTTTCCAGAACACGATCGGCTGGAATCGCATTGGCGTGCTGCTCAGCCTCACTATCATCGCCGTGGCGCTGGTGGTGCTGTTTCGTATGCTGCGCGATATCAATGTCGACGAGGTGGTCAAGGCGCTGCGGGCGACCGGCTGGCACCACATCGGCGCTGCCGCCGCCTTCGTCGCCGCCGGTTATTTCACGCTGACATTCTACGACCTGTTCGCCCTGCGCACGATCGGCCGCAACCAAATTCCCTATCGCATCGCCGCGCTGGCCGGCTTCACCAGCTACTCGATCGGCCACAATATCGGCGCCACCGTGTTTACCGGCGGCGCGGTGCGCTACCGCATCTATTCGGCTTACGGTCTCAATGCCGTCGAGGTGGCCAAGATCTGCTTCGTGGCCGGTCTCACCTTCTGGCTCGGCAATGCGACCGTGCTCGGCCTTGGCATCGCCTATCACCCGGAAGCCGCCGGACTAATCGACCAGCTGCCGCCCGCGTTCAACCGCGGCCTCGCGATCACGATCTTGGTCATTCTGGCCTGCTATGTCGGCTGGGTCTGGAGCGCGCCGCGCGAGATCGGGCGGGGCGAATGGAACGTACAATTGCCGAGCGGGCCGTCCACGCTGCTGCAGATCGGCATCGGTATTCTCGATCTCGCCTCCTGCGCACTCGCCATGTACATGCTGCTGCCGGCGGAACCGAATATCGGCTTCGTGACGCTGGCGGTGGTGTTCGTGGCGGCGACCCTGCTCGGTTTCGCCAGCCATGCGCCCGGCGGCCTCGGCGTGTTCGACGCCGCCATGCTGGTGGCCTTATGGCAATTCGACAAGGAAGCAGTGCTGGCCGGGCTGCTGCTGTTCCGCGTGCTCTATTATCTGGTGCCGTTCGCGATTGCGCTGGTCATCTTGGGTGTGCGCGAGATCTGGCTCAATATACACGGCGCGCGGCGTAAAGCGGAGCTGACGGCGGTGACGTCGGTGACCGCTCCGATCCGCAGCGAGATCGAACCAGAGAAAACCGACGCCGGCTAGTGCCGCCGATTTGAAGTTCCTGCACCACCTGCCGCAAGCTCCTTCAGGAACTTCAAATCGATAAGCGGCACTAGAATCAATATACTTGCTAGTGCCCCTTTGTTTCCGAAGTTCGTGTCAGGGGGTGCCACGATGTATCACGAACTTCGGAAACGGGGCACTAGCCGCATGGCAATAGACGAGCACCGTCGAGACAGTTGGCCGAACCGGCTGCGCGGTGCCTTGCGCGTCTTGCTGGGTCACACGGACATCGCCGCCGGAACCGGCGGCGCGCCGCCGGCAATCGATCGCGAACGCACGCATCCGCAAGGCCCGCTGATCGAGCAGCTGATCGGCGGCTTGCCGGCACCGGCGATCGTGCTCGACCGCGAGGCCCGCGTGATCGCGTTCAACGAGGCGGCGACCTCAATCGCGCCGGCGCTGCGCCGCGGCGAGCCGGCTTTGATCGTCTTGCGCATGCCGGAACTGGTCGATGCGATCCGGCGCGCCGGCACGCGGCGCGAGCCGCAGCGGGTGGAATTCTTCGAGCGCGTTCCGCTCGACCGCTGGTTCGAGGCTTTCGTGACGCCGGTGCGGCTGGCGACCGGCGGCGATGGTCACTACGACATTCTGTTGATGACGTTCAACGATCTCAGCCCGCTGCGCCGGGTCGAGGAAATGCGCGCCGACTTCGTCGCCAATGCCAGCCACGAGCTGCGCACGCCGCTGGCAGCGCTGCTCGGCTTTGTCGAGACGCTGCAAGGCCCTGCCAAGGACGATCCCGTCGCGCGCGAAAAATTCCTTGCCATCATGCAGGGCCAGGCGACCCGCATGGCGCGGCTGATCGACGACCTGCTGTCGCTCTCGCGCATCGAACTCAACGCCCATCTACCGCCGAACACGCCGGTCGAGTTGGCGCCGATCGTGCGCCAGGTGGTCGACGGCTTGCAGACGCTGGCGCGCGACCGCGGCGTCGAGATCAAGGTTACGGCTCCAGCGGAACCGCTGATCGTGCTCGGCGACCGCGATGAACTGGTGCGCGCGCTCGAGAACCTGGTGGAGAACGCGCTCAAATACGGCGCCGCCGGCAAGCGCGTCGATATCACGCTGACGCGCGCGCGGACCCGCGCCGACACGCCGGAGGCACACATCGCGGTGCGCGACTACGGACCGGGCATCGCACCCGAGCATCTGCCGCGGCTGACCGAGCGCTTCTACCGGGTCGACGTCGCCGACAGCCGCGCGCAGGGCGGCACCGGCCTGGGCCTGGCGCTGGTCAAGCATGTGCTCAACCGGCATGGCGGCAGGCTTTCCATCGAAAGCACGCTGGGCGCCGGCGCCAGCTTTGCGATGCATTTGCCATTGCGCACCGGCGAACCTGCCGAAACCGGCGAATTATCATAAAATTCAGTGGCTTAGATTGTCACGTGACTGTCACCAAAGCTTTATAGAACGGTGACACGCGATGCTTATGTGCGGTCCGACGGGCATGCAGGCGGAATCCACGGGGCCAACCCCGCGGACGCCTCGGACCGAAAACATGGAGAGAGCCCTTGAAACACTGGACCGCAGTCGCCGCCGCCGGCTTCATCGCCACCGCCGCTTATCTTCCGGCCAACGCCGCCGACATCTCCGGTGCCGGCGCCACCTTCCCCTATCCGATTTACGCCAAATGGGCCGACGCCTACAAAAAGGAAACCGGTAACGGGCTGAACTATCAGTCGATCGGTTCCGGCGGCGGCATCAAGCAGATCAAAGCCAAGACCGTGACCTTCGGCGCCAGCGACGCGCCGCTGTCGGGCAAGGATCTCGATGAGTCCGGTCTCGCCCAGTTCCCGATGGTGATGGGCGGCATCGTGCCGGTGGTCAATCTCGAAGGCATCAAAGCCAACGAACTCGTGATCGACGGTCCGACGCTGGCCAAGATCTTTCTGGGCGACATCAAGAAGTGGGATGATGCCGCGCTCAAAAAGCTCAACCCGGACGTCAAGCTGCCCAGCCAGGCGATCGCCATTGTGCATCGTTCGGACGGCTCGGGCACCACGTTCAACTTCGCGTATTACCTGGCTGATGTGAGCCCCGACTGGAAGTCGAAGGTCGGCGTCAACACCTCGGTGCAATGGCCGGCGGGCATCGGCGCCAAGGGTAACGAAGGCGTCGCCAATAACGTCGCCAACACCAAGGGTTCGGTTGGCTACGTCGAATACGCCTACGCGCAGCAGAACAAGCTGACCTACACCAAGATGATCAACAAGGCCGGCAAGACTGTGACGCCGACCTCGGAAGCCTTCCAGGCGGCGGCGGCCAATGCCGACTGGAAATCGCAGCCCGGTTACGGCGTGATCCTCGCCAATCAGCCCGGCGACAAGTCGTGGCCGATGACGGCCGCGACCTGGATCCTGGTCTACAAGCAGCCTTCCAATGCGGCCGCGACCGGCGAAGCGCTCAAGTTCTTCGCCTGGGCCTACAAGAACGGCGCCAAGATGGCCGAGGAACTGCATTACGTTCCGATGCCGGCCAATGTGGTCAAGGACATCGATAACTACTGGAAGTCCGAGATCAAGGACGCCGGCGGCAAGCCGCTGTTCTAATCCGACGACAATGGGGAAGGGCGCCCGTTCTGGCGCCCTTTTCCTTGTCCCCCGCCGCGTCACAGGCGGCTTGTGTTGCACCGGGAGGCGGCCCGTGGTTGATGTGGCGTTGCAGGGCGGTACTGTCCAGGTCGCAGTCCAGATGGATCGTGCCAAGGTTCTTCAGCGTTTGCGATTGGGCGATGCGGCCTTCCGCCAAATCACGCGCGCCGCCGCCATTGTCGTCCTCGTCATTCTTGGCGGTATCATCGTTTCGCTGGTTTACGGCGCCTGGCCGGCCTTGCGCACCTTCGGCGTCGGCTTCCTGTTCGAAGAGAGTTGGAACCCGGTCACCGAGAGATTCGGCGCCATCGCGCCGATCTACGGCACCGTTGTCACCTCGCTTATCGCCATGCTGATCGCGGTGCCGGTCGGCCTGTTCATCGCGCTGTTTCTCACCGAACTGTGCCCGATGTGGCTGCGCCGCCCGATCGGCATCGCCATCGAGCTGCTCGCCGGTATTCCTTCCATCATCTACGGCATCTGGGGCCTGTTCGTGTTCGCGCCGTTCCTGCAGCAATATGTGCAGCCGTTCCTGATCGCGGCGTTCGGCAATATTCCGGTGCTCTCGACGCTGTTCGAAGGCCCGCCTTACGGCATCGGCATCCTGACCGCCGGCTTGATCCTCGCCATCATGGTGCTGCCGTTCATCACCTCGATCTCTCGCGACGTGTTCGAAGCGGTGCCGCCGGTGCTCAAGGAGGCGGCCTACGGGCTCGGCTGCACCACCTGGGAGGTGGCGCGCTACGTGGTGCTGCCCTACACCCGCGTGGGCGTGATCGGCGGCGTCATGCTCGGCCTTGGCCGCGCGCTCGGCGAAACCATGGCGGTGACCTTCGTGATCGGCAATGCGCACCGCATTTCCGGCTCGATCATGGCGCCCGGCACCACCATCTCGGCCACCATCGCCAATGAATTCACCGAGGCCGTGGGCGATCTCTACACCTCGGCGCTGATCGAGCTTGGCCTCATTTTGTTCCTCATCACCTTCATCGTGCTGGCCTGCGCGCGCCTGATGTTGATGCGGCTCAACGCGCGGATCGGAGTGTGACGATGGCCTCGCGAACAGCCACACCGCTCTACGCCAAGCGCCGTCGCCGCAACGCCATCAACATGGGGTTGGCGCTTGCGGCCACCGCGTTCGGCCTGTCCTGGCTGGTGCTGATCCTGGGCGTGCTGCTGTGGAACGGCTTTGCCGGCCTCTCGCTCGCGGTGTTCACCGAAATGACGCCGCCGCCCGGCGCGGCCGGCGGCCTGCTCAATCCGATCATGGGCAGCCTGATCATGACCACGATCGCGGTGGTGCTCGGCACGCCGCTCGGGATTCTCGCCGGCACCTACATGGCGGAATACGGCCGCTACGACAAACTCACCTCGGTGGTGCGTTTCATCAACGACATCCTGCTGAGCGCGCCGTCGATCGTGATCGGCCTGTTCGTCTACGAGATCATGGTCGCCCGCATGGGGCATTTCTCCGGCTGGGCCGGCGCCGTGTCGCTCGCCGTGATCGTGGTGCCGGTGGTGGTGCGCACCACCGAGGACATGCTCACGCTGGTGCCCGACACGCTGCGCGAGGCCGCCGCCTCGATCGGCCTGCCGCGCGCGCTCATGATCAGCAAGATAGCCTATCGCGCCGCGCGCGCCGGCATGGTCACCGGCGTGCTGCTGGCGATAGCGCGCATCAGCGGGGAAACCGCGCCGTTGCTGTTCACCGCGCTCAACAACCAGTTCTGGAGCCTCGACATGAATGCTCCGGTCGCCAGCCTGCCGGTGGTCATCTTCCAGTTCGCGCTCAGTCCCTACAAGGACTGGCAGAGCCTGGCCTGGACCGGTGCGCTGATCATCACGCTGGCGGTGCTGACCCTGAGCATCATCGCCCGGCTTCTCGCGGCAAAGAGAAAATCGCCATGAGCGTCACCGCATTCACGGTCCCGACTGTCGCCCCCGCAACCGTCAGCGTCGAAGGCCTGACGCCGAAGATCACGATTCAAAATCTGAATTTCTATTACGGCGACAATCGCGCGCTGAAGGACATCAGCGTGTCGCTCTACCATCGCAAGGTGACCGCCTTCATCGGTCCGTCCGGCTGCGGCAAGTCGACGCTGCTGCGCGTCTTGAACCGCATGTACGACCTCTACCCCAACCAGCGCGCCAGCGGCGACGTGCGGCTCGACGACGAGGAAATTCTCTCACCCGCACAGGATCTCAATCTGCTGCGTGCCAAGGTCGGCATGGTGTTCCAGAAACCGACGCCGTTTCCGATGACGATCTACGAGAACATCGCCTTCGGCATAAGGCTGTACGAGCGGCTGTCGAAGTCGGAGCTTGACGGCCGCGTGCAGCATGCGCTGCAGCGCGCGGCGCTGTGGGACGAGGTCAAGGACAAGCTTAACGCCAACGGGCTGTCGCTCTCGGGCGGCCAGCAGCAGCGCCTGTGCATCGCGCGCACGGTGGCGGTGCGGCCGGAGGTGATCCTGCTCGACGAGCCGTGCTCGGCGCTCGACCCGATCTCCACCGCCAAGATCGAGGAACTGATCGACGAACTCAAGGACGACTACACTTTGGTCATCGTCACCCACAACATGCAGCAGGCCGCGCGCGTCTCCGACTTCACGGCGTTCATGTATCTCGGCGAACTGGTCGAGTTCGGCGAGACCACCAAGATCTTCACAGGGCCAAGCGATCGCCGCACGCAGGATTACATCACCGGCCGGTTTGGGTAAGGACAGAGAAAATGACCGAGCACACCGCCAAGGCATTCGACAGCGATCTGCAGGAGCTGGCGCGCATGGTCGCCGAAATGGGCGGCTTGGCCGAGAAGCAGATCGCCGATGCGGTCAGCGCGCTGGCCAAGCGCGACAGCGCGCTGGCGCAACGCGTCACCCAAGCCGATGTCCATATCGACACATTGCAGCGCGAAATCGAGGAGAAGGCGGTGCTCACCATCGCCCGCCGCCAGCCGATGGCGGTCGATCTGCGCGATATCGTCGGCGCGCTGCGGATCTCCAACGATCTCGAGCGCATCGGCGATCTGGCCAAGAACATCGCTAAGCGCGTAATCGCGCTCAACAGCGAGTTCCCGCCGCCCAAGCTGATCCGCGGCGTCGAGCATATGGCCGACCTGGTGCTCGGCCAGATGAAGGCGGTGCTCGATGCCTATGCCCGCCGCGACGATAGCAAGGCCATGGCGGTGTGGCGCGGCGACGAGGAGATCGACGCGATGTGCACTTCCGTTTTTCGAGAATTGCTTACTTATATGATGGAAGACCCGCGCAACATCACCTTCTGCATCCATCTGATGTTCTGCGCCAAGAACATCGAGCGCATGGGCGATCATGCCACCAACATCGCCGAGACGGTGCATTACGTGATCGAGGGCCGGCCGATCGCCGATCAGCGGCCGAAGGGCGACACCACCGCCTTCGCCGCGCTGCGCGCCGGAGAGAGGTAGCGCACCAATGAGCGCGCGCATTCTGATCGTCGAGGACGAGGAGCCGCTCACCATGCTGCTCCGCTATAATCTCGAGGCGGAAGGCTACGAGGTCGAATCCGCCGCTCGCGGCGACGAGGCCGACACGCGGCTGAAGGAGAGCACGCCCGATCTGGTGGTGCTGGACTGGATGCTGCCCGGCCTGTCCGGCATCGAGCTCTGCCGCCGGCTGCGCGCGCGCCCGGAAACGCGCCAGCTGCCGATCATCATGCTGACCGCGCGCGGCGAGGAGAGCGAGAAGGTGCGCGGCCTGGCGACCGGCGCCGACGACTATATCGTCAAGCCGTTCTCGGTGCCGGAACTGCTGGCGCGCGTGCGCGCGCTGCTGCGCCGCGCCAATCCCGAGCGGGTTGCCAGCGTGCTCTCGATCGGCGACATCGAACTCGACCGCGACAAGAAGCGGGTCTCGCGCGCCGGTCTCGCCGTCGAGCTGGGGCCGACCGAATATCGCCTGCTGGAATTCCTGATGGAGCGGCCGGGCCGCGTGTTCTCGCGCCAGCAACTGCTCGACGGGGTCTGGGGCAGCGACATCTATATCGACGAGCGCACCGTCGACGTGCATGTCGGCCGCCTGCGCAAGGCGATCAATCGCGGACACATGGTCGATCCGATCCGCACCGTGCGCGGCGCCGGCTATTCGCTCGACGACCGGTTTGGGCGGGGGAATTGAGCGCTTCCTTTTCCCTCCCCCGCAAGCGGGGGAGGGATAAGCAAAGGGTTACGAGTTTCTGAACGGCCGCTTGTCGCGCCGGCGGTCGCTGGGCGGCTGGTAGGCGACGCGGGAGTGAAAGGTGCAATAAGGGGAATCGCTGGCTTCGCCCCCGCAGAAGAAAAAGTCCCCGCTGCCCGGGTCGCCGACCGGCCAGTGGCAGGTCTTTTCGGTGAGTTGCAGCAGGGTCTTGCGCTGTTCGAGCGGAATTTCGATCAGCTCCGGCTCGGGCTCCTCCTGATAGTCGTAGGCCAGCGCGGTATTGCCCCGCATCGCCGGCCGCGACACCCGCAGCATATGTCCGGAGGAACGCGTCTTGCGCGGCCGCGGACTGGTCGAGGACGGGCTCTTGGCGCGGCCGGAGAGGCCGAGGCGGTGCACCTTACCGATGACGGCATTGCGGGTGATCCCACCAAGCTCGGCGGCGATCTGGCTGGCGGACAGGCCGTCCGCCCACAATTTCGTCAGCAGCGCCACCCTTTCATCCGTCCAGCTCATTTGGTTTTCTCCTAGGCTTTCAAGGCCTTGGTTGAATCCAATCCCGTCGCCCGGCGCCGTTTTCAGGGCACCCAACTTGTATGCTTCAGGAATGAACTAGAAATCGCTCGGTAGCACGAGATGTCGTACCAGCCGACCGAAACGCTACAATATGGGGTGACTCGCGTGCAAGCATTTGCAAGGCCCCAAGCCCAAATACCAACAGTTTTCCCTTAGAATCTGTGCTTGCGGCATAATTGAGTCGGCGGACGGTTGCAGGCCACCGCGTTGACAGGGCAAGGCCCGGCACTAGAATGAAAAAAGTGCCGCCCGGCGAGGCGGCACATTTTATTTCCGAATGTGATCGATGGACGAAGAAGGTCGTGAACTCGCATCTATTGCCGACTTATGCGCGCGTCGACCTCGCTTTCGAGCGGGGCGAGGGCGCTTGGCTGATCACGGCCGCCGGTGAGCGCTACCTCGACTTCACCTCCGGCGTTGCCGTCAACGCGCTGGGCCATGCGCATCCCTATCTGGTCAAGGCGCTGACCGAGCAGGCGCAAAAGGTCTGGCACGTCTCCAATCTCTATCGCATCCCGGATGGCGAAAAGCTGGCCGACCGGCTGTGCGCGGCGAGTTTCGCCGACACGGTGTTCTTCCAGAATTCCGGCGCCGAGGCGCTGGAATGTGCGATCAAAATGGCGCGCAAATATCAGTCGGCCTCGGGCAGGCCGGAGCGCTTCCGCATTATCACCTTCGAAGGCGCCTTTCACGGCCGCACGCTGACCACCATCGCGGCGACCGGCAACAAGAAATATCTCGACGGCTTCGGCCCGCCGGTCGAGGGCTTCGACCAGGTGCCGTTCGGCGACCTCGACGCGGTCAAGCGCGCCATCGGCCCGGCGACGGCTGCGATCCTGATCGAGCCGATCCAGGGCGAAGGCGGCGTGCGCGTCGTGTCGCACAACTTCCTGCGTGCGCTGCGTAAGTTGTGCGACGACCATGGCCTGTTGCTGGTGTTCGACGAGGTGCAGACCGGCATCGGCCGCACCGGCGACCTGTTCGCCTATGAGCATACCGGCGTGACGCCCGACATCATGGCGCTGGCGAAAGCGCTCGGCGGCGGTTTCCCGATCGGCGCCTGTCTGGCGACGGCGGAAGCGGGCAAGGGCATGACGGCCGGCACGCATGGTTCCACCTTCGGCGGCAATCCGCTCGCCATGGCGGTGGCCAATGCCGTGCTCGACATCGTTTTGGCGCCCGGTTTCATCGAGCGCGTGCGCAAGACTTCGCTGCTGCTCAAGCAGCGGCTGGCCGAGATCAAGGATCGCCACGCCGCGGTGATCGCCGAGGTGCGCGGCGAAGGCCTGCTGATCGGCCTGCGCATGGTGCCGCCGGCTTCCGAGATGGTCGACGAATTGCGCGCCGAGAAGATGATCACGGTCGCCGCCGGCGACAATGTGGTGCGGCTGCTGCCGCCGCTGATCATCGGCGAACACGAGATGTCCGAGGCGGTCGCGCGCATCGATCGCGCCTGCGCGCGGCTGGCGCGCGCGCATCCGCGCGCCAAACCTGGAATCAGGCAGGGGGTGGCGTCATGACCGGCAACGGTGTGCGGCATTTCCTCGATCTGATCGATATCCCGAAGCCTGTGCTGGCCGGGATGATCGACAACAGCCGCGCCATGAAGGCCGCGCGCGCGCGCGGCGTGTTGGCGGCGCCGCTCGCCGGCAAGACGCTGGCGATGATCTTCGACAAGCCCTCGACCCGCACGCGGGTGTCGTTCGATGTCGCCATGCGCCAGCTCGGCGGCGATGCGATGCTGCTGACCGCGCAGGAAATGCAGCTCGGCCGCGGCGAGACGCTGGCCGACACCGCGCGCGTGCTGTCGCGCTATGTCGACGCCATCATGATCCGCATCCTCGACCACGAAGCGGTGGCCGAGCTCGCGCACCATGCCACGATACCGGTGATCAACGGGCTCACGCGCCGCTCGCATCCCTGCCAGGTGCTGGCCGACGTCATGACCTTCGAGGAGAGGAAGGGCTCGATCCGCGGCCGCACGGTGGCCTGGACCGGCGACGCCAACAACGTGCTGGCGTCCTGGATGCACGCGGCCGAGCGCTTCGAGTTCCAACTGCGGGTGGCGACGCCGGCCGAGCTGCGCCCCAAGAAATGGCTGATGGACTGGGTGAAGTCGTCGGGCGCCGCCATCAAGATCGGCGAGGACCCGGAGGCCGCGGTCAAGGACGCCGACTGCGTGGTCACCGATACCTGGGTGTCGATGGGCGACCGCGACGCCAAGACGCGCCACAACGTGCTCAAGCGCTATCAGGTCAATGCCCGGCTGATGGCAAAGGCCAAAGCCGACGCGCTGTTCATGCACTGCCTGCCGGCGCATCGCGGGCAGGAGGTTACCGACGAGATCATGGACGGGCCGCAGTCGGTGGTGTTCGACGAGGCGGAGAACCGGCTGCACGCCCAGAAAGGCCTGCTCGCCTGGTGCCTGCACGCCGCGGCGCGGTAGCAATCCGCGCGAGCAGCGCTACATAACAGCGATGAGCAATCCCGAAACCGCCATTCCTTCGCGCGCGCCGGCGGCCACCACTGCCGACGACACCGTCATGCCGTTCGAAGTGGCCACGCTCGATCTGCGCGGCCGCGTGGTGCGGCTCGGCCCCGTGGTCGACGAGATCCTCGAGCGGCACAATTATCCGCAGCCGGTCGCCAAGCTTCTGGGCGAGGCGGTGGTGCTCGCCGTCATGCTCGGCTCGGCCCTCAAGATCGAGGGCCGCTTCATCTTGCAGACGCAGACCGATGGTCCGGTGGGCCTGCTGGTGGTGGACTTCACCACGCCCGGCAAAGTGCGCGCCTGCGCCCGCTTCGGCAAAGATGGCGTCGCGGCGGCGATCGCGGCCGGCAAGACCGATGCCGGCGCGCTGCTCGGCAAGGGCCATCTCGCCATGACCATCGACCAAGGCGCCGACACCAGCCGCTACCAGGGCCTGGTCGCGCTCGATGGCGGCACGCTGGAAGACGCGGCGCATGAATATTTCCTGCGCTCCGAGCAGATCCCCACCCGGGTGCGTCTGGCGGTGGCCGAGGAACTGCGCGTGGAAAATGGCGGCCCCCGCCATCGCTGGCGCGCCGGCGGGATCATGCTGCAATTCCTGCCGAAATCGCCGGAGCGCGCGCGTCTCGCCGATCTTCATCCCGGCGATGCGCCGGAAGGCGTCGAACCGCATACGGTTGCTGAGGACGACGCCTGGGTGCAGGGCCGCGCCTTGCTTGAGACCGTCGAGGATGTCGAGCTGATCGATCCGGATGTGTCCAGCGAGCGGCTGGTCTATCGGCTGTTCCACGAGCCGGGCGTGCGCGTGTTCCGCACTACCGATATGCGCGCGGAATGCTCGTGCTCGCGCGATAGCGTCGAGGCCATGCTCAAGAGCTTTTCGCAGGATGACCGCGATCACATGGTCGAGGACGGCAAAATTTCGGTGACCTGCGAATTCTGCAGCGCGACTTACGTGTTCGCGCCGGGCGAGGTCGACGCTACACAAACTGAAGGCTGACGATGCGGGCAGCACTCCTGGCAGTCATCGTGCTGATCGCGCCGCAGGCGGCACTGGCGCAGAGCTGTCCGGAGCCGCTCGCCTCGGCGCGCCGGCTGGTGCTGGTGACCGCCGATAAGTTCACCAGCACCACCGCGACCGTGCAGCGTTTCGAGCGCGCCGCGCCGAATG
Source organism: Hyphomicrobiales bacterium (assembly GCA_016185205.1). Lineage (GTDB taxonomy): Bacteria > Pseudomonadota > Alphaproteobacteria > Rhizobiales > Xanthobacteraceae > Pseudolabrys. The sequence continues at coordinate 50,066 of JACPOA010000035.1, read as the reverse complement.
CCCCGTGGCAGTTAAGCGGCGGCCCGGCGACGGGCCTGATCGGCCACAAGGGTTTGGCCTGGGCGCATGCGTTTCGCAGCCTTGCGCGCAAGGGCGAGCCGGTGAAGGTGGAAGGCGACAAGCGCGCGCCGGCGGGCTTCTATAAGACCGGCCGCAGCTTCGGTTTTGCCGTGTCGGATCGTCCGGGCTACCTGCGCATCACCGACGGCATGACCTGCGTCGATGACCCGTCCTCGCCCGCCTACAACACCATCACCACGCGCAGCGAGATCGGCGCAAAGGTGCATGGCGAGAAAATGTGGCGCGCGCCGGAATACGCCCGCGGCCTGCTGGTCGACTATCCCAGCAACCGCAAGGTGCGGGCCGGCTCCTGCATTTTCATCCACCTGCAATTGCCTGGGAGAACCGGCACCAATGGCTGCGTCGCGCTGCCGGAGCCGCAGCTCGAAGCCGTGCAGGATCATGTGCAGGACGGCGCGGTGATCGCCATCCTGCCGCGCCAGGCGCTCGATCGTTTCAAGGGATGTTTGCCCTAATTAATCGTGCGCGCGGCAAACGAGGAATCGAGCGAGAAGGCCGGGATCTCGATATCGAAATGCTCGCCCGCCGCCGTCACCATGCCATAGCTGCCGACCATGAAGCCGGACGGCGTCGGCAGCGGAACCCCGCTGGTATATTCGAATGACTCGCCGGGCTTGAGCGTCGGCTCCTCGCCGACCACGCCCGGCCCCTTGACCTCCTGCAGCCGCCCGAGCGCGTCGGTGATGCGCCAATGGCGGGTCTTGAGCTGCACCGTCTCGCTTCCCAGATTGGCGATGTCGATGGTGTAGGCCCAGAAATAATAGCCGTTGCTCGGCGACGACCGCTCCGAAACAAAGCGCGGCGTCACCGTGACCTCGATCTTGCGGGTTACGGCCCGGTACATCTAATAAATGCCATATAATTCTACGAGGCCTAGGCTAGCTATTTGCGTCCTGTCTGCGGATTATGGCCGAAAGACCCTGCGAAAGAAAAGCCGTTTATGATCAAAGTATCTACCGAACGCGATCTGCGGCTTGACCTGTTCCGCGGCCTCGCGCTCTGGCTGATCTTCCTCGACCATATACCGTCCAATGCGGTGAGCTGGATCACCATCCGTAATTACGGCTTCAGCGACGCCACCGAGATTTTCGTCTTCATCTCCGGCTACACCGCCGCCTTCGTCTACGGCCGCGCCATGCAGTCGAACGGCTTCGTCGTCGCCACCGCGCGCGTGCTCAAGCGCGCCTGGCAGATCTATGTGGCGCATGTGTTCCTGTTCGCGATCTATCTCGCCGAGATCGCCTATGTCGCGCACAGCTTCGAAAACCCGCTCTATACCGAAGAGATGGGCGTGCTCGACTTCATGAAGAATCCGGACGTCACCATTCTTCAGGCGCTGCTCTTGAAGTTCAAGCCGGTGAACATGGACGTGCTGCCGCTCTACATCATGCTGCTGCTCTGGTTTGCTCCGGTGTTGTGGCTGTTGCTGCGCTCGCCCTCGCTCGCGCTGCTGGTTTCGGCCGCGCTCTATAGCTGCATGTGGATCTTCGAATGGAATTTCCCGGCCTATCCGAGCGGCACCTGGGTGTTCAATCCCTTCGCTTGGCAATTGCTGTTCGTGTTCGGCGCCTGGTGCGCGCTCGGCGGCGCGCAAAGACTGGGGCGCTGGTTGAACTCGCCGGTGGTGGTCGGTCTGGCGGCGGTCTATCTGCTGTTCGCGTTTTCGATCGCGATGACCTGGTACATTCCGCGCCTCGGCGCCTATGTGCCGAAACTTGTCGGCGACGCGATCTATCCGATCGACAAGACCAATCTCGACGTGCTGCGTATCCTGCATTTCCTGTCGCTGGCCGTGATCACGGTGTGGTTCGTGCCGCGCGATTGGCCGGCGCTGAAATCGCGCGTGTTCTGGCCGGCGATCGTGTGTGGGCAGCATTCGCTGGGAGTTTTCTGTCTCGGCGTGTTCCTGTCCTTTGCCGGCCACTTCGTGTTCACCGAAGTATCCAATCGGGTGTACACGCAGGTGATCGTCAGCGCGTTAGGCATAGCCATCATGGTAGCCGCGGCCGCGCTGATTTCATGGTATAGAGTGATCGAGCGACAAGGACCGGGACCGCGGCCGCCCTCGAGCAAGCCGGGCTATGCGGGAGGGGACGCATGATGGGGCGTTTAGCATTCCTGCTGGCAATGCTGGTATTGGCGGGGCCGGCCGTGGCCGAGCATCCAGCCGAATGCCGCGTCGCCGCGCATCAGATTGAGAGCATTTTTCCGCTGCCGCATGTTGCGGTCGGGATTGCCGCCAAGAAACTCAACGTTCTGGTGCTGGGCGCCGGCTCCTCGCTGTTGCCCGGCGCAACCGTCGGCCATGAGGCCTATCCGGCGCGGCTGCAGCGCGCGCTGGCCGAAGGACTGCCGGGTGTCGAGGTCAAAGTCGCAACCGACGTGAAGCCGAAACGCACCGCCGCCGAGATGGTAAAGGCTTTGCCGGCGGCGCTGGCGGCCGTAAAGCCCAACCTGGTCGTCTGGCAGACCGGAACCGCCGACGCCATTCAGGCAATTGATCCTGATCAATTCAGCCAGGCCCTCGACCGGGGTATTAATATTTCGCGTGCCGCCAGCGCCGACGTCGTTTTCATTAATCCGCAGTACAGTCCGCGCACGGAATCGATGATTGCGCTTGGTACCTACGCAGAAAACATGCGTTGGGTTGCAGTGCAGCAAGAAGTTCCATTGTTCGACCGGTTCAGCGTCATGAAACTGTGGGCCGATCTCGGGACGTTCGATTTTTACTCTGCTACGAAAAAACTTGACATGGCAGAGCGTGTTCATGATTGCATAGGTCGATTGCTGGCCGATCTTGTGATCGAAGCGACCAAGCCAAGCGAGCCGCACGCCGAGGGCGGACGCTAATCGGGGGTGGGGGAAACTGCCGTGCAGGGTACTGATCTCGCCAATCTGGCGATGAAACCTCTCGCTGTCGCCGCGCTCATCGTCGGCCTGGCATTGCCGGTGCGCGCCGAAACACCGGCGCCCGCATGCAATGCGCCGCTCGATCTGGTCCGCATGGCCAATCCGCTGTCGCGCGTGGCGCATAAGCTTGCGAGCAACGAGCCGATCACCATCGTTGCCATCGGTTCGTCGTCGACTGCCGGCGCAGGCGCGAGCACCCCGGCGGCGAATTATCCGAACCGGCTCGCCGTGGAGCTCAGGCAGCATTTCCCCAGCCGTTCGATCACCGTGCTCAATCGCGGCGCCAACGGCGAGGAAATCGGCGACATGCTCAAGCGTTTCGATTCTGCCGTAATCGCCGCCAAGCCCGACCTGGTGTTGTGGCAGCTCGGCACCAATTCGATCCTCCGCGATCACATGTTCACCGACCGCGGCGCCGCGATTCGCGACGGCCTCAAGAAGATTCGCGCCATCGGCGCCGACGTGGTGCTGATCGATCCGCAATTCGCGCCGAAGGTGATAGCGAAGCCGGAGGCCGCACGCATGGTCGAACTGATCGCCACCACCGCGAAGCAGGAGGACGTCGATCTGTTCCGCCGCTTCGACGTGATGAAGCACTGGGTCGAGGTCGATCACATCGCGGTCGAGACCTTCGTGGCGTCCGACGGCCTGCACTTGAACGACTGGAGCTATGCCTGCATGGCCAAGGGCCTGGGGCTGGCCATCGCTGAAGCCGCGCAGCGGCCGGTCATGTCGGCGACGGCGATGCCGCATATGGTGCCGTAAGCTTCAGTGAACTCGCGCGCAGTTGCTTGGCCACCCTCCCTGGAGGGGGAGGTGAAGATCGCACTCTGCGCGTCCGCGCGCCTCACACCTTATCCAGCGCCGTCAGCAGGTCCTCGATCACGTCGTCGGCGTGTTCGAGGCCGGCCGAGTAGCGGATCAGTCCGTCGCCGATGCCGAGCTCGGCGCGCTGCTCGGGCGTCAGCCGCTGATGCGTGGTCGTGGTCGGATGCGTGACGAGGCTCTTGGCGTCGCCGAGATTGTTGGTGATGCCGATCAGCGACAGGCCGTTGAGGAAGCGGAAGGCGCCGTCCTTACCGCCCTTGACCTCGAACGAGCACAGCGTCGAGCCGGCGCGCATCTGCTTGGCGACGATGGCGGCCTGCGGATGGTCGCTGCGGCCGGGATAGATCAGTCGGCTGATCTTCTTGTGCCCGAACAGCGCGCTCGACACGGCCGTGGCGGTTTCGGTCTGCCGCTGCACGCGCACCGACAAGGTCTCCAGCCCCTTGAGCAGCACCCAGGCGTTGAACGGCGACAGCGACGGTCCGGTCTGACGCAGGACCTGATGATAGTGATCCAGGATCAGCTTTTCGGATGCCAGGATGATGCCGCCGAGCACGCGGCCCTGCCCGTCGATATGCTTGGTGGCGGAATAGACCACGACGTCGGCGCCGAGCGTGAGCGGGCTCTGGTAGAGCGGGGTGGCGAACACGTTGTCGATCACCAGTCTGGCGCCGGCCGCGTGCGCGATCTCGGCGACCGCGGCGATGTCGTACACCTCCAGCGTCGGATTGGTCGGCGTCTCCATGAAGAACGCCTTGGTGTTCTTCCGCACCGCCTGTTTCCAGGCCGCGATGTCGGCGCCGTTCACCAGCGTCGAGGTGACGCCGAAGCGCGGCAGCCATTCCTCGATCACCCAGCGGCAGGAACCGAACAGCGCCTTGGCGGCGACCACGTGATCGCCGGCCTTGACCAGGCCCATCAGCGCGGTGGTGACCGCGGCCATGCCGGTCGCGGTCGAGCGCGCGGCCTCGGCGCCTTCGAGCGCGGCCATGCGCTTCTCGAACATGTCCATGGTCGGGTTGGAGTAGCGCGAATAGACATAGCCGGGGATCTTGCCGGAAAAGCGTGCCTCGCACTCCTCGGCGCTGCCGTAGATGTAGCCTTGGGTGAGGTACAGCGCCTCCGAGGTTTCGCCGAACTGCGAGCGCAATGTGCCGGCATGAACCAGGCGGGTTTCGGGGCGGTAGTTTTTTGCGTTCGAGGCGGACATACGTGTCTCCTATGGCCAACGGATTCAGCCAATAAAAAACCGGCCGGAGAAAAATTCTCGGCCGGGCACACGCGTCCCCGGCCTTTTAGCGACTTGTTTTACGTGGCTGCAAGCCGGCCGGCTCAAATTGACCACGGGATAAGGCTCTTGTAGCGGGACCGCCGGCTTCCCGTCAAGGCACCCATCGGGTTAGATCGCGTTCCACCCGGGAGCATGATCCCGAAAAGTGGGAACCGGTTTTCGGAAAAGATCATGCTCGAACATAAAGTTGTGACGCCGTGGCACTTTCCTTCCGCCTAGAGGACAAGGGCATTCTGCCCGACCGCATGATCGCGGCGCTCGCCGCCGCCGGTGGGATATTGCCCGCCACCGAGTTCGTGCCCGACCAGATCCAGCCGGCGAGCCTCGACCTGCGGCTGGGCGATGTCGCCTACCGCGTGCGCGCGAGCTTCCTGCCCGGCTCGACCACGGTCGCCCAGCGCATCGACGAGTTGAAGCTGCACGAATTTGCGCTCACCGACGGCGCGGTGCTGGAAACCGGCTGCGTCTATATCGTGCCGCTGCTGGAAAGCCTGGCGCTGCCCGACGACATTTCGGCCGCGGCCAATCCGAAAAGCTCGACCGGCCGGCTCGACGTGTTCACCCGCGTGATCGCCGACGAGTTGCGCGGTTTCGACCGCGTCGAGCCCGGCTACCACGGCCCGCTCTATGCCGAGATCAGCCCGCGCACCTTCCCGGTGCTGGTGCGCGAGGGCTCACGGCTGTCGCAAATCCGCTTTCGGCGCGGCCACGCCCTGCTCGGCGCCGAGGCGCTGCGCGAGCTGCATGCGCGCGAGCGCTTGGTCGATGCCGACGACGCGGACGTGAGCGAGGGCGTGGCGGTCGGTGTCGATCTGTCGGGCGCGCTGCTTTCTCCCGAGGGCAAGGGTGGCGGCATCGTCGGCTATCGCGCCAAGCGCCACACCGGCTTGATCGATGTCGAGCGGCGCGGCGGCTACAGCGTGCTCGATTTCTGGGAGCCGATGCAGGCGCGCCCCGACAAGAGCCTGATCCTCGATCCCAACGAGTTCTACATTCTCGCATCCAAGGAAGCCGTGCAGGTGCCGCCCGACTACGCCGCCGAGATGGTGCCGTTCGACCCCTTGGTCGGCGAATTCCGCGTGCACTATGCCGGCTTCTTCGATCCCGGCTTCGGCTATGCCGGCGCCGGCGGCAAGGGCGCGCGCGCCGTGCTCGAGGTGCGCTCGCGCGAGGTGCCGTTCATCCTCGAGCACGGCCAGATCGTCGGCCGCCTGGTCTACGAGAAGATGATCGCGCGGCCCGACAAGCTCTACGGCTCCGGCATCGGCTCGAATTATCAGGCGCAGAGCCTCAAGCTGAGCAAGCATTTCAAGGTCTGACGCCGCGCGCCGACGCTAATCCGCCTCGTCCTCGGCTTTCTCGCCGCGCTTCACGATATCGCCGGTGCTGAACAGGATCGCCTTGAACTCCTTGCGCCAGATCGGCGTCTTGCGCAGCAAAAATTCCAAGTCCATGCCGAAGTGCTTGTATTCTTCCTTCAGCGCGTTCTGCATGATCGCCTTGGCTTGCCCGTCTTTCTCCAGCGCGATGCGCTGCGTGTACCAGCCGATCGCCTCGGCCTCCTCGATCAGCGATGTAATCATGCGGGCGTAAGTGCGGACCTTCTGGGGAAGCTCCTGCGGCGGCTCATGGTATTGTTCGGTTGGCATGTTTTCTCTCGCTGAAGGTGGGGGGACCTGACAGGACGGAAGAAATCGTCTACAGAAACGCTCTCGCGCGGGCGTAGTTCAATGGTAGAACGGCAGCTTCCCAAGCTGCATACGAGGGTTCGATTCCCTTCGCCCGCTCCAACCTTCGCGCCTTCGGCGCTTCGTTGGCAAGGCAGCCTAAATCGCGAAGGTTGCCCACCGTAGTTTTAGCGAAGGCGGGCGAAAGCATCGCAGCTTCGACTGGCAAGCCGGCCTTCGGTTTCTCTAAACCGCCACTGCCTCAAGCTCGAAAATCTCCACCTTCGACAGCAGCTGCTTCACGTCTTCCTCGTGGCACAGTTCGGTGCCGGGGCTCATCACGGCCGCACAGCCCGCCGCCATCGCGACGCGGAATGCCTCCGGCATCGGCTTGCCGGCCGAGAGCGCGGCGACCAGGCCGCCGAGGAAGCTGTCGCCGGCGCCGACCGTGCTCACCACCTCGATTCGCATTGGCCGCGCGCGCCAGGCTTGCGTGGCCGTCACCAGCAGCGCGCCTTGCTCGCCGAGGGTGAGCGCGACGGCTTGCGCGCGCCCGCCGGCGGCGAGCTTGCGGCAGGCGGCGATCCGTTCGGCATCGCTGTCGAGCGGCATGCCAACGAGATCGGCGAGCTCGACCAGGTTCGGCTTGACCAGCGTGACGCCTTCGTCGAGCACCGCGTTCAGCGCGGCGCCCGAGGTGTCGATCACGGTCTTGGCGCCGAGCGCCTTGGCGTGCCTGACCGCACGCGCGAAAAAATCGGCCGGCACGCCGGGCGGCACGCTGCCGCTGGCGACCACGAATTTCGGCTTGTCTGTTAGCGACGCCAATTTGTCGAGGCAGGCTTCCCACTCGGCGCGATGCAGGGCCGAGCCGGGCAGCACAAAGCGGTACTGCTCGCCGCTGTCTTTTTCATAAGCCGTGAAATTCTCGCGCGTTTCCACATGCGAGGGCGTGACCAGGCTGGCGATGCCTTCGCGTTCGACCAGCCGCTGCAGCAATTTCCCGATCGCGCCGCCGATCGGATAGATCGCCGCCACGTCGCTGCCCAGCCGGTGCGCGACGCGCGCCACGTTGATGCCGCCGCCGCCCGGATCGCGCTTGGGCGATGAGCAGCGCAGTTTCCGCGTCGGCTCGACGTGTCCGACATTCACGAAAATGTCGATGGCGGGATTGATCGTGAGCGTGACGATAGCCGGCACCTGGGGCATCCTTCGAAACGAATCGCGACCCCCCCGGTGCGCGAGAATTACGCTGTTAATACAGATAGGCATTTTTTTGGTCGCAATCACCCCCTTTGCATGATGAAAATTTCATGAAAATGCATTTGCTGCATAGCTGGCCCGGAACCGCACCGGTTCCAAAGACGGCGGCGTGCGATTGTGATTAGATTGGACCGCGCCGGGCCTGCCGGCGCCGAGACGGTTGAATGATCGATCCGCTCTACTCGCTTTCGGGCTTCGTGGTCGGAATGCTGGTCGGCATGACCGGCGTCGGCGGCGGCGCGCTGATGACGCCGATCCTGATCCTGCTGTTCGGCATTCATCCGGCGGCCGCGGTCGGCACCGACCTGCTCTATGCCGCCGCCACCAAGGCCGGCGGCAGCCTGATGCACGGTTACGCGCGCAGCATCGACTGGCGCGTGGTGAAGCGATTGGCGAGCGGCAGCGTGCCGGCGACGCTGGTCACGCTGGCGGTGCTCTCGCACTTCAATCTGCGCGGCGAGGCGGCGGGCAGCCTGATCACGCTGGTGCTCAGCGTGGCACTGTTTGCGACCGCGCTGGTGCTGGTGTTCGGCGGCTCGATCGTGGCGGCCTATCGCACGCATGTGCAAGAACTCGATGCGCAGCGCACAGCGACCACGACCGTCCTGGTCGGCGCGCTGCTCGGCGTCATGGTCTCGATCTCCTCGGTCGGCGCCGGCGCCATCGGCGTGGTCGCGCTGGTACTGCTTTACCCGCATATGCCGATCGCCAAGATCGTAGGCTCCGATATCGCGCATGCGGTGCCGCTCACGCTGATCGCCGGCCTCGGCCACTGGATGATGGGCTCGGTCGATTGGCACATCATCGCCTCGCTGCTGGTCGGCTCGCTGCCGGGCATCGTCCTGGGCAGCTATTTTGCCAACCGCGTGCCCGAGCGCACCCTGCAAGTGGTGCTGGCGATTACGCTGTTCACGGTGGCAAGCCGCATCGCCTACGATCACGCCGCCACGGCGTCGTCGATCTTTACCGCCTTCACACGGAGCGCGGCGCCCTGAGGCAGCGCATCCGGCCGTTTTCGTGTAAAATGGCGCCGGCTTTCTTGTAGTGATACCGATTCAAGCGTTTCCGCATCGAATGCGAAGGTCATGGTCGCGATCTTGATGCCCCATCGTCGTGCCGCCGCCGGCCTCGCGGGCGCGCTGGTCTGTCTGATCGCGGGGATTTGGCCGGTGTCGGCCCTAGCGCAAGGGCAGCTCAAGGCGACCTACACCATCTCGATGACCGGCGTGTCGATCGGTCAGATCGTCTGGCTCGTCGACATCAACGACAAGCGTTACGTCACCTCGGCGCACGGCAAGGCGAGCGGCGTGCTGAGCATGCTGGTGAACGGCGAGGGCTCGGTCGTCACGCACGGTATCATCGCCGATGACCGCCTGGTGCCGTCCTATTTCACCTCGCGCATTTCCGACGACGAGGGCAACAGCGACTTGCGCATGACGTTCGAGGACGGCGCGGTCAAGGACGTGATCGGGCCACCGCCGCCGCCGGCCAACCGGATCGCCGTGACCGAGGCCGACCGCCGCGGCGTGAGCGACCCGCTGACCGCGATGCTGATGCCCGTGCAGGCCGGCGGCGACGCGCTGGCTTCCGGCAACTGCGCCCGCGTGCTGCCGATCTTCGATGGACGGCGCCGCTACAATCTGGCGCTGTCGTTCAAACGGCTCGACAAGGTCGGCTTCGCGCACGGCTTTTCCGGTGTGGTCCTGGTGTGCGGTGTCCTCCTGCAGCCGATCGCCGGGTACCGCGCCGACAGCATGCTGGTGAAATACGTCGCCGGCCGGCGCGATCTGGAGCTGTGGTTTGTGCCGATCGTCGGCACCTCGTTCATCGCGCCGATCCGCGTCTTGCTGCCGACCTTGATCGGAACGCTGGAAATCACCGCCGAGCAGTTTGACGCGGTTGCCGTGCCGCCGGCAGCGCCGCCGATGTCGCCGGCCGTATCGCCGCAGTAGGATGGCGGCCAAACAAAAATGTGCGTTGCTGGTCCTATATGCGCTGTCCTATTTCAACCAAAAAGGCGGACTAGGGGAGCCGGCACGGCTGCAGCGAGGGGACAATGTGACATGCGGATTTTCATTGTAGCGCTGGCCATCGCGGTGCTGACAGCGGCCGCCCATGCGCAAGGCGCGGGGCACGAACATCAGAAACAAAAGCCGGCGCAGAAGACCGAGGACCTGGTAAAAAAGAAGGCGATCGAGCAGGACTATAAGAACGCGCTCAAGAATATTCCCGAGGTCAAGGAAAAGCCGGATCCTTGGAAGACCATGCGCTAAATAAAAACCGGCCGCGCGGGTGATGCGCGGCCGGCTCGATGAATGACAGCAATATCAGTTGCCGCTGATGGTCTCGATCACGCTCGACATCGGACGCGCGACTTCGATCCCGCCGCCCGTCTCCTTGAGCACCAGGTCGACATATTCCTTCTGCGGCTCGACCGGCGTCTTGCCAACGATCTGCACGACCTTGTAGCCGCCGTCCTTGAGTTTCTTGAGCAAGTCGGGCGCCGCGTGCGCGGTCGCCTGCTGGAAGTCGTGCATCAGGACGATGCCCTTGCCCTTCTGTTCGAGCTTCTTCATCACCGAGGCGATGACCTGCTCCGGCTTGCGCATCTTGAAGTCGAACGAGTCGAGGTCGGTGGAGAACATGGCGACATTGCGCTCGGCCATATATTTCACCAGCTCCGGCGGATGGCGCAGCGCCGGGAAGCGGAAGAACGGGCCGATCGGCTGGTTGCCGAGCGCGATGCTCACCGCCGCGATGCCCTTCTCGATTTCGTCCTTGCCTTCCTGCTCGGTCAGCTTCGACAGATCCTTGTGCGACCAGGTGTGCGAGCCGACGGTGTGACCGGCCGCCGCCACCTGCTTCATGATATCGGGACGATAGCCGGCATGCTTGCCGATCGGGAAGAACAGCGCCTTGGTGCACTGGTCGGCCAGCGCCTTGAGCACGGCCGGCGTGTGGCCCGGCCACGGACCGTCGTCGAAGGTGAGCACGACCTCGTGGTCGCGCAGGAAGTCATAGGCCTTGAAATGCTCGAAGCCGAAACCGGGCCCGCCGGTGGTGTCGATCTGCACGACACGGGCGACGCCGAGCGCGTTTGGGTTGTCGCATTTTGTCGCGGCCGGGGCAGGGGCCTGCGCATTCTGCGCCCAGGCGGTGGCGCCCGCCGCCGAAACCGAAATTGCGAGAGCTAGTGCCAAAGCAGTCCGCATCACGTTCTCCCTGCTACCCGTATAAGTGGCTGAATTTAGATTGGTAGTTTTTCTATTCATCGCGAGTTTAACCTTTCAAGTCAACGCAGTCCCGAAATGGCCGAAAATTGGGGTTTAAAAATGGTAAGATAGTAAATGCGGGCGGCGACGGACGCCCACACGCCGACCGCGTTGCTTAACGCTGCGATCGGTCCTATCTGAACGGGCGGGAACTCTGGCGCATCATGCGCAAATCCGAGGGATGGAACATGGCCGCGAGCATATCCACTACCGGCGTGTCACGGCCGCTCGTGCTGATCGCCCTGCTCGGCGGCGCCATGCTGGCGGCAACGCTGGGTCTGTGGGCCTATTACGGCACCACGGTGTTCTTCGAGATGGTGCGCACCGGCTGGCTGGCGTGCTTCTGACAAAACCGAGGTTTAAGTTCCGATGACGGTGCGAACGTCGCATATTCTGCTGGTGCTGTCGGCGTTTCTCGCCGGGCTGGTGATCTTCCTCGGCGTTTTCCTGTTCGCCAGCGGGCAACTGAGCGGCAGCGGCCCCGGCGCTTCGGCGATCGGCGGGCCGTTCAAGCTGATCGACCAGGACGGCAAATCGATCACCGATCAGGACTTCAAGGGCCGCCCGTTCCTGGTGTTCTTCGGCTTCACGCATTGCCCCGACATCTGCCCGACCACGCTGTTCGAGGTCGCGGAGGTCTTGCGCGCGCTCGGGCCGGACGCCGGTCGCGCCACCGCGCTGTTCATCACGGTAGACCCGGAACGCGACACGCCGGCGGCGATCAAGGACTATCTGTCGAGCTTCGGTCCGCTCATGCGTGGCGCCACCGGCGATGCGGCCGCGATCGCGGCGGTCGAAAAGGCTTACCGGGTCTACGCCAAGAAAGTCCCCACCGACAACGGCGACTACAGCATCGACCACACCGCGCTGGTCTATCTGATGGACAAGCAGGGCCGCTTCGTCGCGCCGTTCAGCCTCAAGCGGCGACCCGAGGACGCGGCCGCCGATCTGCGGCGCTATTTATGATCGTCATTAGCTAGGCTATATTTCCTAACTAAAAGAATATTTCTTGGCTACCAGGAAAGTGGCTTGCTGAAATTTCCCAACTCATACAACCTAGAATGAGCATCGTATTGGCGATAAAAAATATTATGATACGGGAGCTAGGTATCGTGGGGTCGTGTTATGCTCAACTATGCGAAACGGATGTTCGACGCCGTTTCAGACTTTCAATCAATTACGACTATTGAGGGCGTAACTGATCGCTTGGGAAAAATTCTTTCATCATTTGGCTATTCAGCGTTCCTAGTCACAAGTGTTCCTGATCCGCCGCTTCGGTTGGAACCGTATATTCAACTAAATGGTTGGCCGAAAGGCTGGACTGAACATTACACGAAACACGATTACTATAAAGACGATCCGGTTGCGGCGTACTGCAGAAAAACGGCTAACCCGTTCGAATGGCGCGAAGCGCCTTACGCAAAAGAAAAAGATTTAAAAGCCGCGGAGGTTATGAACGTAGCTCGTGATTTCGGAATGTTCGAAGGGTTTCTTGTGCCCGTTATACGAACAACGGGTTTCCATGCCTGTGTGACAATGGCAGGCCAAAAACCCGATCTCGATCCTGATGCTAAGCGCTCTATTCACGTCATTAGTATGTTTGCACATGGAAGAATTGCCGCGCTTTCCGGAGAGACCGTTCGAAAAAAAGCAATCCTTAGTCCGAGAGAGCGAGAGATTTTGCAATGGGTGGCAATGGGTAAATCTTCATGGGATATATCTTTGATTCTCGGCATTGCTAAATCAAGCGTTGATACACTCACTGCTCGTGCAACGGCAAAACTTGATGCTGTTACCCGCACGCAGGCAGTTGTAAACGCAATTCGTTCTGGTGAGATTAGCCTGTGAAGAATTGTCAAGTCTGATTAATCAGACTCGCTCTATAACCAATATTTATACAGCATCATACAGGTAGCTAATCCCTACCTGGGGTGTGACGTGATCATCAAAACTATTACGTCGCATAATCGAAACGACTTCGAATCCGAACTCGATCAGCATTTTAGGATTCGTCATGATATCTATGTCGGTGAACGCAAGTGGATGAAATTGGCCAAACCCGATGCCCGTGAACGTGACCAATTTGATGATGATAATGCAGTCTATTTACTAGCTGTCGATGGTAACGCCGTTATTGGCGGCTCGCGGCTCATTCCCTCAGTGAAGCCGCATCTGCTTAGTGAAGTATTCCCACATCTAGCTTTGAAAGGCGTCCCGCGCAGTGCTGACATATATGAATGGACGCGCGTCCACGTCGTCAAAGAACGCCGTGAAGGTCGCAATCGCGGTCAAGCACTTGGAAATGTATTTTGTGGCGTCGTGGAGTACTGCCTTGCCGAAGGTATCAGTGCTCTGACCGCTATCGTAGAAATGTGGTGGTTACCGCATTTCCACGAAATGGGATGGGTCGTTAATCCGCTCGGTCTTCCCGAATTAATCGAGTCAGAGTGGTCGGTTGCAGTTTCACTACTGATCGATCAAGAGACACTCGAAAGTACGCGTGCGATGTTCGGAATCAAAGGATCCGTGCTTGCCGGTCCGACACAAAATTGGCGACCGAGAAATCGAGTTCCAGCATGACTTCTTACACAAAAGATGGTGAGATTATAAATGAAAGCGATCGCCAGTACGCCATCGACTACATCGCTGTTACGACTGCGGAGTTAGTATACCTTTCCGAAAAGATGGGCCTGGCTACCCTCGCTTTTCTCCTAAAGATGGTCAAAATCGAAGCGGACAAGTGCGCTAGAGCTAAATCACGAAAATAGGCTGGTATTTAATTTCTGCTAAGTGCTTCCGCTTGTTCGATTAAGCGCGCGCGATCTTCAGGATTCTTAATGCGCATAAAAGCGCGAATCAGACGAAGTCCTTCTTCAGCGGTAAACTTGGCGTCTTTTTCCGTCGCGATGGTGTCGGCCTCTGGATCGTTCATAGTTGGGCCTCGTTGAATTGCAAATTAATAGACACGCGCTCCCGAAAGATTGCAGGATTGGACCCACCGAAATTATGACAATGCTGTTTATACCCCATACTAAGGAATTTCAATCGTCGCGAGTGCGCGTCCACCCGACGTTCGATTGATTTCTTACCTTGTTGAAATATAGCCGTTGTCCCTTTGTTTGGCTGAGGCCATCTTCGCGAAACGTCGTACTATTTCGTGCCGCCGCCGATCTGCGGCGCTATCTGTAGCGTCGTCCGCGAGCGCCGGCAGATCGCCGGCTTGCTTCAGCTTGCTGAGATAGCGCTCCAACTCCAGCAGCGAACGAGTCATATTGGCGGCAAGCCGCGAGTGCTTCGCCAGGCCATGCTCGGTCTTCTCCCAAGCGTAGGGCGCGATCATGAACTGGCACAGCGCGCGCCAGGCCGCGAGCGACAGCAGCAGCCAGTGCACGGGCGTGAACAGCAAGGCCCAGGCGGTCGACAGCAATCCGCGTCGCAGCAGACCGAGCCAGCCGAGAAAGGCCGACGTCAGATAGCCGATGACGACGGTGGTGCCATAGAGCGCCGCCAGGATGGCGACCGTCGCGCTGTCGTCCCGCCACATCGGAGCGCCGCTCGCGATCGAATAGACCATGCCGGCCAGGAACAGCGGATGCACCAGCGCGGCCAGCACATTGCCGCCGACGATGAGCTGGAAGCTGAGAAATCCCGGCAGTCCGAGATCGCGCAGCAGCCGGCGCGGCTGCCGCATGTGCACCAGCCAGGTTTGAATCCAGCCTTTGAACCAGCGCGTGCGCTGACGCAGCCAGGGACCGAACCGCGCCGGCGCCTCCTCATAGGTCGTCGAATCGATCATGCCCGATCGATAGCCGAAGCGCGCCAGCCGCATGCCGAGATCGGCATCCTCGGTGACGTTATAGGGATCCCAGCCGCCGACCTCGCGCAGCGTCGCGGTATGGAAATGGTTGGATGAGCCGCCGAGCGGCAGCGGCAGCCGCAGCGCGGTCAGTCCCGGCAGGAACACGTCGAACTGCCCGGCATATTCCGCCGTGTAGAGACGCGCGAGCCAGCTGTCGGCGGTGTTGTCGATGCACAACCGCGCCTGCACGCAAGCCAGATCGTCGCCGCCGGCGTGGAACGCCTGCAAGGCGCGGCGAAGCTGGTCCGGCTGCGGCCGGTCCTCGGCGTCGTAGACCACCGTGAATGTGCCGCGCGCGAACGGCAGCGCGACGTTGAGAGCTTTCGGCTTGGTGCGCGGGCCGGTGGGCGGCACCGGGATCACAACGATCGGGATGCGGCTCCTGCGGGCGGCGAGCGCGGCGCGCGTCTCGCGATCGTCGGCTTCGACGGCGATGATGACGTCGAGTTTTTCGGCCGGATAATCGAGCCGCTCGATCGCCGACAGCAGCCCGTCGACCGAACTGGCTTCACGATACAGCGCCGCGATGACGGTATAGACCGGCAGCCCGTCATCGGGCAGCCGGGGCGAGGAATCGCGCGCGTGCGAACCGACAAACACGCCGGTCAGCCGCAAGCCGAGCCAGGCCAGGAACACGGCCGCCAGCATCACTTCGAACACCAGCGCGGATGTCGCCGGCGCCACGACGGCGGCCGCCAGCGTCGACAGTCCGAGCACTGCGGCCGCAACGATGTTGCCGCGCCAGCGCGGCGGTGCCGCCGAGAGCATAGGCCATGTTTGTTGCAGCCGCTCCGACGCGCGGGCGGTAAGCGCCGTCCCGGCATAGCGCAGCACGAAACGATTGAGACGCTCGGCGCTGGTGAAACGAAAACGCCGCGCCCGCGCCGGCGTATCTTCGATCATGGCGATGATCCGGCGCGCCGCGATGCCGCGCGGCGCCACCACGAGATAAAGCTCGTCGTCGATCGCGAGCGGCAGCAGGCCGGCGGCGGCGGATTCGATCAGGCGCTGGTCGTCGATCGGGCAGAGCGCGCGCGAGATGCCGTCGAGCGGCTCGAATGCCACGCCGAGCCGCTCGGCCAGCGCGCGCAGATAGGTTTCCTCGTCGAGCGCGCCGGAGGCGATCAGAACGCGGTCGGCACCGACGCCGAGTGCCGCCGCGCGTTGCCCGGCCGTCGCCAGAACGTCGGCGGAAAGCAGCGGACGGATGCAGTCGATTTCCGGGAAGCGGCCGGTGTCGGCGGCGTCAGCCGGCGGCCATGCGTCGGGCGCGAGATTGCGGTCGGTCGCGCGACCAGCAGCCTCCGCGCGGGCAAGCGCCGCGCCGATACGCACTCCGAACCCCATACCCCTAACCCCGCACGCACGCGTTTGTGGCGAATGCTAGTGCGGGTACAACCTTACTGCAACCAAAAATTGTATTACCGCGATTGGAGGGGGCAGGGCTGCGCCGGCTTCCGTTGGCCGGCCACAAGCGTTGGTGCTAGAAGGCCCAGCCATGTCGGACTTTTTGTCACAATATCTCGTGCCGGCCGCCGTCGTCGCCGTGGCGATCGTGCTGCTGCTCGGCCTCGTCAACATGATGCGCGGCGGCTCGCCCGACCGCTCGCAAAAGCTCATGCGGCTGCGCGTGCTGCTGCAGTTCGTCGCCATCGTGGTGATCATGGCGACGATCTGGGCGATGGGCCACTAGCGCACCTACTTCATCGGCGCTGTGCGCATATACTCCACCTTCGGCGCCTTTTTCTTTTTGTGCTTTTTGGCGACCTTTTTCATCACCTTCTTCTTGGTGGCGGCGGAGTAGTCGGCGGTGACGGCCTGGGCCGCATGCATGCCGGCGCCGCAGGCTTGCGCCGGAGCGGCGGCGGGCAGCAGCAGGAGCGCGGCGGCACCGGCTATCATCAGTAAGCGCATGACAGTCACCCCATTATTTGTGACGAAAACCCGGATACAGATACAATAGGAGCCTACTCCGAATCCGACGGGCTAGGCGAGGTCCCCATGGTCGTGCTCAACCGCATTTATACCCGTACCGGCGACGACGGTACGACGTCGCTCGGCTCCGGCGCGCGGCGCAAGAAATACGACCTGCGCGTGGCGGCCTATGGCACGGTCGACGAGGTCAACGCGGTGATCGGGCTGGTACGCCTGCATACCGCCGGCGACGCCGCGCTCGATGCCGCGCTCGGCCGCGTCCAGAACGACCTGTTCGATGTGGAAGCCGATCTTTGCCTGGCCGAAAAGGGCCCCGGCGGCGCCCGGCTGACGGTCACCGATGCGCAGGTTACGTGGCTGGAGGGGGAGATCGACCGCCTCAACGCCGAACTCGAGCCGCTGAAGTCCTTCATCCTGCCCGGCGGCAGCCCGGCCTCGGCCTATCTTCACCTGGCGCGCACGGTCTGCCGGCGCGCCGAGCGCATCATGGTCGAACTCAAGGACAAGCCGGGCGAGGGGGTTTCCGAGCCGTCGCTCAAATACGTCAACCGGCTGTCGGACTATCTGTTCGTCGCCGGCCGCCATGCCAACGACAAGGGCGCCGGCGACGTGCTGTGGGCGCCCGGGCAGAACCGATAATCGCTAACCGCCGCCTTGATTTCGCTCAAAGCCGCAGCGTGCGGCGCAGCATAAACGTTGACATGCCAATGGCGCGGCCCTTAGCTTCCGGCCGCTCACCGCAGCGCCCTTCCGGGATGGGGGAATATGAAGATTTTAGTACCCGTGAAACGGGTGGTCGATTTCAACGTCAAGATCCGCGTCAAACCGGATGGCTCCGGCGTCGAGCTCGCCAACATCAAGATGTCGATGAATCCATTCGACGAGATCGCCGTCGAAGAGGCGATCCGTCTCAAGGAAGCCGGCAAGGCGACCGAGATCGTGGCGGTGTCGATCGGCCCGCAACAGGCCTCCGAAACCATCCGCACCGCGCTCGCCATGGGCGCCGACCGCGGCATCCTGGTGAAGACCGAAGGCGCGGTCGAGCCGTTGGCGGTGGCGAAGATTTTGAAGGCCGTGGTCGACGCCGAAAAACCCGGCCTGGTCATCCTCGGCAAGCAGGCGATCGACGACGACAGCAGTCAGACCGGCCAGATGCTGGCGGCGCTGCTCGGCTGGGCGCAGGGCACATTCGCCTCGAAGCTGACGATCGAGGGCGACAGCGTCACCGTCATCCGCGAGGTCGACGGCGGGCTGCAGACCGTGAAGCTGAAGATGCCGGCCATCATCAGCACCGATCTGCGCTTGAACGAGCCGCGCTATGCCTCGTTGCCAAATATCATGAAGGCGAAGAAGAAGCCGATCGACGACAAGACGCCGGAGGCTTACGGCGTCGATATCAAGCCGCGGCTGCAGGTGCTGAAAACCACCGAGCCGCCGGGACGCAAATCGGGCGTGAAGGTTGCGTCGGTCGCCGAACTGGTGGCTAAGCTCAAGGACGAGGCAGGGATTCTTTAAAATGACAACGCTTCTCGTCGCCGAGCACAACAACAAATCGCTCAAGGATGCCACCAGCAAGGCGCTCACCGCCGCCAAGGCGATCGGCGGCGAGGTCCACGTGCTGGTCGCCGGCAAGGACTGCAAGGCGGTCGCCGAGGCCGCCGGCCAACTCGACGGCGTCAAGAAGGTGCTGTTGGCGGATGCCGCGGCTTACGAACACAACGTCGCCGAGCCGCTCGCGGCGTTGATCGTGTCGCTGGCCGGGCCTTACGATGCGATCGTCGCGCCGGCGACGACCAACGGCAAGAACGTCATGCCGCGCGTGGCCGCGCTGCTCGACGTCATGCAGATCTCCGAAATCATCAAGGTGGTCGCGCCCGACACCTTCGAGCGGCCGATCTATGCCGGCAATGCGATCCAGACCGTGAAATCGACCGACGGCAAGAAAGTCATCACCGTGCGCACCGCGACGTTCCAGGCCACCGGCGGGGGCGGTTCGGCAAGCGTCGAGAACACCGCCGCCGCCGCCGATCCGGGACTGTCGACCTTCGTCGGCGAGGAACTGTCGAAATCCGATCGCCCCGAGCTGACCTCGGCCAAGATCATCATTTCCGGCGGTCGCGCCATGCAGAGCCGCGAAAACTTCACCAAATACATCGAACCGGTGGCCGACAAGCTGGGCGCCGCGGTCGGCGCCTCGCGCGCCGCGGTCGATGCCGGCTACGCGCCCAACGACTGGCAGGTCGGGCAGACCGGCAAGGTGGTGGCGCCCGAGCTCTACATCGCGGTCGGAATTTCCGGCGCCATCCAGCATCTCGCCGGCATGAAGGATTCCAAGGTGATCGTCGCCATCAACAAGGACGAAGAGGCGCCGATCTTCCAGGTCGCCGACTACGGCCTGGTCGCCGACCTTTACCAGGCGCTGCCGGAATTGGCTGCGGAACTTGGCAAGCTTGGACGCTGATTGCTGCTAGATTTGTAATTCCGCCGATGGTGTCATTGGGCGGTTCGGCGTAAAAGTGCCAGCGAGGCGAGCACATGGCGGTCAAAATTCAGAATGTCGGGGTGATCGGCGCCGGGCAGATGGGCAATGGCATCGCCCATGTCTGCGCGCTGGCGGGCTTTTCGGTGATGCTCAACGACGTGTCGCCCGACCGCATCAAGGCCGGCATGGCGACCATCAACGGCAACATGACGCGGCAGGTCTCCAAGAAGACGATCAGCGAGGACGACCGCGCCAAGGCGCTCGGCCGCATCAAGGCCGCCGAAAAATACGACGCGCTGTCGGCCTGCGATATCGTGATCGAGACCGCAACCGAGAAAGAAGAGGTCAAGCGCAAGATCTTCGGCGACGTGTGCGCCTCGCTGAAGCCGGAAGCGATTCTAGCCTCCAACACCTCGTCAATCTCGATCACGCGGCTGGCGTCCTCCACCGACCGGCCCGAGCGCTTCATCGGCATCCATTTCATGAATCCGGTGCCGCTGATGGAGCTGGTCGAGCTGATCCGCGGCATCGCCACCGATGACGCGACCTTCGAAGCCAGCAAGATTTTCGTCGCCAAGCTCGGCAAGACCATCGCGGTGTCGGAGGATTTCCCGGCCTTCATCGTCAACCGCGTGCTGCTGCCGATGATCAACGAGGCGATCTACACGCTGTACGAAGGCGTCGGCAATGTCGAGGCGATCGATACCGCGATGCGGCTCGGCGCCCATCATCCGATGGGCCCGCTCGAGCTGGCCGATTTCATCGGACTGGATACGTGTCTCTCCGTCATGCAGGTGCTGCATGAGGGGCTGGCCGATTCGAAATACCGGCCGTGTCCGCTGCTGGTGAAATATGTCGAGGCCGGCTGGCTCGGCCGCAAGACCCAGCGCGGCTTCTACGACTATCGCGGCGCCAAACCGGTGCCGACAAGATAATCTTTAATCCGTCATCCTTGTGCGCGCCGAAGGCGCGCCTCGAAGGGTGACGGAGAGAAAGCAGCGCCTCGGTTAACTTCAAACCACCTTCCACAAATTCAGCACCGCCAACGCCACAAGCGCGAGCCAGGTCAGGCTCTGGCCGATCTGGCGTCCGATGTTCGGCATGTCGGTGGCCCACATGCCCCCGGTTTGCACAACGCGGCCGGCGACCAGCGCGATGCCGACGATGTGCAGGCCCATGGGCCCGCCGCCGTTGAGTTCATAGATCGCCATCAGCAGCAGCGCGAGCGGGATGTACTCGGCGGCATTGCCGTGCAGGCGGATCATGCGCAGCATCTGCGGCTTGCCGCCGTCGCCGAGCGATACTTGCAGCTTGACCCGGTGCACCGTGACGTTGATCGCCAGGGCCAGCACGATCAGCGCCAGAATACCGGCGTAGAGCGCGGTGATCGATAATGTCATCGTCGTCCCTCTCCCGTGGTTACGTGCCGAGATATTTTTCCAGCTTCTCCATCGCGCCGTTCCAGCCGCCCTGGTGGCGGTCGCGTGCGTCCGCGTCGAAGAACTGCTCGTGCGTCAGCGTCATCAGCGTGCCGTCGCCGTCGCTCTTGAACATTAGCGTGACCAGCGACTCGCGTTCCGGCGTCGACTTCCAGGCCCAGGTGAACACCAGCTTCTCGTTGGCGATCACCTCGCGGTAGACGCCGCTGACATCGTGCTTCTCGCCGTCCGACGCGTGCATCACGATGCGATAGCGGCCGCCGGCGCGCGGATCGGTCTCGGCTTGCACCGACTTGATTTCATGGCCGCCCATCCAGCGCTTTACTTTTTCCGGGTCGGTCCAGGCGCTGAAGACCTTTTCCGGGGCTGCGTTGAACCGGCGTTTGATGGTGAGGCTTGGTTTGACGGCGGCTGCGGTGGACATGAGTCTTCCTCCAAAAAAGCGGCGAGTTGATCGAGACGTTCGCTCCAGAAGCGCTGGTAGCGGTTGAGCCATTCGTTGGCTTTTTCCATCGGTTCGGCGCGCAGACGGCAGGCGACCGTGCGGCCGGTCTTGGCGCGCGTCACCAGTCCGGCCTCCGACAGCACGTCGAGATGCTTCATGACCGCCGGCAACGACATCGCGAATGGCTTGGCCAGTTCGCTGACCGACACGCTGTCGGTCTCGCTCAGGCGCGCCAGCAAAGCGCGCCGGGTCGGATCGGCCAGCGCGGCGAAGGTGCGGTCGAGCGGTTCGGTCGAATAGTAAACCATATGGTTAAGTATAAAGGCGAGGCAGAGAGAGTCAAGTCGAAGGCCTCGCGCTAGCGAAAACGTGAAGAGGAACCGCGGGCTTTAGTTTTTGCCCAGCGCCGCCTGGATCAGCTTGATGGCGTCGTCGCTCGCCCATTCCGCCGGGCCCGCGATGGTGCCGATCTCGCAGCCGGTGGGATCGATCAGCAGCGTGGTCGGCATGCCGAAGGCGCGGCCGACGCTTTTAAGGTCCTGGAACGTCTTGGCGCTTGGATCGGCGTAATAGGCGAGCTTGGCGACGCCGACCTCGTTGAGCCAGGCCTTCGGCTTGTCGGGATCGCGGGTGTCGATATTGACCGCCACCACCTCGAAGCCGGGGCCGCCCAGACGTTGCTGCAAGGCATCGAGCGCCGGCATTTCCTTGCGGCAGGGCACGCACCAGGTGGCCCACAGGTTGAGCAGCACGGTGCGCCCGCGCCAATGCTCGAGGGTGAGCGGCTTGCCCTGGGCGTCCTGGAAGGCAAGCGCAGGCAGCTTGAGCGGGCTTTTGGCGACGTTGACCGCGGCGACCTCGCCGCGCGCGAAGGGGGCGACTTTCTTGGCCAGTTCGACCGCCGGCCGGCAAGCTGTGTCGCCGCCCGCATTGCTTCCCAGGGTCGCAATCCCGTATACCCCGGCCAGTCCGACCAGCACGCCGGCGACGCCACCCGCCAGGACCATGGCAAGTCTCGAATAGGCAAGTCTTGAAGGGGCTTGGCGCTTTTTGGCGACGCTGGACGATGGACGTTCGGGCATGAGCGGCGAAACCTCGGTACTTAGGCCATGAGCAACAACAAAATGTGGGGCGGGCGGTTTGCCTCCGGTCCCGGCGCCATCATGGAGGAGATTAACGCCTCCATCGATTTCGACCGGCATCTCTACCGCCAGGACATTGCCGCGTCCAAGGCCCATGCCGACATGCTGGCCAAGCAAGGCATCATTACGGCCGACGATGCGAAAAAGATCGCGCACGGTCTAGACACGATTCTGTCAGAGATCGAGGCCGGCAAGTTCTCCTTCAAGCGGGCGCTGGAAGACATCCACATGAACGTGGAGAGCCGGCTCTCGGAATTGATCGGAGAGGCTTCCGGCCGGCTGCATACCGCGCGCTCGCGCAACGATCAGGTGGCGACCGATTTCCGGCTGTGGATGCGCGACACCGTCGACGCGCTCGACGCGGCGCTCGCCGGTTTCCAGCGCGCGCTGGCCGAGAAGGCACTGGCGCACGCCGGCACGGTGATGCCGGGTCTCACCCATCTGCAGACCGCGCAGCCGGTGACCTTCGGCCATCATCTGATGGCCTATGTCGAGATGATGGCGCGCGACCGCGGCCGCTTTGCCGATGCGCGCAGGCGGCTCAACGAATCTCCGCTCGGCGCGGCGGCGCTGGCCGGCACGTCGTTTCCCATTGATCGGGAAATGTCGGCGAAGGCTCTTCGGTTCGACCGGCCGATGGCCAATTCGCTCGATGCGGTGTCCGACCGCGACTTCGCGCTGGAGACGCTCTCCGCGGCTTCGATCGCTTCCGTGCACCTGTCGCGGCTGGCCGAGGAGATCGTGATCTGGACCTCGCCGCTCACCGGCCTGATGAAGCTGTCGGACAAGTTCACCACCGGCTCCTCGATCATGCCGCAGAAGCGCAACCCGGATGCCGCCGAGCTGGTGCGCGCCAAGGCCGGCCGCGTCATCGGCGCGCTCAACGCGCTGCTGATCGTGATGAAGGGCCTGCCGCTCGCCTATGCCAAGGACATGCAGGAGGACAAGGAGGGCGCCATGGACGCGCTCGGTGCGCTTGCGCTGTCGATCGCGGCCATGGCCGGCATGGTGGCCGATCTCGAGCCCGATGCGGCGCGCATGAAGAAGGCCGCCGGCGAAGGCTACGCCACCGCCACCGATCTCGCCGACTGGCTGGTGCGCAGCTTGAATATCCCGTTCCGCGAGGCGCACCACATCACCGGCCGCATCGTCGCCAAGGCGGCGGAGACGGGCGTTGCCCTGCATCGCCTGCCGCTTTCCGCCATGCGCGAGATCGAGCCGCGCATCGGCGAGGATGTGTTTAGCGTGCTGTCGGTCGACCGCTCGGTGAAGAGCAGGGCTAGTTTCGGCGGCACCGCGCCCAAAAACGTGCGTGCGCAGGCGAAGAAGTGGCTGAGAAAGCTGGAAAAAGAGAAATCCTGACTTTGATCCAGCCAGGTTTGGCCTTGATTGCCTGGTTTGCTATGCTGCCGCCAACACAAGGAATACGCCGCTTGAACCGTTTTCTCGACCGCCCGTTTCTTCGTCTGGCCCTGATCGGCGCGCTGGCCGCGTCGCTCGGTCTGGCCGCGTGCGGCCGCAAGGGTCCGCTCGATGCGCCGCCGGGCACTTCGCTGCAAAGCGAACCGCAGGCCGCCATGCCCGGCCCGATGAGTACCCGCACCGCGACGCCGATCGGCGGCGAGGCACGAGACGGCAACGCCGGCGTCGACTCCAGCGGCAGGGCGATCGCGCCTCCGGGTCCCAAGAAACGAATTCCTCTCGACGTTCTGCTCAACTGAGCGTGTCATGCACCACTTTGCCTATCGCAACGGCGTGCTGCACGCCGAGGCGGTGAACCTCGATACGCTCGCAGCCAGCGTCGGCACGCCGTTCTATTGCTATTCGACCGCCACGCTCACGCGGCACTATCAGGTGTTCGCCGGCGCCTTCGCCGACGTGAACGCGCTGGTCTGCTACGCCATGAAGGCAAATTCCAACCAGGCGGTGATCAAGACGCTCGGACGGTTAGGCGCCGGCGCCGACGTGGTGTCGGAAGGCGAGCTCAAGCGCGCGCGCACGGCCGGCATCCCCGCCGACAAGATCATGTTCTCGGGGCTGGGCAAGACCGCGCGCGAACTTAGCGTAGCGGTCGACGAGGGCATCCTCTGCATCAATGTCGAGTCCGAGCCCGAGCTCGAGCTGCTGT
The DNA here is from genome assembly GCA_016185205.1 of Hyphomicrobiales bacterium. Classification (GTDB taxonomy): domain Bacteria; phylum Pseudomonadota; class Alphaproteobacteria; order Rhizobiales; family Xanthobacteraceae; genus Pseudolabrys. The sequence continues at coordinate 25,324 of JACPOA010000035.1, read as the reverse complement.
CCGCGATCGCGGTTTCGAAGGGCCGCAGCGCGCATATCTCGGTGCGCGTCAATCCCGATATCGACGCCAAGACCCATCACAAGATCGCCACCGGCAAGGCCGAGAACAAGTTCGGCATCCCGATCAGCCGCGCGCGCGAAGTCTACGCGCACGCAGCCTCGCTGCCCGGCCTCAAGGTCGCCGGCGTCGACATGCATATCGGCAGCCAGATCACCGATCTCGATCCGTTCGGCAATGCCTTCGCGCTGCTCGCCGACTTCGTGCGCAGCTTACGCGCCGACGGCCATACGATCGCGCATATCGATCTCGGCGGCGGCCTCGGCATTCCCTATCGCGACGACAACGAGCCGCCGCCGCATCCCGAACAATATGCAGAAGTGGTCAAGCGCGCCACGCGCGATCTCGATTGCCGGCTGATCTTCGAGCCCGGCCGGCTGATCGTCGGCAATGCCGGTATCCTGGTGACGCGCGTGCTGTTCGTGAAGCACGGCGAGGCCAAGAACTTCGTGGTGGTCGATGCGGCGATGAACGACCTGATCCGGCCGACTTTGTACGACGCGCATCACGAGATCTGGCCGGTGGCGGAGCCGCAGGCCGCGGCCCGCCGCATCCGCGCCGATGTGGTGGGGCCGGTCTGCGAAAGCGGCGATTTCCTGGCCCGCGACCGCGATCTGGCGGAACCGGCGGGCGGCGCCTTGCTCGCGGTCATGTCGGCGGGCGCCTATGGCGCGGTGCAGGCCGGCACCTACAACACTCGCCCGCTAGTGCCGGAAGTGCTGGTGAAGGACGCGGAATGGGCGCTGGTCCGCCCCCGCCTTGAAGTTGACCAATTGATTGCGCTCGATTCGCTCCCGGATTGGCTCTAGCTCATTAACCCGTGAATGGCCTGAGAATTGCCTGCGTGTTAGCCTGGTTTAACGGTAGATTCTCCTGAGCGCCTCAAGCGGCGGAGCGGCTTTTGGACGGTTTGGACGAACACCAACAGTATCGCGGGCAGCCGAGGCGGGCGCTGCTCGCGCGGGCGCTCAAGCGCGCGCGCGGCAGCCTGCTGTGGGAGCGGCTGTGGCCGGCGCTCGCCATGCTGGCGACCGCGTTCGGCCTGTTCCTGGCGCTGTCCTGGGCCGGCTTGTGGATCGCGCTGCCGCCGTTGGCGCGCGCGATCGGGTTGATCGTTTTCTTCGTCATCGCCGGGGCGGCCGCGATACCGCTGGTGCTGCTGCGGCTGCCCAGTGAATCTGACGGCCTGCGCCGGCTCGACCGCGGCAGCGGCGAGACGCACCGGCCGGCCACGGCCATCGCCGACGAGATCGCCGCCAACCGGAACGATCCGGTCACGCAGGCGCTCTGGCGCGCGCATATCGAACGCGCGTTGCTGTCGGCAAGCAAACTCAAGGCCGGCTGGCCGCAGCCGAGGCTGTCGTTGCGCGATCCGATGGCGCTGCGCGCGCTCACGCTGATCTTGGTGGTGGCGACCTTCTTTGCCGCCGGCGGCGAGCGTATCAAACGCATCGGCGCCGCCTTCGACTGGCAGGGCGTGGTGGCGCCGGCCAATTTCCGCATCGATGCCTGGGTCACGCCGCCGGTCTATACCGGCCGTCCGCCGGTGATGTTGCCGGGCCTGCGCCCGGGCGAAACCGCGCATAGCGCGGCGCCGGTGGCGGTGCCGACCGGCAGTCAGCTGGTGATCCGCTCCACCGGCAAGGTGCGCTTCGATATCGTCGCCAAGGGCGGCCTCGAGGATGCTGTCCCGAATGCGAATGCGGGTGCCGGCGGTGCGCTGCCGGCGGGCACCGAGGAACGCCGCCTGGTGATCAAGACCGACGGCTCCGCCGCCGTGCATGGCATCGGCGGCAGCGATCTCACCTGGAATTTCATCGCCATTGCCGACCGGCCGCCGACCATCGAGCTGATCAAGGATCCCGAGCGGCAGGCGCGCGGCGCGCTGCGGCTCGACTACAAGATGGACGACGACTACGGCGTGGTCGAGGCCAAGGCCAGCTTCGCGCTCAAGGAGCAGGCCGCGACCGGCAAGCCGCCGCGCCCGCTGTTCAATGCGCCCGATTATGCCCTCACGCTGCCGCAGGCGCGCACCCGCAGCGGCGCGGCGCAGACCACGCGCGACCTCACCGAGCATGCCTGGGCCGGCGCCGAGGTCGCCATGACGCTGATCGCGCGCGACGAGGCCGGCAACGAAGGCCGCAGCGAGCCGCGCGACGTGCAGCTCCCGCAACGCATTTTCGTCAAGCCGATCGCGCGCGCGCTGATCGAGCAGCGCCGCACTTTGGCGCTCGATGCCGAAGCGCGGGTGCTGGTGCTCGATGCCCTCGAGGCGCTCACTATCGCGCCGGAACGCTTCACGCCCGAGCTTGCCGTCTATCTCGGCCTGCGCTCGATCTATTACGGCCTCGCCAACGCCAAATCCGACGACGCGCTGCGCGAGATGGTAGCGCGCATGTGGGACATGGCGCTGCAAATCGAGGACGGCAATGTCAGCCAGGCCGAACTGGCGCTGCGCCAGGCGCAGGACGCGCTACGCCAGGCGCTCGAACGCGGCGCCAGCGACGAAGAGATCAAGAAATTGATGGAGCAGCTGCGCGCGGCGATGGACAAGTTCCTGCAGGCGCTGGCCGAGGAGATGCGCAAGAATCCGCAGCAACTGGCGCGCCCGCTCGACCGCAATACCCGCACGCTCAGCCAGCAGGATTTAAAGAGCATGCTCGACCGGCTGGAAGCGCTCGCCCGCTCCGGCAACAAGGACGCCGCGCGCCAGCTGCTCGATCAGCTGCAGTCGATGCTCGAAAATCTGCAGATGGCGCGGCCGGGCGCGCAGGGCGAAGATGGCGACGACGACATGATGTCGGCGCTCGACGAGCTCGGCGACATGATCCGCAAGCAGCAGCAGTTGCGCGACAAGACCTTCAAGCAGGGCCAAGACCAACGGAATGACCAGCGGCGCGACCGCCAGCGCGGCCAACAAGGGCAACAAGGCCGGCAGCAGTTCGGCGATCTGCGCCAGGATCAGCAGGGCCTGAAAGACCGCCTCAACAAGCTGCTGGAGCAATTGCGCCAGCGCGGCCTCGGCAATCCCGGCCAAGGCCAGAAAGGCCAAGGCGAGAAGGGCCAGGGCGAGAACGGGATGGGCCAACTTGGCGAGGCCGGCGACGCCATGGGCCAGGCCGAGGGTCAGCTCGGCGAGGGCGATGCCGACGGCGCGGTCGGCAGCCAAGGCCGCGCGCTGGAGGCCATGCGCAAGGGCGCGCAAGGGCTGGCGCAGCAGATGCAGCAGAACGGCATGATGGGCCAGGGTCCCGGCCAGCCGGGCCGCAACGGCCGCCAGCGCGCCGACCAGGACACCGATCCGCTCGGCCGGCCGCTGCGCGGGCGTGACTATGGCGACGATGTCACGGTGAAAGTGCCGGGCGAGATCGACGCGCAACGCGCGCGCCGCATTCTGGAAGAGCTGCGCAAGCGCTTCGGCGAAGGCTTCCGCCCGCAGCTCGAGCTCGATTACATCGAGCGGCTGCTGAAAGATTTTTGAGCCATACGCGGTAGCCTCTCGCGGCTCACGGTGAAGAGCGTCGCGTTAGCGACGCGTATCGAACCATGAGGCCGATCAAGTCCGCTTCTTCTTGCTGCCGCCTTGGTCGATGGCTTTGACAAGCCGCCGCGCCTTGGCGCTGTCCTTGATCGAGAGATGAAAGGCGCGGCCGCGACCTTGCTTGTTGAGAATTTGCGTCTTTTCGATAATCCCAATCCTAATGAGCTTGTTCAATTGCCTGTTAAGCCCTGAATCCGATTGACCGGTGAGTTTTTTCAGCCGGCTGACGGTCACCGGCTCTTTGCCGTCTTGCAGCACATAGATCAGCAGAAACAGCCCGGCCTGTTGCAGACGCGACGCGCCGCTCTCGCCCGGAAATTTTTCCAAAATGCGTTCGGCGAACATCCGAAGGTCCGCAAGTGTAAAATTTGGTTGCATCTACTGTAAATATCCAATAGGGTAGTTTCAACCTTCGCGTCGCTCTATCCAACGTTGCAGGGCGGATTCGAGAATCCCCTCGCGACGAAAGCTACCACATTGCGCCCGGGCGCCGCAGCGCCCGCGCAGCATGGCGCAGCCATGGGGAAAACCGATGGGGTCCAAGCCGTTCCTCGTCAGACCGCCAATTTCCGAGCTGTCCAAGGCGGACGTGCGGCACGACATCTGCTGCCAGGCGCTGGCGCTCGCGCAACGCGCTGACAGTGCCGGGCTGACCATCGCCGCCTATCTGCTCGATATGGCGGCGCTGGAGATCGGCCACGACGCCGCTAGCTTCAGCCGCCTCGGCCCGCGCCGCGGCCGGGAGCAAAGATACCCCGGCCATGACGAGGAATGACGGCATCTCGAGCCATAAGCAGAGAATGGAGCGGTGTGAAAAAACGCAAAAAAACTTATCCGACAGCTAAGCGCGAGCGCCACTTACAAAAATTGCCTCTGAAAAAAAGTTATCCTCCCCCCTTCCGGCGCCCTTATATTGATCGCGTCCTGCTCAATTGAGGGCGCTGTCATGAGGCGTCGGATGGTGGAGCAGGATGCGGCGCCTGCGGGCGGGGGATGAACGCACCCCCCAAGTCCCCGGGCGGCGCCGGCCTCCGCCCGCCGGCATTAAGACCGGCCGCGAGGAGCTCGCTGACAGGTGGGGCCCGGTTGCTCGCCTGAAAGCGCGGACCGGTGCCGTAAGGAGAACCGCCGCAAATAAGCCCGGACACGTTGTCCGGGTGGCGCGCCGAGAGGCGCCCGCACGTTACCGGCAACGGTGCGTGCTCTGTTAAGGTTGCGCCGATCGGCGCGCCATCCCCTCATGTTTGAGGGGGACGAAGAAAGGTTACGGCGTACCCGGCGCCGCCAAGAATACGGGCGATGACGCATGTCCGCGCGGCTTGCCGCGCCGAAGCGCAGCGAAGGCGGGCTGTTTGAAAATCGAATCGGAAAACGTGGCAGCGCTACCGCTGCACCAGCGCCTCGCGCACGGCGCCCTTGATCTGCTCGACCGAGAACGGCTTGAAGATCACGTCATGCACCAGCGCGTCCAGCCCGCGCGCTCGCTCGCGCTGGTCGGCGAAGCCGGTCATCAACATGATCGCGACTTCCGGATGTCCGCGTCCGGCGGCCAGCGCCAGCGCGATGCCGTCCATGGTCGGCATTTTAACGTCGGTCAGCAGCAGGTCGAAATCGCCGTTGTGCCGGTCGAGCGCTTCGAGCGCGGCGACGCCGTCGGCGGTCGCGGTCAAGTCATGGCCGTCCTCGCCGAGCGCGCGCAGCACGAGGCTGCGAACGGCGTCGTCGTCTTCGGCAATCAGAATTTTTGCCATTACTTCGCTCCGGCGACCGCGTCCTGGGAATTGAAGAAGCGCACCATGATGTCGCTGGCCTCGGCCGGCGGCGAGGGCAGACGGCTGCTGAAGTCGAGGCGTTCGCCGGCATCGAGAATGCTGCGGCTCGGCTGCGCGGTCCAGGTGTAGACTTCCTGCCCGGTGGCGTTGCGCGCGGCGAAGCGCAGGCGCGGCACCTCGGTCGGCTTGCTGGCGGTGCTCACGATGCTGCCTTCGATGATCAGGATGCTGACGCCGTCCTGCCCTTCCTTGGAAATCCGCACGTTGTCGAATTTCAGGTTGCGCAGATTGACCGGCAGGCCGATCGCGGCGAACAGCGAAGCGGTCTGCGGCAAATAGCGCACCACCTCGTGGCGCGCGCCGACCAGCGCCACGTTGAAGGCGAACAGCAAAAGTATGAGCGCGGTCCAGCGCGACGACTTGCGCGCCTGCAGGCGGCGCGCCTTCAAGCGCTGGCGGCGCGCGGCGAAAGTTTCGATCTCGTCGTGGTCGATTTCGGCATGGGCCGCCGCCGGCGTGGCCGCGTGTTCGATCGGCGGCACCAGCGACGGCGAATCGGTGATGGCGACCGGTTCCGGCGCGATGGGGTCGCGCGGCACGAGGTCGGTGTGGTGCGGGGCCTGCTCGACCGGCGGTGCCGGTTCTGGCTTAGGCGCGACGAAGGGCGGTTCCGGCAAGGGTTCGGACGGCTCGCCGGCAAAATTGTCGGCCGCCCGCGGCGCGTTGTCGGCTGCGGCATCGGCGGAATGGGATGCCGATCCCGGGGCGCCGGCCGACTGCGTTTCGGCTTCCCTGATCACGCCGTCGACGAAGGCGGTCACTTCGGGGGCGGATTTCGGCCCGCCGGCGAACCAGGTGGTCTTGCAGCGCGCGCAACGCACGGTGCGGCCGCCCGGTCCGACTGAGGCCGGGTCGATCATGTAGGACGTGGCGCAGCTCGGACAGACAATCAACATGGCATTTGTGGCATTTGGGTCGCGGAAAACCTACCAGCCGTCCGTTAATGGACCGGAAACCATGGCCGGCTCGGGGGTGGGGCGAAAACAGCGGATTTCCGCTCCAGCAGCTCTGGCGGCGCCGTGATAATCCTGTAAAAGCGCAGTTTCCGGCCTATGCGGGGGCCCCTGGACGGCTTTGAGGGGGCACGCGATCTTTGGGCACCTGGGGTCGCGGCAGGGGGCCTCAAACGGGATTGATCGGAGAGGGGCGTGGTCCGATTCGAGAATGTCGGCTTGCGCTACGGCCTCGGGCCGGAGGTCCTGCGCGACCTCACGTTCCGCATCGAGCCGCATTCCTTCCAGTTCCTGACCGGGCCGTCCGGCGCCGGCAAGACCTCGCTGCTGCGCCTGCTGTTTCTCTCGCTCAAGCCGACGCGCGGGCTGATCACCCAGTTCGGCCACGACGTGGCGACGCTGTCGCGCGACGCGGTGGCGACGTTGCGCCGGCGCATCGGCATCGTGTTCCAGGATTTCCGCCTGCTCGACCACATGACCACTTACGAGAACGTCGCGCTGCCGCTGCGCGTGATGGGGCGGCCCGAGGACAGCTACCGCGACGAGGTGATCGAGCTGTTGCGTTGGGTCGATCTCGGCGAGCGCATGTGGGCGCTGCCGCCGGTGCTCTCGGGCGGCGAGAAGCAGCGCGCGGCCATCGCGCGCGCGGTGATCGCGCGGCCGCAATTGCTGCTCGCCGACGAGCCGACCGGCAATGTCGATCCGACATTGGCGCAGCGGCTGCTGCGGTTGTTCATCGAGCTCAACAAGTCGGGCACCTCGGTGGTGATCGCCACCCACGACATCGCGCTGATGGACCAGTACGATGCGCGCCGGCTGGTGCTGCATGACGGCCGGCTGCATATTTACGACTAGCGCATGATCCCGAAAAGTGGGTACCGGTTTTCGGATAAGATCATGCGCAAGTAAAAGAACATATGATGACAGAAACAAACCAAGACGATTTGACGGCGTCGCCGCGCATGCCGGGCGGGGCGCTGCCGCGCTTCGATACGCCGCTGGTGCCGCGCCAATCGATCTCCGGGCGCGCGCTGGTCGCGGTGGTCGCCATCATGACGTTCCTGGCCTCGCTCACCACCGGCGCGGTGATTCTGGTGAGCGGGGCGGCGAGCGAATGGCAGTCGGACGTGGCGCGCGAAGTCACCATCCAGGTGATCCCGGCGCCCGGACGCGATATCGACGCCACCGTCGACAAGGCGGCGACGGTGACCCGCGCGTTCCCCGGCATCGGCGAGGTGCGCGCCTTCTCGAAGGATGAATCGACCAAGCTGCTCGAACCGTGGCTCGGCAGCGGCCTGTCGCTCGACACGCTGCCGGTGCCGCGCCTGATCGTGGTCAAGATCGCGCCCGGCGCCGCGCCCGACATTCCGCAGTTGCGGCGCATGCTGGCCGAGCAGGTGCCGGGCGCCACGCTCGACGATCACCGCGGCTGGATCGACCGCATGCGCGCCATGGCCGGAACCGCGGTCGCCGCCGGCGTCGGCATTCTGATATTGATGATCGCCGCCACGGTTCTGTCGGTCACATTTGCCACAAGGGGTGCGATGGCGACCAACAAGACGGTGATCGAGGTGCTGCATTTCGTCGGCGCCAAGAACGGCTTCATCGCCGGCCATTTCCAGCGCCATTTTCTCATGCTCGGCCTGGAAGGCGGCGCCATCGGCGGCGGCGCGGCCATCGTGCTGTTCGCGCTGGCCAGTGCGATCAGCCAGTGGTTTATCGGCACGGCCGGGGGCGACCAGACCGCGGCGCTGTTCGGGTCGTTCTCGATCGGCGTCGCCGGCTATATCGCGGTGCTCGGACAAGTCGTGCTGATCGCGGCGGTGACGGCGATCACGTCGCGGCAAACGGTCAACCGGACGCTGGAGGCGATTGACTGATGTTCGAAGGCTTCGCCCGCTGGATCGGCTTCGTCACCATGTTCATCGGCGTGGTCGGATCGCTGCTGCTGGCGGCTGGGTTCATCTGGTTCGCCTGGACTATCCCGGTCGAGGACGTGTCGAAGGACCGCAAGGCCGACGGCATCGTGGTGCTGACCGGTGCCGCCTCGCGCATTCCGGACGCGATCGAATTGCTGGCGGCGGAGCGCGGCAAACGGCTGCTGATCACCGGCGTGCACCGCGCCACCAGCGCGCGCGAGATCGCGCGGCTGACGCCGCTCTATTCCAAGTTCTTCACCTGCTGCATCGACCTCGACAAGTCGGCGCTCAACACCTTGGGCAACGCGCTGGAAACCAAACGTTGGGCGCGCCAGCATAATTTCAACTCGCTGATCGTGGTGACCTCGAACTGGCATATGCCGCGCGCCATGGCCGAACTCGCGCATCAGCTTCCCGACGCCGCCTTGATTGCGTTCCCGGTGATCTCCGAGAAGGTGAAGGCCGAACCCTGGTGGTCGAACTTCGACACCGCGCGTTTCCTGGCCGCGGAATATCTGAAATACCTGTTCGCGCTCACGCGCATGCAACTCGATCCCGACACCGCCGCGTGAAGGAGCACCCGTGCTGACACTCGTTCGTTCGATCGCTTTCAACGTGCTGTTCTATCTGAACACCGTGCTCCATCTGCTGATTGGGCTGCCGACCTTCTTCATGCCCTATCGTGCGATCATCGCGGTGGCGCGGTCATGGGGTCGAACCAACCTGGCGCTGCTGCGCCTCGTCGCCGGCATCGATTACGAGGTACGTGGCCGCGACAATATTCCGCAAGGCGCGGCCATCGTCGCCGTCAAGCACCAGTCGGCCTGGGAAACTTTTTCGCTGGTGCCGCTGTTCGGCAATCCGGTGTTCATCCTCAAGCGCGAATTGCAGTGGATCCCGATCTTCGGCTGGCTCACCATCAAGGGCCGCATGATCCCGGTCGATCGCGGCGGCGGATCGCAGGCGCTCATCGCCATGGCCGAGCGTGCGCGCATCGAGCTTGCCGAAGGGCGCCAGCTCCTCATTTTCCCGGAGGGCACGCGGCGGCCGGCCGGCGCCGAGCCGCGCTACAAGTTCGGCGTCGCCCATCTTTACGCCACGGAGGGCGTGCCCTGCGTTCCGGTCGCGCTCAATTCCGGCCTGTTCTGGCCGCGCCGCTCGATTCGCATGCGGCCGGGAACGGTCGTGCTGGAGTTTCTCGACCCGATTCCGCCGGGCCTCGCGAAGGATGTCTTTTTCAAGCGGCTGCAACACGACATCGAGACGGCGACGGCACGCTTGATTGCAGAAGCTGAAACCAGAACCAAGACGAAGGCCAAGCCGAAAGCGAAAGCCAAGCGCAAGCCGAAGGCGAAAGCCGCACGCTGACGGTCGCGGTTATTTCTGGGTGTCTTCCGCCAGCGCCTTCAGCCGCGCCCGCGCATTGTTCTGCGCCCATTGCGCGATGCGGTTGACGGTCGGCACGGCAAGGGCCGAATTGTATTCGGCGCGCGCCTGGGCGATGTCGCCTTTCTTCTCGTAGATCAGTCCGCGGCTGTAATAGGCCGCCGCATAGGTCGGATCGATGCGCGAAGATCGGTTGTAGTCCTCGATCGCGCGGTCGAACTCGCCCTGCTGCTGATAGACGTCGGCGCGGTAGTCGTAGCTTTCGACGTTGTCCGGTTCGATGCGGATCGAGATGCCATAGTCGGCGAGCGCGGCGTCCAGCTCGCCCTTCTTCTGCTTCCAGCTGCCGCGCGCGCGATAGATCGCCGCCAGCGCCTTGTCCTTGAAGCGTCCGGAATTGATCATGCGGGTGCAGGCATTCAGCCCGGGATCGAATTTGTTCGCATCCTTGTAGTTCTCGCTGCCGAGCGAGAAGCAGATCACGCGATCCTTGTCGTCGGCGGAGATTGCCGGCGAGGTCGCCCACGCAGTGAACAGCAACATCGCGGCCAGCGGCAGCAGACGACGCATCGTGGCCCCCTAGCGGTTATAACGCCAAGGCCGATGATAATTCGGCCGACACCGGTCGTCGAGGCGGTTCAATCCTTGGCCGACTCGTGCACGCCTTTGAGCCGCTCGCCCAGCCTGTGCAACTCGGCGTCGCGGCAACCGAGCGCCTCCAGCTCCTTCACCGCCGCCAGCACATAGTCGCGGCAGGCGCCCGAGCGTCCGTGACCCTGGCGGATGTAATGCAGCTGCTCGGCCAGGCTGAGGCGGCCGGCATATTGCCGGTGGCCGCGGTCCACCATGTAGCAAAGCGCATGAACGCTTTGCTGCGGGTCGTCGTCGAGCCAGACCCGCCGCCAAGTCTCGCGATAGACCATGGTGACCTGCTCGCGCGCGCGCAGATAGTCGATCGTCTCGGTGCGCTTGGCGGCGGCCACCCGGTAGGCGGTGCCGCGGCAATTGCCGCCGCGGTCGAGGCCGAGCACCAGGCCGGGCCGGTCGGGCGTGCCGCGATGCACGAAGGAATAGACGCAGAGCGCCCGGTGGGCGCCGACCAGGCGGGCATTGCGCCGCTCCCGGAAGGCGAATCCCGGCCGCCACATCAGCGATCCGTAGCCGAAAACCCACAGGTCTTCGCCGCTTTGGTCGATTTTGGTGTTCATGGTGTTTTGGAAATAGACCGCGTCGTTGACAGGGCCCGGCGACTAGCGCTCGCGTATCAGGCCGAATGCCGCTAAGCAACCCGTTCGAAGCCCAAAGGCCCAGGCTGCGGCCTAGAAACGCCGCATTCGGCAGGTGTTAAACCCCTCATGGCCACAGACCGCATTGGACGCCGACGCAACTGGCGCTACCTCACGCTGCTGATTTTGTTCGCCGTCCTGTTCGGCGGCTGGAGCTGGCTCTGGCACTATGCCTCCGGCAAGGCGGAAGCCACCCTCGAGGGCTGGCGCGCGCGCGAAGCCAAGTCCGGCCGCGACTTCACCTGCGGCACGCAGACCATCGGCGGCTACCCGTTCCGCATCGAGGTGAACTGCAACCGTGCGTCGGCGCTGTTGCGCAGCAACCAGCCGCCGGTCGAGATCAAATCCAGCGGCATCCTGATCGCCGCGCAGATCTATCAGCCCACCTTGCTGATCAGCGAATTTCATGGGCCGCTCACCATTGCCGATCTCGGGCAAGCGCCGAACATCGTGGTCAACTGGAAGCTCGCCCGCTCAAGCGTGCGCGGCACGCCGGCGGCGCCGGAGCGCGTGTCGCTGGTGTTCGACCGCCCGGTGGTCGACCGCGTCAGCAATGGCAACCCGCAGCACCTGCTGGTCGCCAAGCACATCGAAATCCACGGCCGTATCGTCGAGGGCTCCGCCGCCAACAAACCGGTGATCCAGATCGCTTTGCAGCTCGCCCAGACATCCGCGCCGGGCTTGCATCCGGCCGCCGAGACGCCGGTCGATGCCGACATTACCGGGGTGCTGCGCGGCTTGAACGATTTCGCCCCCAAGCCGTGGCCGGTGCGCTTCCGCGAGTTGCAGGCGGCCGGCGGGCAGATCGACATCACACAGGCGCGCCTGCAGCAGGGCGAGACCATCGCGGTCGGCAGCGGCAGTCTGTCGCTCAATCCGAGCGGCCGGCTGGAAGGCCAATTGCGCGTCACCGTCGCCGGGATCGAGTCGTTTCTCAATTCGATCGACGCGCAGCGGATGGTGCAGGCCTCGCCGACCGTGGACAAGCTATCGGGAGCGCTCGATCGCTTGCTCCCCGGCCTCGGCAATGTCGCGCGCCAGCAGGCCGGCGCCAATATCGCGACCGGCATCAATCTGCTGGGCGAACAGACGACGCTCGAAGGCAAGCGCGCGGTCGCTTTGCCGCTGCGCTTCGATGATGGCAGGATTTTTCTGGGACCGATCCCGATCGGCAACGCGCCGGCGCTATTCTAGTCCTCGCTGCCGTAAGGCTTCGGCAGCGGCTCATGCGGCAGGTCGGGATGCGGGCGGCCGAAATCCGGCGTGGCTGAATCCTGGCCAATGTCGACGATGCCTTTGCGGATAGCGCGCGTGCGCGCGAAATGCTGGAACAGCGTATCGCCGTCGCCGCGCCGGATCGCCTTGGTCAGCGCCGCGACGTCCTCGTTGAACCGCCCGAGCATTTCCAGCACCGCGTCCTTGTTGGCGAGGAACACGTCGCGCCACATGGTCGGGTCGGAGGCCGCGATGCGGGTGAAGTCGCGGAAGCCGCCGGCGGAGAACTTGAGCACTTCCGAGCGCGTCACGGTCTGCAACTCGTCGGCGGTGCCGACGATGGTGTAGGCGATCAGATGCGGCAGATGGCTGGTGACGGCCAGCACCAGATCGTGGTGATCGGGCGTCATGGTGTCCACATTGGCGCCGAGCAGGCGCCAGAACGAGGCGAGTCTGTCCACCGCTTTCGGGTCGGTGCCCTCGGGCGGCGTCAGGATGCACCAGCGGTTCACGAACAATTCGGCAAAGCCCGCGTCGGGGCCGGAATATTCGGTGCCGGCCACCGGATGCGCGGGCACGAAATGCACGGTCTTGGGCAGATGCGGGGCCATGTCGCGAATAACGGAGCCTTTGACCGAGCCCACATCGGAGACGATCGCGCCGGGGGAAAGATGCGGGCCGATTTCCGCGGCCACCGCGCCGCAGGCGCCGACCGGAATGCTGACGATGACCAGATCGGCCCCCTCAACCGCGGCGGCATTGCTCTCCACCACCTGATCGGCCAGCCCGAGCTCGGCCACGCGGCGGCGCGTTTGCGGCGAGCGCGCGGTGGCTACGATCGAGCCTGCCGCGCCTTGCGCGCGCGCGGCGCGCGCGATCGAGGAGCCGATCAGCCCGACGCCGATCAGCGCTACCCGGTTGAACAGGGTGGCCGGTTTGTTCAAGCCGTCTTCCCCAGGAAGTCGCTGAGTGCCTGCACCACCAGACGATTGGCCTCTTCGGTGCCCACGCTCATCCTCAAAGCATTCGGCAGCTTGTAGCCGCCGACCTGGCGCAGGATCAGCCCGCGCTTGGTGAGGAAGGCGTCGGCCTCCTTGGCGGTGCGGCCATTGGTTTGCGGGAAATGGATCAGCACGAAATTCCCCACGCTCGGCGTGACCGTCAGGCCGAGCTTGCCGATTTCCTCGGTGAGCCAGGCGAGCCAGCGCGAGTTATGCGCGCGCGAGCGCTCGACATGCTCGTTGTCGCGGATCGCGGCAATGCCGGCCGCGATCGCCGCGGCATTGACGTTGAACGGTCCGCGAATGCGGTTGACCGCATCCACCACATGCGCGGGGCCATACATCCAGCCGAGCCGCAGCGCGGCCAGCCCGTAGATCTTCGAGAAGGTGCGGCACATCACGACGTTTTCCGAGGTGGCCACCAGTTCGATGCCGGCCTCGTAGTCATTGCGCTGAACGTATTCCGCATAGGCGGCATCGAGGATCAGCAGCACATGCGGCGGCAAGCCCTGGTGCAGGCGCTTGACCTCGTCGAACGGAATGTAGGTTCCGGTCGGGTTGTTCGGATTGGCCAGGAAGACAAGCTTGGTCTTCTGGCTCACGCAAGCCAGGATCGCGTCGACATCGGCGGTGTAATTCTTCTCCGGCGCGACCACCGGCTTGGCGCCGGTGCCGAGCGTGGCGATCGGGTAGACCAGGAAGCCGTGGGTGGTGTGGATCGCCTCGTCGCCGTCGGCAAGATAGGCGCGCGCCAGCAGATTGAGCAGATCGTCGGAGCCGGCGCCGCACACAATGCGCGCCGGGTCGAGTCCGAACACCGCCCCGATCGCCTCGCGCAACTCGGAGACCGAACCGTCCGGATAGTCCTCCAGGTGCTCAGCCACCGCGCGATAGGCGGCGATGGTGCTGGCGCTCGCGCCCAGCGGTGTCTCATTGGAGGACAGCTTGAAGACTTTGGCGACGCCGGGCGCCGTGCTCTTGCCCGGGATATAGGGGGCGATATCGAGCACGCCGGGGCGTGGTTGCGGACGGGTGGCGGTCATTCTAGATCTTTCCAATTATCACACGGTACGGACCCCCACCTCATTCCTCCCCCTTTCAGGGGGAGGATGACCGTGCGGCACGCTCTCCCTCCCCTTGAAAAGGGGAGGGATGGGGAGGGGATCGCCCACGACAAAGTCGAGGGTCAAGCCTTCTCGGCGGCAACCGTATAGCGGGTTGCGTGGCTGCCGACGAGGGCCGCCGAACGCACCGTGGCCCCGGCCTTAACCAGGACCTCGCTGATCGATTGCAGGCTCACGCCCTTGGGCAGCGTCACCAGCAAGGCGGCGCCATCGAAGGCGCGGTCGGGCACGGCGATGAAATCGGCCCGCGTCGACAGCGCTTGCGCGGAGCCCGCGCCCCAGCCGGAGACGCGGATGCTCCAAACCTCGGCTTCCGTCGCCATGGCGTCGCCGGCAACCCGTGACACCACGAAAACCGGCAAGGCGGCCGGGTGGTCGGCGCGCTCGACGAAGGGCAGGCGTGCGATGATCTTGGGCGCGGCGTCGAATTCGAGCGCGCTCCACCAGGCGCCGGCGCCGGCGACCGGGACCGCCGGCACCAGGCCGAGGTCGCCTTTCGAGGCCGAAACGGCGGCGACCACGCCGGCGGCGCCCATATGCGGCACGAATGGCACGGTGAAGCCGAAATGGAAGCGGGCGGAATCCCGCATCAAGGCGTCGCCCGCCGACAGGTCGGCATGCACGGAAAACGGCGCCTGGACGTACGTGAAGGTCGATATGATGACGCGCCAGATGCTTTCGACGGTGTCGAGCGGCAGTATTCCTTTGTGTCGCTTGACCAGACGGCGCATCATCTCCGCCTCGCGCACCGGGCGGAACGCGGAGCCGGTCTCCTGGCTCTTCTTGACCGCGATCAGCCGGTCGATGATCTCGGCCCGCTCCATCAGGAGCTGGTGCATCGACTCGTCGATACGGTCGATCTCCTTGCGAAGATCGTCCAGCGCGGGTGCTGCGGATGGCTTGCTCATGGCGGCATTGATAAGAGCCTGAGGGCTTGAAATCAAAGAGAAAACATTGACAGCATGGCCCTGGCTACCTAAACGGCCCGCGGTCTGGGAGGGTTAACCTTCCAGAAAGGCGGCGCGCCGGGAGCGCGAAGAGTATTATGGCTGAGACTACACGGAGCAGCGCGCTTGACGCGCCGGACGCACCGCGCGAGGCGGATTTTCCGCGCGACTCGCTGGTCGCGCATTTCGGCATCGACAAGCCGCTCAAGCTCGACGCCGGCGTCGAGCTCAGCCCCTATCAGATCGCCTACAAGACCTACGGCGCGCTCAACGCTGACCGCTCCAATGCGGTGCTGGTGTGCCATGCGCTCACCGGCGACCAGCACGTGGCCAATCTGCATCCGGTCACCAAGAAGGCGGGCTGGTGGGAAACCCTGGTCGGTCCCGGCAGGCCGATCGATACCGAACGCTATTTCGTCATCTGTCCGAACGTGATGGGCGCCTGCATGGGCACCACTGGCCCGTCCTCGACCAATCCTGCGACCGGCAAGCCGTGGGGCCTGGAATTTCCCGTCATCACCATCCGCGACATGGTGCGCGCGCAGGCCATGCTGCTCGACCATCTCGGCATCGAGCAGCTGTTCTCGGTGGCCGGCGGCTCGATGGGCGGCATGCAGGTGCTGCAGTGGGCCGCCTCCTATCCGAACCGCGTATTCTCCGCACTGCCGATTGCCTGCGCCACCCGCCATTCGGCGCAGAATATCGCGTTCCACGAGGTCGGCCGGCAGGCGATCATGGCCGATCCGGAATGGCGCGGCGGCCGTTACCACCTGGAAGGCAGCAATCCGCGCCGCGGTCTCGCGGTCGCGCGCATGGGCGCGCATATCACTTATTTGTCCGACGCCGCGCTGCACCGCAAATTCGGCCGCAAGTTCCAGGATCGCGACAATCCGACCTTCTCGTTCGATGCGGATTTCGAGGTGGAATCCTATCTGCGCCACCAGGGCATCTCGTTCGTGGAGCGCTTCGACGCCAATTCGTATCTCTACCTCACGCGCGCCATGGACTATTTCGACCTCGCCGCCGACGCCGGCGGCGTTCTGGCGAATGCGTTCAAGGGCACGCCGACGCGTTTTTGCGTGATTTCGTTCACCAGCGACTGGCTGTTCCCGACCTCGGAATCGCGCGCCATCGTGCATGCGCTCAATGCCTCGAGCGCTCGCGTATCGTTCGCCGAGATCGTCACCGACAAGGGGCACGACGCCTTCCTGCTCGACGAGCCGGAATTGTTCGCCATTGTGGGCGGGTTCCTCGACGGCGCCGGCAAGGCGCGCGGGCTTGCTGCCACAAGTTTTGCGGCCAAGAGTTGAAACAATGAGCAGTCTTAACCTCGCCAATATCGCGCGTACGCCGACCGGCGCCCGTATCGACCTGGTGATGGTCGCGGAGATGGTGGAGCGCGGTGTCAAGGTGCTCGACGTCGGTTGCGGCGATGGTGAGCTGCTGCGGCTCTTGAGCGAAAGCCGCGGCGTCGACGGCCGCGGCATCGAGCTGTCGCGCGAGGGTGTGAACGAGTGCGTGGCCAAGGGGCTGGCCGTGATCCAGGGCGACGCCGATACCGACCTCGCCGACTATCCGGACGATGCCTTCGATTACGTCATCCTGTCGCAGACGCTGCAGGCCACGCGTCATCCGCGCGTCGTGCTCGAGCATATGCTGCGCATCGGGCGGCGTGCCATCGTGTCGTTTCCGAATTTCGGCCACTGGCAGGTGCGCATGCAGCTGCTGTTCGCCGGCCACATGCCGCGCACCGATATCCTGCCCTATAGCTGGTACGACACCCCCAACATCCACCACTGCACCATCAAGGACTTCCGCCAGCTCTGCACCGAAGTCGGGGTCAGACTGGAGAAGGCGGTGGCGCTCAACGCCTGGGGCTCACCGCTGCGGCTCAACGCGCCCTGGTGGTTCTGGAATCTGTTTGGCGAACAGGCGGTGTTTCTGCTCAGCCGTAAGGGCTGACGGACCCGCGCGGTCTTTTCCAACCCGGTCACTTTGCTGCACTGCAACTTTAACTTTGTTGCAGGCGCGTGACAACTATCGAACAAAGTATAATAGCTATTTTACACTGTATAAAATGTGTTCAAATAATATACCTATAATACATAAGCGTATATTTTATTTGCCATGCGTATTAACAGGTTGTCGGCGTCATAATTGCATGGGATTACCTTGCTAAAATCACGATTTAGCCATTGTTTGCCTGCGTCTAGACCACGCATTCGGCTCTGATTCTATTAGGACCGAGTGCATTGCTTTGATGAAAAGGGGACTACAAGTTATGACTCTTCGAAAGAGAAATCGGGCGGCCATTTTGTTGTGTTCGGTGGCGCTTGTGGCGCTCACCGTTCCAGCTTTAGCCAGGCCCAGCCACCACAAGGCCCGGCACGCCGTTGCCGCCATGCCGGCGCAAAATACCGGCGCTGACCATGACGACCGCTATGCGATCGCCGCTCAGCAAACGGCGGGCGAAGCCACCCAAAGCCAAAGCCGTCGCCGTGCCGCACCGGCACAGGCGAATTCCGCTTTAGGCGGCTTCACCTCGAATTCGCTGGTGTCCGAGGCGCGCAAGTATATCGGCACCAATCCGACCGGCCGCGGCAGTCTGTGGTGCGGGGCGTTCATGGACCTGGTGTTGAAGAAGACCGGCCATGCCGGTGGCGGCAACCTCGCCAGCTCCTATGCGCGTTACGGCACCCGCGTGTCGGGACCGCAGGTCGGCGCCATCGCGGTGATGGGCCGCCGCGGCGGCGGCCATGTCGGCGTCGTCACCGGCATCGATCCGAACGGCAATCCGATCGTCCTGTCCGGCAATACCTGGAATCGCAGCACCGGTGGCCGACACACGGTGGCCGAGCAGGTCTACCCGCGCGGCCGGATCTACGCCTACGTGATGCCGTAACCGATCGTTGCGTCATGCGTCGTGGCCGCGCCCCGTTCGCAAAGAGCGGGGCGCGGTTTTTCTACGATCCGCTGACGCTGATGGCGTCGCCAACCGCGATGTCGCCGGCCTCGATTACCTCGGCATAGATGCCGCAATCGGTGTGGCCGAAGCTCTGCATCAGCGTGCGCGGAATCGTCAGGTCGCGGATACCGGTGTCGGGATCGACGTCGGTGGCCGCGCAGCGTTCGATGCGCTTGACCGCTTTCAAGCGCGCGCGGTTGCCGATGGCGAACTTACGGCCGAGCAGGTCGAACTCATGCCAGGCCGGCCAGCCGGCGACATAAAGATTGCCGCGAAAGCGCAGCGGATGGACCGCCGCGCCCGCCGCGTTCTCCAACGCCGCCACCGAGGCCAGATTGATGATGGAGACCACCTTCTTGGCCACGTCCGAGAAGCTGTGATTTTGCCCGAACAGCACCTTGGGCGGCCCGCGCAGCTCGCTTGCGCAATAGCCGGCGAAAAATCGCTCGATGGCGGCGCGGCCCTCCGCCGTGCGCAAGTCGCCGCGGGCGGCTTCGCGCCCGTCGGCATGAATGACCAGGGTATGGCCCGCCTCATCGAACTCGGTGCGCAGCGCGGCCAGCCGCTCATTCCGCATCAGCATCAGGAAGCGGATTTTGGGGAAGTAGGCGGGGGCAGCGGGATCGAAGCCGATCGGCCCGTTTTCGATGGCGTAGAGTCGGTCGGCGGGCAGGGTCGCCCCGGCCGCGAGCGAGGTCCGCGCCAGCGGCTGCGGCGACAGCCCCTTAACCGGGTAGCGATAAATCGCATCGATCCGAGCTGGCCGGTTAGTCATTGGTTTCTCGACGCTTTCCTTAACCGCAGGAGCGGTTTTGTCCGGCCTATCTCAAGCGCGCAGCCTCTTCAAACTACGACAATCGCACCCACATAATGCCTTGCGGGCCGCCTCCATGGGACCCGTATTTTGACCGGCGCCACAATGGGCCGAGGGAGTTGAGACATGAACTTCGAGAAATACACCGACCGCGCCCGTGGTTTCGTGCAATCCGCCCAGTCATTGGCCCTACGCGAAGGCCACCAGCAATTCGCCCCCGAGCATCTGCTCAAGGTCCTGCTCGACGACTCGGAAGGGCTGGCGGCGGGCCTGATCGACCGCTCCGGCGGCAATTCCCGCCAGGCTTTGCAGGCGGTCGAGGCCACACTGGCTAAAATACCGAAAGTGTCCGGAAGCGGAGCCGGTCAGGTTTATCTGGCGCCGGCGCTCGCCCGTGTTTTCGACGTCGCCGAGAAAGCCGGCGAGAAAGCCGGCGACAGTTTTGTCACCGTCGAGCGGCTGTTGCTCGCGCTGGCGCTGGAGAAAGACAGCGAGGCGGGCAAGATACTGAAAGCCGCCGGCGTCACACCGCAGAACCTCAACGCCGCCGTCAATGCGCTGCGTAAGGGCCGCACCGCGGACTCGTCCTCCGCCGAAAACGCCTATGACGCGCTGAAGAAATATGCGCGGGATCTGACGGATGCAGCACGTGCGGGCAAGCTCGATCCGGTGATCGGCCGCGATGAGGAAATCCGCCGCACCATCCAGGTGCTCTCGCGCCGGACCAAGAACAATCCGGTGCTGATCGGCGAACCCGGCGTCGGCAAGACCGCGATCGTCGAAGGCCTGGCGCTGCGTATCGTCAATGGCGACGTGCCGGAAAGCCTGGCCGACAAAAAGCTGCTCGTACTCGATCTCGGGGCGCTGATCGCCGGCGCCAAATATCGCGGCGAATTCGAGGAACGGTTGAAGGCCGTGCTCAACGATGTCACCTCGTCGGACGGCGGCATCGTCCTGTTCATCGACGAGATGCATACCTTGATCGGTGCCGGCAAGGCCGACGGCGCGATGGACGCCTCCAATCTACTGAAACCCGCGCTGGCGCGCGGCGAACTGCACTGCATCGGCGCCACCACGCTCGACGAATACAAGAAGCATGTCGAGAAAGATGCTGCCTTGGCGCGGCGCTTCCAGCCGGTGTTTGTGTCGGAGCCGAGCGTGGAGGACACGGTCTCGATCCTGCGCGGCCTGAAGGACAAATACGAGCAGCACCACGGCGTGCGCATCGCCGATTCGGCGCTGGTGGCCGCCGCCACGCTGTCGCACCGCTACATCACCGACCGCTTCCTGCCCGACAAGGCCATCGACCTGGTCGACGAAGCGGCCGCGCGCCTGAAGATGCAGGTCGATTCCAAGCCGGAAGAGCTCGACACCATCGACCGCGAAATCGTGCGGCTGAAGATCGAGCAGGAGGCTTTGAAAAAGGAAAGCGATCCCGGCTCCAAGGATCGCCTCAAGCGTCTCGAAGTCGAATTGAAGGAACTGGAGAAGCAGTCGGCCGACATCACCAGCCGCTGGAAGGCGGAAAAGGAAAAGCTGTCGGAAGCGCAGAAGCTCAAGAACGATCTCGACCAGTTGCGCGCCGAGCTCGCCAATGCGCAGCGCAAGGGCGACTACCAGCGCGCCGGCGAACTGGCCTATGGCCGCATTCCGGAGCTGGAGAAGAAGCTTAAGGCGGTCGAGGCGACCGACGGTCGCGGCGCCATGGTCGAGGAGACCGTCACCGCCGATCACGTCGCCGGCGTGGTCTCGCGCTGGACCGGCGTGCCGGTCGACCGGATGCTTGAGGGCGAGAAGGAAAAGCTCTTGCGCATGGAGGACGAGCTCGCCAAGCGCGTCATCGGCCAGCAGGAAGCGGTGCGCGCGGTGTCGACCGCGGTGCGCCGTGCCCGCGCCGGTTTGCAGGACCCGCACCGGCCGATCGGCTCGTTCATGTTCTTAGGTCCCACCGGCGTCGGCAAGACCGAACTCACCAAGACGCTTGCCGCATATCTGTTCGACGACCAGAACGCGCTGATCCGCATCGACATGTCGGAATACATGGAGAAGCATTCGGTCGCGCGGCTGATCGGGGCGCCTCCGGGCTATGTCGGCTATGACGAAGGCGGCGCGCTCACCGAAGCGGTGCGCCGGCGGCCCTATCAGGTCGTGCTGTTCGACGAGATCGAGAAAGCGCACCCGGACGTGTTCAACGTCCTGCTGCAGGTGCTCGACGACGGCCGGCTGACCGACGGGCAGGGCCACACGGTCGACTTCCGCAACACGATCATTGTCATGACGTCGAATCTCGGCTCCGAGTTCCTGGTCAACCAGCCGGAAGGCGAGGATACCGACGCGGTGCGCGAGCAGGTCATGGGCGTGGTGCGCTCGGCGTTCCGTCCTGAGTTCCTCAACCGCGTCGACGAGATCATCCTGTTCCACCGCCTGAAGAAGTCGGAGATGACCCGCATCGTTGACATCCAAATGACGCGCCTGCAAAAGCTGCTGGACGAGCGCAAGATCACCATCACGGTCGACGCCCGCGCGCGCGAATGGCTGGCCGACAAGGGCTGGGATCCCGCCTATGGCGCGCGTCCGTTGAAGCGCGCGATCCAGAAGTCGGTGCAGGACCCGCTCGCCGAGATGATCCTGGCAGGCCAGGTCAAGGACGGCGAGCCCGTCATCGTCTCGGTCGGCAAGCAGGGCCTCACCTTCAACGGCAAGCTCGCGCAAGCGGCGTAATTTCCATACTGTCATGCCCCGCGAAAGCGGGGCATCCAGTATCCTCGAAACTTCATCGTAAGGAGAAGGCGGTGGTTACTGGATCATCTGCTTTCGCGGATGATGACACGTGACGTTCAGCGTCCCGCCGGCGCGCTCGAGGCCACGCGCGCGGGTTTGCGCGCCATGATGCCATCGAGACGTTCGCGTTCCTGTTCGAAGCCCGCCAGCAGGCCGCCTTCCAGCACGCGGCCGCGCGGCAGCTTGATGCGCATCGGATCGATGAAACGGCCGTTGACCAGGATTTCGTAGTGTAGGTGTGAGCCTGTCGACAGGCCGGTGGAGCCGACAAAGCCGATCACCTGGCCTTGCCGCACGCGCTTGCCTTCCTCGATGCCGCGGGCGAACGCGCTCATGTGGCCATAGGCGGTCTCGTAGCCGTTGGTGTGGCGGATGCGGATGTATTTGCCGTAGCCGGACTCCCAGCCTTCCTTCTCGATCGTGCCGTTGCCGGAGGCGTAGATCGGCGTACCGGTCGGCGCCGCCCAGTCCACGCCGGTGTGCATCTTGGTGTAGCCGAGGATCGGATGGCGGCGGATGCCGAAGGGCGAACGCATGAGGCCTTCGGCCACCGGCTTGCGTACCAGGAACTTCTTGGCGCTCTTGCCGCCCTCGTCATAGTAATCGACCAGTCCGTCGTCCGGCGATTGGAAGCGATAGAACTTCTTGGTCTCGCCGCCGACGGTGAGGGCTGCGAACAGCACGTCGCTGCGGTTGTCGGCGACCGGCGTTTCTTCCTCGCCGGCGTAAAGCACCTCGAAGGAATCGCCGGGCTGCACCTTGCGCTGGAAATCGACGTCGTAGGAGTAGATGCGGACCAATTCGTCGATGATCGGGCGCGGAATCTGGTTGCGCATCGCGGTTTCGTAGACGCTCTGATAGAGCCGCACACCGGCGGTGTCGTCGTTGCTCTCGTCGGCAATTTCGGCCACCTCGGTTTCGACGTTCCTCACATCGACCGCGACATATTTGCCGATGTCGGATAATGCCGCCACCGCGTCGATCGACGCATCGCTGGCGAGGATCACGCGGATCGGCTGCAGCCGCTGGCCACCGGCGACTGGCGCCATCAGCACGCGCAGCTTCTGTCCTTCCTTGATGCCGCCATCGCGGCCGCGCGGCCCAAGCACTTTGGTGATCGCGCCGATATCGTCCGGCATCGCGCCGAGATCGCGCAAGACGGTCGACACGCTGTCGCCCTTCTTGGCCAAGATCACGCGCTCGTTAAAGGCGTTGCCGCCGGTGGCCTGACTGGTGGTTTTCGGCAGCAACGTGATGTTCTCAGGCACGATGCGGGCTTCGAAACCGACGTAGGGATCGCGCGCGCCCACGCCGGCATAGGCCAGCTTGATGCCGGTGATGTCGGACGCGACCGGCAGATGATTGGCGGCCTTATCGCTCCAGTCGGCGGCTTCACGCACGCGCGCCATCACATCGTCGCTGGGCGTGAGCAGCGCGATCTTGAGCTTCGGCATCATAGGCGTGAGATCGCGCATCACGAACGCGACCTCGGCGTCCGGCTCGGCCGCCGGCGCATCGTCGGACGCGGCGGCGGCGCCGCCGGGCGCGGATTCGGCGAGCAGGCGTTGCGGATTGAATGGCGGGATATTGGCGGAGAGATCGGAAACGGTGAGCGACAGATTGCCGGCGATGCGCACGAACGGCCGCACGCGGACGACCTCGTGATTGCCGGACCGTGTGATGGTGGAGACGCGGATCACCTGGCGGGCGAACGACGGCTCTTCTGCGGTCGGCAACCGGTCGCTTTTGCGCGCGCCAACCTTGTCGCCGCCGACGCCGAGCGCGCCGCGCAGCGCGACTTCGACGCGCTCGGGCAGCGAAGCGAAATTGGTCTCGCCGTCGAGCGATGTGAAAACGGCGCCGCCCATCAAGGCAGCGCCGCAGAGCGCGGTCAGGATCGTGCCGGCAAACCATTGGACGGAAACGCGGCGGCGATCGACGAAGCCGCTGGTACCGCCGTCGACCGACAGCGGCGGCTCGTTGCCGAGCTCGATGGCGTCGGCGAGCCTCGATCGATATGCGCCGCGCGACCTTATTTGGTCCAAGCTCGCCGTCCCCTGCGCTTTCGATCGAAGGTGGCTTGCCGCAACCACATCAGCCCCAGTTGCCGTCGGCAGGCCGCGGAATTTGCCGTTTGAATCAGCGCCGGCACGATGCCGGTTGACCCCTGGCCCGTCAATGACGACCCGGGAGCCTCGTTAATTGGCCTGAAGACGGTGGCTGGGTGCCCCCGTTTGCGATTCCATCCCTCGAACAGAACCCCAAGGACGACCCATGAATATGGCCTGAGTGCGGCGCGGTATCTATTAAGGCATGGTTTTGCCGACCAGCCGAAAGCCCGCCTAAAATAGGGGTAAGTGGCTGCATCGGGGCGCGGAAAGTCGGTCGGTTTCCGGTTGACAAGCCGTCCGGCCAAAGCCTATATACGACCCATCGGCGCGCCGTCCGCTTACGGCGCGATTGCGCGCCTCTGAAGCTCCTCACTGGAACAGTGAATCGGCATCCGATTGTACTCGGATGCATGAGCTTCTTCGACGCTCTTCGGGCAACCGGGGAGTGGGGATCGCCTGATCCCCGGGCTGTTTGACAAGTGAATCGGAAGAAAGAGAAACGTAGGCGGCGAGGTCCTTGCGGGCCGGCCCTTCGTGGAGAAGCAATTCTTCAAGAAGGTCGGCTTTGGAAGAGACTTCGGCGGTCTTACGTTTCAAGGTTTTCTACATTGCCTGGCCGTGCAAACGGTCAGACGTGTAGGGACCTCGTCAAACGTTGTGACTTAGCCGGAAATCAAAATCTCATCCAACTTGAGAGTTTGATCCTGGCTCAGAGCGAACGCTGGCGGCAGGCCTAACACATGCAAGTCGAGCGGCCGTAGCAATACGGCAGCGGCAGACGGGAGAGTAACACGTGGGAACGCGCCCTTTGGTTCGGAATAACTCAGGGAAACTTGAGCTAATACCGGATAAGCCCTTACGGGGAAAGATTTATCGCCAAAGGAACGGCCCGCGTCCGATTAGCTAGTTGGTGAGGTAACGGCTCACCAAGGCGACGATCGGTAGCTGGTCTGAGAGGATGACCAGCCTCACTGGGACTGAGACACGGCCCAGACTCCTACGGGAGGCAGCAGTGGGGAATATTGGACAATGGGCGCAAGCCTGATCCAGCCATGCCGCGTGAGTGATGAAGGCCTTAGGGTTGTAAAGCTCTTTTAGCAGGGAAGATAATGACGGTACCTGCAGAAAAAGCCCCGGCTAACTTCGTGCCAGCAGCCGCGGTAATACGAAGGGGGCTAGCGTTGCTCGGAATTACTGGGCGTAAAGCGCACGTAGGCGGCTTCTTAAGTCGGTGGTGAAATCCTGGAGCTCAACTCCAGAACTGCCTTCGATACTGGGAAGCTCGAGTTCGGGAGAGGTGAGTGGAACTGCGAGTGTAGAGGTGAAATTCGTAGATATTCGCAAGAACACCAGTGGCGAAGGCGGCTCACTGGCCCGATACTGACGCTGAGG
>JACPOA010000104.1 GCA_016185205.1 Hyphomicrobiales bacterium | reverse complement strand
ATGGCGCAAGTCCATCTGCGCGGCGTCAAGAAGACCTACGACAACAAGATCGAGGTCATCCACGGCATCGACATGGAGATCGCCGACGGCGAATTCATCGTCATCGTCGGACCCTCGGGCTGCGGCAAGTCCACCCTGCTGCGCATGGTCGCCGGCCTCGAGCGCATCACCGGCGGCGAGGTGGCGATCGGCGACCGCGTGGTCAACGGGCTGGAACCCAAGGATCGCGACATCGCCATGGTGTTCCAGAACTACGCGCTCTATCCGCACATGAGCGTGTACCAGAACATGGCCTACGGGCTGAAGATCAAGAAGATGCCCAAGGACGAGATCGAGCGCCGCGTGCAGAAGGCGGCCAAGATCCTCGAGCTGGGGACGTTCCTGCAGCGCCTGCCGCGTCAGCTGTCGGGCGGCCAGCGCCAGCGCGTCGCCATGGGCCGCGCCATCGTGCGCGAGCCGGCGGTGTTCCTGTTCGACGAGCCGCTCTCCAACCTCGACGCCAAGCTGCGCGTTCAGATGCGGCTCGAGATCAAGCGCCTGCAGCGCGAGCTCGGCGTCACCTCGATCTACGTGACGCACGACCAGGTCGAGGCCATGACCTTGGCCGACCGCCTGATCGTCATGAATGCCGGGGTCGCCGACCAGATCGGCACGCCGATGGACGTCTACGACCGGCCGGCTTCGGTGTTCGTGGCGGGCTTCATCGGCTCGCCGGCGATGAACTTCCTGGCGGCCAAGGTCGGACAGGATCGCCAATCCGTCGACCTCGCCGGCTCGGGAGCCAATGGCGGGATCAGGCTGCCGCTGGCGCAGCCGACCTCGGCCGCGGTCGGCACGGCGGTGGCGCTGGGCGTCCGGCCCGAGCATCTCCACCCTGCGGGCGACGGGCCGCTGCAGTTCGAGGTCGAGCTGGCCGAGCCGCTCGGCGCCGACACCCTGCTGCACGGTCGCTTCGGCGCGGCGCGCGAGCTGGTAACCGTGCGCCAGAGCGGCCATGTCATCGCCCGGCCGGGCGAGATGCGCCATTTCAAGGCCGAGCCCGGGCATCTGCACCTGTTCGATTCCCAGACCGGCAAGCGTTTCGCCGATACCTAGAGCGGAATCCGCGCGCGCAGGCGATGCTCGTTTCAACGGGTACAATCCGTCCAGCTGGACGGATTGTGCTCTAGGCCGTTGCGCTGCCCGCCGCCGCACGGCAAGTAAGCGTGGGGGTTGGGCAAGAGCGGGGTGGGATGAAGGCGTTCCTCAAGACCGTTGCGATCAACGTCGTACTGCTGGGTTTCCTGCTGTCGCTGTTCGTGATCGCCGTGCCGATGGCGCTCGATCTGCGCGATTTCTGGCGGGCGTACGCCAACGCGGGAAAGGTGTCGGACACGAGGCACCAGCTTGCCGCCTACAAGGACGAGAGCTGGCCCGCCCAGCATTTCATCGAGTTCGCCCAGCTGCGCACCGTCTATCACGACTTCATCGTGTGGCGCCGGCAGAAGTTCGACGGCAAGACCGTCCATATCGACGAGAACGGCTATCGCCGCCACGGCTCGCGGACCGACACGGTAGACGACGCCAAGGTCTGGATGTTCGGTGGCTCGACCGCCTGGGGTACCGGCTCGCCCGACGACGGCACCATCGCCTCCTATCTTGAAAAGGCGAGCGGCCTTCGCACCTTCAATCTCGGCGAGACGGGCTACAACGCCCATCAAGGCCTGAACCTCCTGATGAAGCTCTACGTCGAAGGTGGCCGGCCCGAGTTCGTGGTCTTCTACGACGGCGTCAACGAAGTCGAGCACAAGTGCCGCAAGGACCTGACCTTCTTTTCGACCGGCCAGGACGCGCATATCCGCCAAAAGCTGCAGGCGAACGGTCCCGACGCCACGCGGACCAGCCAGATCTTCCGGCCGATCGCCCAGCTGGTCGCCAGGTACACCGGCGGCGACGTACCCGCTGACGATTCCTACAATTGCGATATCGATACGAAGAAGGCCGACCTCATTGCCCGCAATCTGGTGAACGACTGGATCAACGCCCGGCTGATCGTCGAGGCGCGCGGCGGAAAATTTGTCGGCGTCCTGCAGCCCGTCGCCTATGTCGGCTCGCCCAACATCTCCTACATGCCCGACGTCGAGAAGGACGCGATGCTGCGGCGCCAGTACGACGTCGTCTATCCCAAGATCGAGGCCGAGCTCGTGAAGGCGGGCGTGGCCTACGTCGACCTCACCAGCATCTTCAACGGCAAGGAGATGTTCTATGTCGACTTCTGCCACGTCATCCCCAAGGGCAACGAGATGATCGCGGCGGCCATCGCCAAGACGTTGCGGTGAGTGGCCGTGGCCGCCGGCAGCAAGCGTTACGGCACGGCGAGTGCTGAGGACCGCGCCAAGGCCGGCCTGGAGTTCGTGCGCGGCCTGGTCGACGGCACGCTGCCGCTCAACACCATGGCGCGGACCCTGGGCTACGATGTCGTCGAGGCGTCGGAAGGCCGCGTCGTGGTGACGGCCGTGCCGACCGCCGAGCAGCTCAATCCCGAGGGCACGGTGCATGGCGGCCTGGCGGCGACGCTGCTCGACACCTGCATGGGGCTCGCGGTGCGCACGCTCACAGGCGCCGGCACCGGCTCGACGACGCTGGAATTCAAGATCGCTTTCATCCGGCCGATCACGCCCGAGACGGGTCTCGTGCGCGGCGAGGGCGTGGTGCTGAGCATGGGCCGCCGCGTCGGCTCGGCCGAGGGCCGGCTGACCGACGGCGCCGGCAAGTTGCTGGCGCACGCCACGACGACCTGCCTGGTGTTCGACAGGTAAATGAGGTGGCGCTGATACAATTCGGCCCCATGAGCATCATCTTCAGTTTGCCAATGATTCCGCTGCTTTTTGGCGGTCATCCGTCGAAATAGCCGGTCCTGCCCGATCGCGATCCGTCCAGATTGGACCGATTGGCGGGCGATGGCCGCCAATCTGAAGCCAATGACTGAAGACCTGCGGCAATCGCCTCTGTAGGGTGCGCCCAGCCTTCAGTTCCTTCCCACTCCCGAGGAACACCCCAACTGAAGGTCTGGAAACAGGATCGGCAGCATCCCCAACATCACAGGCTGCCGATCCTGTTTCACCCCACTCCGCTTCTTATGTGACGCCCGCTCCCGACCCTTCCAGGTTGGATGCTCTAAGCCGTTTATCCGTCCGAAGTGGAGCCAACGGCGATTTGAGACAAATCTGTGACCGGCTACGGTTCCGTTCGGAGGCAGCCGCTGAGGGGCGGTCGAACACGAGGGGGACAGATGGACATCCTGGTGATTGAAGGCACCGCCTTGCGGCGCGTTGCGGTAGCGCAGTATCTGCTGCGCGCCGCGCACAGGGTCACGATCAGCAGTTCGATCAAGGAGGCACGGGAGATCCTGCAGTTCATCACGAAGAAGTCGGAAGCGCCCGACGCCGTCGTGATCGGCGACAGCCTGGTGTCGCGCGACGCCACGAACTTCCGCGAGGAGATCGCCGATCGTTTCCCGGAAGCCGCCTGGGTGCCGTTGCCATCGGACCGCAGCCTGCAATGGCTCGGCGACTGGCTGCAGAGCACGGCAGACCGGATGGCGGCGCGACGCAGACGGTCGGTGGCGCGCGGCTCGAGCGTCCTGGTCGTCGAAACGAGCCGCGTGGCGCGAGAAGCCGCTCATTCCCGCTTCGCGTCGGAGGGTGCCATGGTCCGCACCTGCTCGTCGTTCAAGGGTGCGCGCGAGACGATGGCGAAATGGAGCGTCCGCAAGATGCGCCCGGACTTCATCGTGTCGCCCATCCAGGGTCGCGACGGCGACGGCATTTCCTTCTTCCTGGACGCCAAACGCCGATTCCCCGACGCCCGATGGATCATCTCGGACGCTGACGAGAAGGAATATGCCGTGGCGCCACCCAGTCAGGCGCCAGGGTGAGCTCCGCTCACCAGGTCATGCGCACGCCGGCGGTGAGGGCATGCGCGCTGTCCTGTCCGGAGATGTTGCCTTCGTAGCGGAGATAGATCGACGTCGCCTCGGCGATCGCGGTGTTGGCCGAGAGGCCGAGCACGACACCGTCACGCTGCGGCGCCACGCCGAAGGTCGTGAACGGCATCGCCGGCGCGCCCGCCAAGGTCGCCGTCACCGGCCGCGCGACGTCGGCATACTCGTGACTCCAGCCGAGACGCAGCTGCATTAAAAGCTTCTCGCGCCAGCCGAGGTCCATCGAGCCGCCGAGCTGCGCCCCGATCACCGAGCGCAGT
>JACPOA010000046.1 GCA_016185205.1 Hyphomicrobiales bacterium | reverse complement strand
GAGGCGGCCTGGCAGGACATCCTGGAAATCCGCCATTCCTCGCTCTATGCCCCGCGCGATTTCGACATCTCGCCTTATTTCGAGGTGGTGAAGCCGACGCTGGTCAGGGGTTTCGACTACAAGGCGATGGCCTGGGCCGACGACCTTCCGGCCGCCGAGGGCGACGAGTTGCTGTCGCTGGTGTCGATACCGAGCCAGACCTTGGAGAGCGACACACTGTCGCCGGCGCTCTAGACGCCGACGGCCTTGCTCCAGGCCGCGGTCGGCCTTACCTCTGTCCGCATGATCGACGCGGCCGTCAAAGCCCTGGCGCAGATGTTCACCCAGCCGCTGCGCCGCGTGCTGCTCAAGGCCATCGGCCTGGCGCTGCTGCTGATCGTCATCATCGGCATCGCGCTCAATCGGCTGTTCGTCGCGCTCGCCGCAAGCGGCACGACCTGGGCCGAGCAGACCTCCGGCATGGCGCCGCACGCGGCCTGGGCAACGCTGGCCTGGGTGCTCTCGATCATGGCGAGCCTCGGCATCATCACCGGCGCGCTGTTCCTGATGCCGGCGGTCACCGCCTTTGTCGGCAGCTTCTTCGTCGACGAAGTGGCCGAGGCGGTCGAGCGCCAGCATTATCCGGCCGAGCCACCCGGCCGCGCGCTGCCGTTTTTGCGCGCGCTGATCGAGGGCGTGAAGTTCGCGGCTCTCGCGCTGCTGGTCTATCTGTGCGCGCTGCCGTTCGTGCTATTCGCCGGGCTCGGGGTGGTGATCCTGTTCCTGGCCAATGCCTATCTGCTCGGCCGCGAATATTTCGAGCTCGCCGCCATGCGCTTCCGCCCGCCGGCCGAGGCCAAGGCGATGCGCAAGAGCAACGCAACTTACATCTTCCTCGCCGGCCTGGTGATCGCGGTGTTCGTGTCGATCCCGCTTCTCAATCTGGCGACGCCGATCTTCGCCATGGCCTACATGGTGCACATCCACAAGCGCATGACAGGCAAGCGCGTGGAGTTGATTGAGAATTAGAAATCGTCATTCCGGGACGCTCGCCAACGGGTCCGCGCAAAGCGCGGCCCAATGACAGGCTCCGCGAGCGGACCCGGAATCCAGATACATATTCAGAATTGGCCTCTGGATTCCGGGTTCGCGCTGACGCGCGCCCCGGAATGACTGGCTACTGAGCCACCGTCTTCTCCGGCCACCGGCACAAATCGGCGATCAGGCACTTCTCGCACAACGGCTTGCGCGCGGCGCAGGTGTAGCGCCCGTGCAGGATCAGCCAGTGATGGGCGTGGCGTTTGTAATGCGCCGGCACCGCCTGCTCCAATTTCTGCTCGACCTCGAATGGATTTTTCCCCGGCGCCAGACCGGTGCGATTGCCGACGCGAAAGATGTGGGTGTCGACCGCGATGGTCGGCTCGCCGAAGGCGATGTTGAGCACCACATTGGCGGTCTTGCGGCCGACCCCGGGCAGCGCCTGTAGCGCCTCGCGCGAGTGCGGCACCTGCCCGCCATGCTCGGCAACCAAGCGGCGCGACAGCTCGACCACGTTCCTGGCCTTGGTGCGATAGAGCCCGATGGTCTTGATCAGCTCGCGCACGCGTTCCTCGCCGAGCGCGACCATCTTTTCCGGCGTATCGGCAAGCGCGAACAGCGCCGGCGTCGCCTTGTTGACGCCGGCATCGGTGGCCTGCGCGGAGAGCACCACCGCCACCAGCAGCGTGAACGGATTGATGTGCTTCAGCTCGCCCTTCGGTTCCGGATTGGCGGCCTGCAAGCGGCGGAACGCCTCGGCGATCTGCGCATTGCTCCAGGGCTTTGACAAGCCAAGCGCAGGCTTGGCGCCGGCCTTCGCGGGCTTGCGCGACTTTTTTGGCCGGGCCGATTTTTTCGCCATGGTTTCGGTATACTGAGCGCCATGAGTGCCGACAATAACGATGATCTCGAACCGACGATCTTTGCCGCGGTGATCACCCCGCACCGCTCGCTCGGGCGCGTCGGGTTCCTGGTGCTGATGGTGGCGTTTGGCGCGGTCAGCTTCGTCACCGGCATGCTGTTCATGATCACCGGCGCCTGGCCGGTATTGGCGTTTTTCGGGCTCGACGCGGTTCTTCTGTACTGGGCGTTCCGGCTCAATTACAGCCACGCCAGAGCCTACGAAGAGGTTGCGGTCACCTGCTCGCGGCTGACCGTGCGCAAGGTCAGTCATCGCGGGCGGGTACGCGAATGGGTGCTCAATCCGCTCTGGGTCAAGCTCGACAAGGTCGCGCACGAGGACTTCGGCATCGAGCGGCTGTTGCTGGTCTCGCGCGGCAAGCAGCTGACCATCGCGAGTTTCCTGAGCCCGGACGAGAAGGCGAGCTTCGCAGCCGAGCTTGGCAACGCGCTGAGCGAGGCCAAACGCGGCCCGATACGCACGACGCTGCAATAGCCAGAAATCGGGTGGCCTGTCGTCGCAGGGCGCCCTAAATAGCCGGCATGACCATGACCCTGGAACACCCGGCCAAGGACCCGGCCTTGTCCGACCGCTTTCCCGACCTCTCCACCGCGGCGGCGGATTACGATATCGTGCGGCGCGCCATCGCGCATATCCGCGGGCATTGGCGCGCGCAGCCGGAAATCGACACCATCGCGGAAGCCGCCGGCGTCAGTTCCACCGACCTGCATCATTTGTTCCGCCGCTGGTGCGGGCTGACCCCCAAGGCATTTTTGCAGGCGCTCACGCTCAACCACGCGCGCGACCTGCTACGCGCGTCGGCGAGCGTGCTGGAAACCTCCTACGAGGTCGGCCTGTCCGGCCCCGGCCGGCTGCACGATCTGTTCGTCACGCACGAGGCGATGTCGCCGGGCGAATGGAAGGCCGGCGGCGAAGGCCTCACCATCAGCTACGGTTTCCACCCGTGCCCGTTCGGCATGGCGCTGGTGATGATCACGCCGCGCGGGCTGGCGGGTCTGGCCATCGCCGACGCCGGCAAGGAACGCGCGGTGCTCAAGGATATGCGTTCGCGCTGGCCGAAGGCGCGCTACCTCGAGGACTTGGCGGCCACCGCATCAACCGCGCGGCGCATCTTCGATGCCACGCTGTGGCGCCCGGAGCAGCCGCTACGCGTGGTGCTCATTGGAACGGACTTCGAAGTGCGCGTCTGGGAAAAGCTGCTCACCATCCCGATGGGCCAACTCACGACTTACTCGGACCTCGCAGCCAAGGCGGGCGCACCGAAAGCCGCGCGCGCGGTCGGCGCCGCGGTCGGAAAAAATCCGATCTGTTTCGTGGTGCCGTGCCACCGCGTCATCGGCAAGAACGGCGACATCACCGGCTATCACTGGGGCCTCACGCGCAAGCGCGCGATGCTGGGCTGGGAAGCGGGCAAGGTGGCGGCTTAACCTACGCCGCCAGATCGAGCTTCGAGGCCACCGTCGAATCGGCGTTGAGCCGATAGATCATCGGCACGCCGGTATCCAGGTTCAATTTGATAATGCTCTCCGGCGTATGCCTGTCGAGCACCATCACCAGCGCGCGCAACGAATTGCCGTGCGCCGAGACCAGCACGTGCTCGCCGCGCATCACGCGCGGCAGGATTTCCGTCACGTAATAAGGCAGCGCGCGCGCCAGCGTATCCTTGAGGCTTTCGCCCCCCGGGGGCGCGATGTCATAGGAGCGGCGCCATTTGAGCACCTGCTCCTCGCCCCATTTCTTGCGGGCGTCGTCCTTGTTGAGGCCGACCAGGTCGCCGTAGTCGCGCTCGTTGAGCGCTTGGTCGCGAATGATCGGAGGATTCTGCCCAAGCTCCTCCAGCATCAAATCAAGCGTGCGCTGCGCGCGTTTGAGCGCCGAGGTGAAGGCGACGTCGAAATTGAGCCCTTGCGCCTTGAGCTTGCGGCCGGCCTCGCGCGCCTCCGCGACGCCCTTGTCGGTCAGATCGACGTCGCGCCAGCCGGTGAACAGGTTCTTCAGGTTCCAGTCGCTCTGGCCGTGACGCACGAGCACGAGAAGACGGTCGGTCATTTCTACGCCCTTCACGCTTGGTCATTGCCGGGCTCGACCCGGCAATCCATCCTTCTAAAAAGATGGACCAATCGAACTCGGGTGTTCCCGAGTTCGACATTTTAAGCGCGCAAGTCGGATATATCCGACTTGCGAATGTCAAGCCCGGGGGTGACATCCATCAGAAATCCTTCAACCCCAGCACATCCATCATCGAGTAAAGACCGGGCTTCTGCTCGCGCGCCCAGGCCGCCGCGTGCAGCGCGCCGCGCGCGAAGATCATGCGATCCTCGGCCTTGTGGGTGAGCTCGATACGCTCGGCTTGCCCGGCGAATATCACGCTGTGCTCGCCCACCACGCTGCCGCCGCGCAACGCTGCAAAGCCGATGTCGCCAGCCTTGCGCGCCCCGGTGTGGCCGTCGCGGCTCCTCACCGAACGCTGGTCGAGATCGATGCCGCGGCCTTCCGCCGCCGCGCGGCCGAGCAAGAGCGCGGTGCCGGACGGCGCATCCACTTTTTGATTGTGATGCATTTCCAGGATTTCGATATCGAACGAGGCGTCGAGCGTCTTGGCCACGCGCCGGGTGAGCGCCGCCAGCAGATTGACGCCGAGGCTCATATTGCCGGACTTGACGATGACCGCGGTCTTGGCGGCTTCCTTGATGCGGGCCTCGTCGGCCGCGCTCAGGCCCGTGGTGCCGACGATGTGGACCTTGCGGCCCTTGCCCGCCAGCGCGGCGAAGGCAACGGTCGCCACCGGCGCGGTGAAATCCACGATGCCGTCGGCCTGCTCCAGCAGCGGCCCGGCGTCTCCCACGAGCTTGATGCCGTTGTCGCCCAGGCCCGCCAGCGCGCCGGAATCCCAGCCGATGAGCGGCGAGCGCGCGTCTTCCAGCGCGCCTGCCAGCGCAAATCCCTTAGCTTCGGCGATCGCCTTGACCAGCGTGCGGCCCATCCGCCCGCCGGCACCGGCGACCACGAGCCGCATCTCGGCCATGGGTCAACTCCCGGAACTGTCGATGGGTATAGCGGGCGGATGCCGGCCCTGTCACCTAGGGCTGCGGGCCGTCGTAGCCCTCGATCACGATCAGATCGGCGTCGGCATTGGCCTGCCGCAGCGCGATGGCCTTGGCGTATTCGGGAGAGCGATAGCAGGCCAGCGCCGCCTCATAGCTGGGAAATTCGATAATGACGATGCGGCTGCGGCTCTTGCCTTCCACCACCTCGGTCTTGCCGCCGCGCGTGGCGTAACGCGCGCCGAACTTGCGAAAAATGTCCGGCAGCGCCGCGACGTATTGCTTGTATCCGTCCGGATTGCGGACATCGACATTCGCAATCCAATAACCCTTCGCCATAGCGCATGCTCCCTATTTTCTTGTTGCCTGTTCAATCTCGGCGACGATCGCATCGGCTGCCGCTTTCGGATCGCGCGCCTCCACGATCGGCCGGCCGATCACCAGATAGTCGGCGCCGGCTTCGATCGCGTGCGCCGGCGTCATGATGCGTTTCTGATCGCCCGTGGCGCTGCCCGCCGGCCTGATGCCCGGCGTCACCAGCGTCATGCCGGGCCCGGCAATGGTGCGCAGATTGGCAACCTCCTCCGCCGAGCAGACCAGGCCGTCAACGCCGGTGTCACGCGCCTGCGCCGCGCGCGCGGCGGCCAGTTCGCCAACGCTCATGTCGTAGCCGGCGGCGGCGAGATCGGCGTCGTCATAGGACGTGAGCACGGTCACCGCCAGGATGCGCAGCTTTGAGCCGCGCCTGCCCTCCACCGCCGCCTTCATGGTCTGCGGATAGGCGTGCACGGTGAGGAAAGTGGCGCCGAGCTGCGCCACGCTCTCGACGCCCTTAGCGACCGTGTTGCCGATGTCGTGCAGCTTGAGATCGAGAAACACCTGCTTGCCGGCCGCGATCAATCCGGCCGCGAACGGCAGGCCGCCGGCGAAGGCGAGCTGATAGCCGATCTTGTAGAAGCAGACCGTGTCGCCCAACCGCGTCACCATGGCCTCGGCGGCTTGAACCGACGGCAGGTCGAGAGCGACAATCAGACGTTCGCGCGCGTCCAGGCTCACGTTAATCTCCTCACGCCATCAGCCGCGCCATATCCACCAGACGCGCGAGCTGCGCGCGCAGCAGATTGGCGGTGCCGATGTCTACGATATTGTCCATGTCGTCGAAGGCGTGGTCGGCTTGCGGGATCGCGACCTGCTCCGGGATCACCAGCGCGCCGCAGCCGAGCTCGAGGATCTGCCGCAGCGCCATCAGCGAGTGCAGTCCGCCGGCGCGGTCGGGCGAGGCCGATGCGATCGCGAATACGCGGCTCTTGAAGGCGGCATAAGTAGGATCGCCGCGCTCGCGCACGCGCGAGACCCAGTCGATGGCGTTCTTGAGCAGCGGCGTCACCGAGGCGCTGTATTCCGGACTGGCGATAAACACACCGTGGTGCGCCATGATCATCTGCTTGAGCTTGATGGCATTGAACGGCGCGCCGGCCTTGGCTTCGAGCTCGGCCTCGTAGAGCGGCAAGTCGTAATCGACGAGCGAGATGCGCGTGACGTCGGCGTCGAGCAGCGTCAGCTCCTTGGCCGCCAGCGCCGCCAGCCTGACGTTATGCGAGCCGGCGCGGGTCGAGCCTGGAAGGACGAGGATTTTCGGGGTCGGCATCAACCACTCCGCTTTCGCGGCGATGACACCACAGCATCAGCGTCCGCGATAGACCCAGACGCGCGCCGGCGGCAGGTTCATCCAGATCAGCTCGGAGGCCTCGGCCTTGATGCCGGACAGCGCCTTCGGGATCGGCGGCACCATCGCATAGGTGAACTGGACGAAGGGCGCCCCCGGCGCCAGCAGGCTCATGGCATCCGAGATCAGGCGCAGTCGCGTGCGTAGCGGCTTGGTGACCAGCGGCAGGCCCGACACCACCGCGGCGGCCGGCTCGCGCACCAGCGCGCTCAGCAGACGGCGCAGCCGATAGGCGTCGCCCTGCACCACCGTGGCCGCCGGATAGCGTGTGCGCAGCAGCCGGCAGAAGTCCGGATTGAATTCGACCAGCAGCAGACGCTTGGGGTCGACGCCATGCTGGACCAGCGCCTCGGTCACCGGGCCGGTGCCGGGGCCGAGCTCGATCACCGGACCGCTCGACTGCGGATCGACATAGCGCGCCATGGTGCGCGCCAGCGCCTTGCTCGACGGCATCACCGCGCCGGTCGACAGCGGCTTTTCCATCCACGAGCGGATGAACTGCATCTCGTCGTCGAGAGGCAGCTTTTTCTTTTCGACGCGGGCGAATGTATGCGACGGCATTGCTACGGGGTCACGCGTGCAAACGGCAGGGCTTAAATCTGCGAACTTCACGGGTATAGGGCGACGGGCAAGGGGTCAAGGTGGCTACTTCGAATGGCTGCCGCGATTCCCCAGTCCATCGAGAAACTCTTTGACTCGGCCGAAAAACCCGGCCGATTCCGGCTGGGTATCGTCGGACGACAGCTTTTCGAACTCGGCCAGCAGCTCGCGCTGGCGTTTGGTCAGATTTTGCGGCGTTTCCACCGCGACTTGAACGTACATGTCGCCGGTTTGTTTCGCCCGCAGCACCGGCATGCCCTTGGCCGTCAGGCGGAAACGCCGCCCGCTCTGGGTTCCGGCCGGGACCTTGACCCGCGCTTTGCTGCCGTCGATCGCCGGCACCTCGAATTCGCCGCCCAGGGCCGCCGTGGCCATGGAAATCGGCACCCGGCAGTGCAGGTCGGCGCCATCGCGCTGGAAGAACTCGTGCGGCGCCAGGCTTAAGAAAATATAGAGATCGCCCGGTGGGCCGCCGCGCAGGCCGGCCTCGCCCTCGCCGGCGAGCCGGATGCGGGTACCGTCCTCGACCCCGGCCGGGATATTGACCGAGAGCATGCGCTCGCGCGTCACGCGGCCCGCGCCCGCGCAGGACGGACAGGGATCGTCGATCACCTGGCCGCGGCCATTGCAGGCCGGACAGGTGCGCTCGAGCGTGAAGAAACCCTGGGCATGGCGGATCTTGCCGGCGCCGCCGCAGGTCGCGCAGGGCTTCGGCTTGGTGCCGGCCTTGGCGCCGGAGCCCGAGCAGACCTCGCAGGTGACCGAGGTCGGAATGCGGATCTGCGCGGTCTTGCCCTTGAAGGCTTCCTCGAGAGTGATTTCCATATTGTAGCGCAGGTCCGAGCCGCGCTCGCGGCCTTGCCCGCGGCCACCGCCGCGGCGGCCGCCGCCCATGCCGAACAGGTCTTCGAAGATGTCGGAGAACGTATGGGCGAAATCGGCGCCGAAGCCTTGCCCGCCGCCCATGCCGCCTTGCTCGAAAGCGGCGTGGCCGAAACGGTCATAGGCGGCGCGCTTGTCGCCGTCCTTGAGCACGTCGTAGGCCTCGTTGAGCTCTTTGAACTTGTGCTCGCACTCAGCATCGCCCGGATTGCGATCCGGATGATGCTGCATGGCAAGCTTGCGGAACGCGGCCTTGAGGTCGGCTTCGCTGGCCTCGCGCGAAACACCCAGGACTTCGTAATAGTCGCGCTTGGACATGCCGGTCCCGCTCTCAGCTTCTCAACGCCGTCATAGCCGTACTTGATTCGGCCAAGCCTTGGTGCCCGGAAAAATGCACCCCCGGGGTGAGCCCAGGGCTATCGCATGTTCAGGAGCATATCGACGAGGAAGCTGTCGTCCCAGGCAGCCCGTTTGAGTTTGCCTCGCAAAGAGATCTTTGTGTCGGGATGAGCGCGAGCGATATTGAGTGCAAGTCGCCGCAGAACGGCGAG
>JACPOA010000045.1 GCA_016185205.1 Hyphomicrobiales bacterium | reverse complement strand
GTGCGGCCCAAGATGATGACGGTGACGGCCATCATGGCCGGCCTGCTGCCGATCCTGTGGAGCCACGGCACCGGCTCCGAAGTGATGCAGCGCATCGCCGTGCCGATGATCGGCGGCATGGTGAGCTCGACCCTGCTCACCCTGCTGGTCATTCCCGCGCTCTATGGCCTGGTGAAAGGCTGGCGTCTGCAACCGGCACCTGCGCTCCTGAGAGAGGTCCATTCATGAGAGGTTTCATGTTCGTGGCGCTTCTCGTGCTGCTCCAGGCGTGCTCGACCTCGCCGCCACCAGCCCTGGCGCCGTCGCCAGGACCCGACGACCCGGCCGCGCCGGCCGCCGACGCGCCCTATCGTCCGGTGATGGCAGGCACCGCCTATCACGGGCTGGGGAAGACGCCATGACCTGGCCCATTGTCATGGTCCTTTCGCTGGCCGGCCTGCTGGCCGGCTGCGCCTCGTTTTCGCCGGATGGCGGCATGAGCGAGGTGGCACAGGGCGTCGGCCGGGAGACCGGCCCCGGAATCGGCAAGAGCGTGGTCAAGATCACGAGCGCCGAGCAGGCGCAGCGGACAAAGGAGCAGGTCGCAGGCCTGCTGGTCGAGCCGCTGTCGGCCGACGCGGCGGTGCAGGTGGCGCTGCTCAACAACCGCGACCTGCAGGCGGCCTACAACGATCTCGGAATCTCGGAGGCGGCCTATGTCCAGGCCAGCCTGCCGCCCAATCCGAGCGTTTCTTTGATGCGTATCGTCGGCACCGGCGTGGCCAATTTCGAAGCGAGGCTGATCGGCGACATCCTGAGCCTGATCACCCTGCAACGCCGTACCGCGATCGCCGCCGAGAACTTCGCCCGCGCCCGCCACCAAGCGATCTCGACCACGCTGCGCCTGGCCGCGGACACGCGGCGGGCCTACATCCGCGCCGTGGCCGCGCAGCAGCAGATCGGCTTCCTCGACCAGGCGCGGGCCACGGTGGACGCGGCGGTGCGGCTGAACGCGCGGCTCGGCGAAGCGGGCGGTGGCGATCAACTCGACCAGGCCGAGCTTGCCGCCTTCTATGCAGAGCTGAGCGCACGCCTGGGTCAGGCCCGGCTCACCGCGCGCCGCGAGCGCGAGACGCTGATCCGCCTGATGGGCGTGTGGGGCGGCGACACGGCCTTCGCGCTGCCGGCCGAGCTGCCGGCGCTGCCGGGCGAGCCGGAAACGCTGGCGTCGGTCGAGGTCGAAGCCGTCAACCGCCGCGTCGACCTGGTCATGGCGCGCCACGACGTCGCCGCTTTGGCCAAGTCGCTGTCGCTCACCGAGGCGACGCGATACGTCTCGATGTTGCAGTTGGCCGGCATTTTCAACGACGAGTCGGCCAACCCGCTGACCAACACCAACACCGAGATCAACCGCGCCGGCGCGCAGCTCGACCTCCAGCTTCCGATCTTCGACACCGGCGAAGCCCGCACGCGATCGGCGCGGGAGACCTATATGCGGGCGCTGAATCGCCTCGCGGCGAAGGCGGTCAACGCCCGCTCCGAGGCGCGCATCGCCTACGATGCCTACCGGGGGACCTACGACATCGCGAGATTCTATCGCGACCGCGTGCTGCCGCTGCGGCAGATCGTGTCGCAGGAAGTTTCTCTTCGCTACGCCAACGGGGTCCTCGCCAGCGAGGGCATGCGCGTCGATCTGTTCAAGTACCTGACCGACGCGCGCATCCGCATCGGCGCCAACGCTTCCGCGTTGGATGCAAGGCGCGATTTCTACCTCGCCGCAGCCGATTTGCAGGCGGCGCTGTCGATCGGTGGAGCGACGAGCGCAGAGCCCGCAGGACCGGTCTCGTCGCCTGCCATGCAATAAGTTGCCCAACAAGGAGGGCACAGCACGAGCTATGGTCGGTACCCGATTGGCCGCGCGTCGGTGGGTTGATCCTGTAGTGGCTACAGGATGTAGCCTGTCCTTCACTTTTCGCAACGCCGGCACTGATCTGCGCCGCGCAGGTATCAAGTCACAAAAAATGTAAAGCAAGGCGGGCTGAAGGTCTGGGGAGGTGTGCCATGCTGATGGTACGTCTGTGCCGCGCGGTAGAGCACGGCATCGCGTGGATCGGTGCGGTCGTTGCATGGGCCATGCTCATCCCGCTCATCGCCGTGTCCGTGTACGACATCGTGGGGCGGCAGTTCTTCAACACCGGGTCGACCCGACTCCAGGAGCTTGAGTGGCACTTCTTCCTGGCGCTGGTCATGCTGTGTCTTGGCAGCGCGTATCTCGCCGACGCCCACGTGCGCGTCGATCTCCTGCGAGGTTACCTGACGGTTCGCACGCGCGCCTGGATCGAACTCCTCGGTTGTCTGTTGGTCCTCGTTCCGTTTTGCCTGCTGCTCATCATCCACGGCGGTGATATCGCGCTCGGCGCCTTTGCTACCGACGAGCGGTCACGGGCACCGTTGGGGTTGCCTCATCGCTGGATCATCATGTCGGCATTGCCCGTGGGCGGCTTTCTGCTGTTGCTCGCCGGCCTTTCGATCGTGGCGCGCAACGGCCTGCTTCTTGTCGGTCACGGAGTGCACGCCGCCCCGGAGGCCGGGCGACCTCCGGATGACGGGCGCCAGGGCTAGCCCATGGACTTCCTGACAGACAACCTGGCGCTGTTCATGTGCTTCGCGCTCGCGATATTGCTGTTCACCGGATTTCCAGTGGCTCTCGTGCTGGCCGGCGTCGGCATCGTCTTCGGCCTGATCGGCCATATGCTGGGCGAGTTTCCCTTCATTGCCTACTATAACATCCCCCTGCGGATCTATGCGACGCTGGGCGAGAACCTCATCTATCCCGCAGTACCAATGCTGCTGTTCATGGGGATCGCCCTGGAGAAGAGCGGCATCGGTCACGAGCTGCTGCGCTGCCTGGAGGTTCTGCTGCGCAGGGTGCCGGCGAACCAGGCCGTCGCAGTCACTCTGATCGGCATCATCCTGGCGCCGTCGGCGGGCCTTATCGGCGCTTCGGTGGCGACGCTCGCCTTCCTGGCGTTGCCGTCCATGCTGCAGCGGGGCTATCGCCCGTCGTTCGCCAGCGGTTCGATCGCGGCGGCGGGCACGCTCGGCATCGTTCTGCCGCCGGCCATCATGCTGTTCTTCCTGTCCGACCTGCTCCACGTTCAGGTCGCGCATGCTTTCCTGTCGACGCTTGTGCCTGGGCTTCTGCTGGCGGTGCTGTACGTCGTTTACTACGTCGGCGCCGCGATCATGGATCCCGGCATCGCGCCGCCGGCCAAGGATCTTCCGATGCGCAGCGCTGTCGAGCTGGCGATTTATACGGTGCGCAGTCTCGCGCTGCCCCTGCTGCTCATTGGACTTGTCCTTGGCTCGATCATCGCCGGATGGACGACGCCGATCCAGTCCGCCTCCGTGGGCGCGGCTGGGGCCATCCTGCTCATGCTGCTCAACGGCAGCTTGTCGATGAAGATGCTGCATCAGGTCGTCGTGAGCACGGCACAGCTCACCGCCATGGTGTTCTTCGTCGTCATCGCGGCGACAGTGTTCTCCTACGTCTTTCGGTATTTCAGTGGTGACGCGCTCATCCTGGAGATGATGCGCGGTCTCGGCTTTGGCAATTGGGGCATGCTGCTCACCATTCTGGCGATCATCTTCGTGCTCGGCTTCTTCATCGACTGGATCGAGATCGCGCTCATCACGCTGCCGATCTTCTATCCCGTGCTGCAGTCGCTCGATTTCTCTTCGTATGTCGGCTCACCGGAGCTCGCATCGATCTGGATCACCGCGCTGATCGCCCTCAATCTGCAGACTTCGTTTCTGACACCGCCTTTCGGTTTTGCGCTCTTCTTCCTCAAGGGATCGGCGCCGCCGGGCGTCACGCTGATGGACATCTACCGCGGCGTTGCGCCGATCGTGGCCATTCAGGTCCTTGGCATGGCGCTGGTGCTGGCAGCGCCCGGGCTGGCAACCTGGCTGCCGATCGAGGTTGTCGGGCAATAGCCCGCTGCTTCGCCAGCGCGTGTCATTGAACAAGGCGGCGTTGATTGTTCCAGATGCCGACGAGAAGTATCGCCGCTGTCGCGACTTGCGCTGCTACGCCCTGCACAGTCGGATAGATGCCCAGGATTTCCAGCCGAACGTAGCCGGCCAAGGGTGTCATTGGCATCCATCCGGCTTCTTGCAGTGCCGACACGCCTTTGCCGACAAGGACGACGCACAACACGGCAAGCAATGCCGAGCTGTAGGCGAAGAACTTGCCCACGGGCAGAGCGCGCCCATAACGCATCAATATCCAAGCGATGACCGCCAATGCGACGACTGCCGCACCGGCGCCGGCCATCACCGCGCTGGCATTGTCCTCATTCCAAAGGGCTGCGTAGAACAGGATCGTCTCGAAGACTTCCCGATAGACGACGATGAAGGTCAGACCGAAGAGTCCCCAGGCCGACCGCCCCGACAGTGCGTGCCCTAGCTTGTCGTGAATGTAGCGCTGCCATGCATCGGCCTGGCTCTTGCCATGCATCCATATGCCGACCCACAGCAGGATGATGGCAGCGAACAGGGATCCGAAGCCCTCCGTGAGTTCACGGTGGGCCCCGCTGATCGCGATCAGATAGGTCGCCACCACCCAGGTCAGGACGCCGACGCCCAGCGCCGAAACCCAGCCGATATGCACATAGAGTTCGGCATCGTGCCGCTCGGTCTTGCGCAGAAGGGTGA
Organism: Hyphomicrobiales bacterium; assembly: GCA_016185205.1. Classification (GTDB taxonomy): domain Bacteria; phylum Pseudomonadota; class Alphaproteobacteria; order Rhizobiales; family Xanthobacteraceae; genus Pseudolabrys. The sequence continues at coordinate 1,536 of JACPOA010000045.1, read as the reverse complement.
GCATGACGATCACAATCAGCAAGGCTTCGAGCGCTTCGCGCAGCAGCACCGTGAAGGCGCCGAAGAAGCTGGATGCCGCCGTCGCCTGCCGGGGATCCAGTGCCGTCTCGGCGTCGACGAACAGCGCGTCCAGGGCGTTGGCCCGGGTGCGGACGTCTTCCGCCGCGGCGCCGCGCTGGATGGAGGTTCGCAGGTCGCCCATCGCGGCCTCGATCCGTCGCATCAATGCGCCATCGTGGACCGCCAACACCTTCTCGAGCGGCTCGAAGCCGTCAAGGTAAGCCGACAAGGCCAGATCGCTGGCCGCGCTGCGATTGCCGGCTTCCAAAGCCCGGACCGCCTCCGAAAGCCGCGTCCGCGCCAGCGCGAGGGAAGAGGTCGATGCTTGGACGACTGCGCCTGGATTGCGGCGCAGATAAGCGGTGATCTTGTCGGCAACGTTTTCGCCCAGCGCAGTGTCGAGCACCGCAGGCCTGTCGCCCACCAGGCTTTCGAGCGTGGTGCGTCGACGCAGGCCTGTGTCGGCCTTCCATAGGCGTTCTCCCTTGGCGGCATCCTCGGCCGGATACGCCAGCGAACCGACATAGAAGGCGAGCGCCCAGCGGTCCTGCGACGGCAGATGCGCGAAGCTTGCCATGCTGGTTCCGTCGAGGCCTTGGCCGATCACCTGATAGAGCGCGAAGATGCTGCGCTCGCTGGCGCGTTCCTTGTCGGTGAAGGCGATGGGTGGCGGATTGAGCTCACGCGAAGCAGGACCTTTGCCATCGCCTGTCGCGCCGTGGCAGCTCGCACAATGCTCGGCGTAGAGGCTTTTGCCGCGCTGGACCTCCGGCACGGCCGTTGGAACCAGCGGCACCGGATAGGCCTTGACGAGCTGCGCGGCCAGTCCCCTCGCCAGTCCTGCAACGACATCAGGCGCCGCCTTGCCGGCAATCGCGGCCTGGAGATCTTCCACTTGCTTCTGGAGAGCCGCTTTCTCGCCCGAAGGCGGCAAGGCGTCCAGCTTCGCCTTCGTCGTGCCGGCGAATTCGACCATCTCGGCATACTCATCGGCGTTGATCACCGCGCCGTCACGAACGGCCTCGCGATAGTCGACGGCTATGTAGTCGAGCAGGCGCCATGCCACGAGCACCGAGTCGGTATCGGCGCGGACTTCGACTCCCAGGATCAACTGAACGCAAAGCAGGACAAGGAATCCAATGCCGCGAAAACGCACGTCACCACCTATCGCTAATGCGACTTATTTTCAGATGGTAGCTGGTCGCGGACCGCGCGTCGATCAATGGCTGCTTCGGAAGAGCAGCTTACTGGCGCCCTCGATTGCCTGGGTTACCGCGCGAGGATTTCATATGCAGTTCGTGTGCACTCAGCGCCTCTATGATCCTGCAGTCGGCCATCTTGCCCCCGGCGCAGTGTCTGATGATGCGGCCGAGTTCGGCCTTGAGGACCCGCAGGCGGGCAATGCGAATCTGGACCGCCTCCATCTGGTGCTCGGCGATGCGGATGACGTCCTGGCAAGACGCGTCGGGCAGGCTC
>JACPOA010000027.1 GCA_016185205.1 Hyphomicrobiales bacterium | reverse complement strand
GGCTGTACGGGTTGCCGCCGCGCTCGAACTCGAGCAGGTACTTGGCGTAGGTCCAGCCCTTGTTCTCCTCGCCGACGCGGTTCTCGACCGGCACCTCGACGTCGGTGAAGAACACCTGGTTGACCTCGTGCCGCATCGGCGTGCGCGTGCCGTCGACCAGGTAGATCGGATCGATCTTGATGCCCGGCGATTTCATGTCGATCAGCAGGAACGAGATGCCCTCCTGGCGCTTGCCCTCGTTCGAGGTGCGCACGAGGCAGAAGATCCAATCGGCAAAGTGGGCGTTGGTCGTCCAGATCTTCTGGCCGTTGACGATGTAATGGTCGCCCTGCCGCTCGGCCTTGGTGCGCAGGCTCGCGAGATCGGAACCCGAGCCCGGCTCGGAATAGCCCTGGCACCACAGCTCCTCGGCAGCAGCAATCTTCGGGAGAAAGCGCCTTTTCTGCGCCTCGCTCCCGTACTTCATCAGGACGGGTGCCACCATCTTGAGGCTGAATGACGACAGGTAGGGCGAATCGGCGCGCGCCATCTCCATCTCGAAGATGAATTTCTGCGTCGAGCTCCAGCCCGTCCCGCCATGCTCCTTCGGCCAGTTGGGGCAGAGCCAGCCGCGCTCGGCGAGCTTCCTCTGCCACTGCAGCAGGCGCTCCTTGGACACATGGCTGGTGCGGCTGCGGCGGCTCTCCTCCGCCACCTCGACCGGCATGTTGGCGGTGATCCAGTCGCGCACTTCCTTCTGGAAGGCGAGTTCCTCGGCGTTGAAGGACAGGCGCATGGCTCAGAGCCCCAGCATGACCTTCGACATGATGCCGCGCTGAACCTCCGACGAGCCGCCATAGATCGTCATCTTGCGGCCGTTGAAGTAGCGCGGCGCCAGCACGTCGACGCCCTCCGGGCCGATCGGCTCGACGTTGGCGTTCCAGGCGCGCTGCTCGGGGAACGGCTGGCTGTAGTACCCCGCTGCTTCGACCGCCGATTCCTGCACCTGCTGCATCACCTCGGTGCCGCGCAGCTTGATCATCGACGACAGCGGGCCCGGATTCTGCCCCGAGGCCAGCCGCGAGTAGAACTCCTGCTCGAACATCTCGAGGCCGGAGATCTCGATGTCCATGCGCGCCAGCTTCTCGCGCCACGAGACGTCGGCCATGATCGAGTCCTCGCCGTCCGGCATGGCCTGCGACAGCCGCTTCAGCCGCTCGAAGGCCGAGCGCAGGCGCGGGCTGTACGGGTTGCCGCCGCGCTCGAACTCGAGCAGGTACTTGGCGTAGGTCCAGCCCTTGTTCTCCTCGCCGACGCGATTCTCGACCGGCACCTTGACGTCGGTGAAGAACACCGAGTTGACCTCCTGGGTGCTGGCGCGGTTGCCGTCGGCGGTGATGATCGGCTCGACCGAGATGCCCGGCGTCTTCATGTCGATCAGCAGGAAGGAGATGCCCTCCTGCGGCTTGCCTGCGCTGGAGGTGCGCACCAGGCAGAAGATCCAGTCGGCGGTCTGCGCCAGGGTCGTCCAGGTCTTCTGGCCGTTGACGACGTAATGGTCGCCCTCGAGCACCGCCTTGGTACGCAGTGACGCCAGGTCGGAACCCGATCCCGGCTCGGAGTAGCCCTGGCACCAGATCTCTTCGGCGGTGAGGAGCTTGGGCAAGTAACGCCGCCTCTGTCCCTCGCT
>JACPOA010000078.1 GCA_016185205.1 Hyphomicrobiales bacterium | reverse complement strand
CTATCTCTACACCAAGGACCTGACGCGCGGCCTGCGCGTGTCGGAGAAGCTCGACTTCGGCATGATCGGCCTCAACCGCGGCCTGGTGTCCGATCCGGCGGCGCCGTTCGGCGGCACCAAGCAGTCGGGCCTCGGGCGCGAAGGCGCGCAGGAAGGCATGAAGGAATTTCTCGAGACGCAGTATGTGTCGGTGAGTTGGTAACAGGCGGCAGGGAATCGGGAGAATCGCGTGGACGTTCTGATGCCGCAGCTCGGTGAAACCGTCACCGAGGGTAAGATCGTGAAATGGTTCAAATCGGCCGGCGATGCCGTGCAGCCGGGCGACAACCTGTTCGAGATCGAGACTGACAAGACCTCGATGGAAGTGCCGGCCACCAGCGCCGGCACGCTCAGCGACATCCATTTCAAGGTGGGCGAGGTGGCGAAAGTCGGCGCCGTGGTGGCGGTGATTGCCGGCGCCGGCGAAGCGCCCGCGAAGGCTGCCGCCGCCCCGGCAGCGGCGCCCGCCGCTTCCGCTGTGCCCGCGCCGATGCAGGCCGCGCCCAAGCCGCGCACCGTGCCGCTCGATCCTTGGAATGAAGTGCGCAGTCCCGAACGCAATTTCGGGCCGGCCAAGACCTCGGGCGGCGCCTTCACCACGCCGCTCGCCCGGCGCCTCGCCTCCGAGCGTGGCATCGATCTCACGCGCATTGCCGGCTCCGGTCCGCATGGCCGCATCGTCGCCAGCGATGTCGAAAAGGCGCCTGCGTCGGGCGCCGTCATGGCGAGCGGCGCCAGCGCGACGCAGGTGAAGGCGCTGTATGACGGCATCGCCTACGAAGAAGTGCCGCTCGACTCGATGCGCCGCACCATCGCCAAGCGGCTGATCGAGGCCAAGCAGACCATCCCGCATTTCTATCTGACCGCCGATATCGAGATCGGCCGCCTCATGGCCATGCGCGAGGAGGCCAACGCCGCCGCGCCCAGCCCCCTCCCTAACCCTCCCCCGCAAGCGGGGGAGGGTAGGGTGGGGGCGTTCAAGCTCTCGCTCAACGATTTCATCATCAAGGCCTGGGCGGCGGCCTTGCAGCGCATTCCCGCCGCCAATGCGGTGTGGGCGGAAGATCGCATCCTGCGCTTCACGCATTCCGACATCGGCGTGGCGGTGGCGCTCGACGGCGGCCTGATCACGCCGGTGATCCGCAATGCCGAGGCCAAGTCGCTCACCGCGATCTCGGCCGAAATCCGCGATCTCGCCGAGCGCGCGCGCGGCAAGAAGCTCAAGCCGAACGAGTATCAGGGCGGCGCCAGCGCCATCTCCAATCTCGGCATGTACGGCGTGCGCGAGTTTTCGGCCATCATCAATCCGCCGCACGCCACCATCCTGGCGGTGGGTGCCGCGCGCCGCGCGCCGGTCGAGGCCGAGGACGGCTCCGTGAAATTCGTCAGCCAGATGACCGTCACGCTGTCCTGCGACCATCGCGTGGTGGACGGGGCGCTCGGCGCCGAGCTGCTGGCGGCGTTCAAGAGCTTGCTGGAAAAGCCGGTCACCTTCTTGGTGTAGGGAGATAAGCGATGACTGGCGAAAAGCCGGACGTGCTGCTGATCGGCAACAAGAAGCCGGTCATTGTCGGCGGGCTGGAGCCCAAGGTCACGCTGCATAAGCTGATCGACGCGCAGGACAAGGAGGCTTTCCTGAAGTCGGCCGCCGACAAGGTGCGCGCTCTCGCGGTCGCCTACACCGCCGACAAAGTCGATGCCGCTTTCATGCAGCGCTTCCCCAAGCTCGAGCAGGTCTCGAGTTTCGGCGTCGGCTACGATCACATCGACGCCAAATGGGCGGGCGCGCACGGCATCACCGTCACCAACACGCCCGAGGTGCTCAACGAGGAGGTGGCCGACACCGCGCTGGGCTTACTGCTCTGCACGGTGCGCGAATTCCCGCAGGCCGAACGTCATGTGCGCGCCGGCAAATGGGTCGAGAAGCAATATCCGCTCACCAAGGCGACGCTGCGCAACCGCACCGTCGGCATGGTCGGCATGGGCCGCATCGGCAAAGCGATCGCGCGAAGGCTCGAGGCGTTTGGCGTGCCGGTGGTCTATCACTCGCGCAATCCGCAAGCCGGCGTCGCTTACAAGTATTATCCCAAGCTCGTCGACATGGCGCGCGACGTCGATACGCTGATGGTGATCGTGCCGGGCGGGCCGGCGACGGCGAACATGATCAATGCCGAGGTGCTCAAGGCGCTCGGCCCCAATGGCATCCTGATCAACATGGCGCGCGGTTCGGTGGTCGACGAGCCGGCGCTGATCCAGGCACTGAAAGATCGCGCGATCTATTCCGCCGGTCTCGACGTGTTCGCCAAGGAACCGCAGGTGCCGAAAGAACTCATGGAGATGGACCATATCGTGCTGTTCCCGCATCTCGGCTCCTCGACCGAGGTGACGCGGGCGGCCATGGACCAGCTCGTGGTCGACAACATCCTGGCCTGGGCGGCCGGCAAGCCGCCGTTAACCCCGGTGCCGGAAACGCCCTATCCGCCGAAACGCGGGTGAACTTCATGCTGCGCGTGGCTTTGATCGGTCTGGCTGTGGTCGTGGGCGCACCGGCTTGGGCGCAATCCACGGCGACGCTCGGCGATTCCGCCAAGGCCGTGATCGGCAACTGGGAATTCTCCAATGCCGACCGCGACAAAATCTGCACGGCCACCTTCAAGAGCGACCCGAGCAAGGTCGGCTTCAAGGTCGAGTTCGACGCCAATTGCCCCACTTTGTTTGCGCTGGTGAGCGACGTCGCCGGCTGGAATTTTCCCGACAACGATCTGCTTCGGCTGCTCGACGCGCAAGGCAAGGCGCTGGTCGAATTCAGCGAGGTCGAGGACGGCATCTACGAGGCGCCGACGCCGGGCGTCGGCGTGCTGTTCCTGCAGAAAGCGGGCGCCGCCGGCCCGCCGCCGAAGTTGTCGGAGCAGGTCGCCGGCAATTGGGCGATCATGCGCGGGTCCGGTAAGTTGTTGTGCAGTCTGACGCTGGCAACCACGCCCTTGCGCGACGATCTCGCCTTGACGGTGAAGCCCGGCTGCGACGCGGCGATTGTCCGGGTTGGTTTCACGCAATGGCGCATGGACCGCGGCGAACTGGTGCTGGTGTCGACGCGCGGAATTTCTTGGCGGTTCGAGGAAGTCGACAGCACCACCTGGCGCCGCCTGCCGGAAAGCGCGGATCCGGTCACGCTGGTAAGGCAATAGCTCGTTCTTATCCCTCCCCTCTTGGGGGGATAAGAACATCAAATCAGCTTCAGCCCCTTGAAGCTGGCGTGCCCTTCCTTGCCGACGATGATGTGGTCGTGCACGGAAATCCCCAAGGGCTTGGCGACCTCGATGATCGACTGCGTCATCACGATGTCCGCGCGTGACGGCGTCGGGTCGCCGGAGGGATGGTTGTGTACCAGGATCAGCGCGGTCGACGACAGTTCGAGTGCGCGCTTGACCACCTCGCGCGGATAGACCGGCGTGTGGTCGACGGTGCCGACCTGCTGCAATTCGTCGGCGATCAGCTGGTTGCGCTTGTCGAGGAACAGCACGCGGAACTGCTCCTTCTCGGCGAAGGCCATGGCGGTGCGGCAATAGTCGAGCACGCTCGACCAGGATGAGAGCACCGGCCGCTTCTGCACTTGGCCGCGCGCTAGCCGGCTCGCCGCCGCGTGCACGATTTTGAGTTCGGTGATGGCGGCTTCGCCCATGCCTTTGATCTCGGCGAGCCGGGCGCCCGGCGCCGCCACCACCTCGGCGAAGGAGCCGAACTTGGCGATCAGCTCCTTGGCGAGCGGCTTGATGTCGCGTTGCGGGATGGCGCGGAACAGGATCAGCTCGAGCAGCTCGTAGTCGCTGACCGCGTCGGCGCCAGCCTCGCGGAAGCGCGCGCGCAGCCGTTCGCGGTGGCCGTGATAGTGCGGCGGACCCTCCGCGAGGCCGGCCTTGTCTTCGCTTGTATCCTGCTTGTCCGCCATGCGACCGCCCGCAATCCCAGGATGTGAGTGTAGTGCAGGGCAAGGCGGACGACGAGGGCGGGTTTCAGCGCTTATAGGGCGGCTTGTCGAGCCCGGCCGGCGAAAAGGTGAACACCTCGACGCCTTTGTCGGTGACGCCGACGGTGTGCTCGAACTGGGCCGACAGCGAGCGGTCGCGCGTCACCGCGGTCCAGCCGTCGGACAGCACCTTCACGTGCGGGCGGCCGAGATTGATCATCGGCTCCACCGTGAAGAACATGCCAGGCTTGAGCACGATGCCTTCGCCCGGCCGCCCGACATGCACGATATTGGGCTCGTCATGGAACAGCCGGCCGAGGCCGTGGCCGCAGAAGTCGCGCACCACGCTCATGTGCTGGGCTTCCACGTAAGTCTGGATGGCGGCGCCGATGTCGCCGGTGGTCGAGCCCGGGCGGATGGTGGCGATGCCGCGCATCATCGACTCGTGCGTCACCTCGATCAGCCGCTCGGCGCGGCGCGGGATCGCCCCGATGGCGTACATGCGGCTGGAATCGCCGTGCCAGCCGTCGAGGATCAGCGTCACGTCGATATTGACGATGTCGCCTTCCTTCATCGGCTTGTCGGCCGGGATGCCGTGGCAGACCACGTGATTGAGCGAGGTGCAGGTGGATTTCTTGTAGCCGCGATACATCAGCGTGGCCGGCAGCGCGCCGTGATCCATGGCGTAGTCGAACACCAGGCGGTCGATCTTCTCGGTCGGCACGCCGGGCGCGACGTGCTCGGTCAGCATGTCGAGGCAGCGCGCCGTCAGCTGGCCGGCCTTGCGCATGCCCTCGAAGGCGGCGGGGCGGTGAATCTTGATCTGGCCGGTCTTGCGCAGCGGCGCGACGGCGGCGTCGACATAGGTCATGGGCGGTAATGTAAGGGCTGGCGCGGCGGGTGCAAGTTCGGAGTCATTCCGCTCGCGCGGAGCCGCAATGACGGCCTTAATTCGCGATCTTGCGAATCGTAGATGGGGTTAGCCGAAGGCGTAACCCGCCATTTTGCCAAGACGGCGGATTACGCTAATCCGCCCTTGCCTTCATCGTTAGCGCCTAGATTTAGCACGCCAATTCGACCAATTTACTTCTTCAGTATTTATTAGTTGAGGTAAATTCTGGGCTCGATCTAGAAACATAACGAAATTTGAGCATTTAAATCTCGCACTGGGCACTATCAGTCCGTCGAATTCTAGAAAGTGAGCTGCGGCTGCTATGGCTTGCGTGGCCGCGTATTCGAAACTTTCAAATTTTGTCGTATTGACGCCAAGCCTTTCTAATTGACTTAAGCTTTCGAAACGGAGAACACGCGATGCCTTGACATTCAGAGTGTGAACTTGGTGTTGAATTTTACTAGGCCAAACAGGCTCGAGCGACAGGCGATATCCAACTTCTGCTATTGCTCCTTCGCGCTCTAAACTCGTGTAAAGAACTTCAAATTCGGCTACAGCGTTCCATCGTCCGTTTGCTACAGCCCCGCGCAGAGAATCTCGCCCTCTACGCACGACTCGCCATACCGTTTTTTCGATCGCTTCAGTTTCAAACGCTTCTAGAGCGTCGAGGATTGCCCGATCATGTATGCGGCCGCCGCCGATCACTAGGTAAACGTTCCCTCATCCAAACTTTCGATAATCGACAAGACCCTATCCGCTTGGCCTTGATTGATTAAATCGATAGCTCGTCCCCCGTCCAACAGCCTGTGCTTCGAATAAAGCCAAAGCCTCGTTTCTTCTGGTGTATAAAATTCAGAGAGACGATCAACGACGTATCGAAGGTCTGAAATTACAAGCTGCGTTTTTGGATGCGGTAATGCTTTGCCTGCTGTCCAACGTGAAACTGTAGCCGGCGATACTTCCGCAATATTGGCAACGTCTGTTCCTTTCAGGCCGCCGCGATCTCGAAGATCATCAATTATTTTAGAAACTGCACTTACCATTCTAACCTGCCACAGATTGAGAGATTTGATTTTCGCCGCGGAAATGCGGTGCTTTAGACCGAGTTGCTGAAGCTAAGCCGGCATGGAGATCGCCTAGCGGATCGCGCAGGTTAATTAGGCGTTTCTTCGTTTCTACGACTACTTTTGTAATATCGTCGTTACCAAACTTAAGCCGCGAGGCAAAACGCCCTGGCGTTGCAGTCTCAGCGGCGTTCGGGTCTAGAGCTATCTCACAACCGCTACGCCGCAGCGTGGCGAGCAAATCGCGCTGCTCATCAATATGCGCCGCGTCGAAAACAAATCGCCGAAACCGCACTCGGCTCGCGGCGATTAACGATTCTAATTTCCGGTGCCCGGTATGACCGACCCGAAGGAAGCTTCCGATTGCCGGCGGCTTGGCGTGTAGCACGTGGACGGTTGCAGCCATGTTGATTCTCCTAGCAGCACTATTGCATTTCTATTTCATAAAAGTCAATCATGAAACACAAACGCAATATATTCCCTCTTTGTTCCATAAATATGGGCCTTACCGGGGGCGTTTAGAGACGCCTGGTTACAGCGCTTCGGGGACGTGCGGCGCATGGGCGGAGGTTTCATTTTCACAGGTCCTCATGGAAACCTCTTGACTTAATTCCCAAGGATAGTATACCCATATCCACCTACCCCACGCGAGGGGCGTTCTGCAGGACACTGTCTGACGCGGGGGGGCGGCGCCTGCTGTCGGGGCTTGTAACCCTGGCATCGGGAGCCGCCCGGATGGGACGGCCTACAAGCCGCGCCCGGTTGCTCTCCCGGAAGCACGGTCACGAACGTGCTCAGGCCTTACGTAAATCCACAAATGCAGCGCCGCCTCATGGATTGCCGGGTCAGGTGTTCAGCCCGGGGACATGGCCCGGCAATGACGGTGGAGAGGCCGTGCGCTATGCGATCTTCCCGCCCAGCTCGTCCTCGATATGCGCGCGGATGATGTCGTCGAAGCTCGCCTCCGCCCGGAAGCCGAGCGCGGCGGCGCGTTGGGCGTCGAAGCGCTCGGACCAGCCGCTGACAATGCGCGCGACCAGTTCATCCGGCTCGCGGCGAATGCGCGCGGCGACCTTCGGTCCGGCGATGCGCGCCAGCGCTTCGATCTGCTCGGCGACCGTGCAGCAGACGCCGGGCATCGACAGGTTGATGCGCGGGCCAAGCTGCTCGCGCGTCAGGCCCGCCGCGTGCAGCAGAAAGCCGATCGCCGCGCGCGGGCTGGCATGCGTATGGCGCACGCTGTCGGCGACCGGCAGCACGGCCTCGAGGCCGGCCAGCGGCTCGCGGATGATGCCGGAGAAGAAACCGGAGGCCGCCTTGTTCGGTTTGCCCGGCCGCACGCAAACCGTCGGCAGGCGAATGCCGACGCCCTCGAGCAGGCCGCGCCTTGTGTAGTCGGCGAGCAGCAGTTCGCAGATCGCCTTCTGCGTGCCGTAGGAGGTGAGCGGCGTGAGATGGAAATCGTCGGGGATGGCGTGCGGGAACGGCGCGCCGAACACCGCGATCGAGGAGGTGAATATCACCTTCGGCTTGTAGCCGCCGCCGGCCGCGCGGACGGTGGAAGATCGCCTCCGGCCGCTCCGAGACGGCTTTTTCCGCAACGCCCGCTGCGGTGAGATCGGCGGCCCGGGTCTTTACATGATCGGAAAAGCCCGCGGGACGTTCCGGCGCGACAATGTCGAGCAGCGTCAATTTTTTGATCGGCTGGTCGCCGAGCGCGCGGTCGATGACCAGCCGCGCCGTCAGCTTGCGGCCGATCATGCCCGCCGCGCCTGTAATCAAAATGTGCATTCACGACCTCGTTTTGCTGTCATCCGCCGGCTCGAAACGGTCGATGCGGCAACAGGCCGGGGACCCTATTTACCGGATTTTTTCACTCTGCGTATTGGCGGTCGCGAATTTATCCGCGGTTTATTGTGTTGGCGGCGAGAACCAGCGGCGGCGCTCGCGCAGGATTTGATTTTCCCGGTCCGATCGGGTGAACTGCGTGCCAAATCGAGATCGCGCAGCCGCTGCCCGGGAGTGACGCTATGCTGAAAACGATCGCGGCCTTCGATCGTATCGGCGAGGAAAACGCCTTCGCGGTCCTCGCCCGCGCCAATGCCCTGATCGCGCAGGGCCGCGATATCATCAATCTCGGCATCGGCCAGCCGGATTTCCGCACCCCCGATTTCATCGTCGAGGCGGCGATCAAGGCGCTGCGCGACGGCCACCATGGCTATACGCCGGCCAACGGTATTCCGGCGCTGCGCGAGGCGGTGGCCGCCGACCTGCATAAGCGTTTTAGTGTCGATGTTTCGCCCGACAGCGTGATGATCATGCCTGGCGGCAAGCCGACCATGTTCATGTCGATCCTGATGTTCGGCGAGCCGGGCGCGGAGATCCTCTATCCCGACCCGGGCTTCCCGATCTACCGCTCGATGATCGAGTTCACCGGCGCCACGCCGGTGCCGGTGCCGATCCGCGAGGAGAACGGCTTCGCCTTCTCGGCCGCGGAGACGCTCAAGCTGATCACGCCGCGCACGCGGCTGTTGATCCTCAACTCGCCGGCCAATCCGACCGGCGGCGTCACCGGCAAGGCGGAGGTCGACAAGCTCGTCGCTGGCCTGGAGCAGTATCCGGACGTCGCCGTGATGTCGGACGAAATCTACGACCACATGGTCTATGACGGCGAGCAGCATGTCTGCCTGCTGTCCTATCCCTCGCTGCGCGACCGGCTGATCCTGCTCAACGGCTGGTCGAAGACCTATGCCATGACCGGCTGGCGGCTCGGCTATGCGGTGTGGCCGGGCAAGCTCTACGACTATGCGCGCAAGCTCGCGGTAAACTTACATTCCTGCGTCAACGCCTCTGCGCAATATGCCGGCCTCGCCGCGCTGAAAGGCCCGCAGGACGAAGTGCACAAGATGGTGGCCGAGTTCGACAAGCGCCGCAAAGTCGTGGTGGCGCTGGCGTCATCGCTCTTGGACGATGCCGGCGTCGCCGTCATCGGCGGACCCGACTTCGGCATTCTCGGCGAGGGCTATATGCGGCTGTCCTACGCCAACTCGACCGAAAATATTTTGAAAGCGCTCGCCCGCATGGGTGAGTTCTTGTCGACGAGGAAGGCGGCGTAACGCGCTTTAGCACCACAATAATTACTCTTTTTACGGGAATATTTGTAAGTTTCTATTTTTCGGGTAGTCTTTCAGCGGGATGGTATCGAGACCGCGCGGTCTCGCGTCCGATAGCGCTGAAAGGCTGTTGCGATGGAACGACAAGCAATATCTCGCGCCGAACCCAGTCGGCTCCGCTCGGGCGTCGGGCGCGTTTCGCAGCCCGCTTCAAGCTCCGCAGTCATCGATGACCGGCCCGACGCCATCACCATACGCAAACTGTCCGACGCGATGCACGTCTCTACGCGCATGGCGGTCCAGCGCCAACTAACCGATGCGATGAACGACAGCCCGCGGATGATAGCGCAGCGAGTGTTGAGCGACTCCATGTCGGCCGCGACCGCGCAACGGGACGCGCAAGGCCGCGTGCAGCCGGCGATACAGTTGGAGGCGACTTCACCTCTCGCTATGTCGAGAATCTCCACCGGGCCTGCGGTGCAGCGGGTCGTGTACAAGAACGTCGTTGAGTTGAAGAACGCGATGAAGCAGTCCGACGAGTTCTCGTACCTCAACCCTAGCCAAAAAGAGTCGGTCGCGAAGGAGTTTCCAAACTGGTACACACAAACAAAGGGAGCGCGGTTTAGCGCGACAAATTTTGAAACGGTCGGTGCGTTGAGTGCGGCGATAGACGAGATGATTAACGAGGTCGATGCATTCACCGATCGCGAGGGACAGGGGCTAACCGACAGAATTAACGAGACGTCAGAAGACAAATTGCTAGTGGGGTACCGAGCCAGAGGCGAGAACAAACCTGGGATTACGGCATCGATGCCATTCGGAGGTAGCACGATCGGCACCCAAATCGGCGAGGGCCTCTATATCGCAAAGGACCGGGACGTGGCCATGGAGTATGCGCAACAGTACGCTTCGCAGGGAATGATCGGCGTGCTGCAAGAGGTGTATCTGAATGTGGGTATGATTCGAAAAACCATTGAGTTCAAAGGGATCTCAGTCAAGGAATGGTGGAATCAATATGACCCGACGAACAATGAAGCTTGGGATGTAGTGGTCGCAGCAATTTCAGGGAAGGTTGGGAAAATCCAGTACAAGGTGAATCCTAAACTTAAGGAATCCGGGCTATTCGAATTTTACGATGTCGAAAGGGTGGAGGACTAGGAGGGAACTAGGCGGCACATCTAGATTTGCAGCAAGCCTCAGCCTGACATCCCCGGCTCTCACCCACCGCTCCCACCGCCGGACCCGAAGGGCGGGCTGCCCGCACCCACGGGCGGCGGTGAATCCGGTTCGTGCTTCGGTGGCCGCGGTGCACCGTTTGGCGCCAGCTCGTAGATCACGCGCGCCGGGCCAGGCTTCGGAATATTGACGCCATGTTTGGCGAGCGTGTCCCATAGCGCAAGCAGAACATCGCTTTTCACGTTGGCGACGCCGGCCGCCGGATCCTTGATCCAGAACCAAAGTTCGAATTCGATCGAGGTGGCGCCGAATTCGAACAGCATGCAGGCCGGGGCCGGCTTTTTCAAAACGCGTTCGATGCTCAGCGCCGCCTCCACCGCTGCCGCCTGCGCCTGGCGCGGATCGCTGTCGTAGGTAGTGTTGAACTTGACGAACAGCCGCACCAGATCGCTCGAATAGGTCCAGTTCGCCACGCGCTGGGTGATCAAGTCCTCGTTCGGAATCAGATATTCGCGGCCGTCGCGGGTATCGACCGAGGTGTAGCGCGCGCCCATATTGCCGACGCGGCCGAAATGATCGCCGACCGAGATGACGTCGCCCGGCTTGATCGATTTGTCGGCGAGCAGGATGATGCCGCTCACCAGGTTCGATACGATCTTCTGCAGGCCGAAGCCGAGGCCGACGCCGACCGCGCCGGAGAAGAAGGCGAGCGCGGAAAAATCGATGCCGACGGTCGACAGCGCGATGAGGATCGCGAAGGTGATCAGCAGCAGTCGGATCAGCTTGCCGATCAGCACCTGGATCGACGGCGTCAGGTCGGCGGTGCTGCGCACGCGGCGGTCGAGGAAATCGCTCGCCGCATTCGCCGCCCACAGCGTGAGCATCAGCAGGACCGAGGTCTTGATCACCAAGAGCGGCGTCACGCGCAGGCCGCCGATCACCACCCCGATCGAATCGAGCGCGGTCATGGTCGGCGACAGCAGTCCGAGAATGCTGAGCGCGGCGAGCGTCCAGGCCGACACCGCCACCAGCCGGTAGACGAACGGATTGCGTATCAGCCCGGCGACCAGCGCGATCGCCACCCAGGCGGTGGCGAGACTCGAGGCGACGCCGAGCAGATAGGAGCGCATCGGCGCGGTCAGCGACAGCATCACAGCATGCATGACCGCGACCAGCAGCACGAAAACGATGGTGGCGAGATTGGCCAGCAGCAGGCGCGCGAATTCGCGCAGGAATGGCGGCCAGCCCAGGGTCAGCGCGGTGAGGTCGAGCCGGCGGCGGGCGAGCGAGGCGGCGAGCGTGCCGGCCAGGGCGGCGAGCAGGATCAGGCCGAATTGCAGCAGCAGCCGCAGCGAGGTCAGTTCGTGGCCGATGGTGCGCAGCATGTCGGCGACGGTGCTTGTCAATTGCTGGACGTCGTCCATGTCCGCGCTCCCGCTCGAGCCTCTTATTACGAGCCCCTTGGAAATCGCCCGCGAAGTGGATCAATATCAAATATGGGCAAGGCCCGGCATCCGCCGCGGCAGGCAGTAAGAGGTTATGCACATGTACGATCGGGGATTGTCGGAAGAACAGCGGATGATGCGGCAAAGCTGTCACGATTTTATCGATGACGTGGTCCTGCCCTTTATCAAGCAGAACTGGCAGCGCGAATGGTCGATGGTGCCGGAAGACCGGCTGCCGATCAGCATCCTGGAAGGTGCCGAGAAGATCGGCATCCGCACTTTGGGCGTACCGGAGGAATACGGCGGCGTGGAGCTGGAAAAGGGCACCGAGGTAAAGACCTTCGCCCTGGTCGCCGAGGAAATCGCGCGCGGCGATTCAGGGCTGGCCGACAAGCTGGTGCAGAACTGGAAAGTCTCGGTGCTGCTGCGGCAGTTCGCGTCCAAGCATCTGCAGGAGAAATGGTTCAAGCGCCTGGTCGCGGAACCTCAATTCCTCATGGCGCATTGCCTGACCGAGCCGCGCGGCGCCTCCGACCGCTGGCTGCCCTACAACGTGCCGGAAGCGGCCATGCAGACCAAGGCGGTCAAGAGCAATGGCGGCTGGGTGATCAACGGCCGCAAGCAGTTCATCTCCAACGGCTACGACGCCAGTCTCTATGTCGTCTATGCCAACACCAATCCCAAGGTCGGCATGTTGCAGGGCACTTCGTCGTTCCTGGTGCCGCGCGAGACCAAGGGCTTCGCGGTGGCGCGCTGCAACGAGACGCTCGGCTGCCGCTTCATGAACAATGGCGAGATGGTGTTCGAGGACATGTTCGTGCCGGACGATCACCTGCTGGTGCAGGATAGCGCGTTGGGTTCGGCCGGCGTTTATTTCCGTCCCGGCAAGATCATCCAGGCGGCGAAGAACCTCGGCGTCGGCGTGCGCGCCTTCGAGGCCACGGCAGAATACGTGCAGAACTACGTGCAGGGCGGCCGCATCCTGATCAAGCATCAGGCGGTGGCATTGCGGCTGGCCGACATGGCGACCAAGATCGAGGCGGTGCGCGCGCTGCTCGATCGCGCCGCGCAAGCCGTCGACGACAATGCGCCGGAGGCCGAGACACTGGTCAACATGGCCAAGATGTTTGCCTCGGAAGAGATCATGAAGGTTGCCCAGCATGCGGTCGAACTGCACGGCGGTAACGGCATCATGCTCGATTTCGGCATCGAGAAGGTGCTGCGCGACGCCGTGATCTTCATGCATATGGACGCCACCGTCGACATCTCGAAATTCAAGATCATCAAGAACATGTTCCCGCAGACGGCGGGCAAATATGCCGGGCCGGAATAACAGTCAGCGCAACGCAAACCTGAACCCGATCACCACGATCACCAGGCCGACGACTTGCGCGATGCTCGGCACCACGCCGAGCGCGAGATAGCCGATGACGAGCGAGAACCCGGGCACCAGCGCCGGAAACGTCGCCGCGCGCCCGGCGCCGAGCAGGATCACCGCCCGCGCGAACAGAAAAATCGGCAGCACGCCGGCGATGAGGCCCTGCACCACGACCTGCAGCAGGTTTTCGGCAAGACTCATGCGCAGGATGCCGTCATAGCCGATGAGCCACGCGTGCAGCGGCGCGAACACCAGCACCGAGAGCGCGCCCACGGCCGCCACCGCGCGCGTGCCCGACACCAGCCAGTAGCGCAGCAGCACGCCGAAGATCGCCCAGAACAATCCGGCGGTGGCGAACAGCAGATCGCCGCCGACGCCGTGGCTGCCGATGGTGGCGATCGATTCGGCGCCGAACACCAGCAGGCCGGCAATGATGGTGGTTCCGCCGATGACGCGTGTGACGGTCGGCCGTTCGCCGAGCAGCAGCGTGGCCAGGATCAGCCCCGATAGCGCCGCGCAGGCCGGCTGGATGGTGGTGCCGTGGCCGAGCGGCACCAGCATGAAGCCGGTATAGGCGATCATGGCCTGCGGTGGGCCGGACAACACGCTCATGGTCAGCCCGCGCTTCCAGCCGATACCACCGAGGTCGCCGATGCCGTCGCGCAGGACGAGCGGCATCAGCAGCAGGCCGGACCATAAAAAACGGTGCAGTGCGAGATCGGCGGGTGAAAAGCCTATGGCAACGCCATGCTTGGCGGCGACAAAGCCCGCCGCCCAGGCGAGCGCCGAGGCAATGCCGCAGAGCGCCCCGATCAGGACCCCGGATGATCGCGCCGCCGCAGATTGATTTTTGTCATCCACGTCGCTGGCCGGTCCCGTATTCGATCCGGGATAGCACCCGGTTTTCGGAATAGCTCATGCGCAAGTTAAGTACTTGCCGCAGGGTGACTTGAGCACGGCTGATACTCTAGGATCGGCCCGCAAGTCCAACAACGAAACCACAACATTCATATCAGCGGGATGGATAGCTCATGGCGAAGCCGCGCAAAGTCATCATTACCTGTGCCGTTACCGGCTCGATTCACACGCCCTCGATGTCTCCGTATATACCGGTGACCGCCCAGGAGATCGCCGATGCCGCCATCGGGGCGGCCGAAGCGGGGGCGGCGATTGTCCATCTGCATGCGCGCAACCCGCAGGATGGTCGTCCCGACCAGACGCCGGAGGCCTTTGCGCCCTTCCTCAAGGTGATCAAGCAGCGTTCGAACGTGGTGGTGAACATCACCACCGGCGGCGCGCCCACCATGATGGTGGAAGAGCGCGTCAAGCCGGCCGCGACCTTCAAGCCGGAAGTGGCCTCGCTCAATATGGGCACGATGAATTTCGGGCTCTACCCGATGATCCCCCGCTACAAGGGCAAGTTCAAACACGACTGGGAGGAGCCGTATCTGGAAGGGTCCCGCAAGGGCATGTTCAAGAACACCTTCGCCGATATCGAATACATTCTCAAAACCTGCTCCGAGAACAATACCCGCTTCGAGATCGAGTGCTACGACATCGGCCATCTCTATACGCTCAAGCATTTCCTCGACCGCGGCGTGATCAAGGCGCCGCTGTTCGTGCAGTCGGTGTTCGGCATTCTCGGCGGCATCGGGGCGCATCCCGAAGACGTGCTCATGATGAAGCGAACCGCCGACCGGCTGCTCGGGCCGGAGAATTATTGCTGGTCCGTGCTCGGCGCCGGCGGCAATCAAATGCGGGTCGCGGCCCAGGCTGCGGCCATGGGCGGCAATGTGCGGGTCGGCATGGAGGATTCGCTCTGGATCGGCGCCGGCAAGCTGGCCGAATCCAACGCCCAGCAGGTCACCAATGTCCGCAACGACAGCGGACGCCCCGGAATCCAGGGGCCACGCGCATGGCCTACTATGTCTACCTGCTCGCCAGTGACCGGAATGGCACGCTCTATATTGGCGTGACCAACGATCTTGTCCGCCGCGTCTATGAGCACAAAAACAAAATACTTCGCGGATTCACCAGCCAATATGGCGTAGGCCGACTCGTATGGTTCGAAACTTACGATGACCCAACAAATGCCATTGCCCGAGAGAAAGACATTAAAAAATGGCGTCGGGCTTGGAAATTGCGACTAATTGAGCAGTCGAACCCGCAATGGGTCGACCTTTACGATCAAATCAGTCAGTAATTTGTGACCCTGGATTCCGGGCCCGCTCGCGGAGCCTGTCATCGGGCCGCGCTTCGCGCGGACCCGGTGGCGAGCGTCCCGGAATGACGAGATAAATATGGCCTCGCTCGACACGGTCAGTATCGCCATTTTGCTGGGCAGCCTGCTGGTCCTGGCCGGCATCCTGTCGAGCCTGCTGGCACTGCGGTTCGGCGCGCCGTTGCTGCTGGTGTTCCTGCTGGTCGGCATGCTGGCGGGCGAGGGCGGACCCGGCGGTATTAAATTCTCCGATGTCGGAACCGCCTATACCGTCGGTTCCATAGCGCTGGCGTTGATCCTGTTCGATGGCGGTCTGCGCACCCGCTTCGCCACCTTCCGCAACGTGCTGGCGCCGGCGGTGACGCTGGCGACCGCCGGCGTGGTGATCACCACTTTGTTGACCGCGCCGGTCGCCAAGCTGGTGCTCGGCATCGGCTGGCTCCAGGCCCTGCTGGTCGGATCGGTGGTCGCTTCCACCGACGCGGCGGCGGTTTTTTTCCTGATCAATGCGCGCGGCTTGCGGCTGCGACCGCGCGTGCGCGCCACGCTGGAAGTGGAATCGGGCACCAACGATCCGTTCGCGGTGTTCCTGGCCCTGCTGCTGGTCGAGATCCTGGCGGTCGGCAACCAGAGCTGGTCGCATGCCTTGCTGACGCTCGCCCGCGAGGCGATCCTCGGCCTCATCATCGGCGTCGTCGGCGGCCGCATCATCACGCTGGTGCTCAACCGGCTTAACCTGGCGCAGGGCCTGCACGCGCCGTTCGTGGCGGTGAGCGCGCTGGTCGTGTTCGCCTTCGCCAATGCGGTGCACGCCTCGGGATTTCTCGCCGTCTATCTCGCCGGCCTGGTGGTCGGCAACCGGCAGACGCGCGCGCATAATTCCGTCATCGTGTTTCTCGACGCGGTGACCTGGCTGGCGCAGATCGTGATGTTCGTGCTGCTCGGCCTGCTGGTGTGGCCGCAGCGGCTGGCCGACAGCCTGATCGGCGCGGTCGTGGTGGCGCTGGTCCTGATGCTGGTGGCGCGCCCGGTGGCGGTGTTCCTGTGCCTGGCGCCGTTCAAGTTCCCGTGGCGCGAAAAGCTGTTCATCTCCTGGGTCGGCTTGCGCGGCGCGGTCGGAATTTTTCTCGCTTCGATCCCGCTGCTGGTCGGAATTCCGGCGGCCTATCTGTTCTTCGACGTCGCCTTCGTGGTCGTGCTGTTGTCGCTCTTGGTGCAAGGCTGGACGGTGGCGTTCGCGGCCCGCAAGCTCGACATCGTCCATTCACGCAGCGATCCGGTACCGCGCCGCGTCGAGCTCGATCTGCCGGGGCAGCTGGCGCGCGAGATCGTGGGCTATCCGGTGCCCGCCAACAGTCCGTATCTGCGGCGCGGTCTCATTCCGAGCTGGGCGCGGCCGACATTGGTGGTGCGCAACGAGCAGATCCTCACGCCGGCGGAGGCCGATCCGGTGCGCGAGGGCGATTATGTCTATCTGCTGGCGCCGCCGGAAAAGGCGCAGGCGCTCGACCGCTTCTTCGTGAAGATGCCACCGCCGGCGTCACCCGACCCAAGGCTGCTCGGCGATTTTTTCGTGCCGGGGACCGCGACGCTCGGGGCGCTGGCGGAAATTTACGGTCTGCAGGTCGCCGCCGACCATACCGAAGTAACGCTGGCCGACTTCTTCACCGAAAATCTTGGCCGCCCGGGCAAGAAAGGCGACATCGTCCAGCTAGGCCCGATCGCGCTGCTCGCTCATAAAGTCGACAATGGCCGCGTGACCACCGTCGGCCTCAGGCTGGCCGAGCCGGAAGAACCGGCCGATTGGGTCGGCCGGCTCAAGTCATATTGGAAGCGTTTGCAGCGCTATATCGGCTAGCGCGCTTGGGCGCGTGCCAGTGCCGGCGTGCGCATGACCAACCAGGCGCCGCCGAACAGGATCGCGGTCCAGAACAGGTCGCCCAGCATCGTTTTCTCGAGGAAAGGCAGGGCGGCGATGTAGCACTGCGTCAGGCCCGAGAGATTGAGCGGATACATGCCGCTGAACGCCCACACCGCGCCGTTCGACAGCAGGAAGAACAGGATCGAGGATGCCACGACTGTGACGGCCGTCGGCAGGATGCCACCCCAGCGGCGCGTGGCGATGCCGGCCACAGCTGGGATCGCAATGGCCGTGAAGCCGACCGCCTGAATGCGCCAGTCTTCGCCCGGCAGCGCCACGTCGCTCAGGATCATGGCGAGTACCGGCACCACGATCGCCAACGCCGGAATGCGCAGCATACGGGCGGCAAACAGGCCGCTGGCGGCGACCGGCAGGAAACCCGGCGCGTGCGGCAGCAGGCGGGCCACCACGTCGAGCGCGATGAGGAAGGCCACCAGGGCCAGATCCATCCACAGGTCGGTGCGGGCTTTGTTCGGTTGCATCGCTGTCAGGTCCTTATGCGTCGAGTTTTGCCATACATAGCATGGCGGACACTGGGAATGCCATCGGGCTCGGAAGTCCACTATTGGCTTATATTCTCGGGCCTGTCGTCGCTGCTTTCCGCCCATCCGGCAATGATGGCTGCCAGCTGATCGAGCCCGTCGGTGAGCGCCGCCGGCCCCGGCTGCAGAATCAGCGTGGATTTGATCTCGCGCAGCCAGCCGCTGGCGACCGCCGGAACGTCGCTAAAACCGGGCCGCGCGGCGACCTTGCTGGGCACGAATTTCTTGCCGCACCAGGAGCCGATGATGACGTCGGGCCGCGCAGCGACCACATCGGCCGGCGAGACGATGCGGTCCTTGGCGTTCTTGCGCGCGGCCAGTTGCGGGAACACCTCGATGCCGCCGGCGGCCGCGATCAGTTCGGAAACCCAGCCCAACCCCGAGATCATCGGATCGTCCCATTCCTCGAAATAGACCCGTGGCCGGCGGGGCAGACGAAGGCTGCGCTCGTGCACCGCATCGACGCGCGCGGCCAGCGAAGCCGCCAGCGCATCGGCCTTGGCGGGCTGGCCGACCAGCGCGCCGAGCGTGCGGATCATGTCGAAGATGCCGGCGACGTCGCGCTGGTTGAAGGCGTGCACCGCCACATTGGCGCGGATCAAGTCGGCGACGATGTCGGCCTGCAGATCGGAAAAGGTCAGCACCAGATCGGGCTTGAGGGCGAGGATTTTCGGCACATCGGCCGAGATGAAAGCGGAGACGCGCGGCTTTTCCTTGCGCACCCTTGCGGGGCGCACCGCATAACCGGAGACGCCGACAATGCGCGCGTCCTCGCCGAGGAGATAGAGCGTCTCCACGGTCTCCTCGGTCAGGCAGACGATGCGCGAGGCAGGGAACATGGCGGTATCATACACCGACAGTTTCGGCTTTCATGGAAGCAAATGTAGACAGCCGAACCAGGTTTGGTACGATCGTTGCTCACGCCCGTCGTAAGCGGCCGTGCATGCCCCGAGACGATGGCCTCATGGGGCGCTTCGCTTCGAAACTTGATCTTGCAACGCGCTCGTATCGCGCCATCGGATTCTTATGCCGGACACCGTCCATATCCTGCTTGCCGTCTGCATGTTCGTGGGAGCGGCGCTTTATTCGTCCGTCGGCCATGCCGGCGCGTCGGCGTATATTGCGTTTATGGCGCTGTTTTCCGTTCCACCCGCGGTCATGCGGCCAACGGCACTGACCTTGAACATATTCGTCGCGACCTTCGCATCCTATCGATACGCACAGGCTGGCTATTTTCGCTGGCGCGTCGTTTGGCCGTTTTTGCTCGGCTCGCTGCCTTTTGCGTTCATCGGTGGAGGAATCCAACTGCCCGGCGAATATTACCGGGCCATTGTCGGCGGCGTCCTAATTCTGTCTGGGCTCAGGATGCTATGGGCGGTGCATCTTTATGCCAAGCGCGAGATCCATGATCCTCCGATCTGGCTGAGCGTGCTGTTAGGCGTCGGCATTGGATTTCTTTCGGGGCTTACCGGAACGGGCGGCGGAATCTTTTTGTCGCCGATAATCATTTTTCTTAGCTGGTCCGACCTGCGAACGACGTCCGGTATCGCGGCAGTATTTATTTTCGGCAATTCGATCGCTGGACTGCTTGGCAACTACGCGATGGTCCGCTCGCTTCCAGATGAGTTACCGATGTACGTCGTTGCCGTCATGCTAGGGGCCTTGATTGGAACTGCCTTTGGCACGAAGTTTTCGGTAATTTACATTCGCCGGGCGCTTGGGGTCGTTTTGATTATCGCCGGACTAAAACTGATCGGCGTGTATTAATTCTGCCGTCGGCCTTGCGAGAAGACGAGCCGTATGGCGGAATTGCAGTCCATGGAAGGCGAGTTCGACTATATCGTGGTGGGCGCCGGCTCGGCCGGCTGCGTGCTGGCCAACCGGCTGTCGGCGGACCCGGGCAAGCGCGTGCTGCTGCTGGAGGCGGGCGGCCGCGACAACTGGATCTGGTTCCACATTCCGGTCGGCTATCTGTTCGCCATCGGCAATCCGCGCGCCGACTGGCTGATGAAGACCGAGCCGGAGCCGGGCCTCAACGGCCGCAGCCTGAACTATCCGCGCGGCAAGGTGATCGGCGGCTGCTCCGCCATCAACGGCATGATCTACATGCTGGGGCAGGCGACCGACTACGACCAATGGCGCCAGCTCGGGCTGCCGGGCTGGTCATGGGACGACGTGCGGCCGTTCTTCCGCAAGCACGTCGATCATTTTCTCGGAGCGGCCGAACACGGCGCCGGCGGCGAATGGCGCGTCGAGCCGATGCCGCTGCGCTGGGATATTCTCGACGCCTTCCGCGAAGCCGCCATCCAGTACGGCATTCCGGCGGTCAACGATTTCAACACCGGCGACAACGAGGGCATCTGTTATTTCCACGTCAACCAGAAGCGCGGCCGGCGCTGGTCGGCGGCGCGCGGTTTTCTTAAACCCGTTTTGTACCGGCATAATCTCCAGCTCGAAACCGGCTGCCTGGTGGAAGGGATTGATATTTCGGGACGCCGCGCCAGCGGCGTGCGCTGGCGGCAGGATGGTGTTGCGCGAGCTGCGCGCTGCCGCGGCGAGGTGATCCTGGCGGCTGGCGCGATCGGCTCGCCGCATTTGTTGATGCTGTCGGGTGTGGGTCCGGCCGCGCAGCTGGCGCAGTTCAATATCCAGGTCGCGCTCGACAAGCCGGGCGTCGGCGCCAACCTGCACGATCACTTGCAGCTGCGCACCATCTTCAAGGTCTCAGGCGTCAAGACCTTGAACGCGCAGTACGCCTCGCTGGTCGGCCGCCTTGGCATGGGGCTCGATTATGTGCTGCGCCGGCGCGGGCCGATGACCATGTCGCCGTCGCAGCTCGGCGCCTTCACCAGATCGGATTCAACGCAGGACCGCGCCAATATCCAGTATCACGTGCAGCCGCTCTCGCTCGACAAGTTCGGCGAGCCGCTGCATTCGTTCCCGGCCTTCACCGCCAGCGTCGCCAATCTGCGCCCGACCAGCCGCGGCGCGCTCACGCTCAAATCTGCCGATCCCATGCAGCCGCCGGCGATCAAACCGAACTATCTGGCGACGCCGGAGGACCGCCGTGTTGCCGCCGATTCGATCCGCATCACGCGCAAAATCGTGGCGCAGCCGGCGCTGCGGAAATATTCGCCGGTCGAGTATCTGCCGGGCGCCCAGGTGCGTGATGACGACGAGGCGGCGCTGGAAAAAGCCGCCGGCGATATCGGCACCACTATTTTCCACCCCGTCGGCACCGCCCGCATGGGCCGCGCCGACGATGCGCGCGCGGTGGTGGATGCGCGCCTGCGCGTGATCGGCATCGACGGCTTGCGCGTGGCCGATGCCTCGGTGATGCCGTCAATCACGTCCGGCAACACCAATTCGCCGACCATGATGATCGCGGAGAAGGGCGCGGCGATGATTTTGGAGGATGCAAAGCGTTAATCGTCAGACCAGAGGAGGGGCGTCATGAATCTCGTCGAGCGAGTCAAAAATATCCTGCTGCAGCCGAAATCCGAGTGGCCGGTGATCGAGCGCGAGCCGGGCGATGCCGGCACCCTGTTTCCGAACTATGTCTGCATCGTCGCCGCCATCCCGCCGGTGTGCTCGTTCATCGGCGGTGTGCTCATCGGCTACGGACCGATGCGGCTGGGTATCGTGGCCGGACTGCTGCATGCGGTGGTGTTCTACGCGCTGACGCTGGTCGGCGTTTTCGTGGTGGCCTATGTCATCGACTTCCTGGCCGGCACGTTCAACGGGCAAAAGAATCTCGACAACGCGATGCGGGTCTCGGCCTATGCGCCGACCGCCGCCTGGGTGGCCGGTGTCTTCAACCTCATTCCGATGCTGGCCGTGCTCGGCATCCTCGGGCTCTACAGCCTGTATTTGCTGCATACCGGCATCGCCGCGCTGATGAAGCCGCCGGCTGATAAGGCGCTATTCTACACGATCGCCGTCATCGTCTGCGTGTTCGTGGTTTACCTGATCATCTTCGGCATTGTCGGCGCGCTGTTCGGAATTGGAATGATGTCCAGAATGTAATTAGGGCAACGCCTTCAGATGCCGGATCGGGCGGCCGGGCGCGATCGCTTGCGCTGCTGCGACAATCGCATTGCTGTCGATGCCGTAGTGCCGGTACAGTTCGGCGAGCGAGCCGGTCTGGCCGAAATGCTCGACGCCGAGCGCGCGCGTGCGATGGCCGGCGACGGCGCCGAGCCAGGCCAGCGTCGCCGGATGGCCGTCGAGCACGCTGACGATGCCGCAGTGCGGCGGCACGTCGGCCAGCAGCCGTTCGATATGCGAGCGCGCATGCACCAGGCCGCGCTCGCGCGCGCGCTGCGCCGCGGTCCAGCCGGCATTAAGCCGATCCGCTGACGTGACGGCAAGAAGTCCGACGTCGCGGCGGTCCTCCGCCATCAGGCCGACCGCGGCAATTGCTTCCGGCGCGATTGCGCCGGTATAGGCCACGACCACCTGCGCGTTCGGGCCCGGCTTGCGGACCCAATAGGCGCCATCGACGATTTGCTGGCGCAGCTCCGGCGTCATCGTGCGCTCGATCTGCTCGACCGACCGTGTCGAAAGCCGCAGATAGACCGAACCGCCGGTCTCGTCGCGTAACCAGTTTTGTTCGGACGCCTCGCCCTGGCCGTCCTTCTGCATGTAGGCGAAAGCCCAGCGCAAAATGACGGCCAGCTCATCGACAAAAGCCGGCTCGAACGAGGCCAGGCCATCCTGCGCCAGCCCGATCAGCGGTTCGGCGATCGACTGATGCGCGCCGCCTTCGCCGGCCAGCGTGATGCCGGACGGCGTCGCCACCACGATGAAACGGGCGTCCTGGTAGCAAGCGTAATTGAGCGCATCGAGACCTCTGGCAATAAAAGGGTCGTATAGCGTGCCGATCGGCAGCAGCCGCTCGCCGTTGATGCTGTGCGATAAGCCCAGCGCCGACAGCAGGATGAACAGGTTGTTCTCGGCGATGCCGAGCTCGATATGCTGGCCCTTGGGCGAGAACTCCCAATTGAAGGTCGAGGGGATGTGCTCGCTCTTGAAGGTATCGGCCATCTTCTCGCGCGCGAACAGCCCACGCCGGTTCACCCAGGGCCCGAGATTGGTGGACACCGTCACGTCCGGCGAGGTGGTGACGATGCGGCGCGCAAAATCATCCTCGCCGCGGCCGATCTCGTTGAGCAGCGCGCCGAAGCCGGTCTGCGTCGACATCGTGGGCTGGATGGTGATTGGCAATGTGTCCGGCACCTCGATGGCGGGCGCGCTGAGGCGGCGCATCTTGTCGGCGGCGAACGGCACGCGCGCGAGGAAGTTCTGCAATCGCTCGGCCGGAGCGTCAATGCCTTCGAACTTGTCCCACTCGTGGCCGGGCCGCACGCCCATGGCTTCGCGGAATTTTTCCATCTGCGCCGGCGTCATCAGGCCGGCGTGGTTGTCCTTGTGGCCGGCCATCGGCAGGCCGAAGCCTTTCACCGTGTAGCAGATGAAGCAGGTCGGCTTTTCGTCGTCCGCGCCGTGAAAGGCTTCGAGCACCGACGGCAGATCGTGGCCGCCGAGATTGTTCATCAAGGCCGCGAGTTGGTCGTCGCTGCGCTTCTCGATCAGCCGGCTGACGTCGCCCTGGTCGCCGATCTCGTCGGTGAGCCGTTTGCGCCAGGCCGCGCCGCCGGCAAACACCAGCGCCGAGTAGAGCTGGTTCGGGCATTTGTCGATCCACGCGCGCAGCTTCTCGCCGCCCGGCTCCTTGAACGCGGCTTGTTGCAGCGAGCCGTATTTCAGGATCACCACGTCCCAGCCGAAATTCTTGAACAGCTGCTCGTAGCGCTCCCACAGCCCTTCGCGCACGACCGCGTCGAGGCTTTGGCGGTTGTAGTCGATGATCCACCAGCAATTGCGCAGGCCCTGCTTCCAGCCTTCGAGCAGCGCCTCGAAGATATTGCCCTCGTCGAGCTCGGCGTCGCCGACCAGCGCCACCATGCGGCCTTCCGGCCGGCTCAGCCCCCAGCCATGCGCGCGCACGTAATCCTGCGTGAGCGAGGAGAACAGCGTCTGCGCCACGCCCAGCCCGACCGAGCCGGTGGAGAAATCGACGTCGTCGGCATCCTTGGTGCGCGAAGGATAGCTCTGCGCGCCCTTGTAGCCGCGGAAATTTTGCAATCGCTCTCGGGTCTGCTTGCCGAGCAGATATTGAATGGCGTGGAAGATCGGCGAGGCATGCGGCTTCACCGCCACGCGGTCCTGCGCGCGCAGCACGTCGAAATAGAGCGCGGTCAGAATTGTGGCGGCCGAGGCGGACGAGGCCTGATGGCCGCCGACCTTGAGGCCGTCGGCATTGTCGCGCAGATGATTGGCATTGTGGATCGTCCAGCTCGCCAGCCAGAGTACCTTGCGCTCAAGCGCGGCCAGGGCTTGCAGCGTGGCTTGGGTGATTGGCTTGGATGCTTGCTTGGACATCGGCAGTCGGCCTGTATGCGGCGATTCCACCCTTTGATTATGGGGATTCGGCCGAGGCGATGCCTGCCAAATCACACTATTATTATCGTCCAGATTGGCATATCCTATCAACTATAGCGCAGAAAAAGGTGGATTATGCCAATTCCGGCCCTCGACGCGGTGGACTTGAAGATCCTGCGCCTGCTGCAGGACGACGGCCGCATGAGCCTGGCGGATTTGGCCGGCAAAGTGGGGCTGTCTTCGTCGCCCTGCCTGCGGCGCGTGCGCATCCTGGAAAAATCGGGCGTGATCGCGCGTTACGTCGCCGTGCTCGACCAGCGCGCGGTCGGGCTGCCGGTCAGCGTGTTCGTCTCGGTCAAGCTGGAAAAGCAGCGCGAGGAATTGCTCGAGCGTTTTGCCCGAACAATCGCGCGCTGGCCGGAAGTGCTGGAATGCTATCTGATGACCGGCCCACGCGATTACTGGCTGCGCGTCGTGGTGCCCGATCTCGCCACCTATGAGCGCTTCCTGAAGCAGAAGCTCACGCGCCTGGAAGGCATTGCCTCGATCGAGTCGAGTTTCGCGCTCGAGCAGGTGAAATACACCAACGTGCTGCCGGTGGCTTGAGTTCTCTTATTCTTCTCCCGCTTGCGGGGGAGGGTGGCGAGCAATGCGAGCCGGGTGGGGTGATCGAGCTGGCCGCGCCGTCCCGGAATGACCAGGAAGGCGATCAGTCGCCGCTCACCTGTTTTGCCGGCGCATCGAGCACGTTCTTACAGGCCGGCGGCAGATCGGCCATCGTCATTGCTTTGGGCGGCTTGGCCGGTGTTGTCGGTATCGTCGGTTTCGGCGGGTGCAACACCTTGTCGGTGAACCAGAACGCGAGCGCTTTCTTGTCGCAGCCATCCTCGTCCCCGATCGGCGGCTGGGGGCGGCAATTCGGCGAATCGGCCGGACATTTCAGCCGCACGTGAATGTGGTCGTGGTGCCAGTACCAGGGCCGCACCTTTGCCATCCAGCCATCGCGATTTTTGTTCTCGACGCGGCACAGCTCCTGCTTGATCGCGGCATTGACCAGTACGCGTTCGACCTCGGGCTGCTCGGCGGCGGTCTTGATGAAGTTGATGTGCTGCGGCGTCCAGGTTTTCGGATTGAGCTGTTTCCAGTTGTCGGCAACCACATTGGGCGCCGCGATTTTCTCGCGCTCGTCCTTGCTCAAAACGTGGCTGGGCATCGGCATGAACCAGATATCGACGTCGAGTCCGGTTTGGTGGCTCCTATGGTCGCTCGGCGTGGGTCCGCCGCGCGGCTGCGCCAGGTCGCCGACCAGAATGCCTTTCCAGCCGGTGGCCTTGGCGGCGAGCGGCGCGAATTTTTCCAGGAAGTGGATCAGACTGGGGTGACCCCAATTGCGGTTGCGCGACAGCCGCATCACTTGCCAGGTCGGCCCAGTGGTGGGCAGCGCCACGCCGCCTTGCAGACAGCCGCGCGGGTAGTAGCCGATCGCCATGGCCTTGCCCAAGGTCGGCAGCTGTTTGGCCGCGAACAACAGCTTGGCCGGAATTGATTCTTTTTTCGGCTTCGGCTGCGGCAATGGCGTCGGCGTGGCCGCGACCGGCGCGGGCGCCTGCGCAAAGCTCGCGCGTTCGACGACAGCGATGAAGCCGGCGACGAACAGGAACGACAAGCCGAGCAGCGCTACGATCCGGGTCAACATGATGCTTCCGATTTAGCTTAGTCCGCCTGCGCCTGTCAGGTTAATTGCGCACCATGGTTTAAGAAACCGGCGGCCGGTTCCGTCCGCCCACCACGAAAAAGCCAACGCGGCCAATGGCTTTTATGGTTAACAGAGCCTTTACCGGCGCCCAGCGGGCAATCCAGGCGGGTCGAATCCGCGCTACCAGCGCGGACATCCTGGTCATCGTCGGCAAGTCGCAGCAACGGCCAGCCGTCGCGCTCGTCGGCGCGGAAATCCATCGCTGGCCGGTATCGGCGGCAGGCTATTGATCTGGATTAATACGGTACGCCCCCGGATGACCTAGCCTCGCGTCGTCCGGAGACCCCACGATGCCGCGCCGCATGATCGTCATTGCCGCTGTCGCCGCCTGGCTCGGCGGCCTCGCGTCGGCGCAAGCCGATGTTGTCGTGACGGTCGACAAATCGGCGCAACGCCTGAGCGTCGCGGTCGACGGCTTCACGCGCTACCGATGGCCGGTGTCGACCGCGCGCCGGGGCTATCGCACGCCGAACGGCAGCTACCGGCCGCAATGGTTGGCGCGCAAATGGTTCTCGACGATCTATGACGGCTCGCCGATGCCCTATTCGATCTTCTTCAACGGCGGCTACGCCATCCACGGCAGCTACGAGATCTCGCGTCTCGGCCGGCCGGCCTCGCATGGCTGCATCCGCTTGCATCCGGCCAATGCCGCCGTGCTGTTCGCGCTGGTGCAGGCGAACATGCAGGACACGCAGATCATAGTGACCGGCGATCGTCCGCCGGCGCCAGCGCGCGTGCGCGGCGAGGCCAAGCAGTCGCGCGGCGAGGGACGGCGTCCGCGCGGCTTCCAGGATATTTTTTAACGCGGCGCGCCCGCCGACGCCGACCTTTCTTTCCCTCTCCCACAAGGGAAAGTGAGACTGCGGCACACTGACCGGACTTGGAAGCCTACACATCCACCTTCAGCGCGGCGATGAAGGCTGCCCGTGCATTCAACGGGCGAGCCCGAGGATCAACAGCAGGGCGCGATCGAGTTGATTGCCGGTTGTTGCCTCGATCGAGCCGAGGGTGCCGCGGACGCGATCGCGGCGTAGCGTCAACATCTTGTCCGTCATGATTTGCGAGCGCTCGCGCAGTCCGGTGCCGGGGTTGGCCCCTATGATCGGCCGCAGCGGCAGCTTTTCGGTGATTTCGGACGTGATCGGGCAAACGAGGATTGTCGTTGGACTTTCATTGAACTCGTCGGCTTGAACGACAACAGCGGGACGCGGTTTGCCGAAATCGGCATGCGTGACAATAATAATATCGCCTCGTTTCACCGCCACTCACGCCAATCGTAAGCCTGTTCGATCCAATCATCGATAACGGCATTCTCGGGATGTTGGCTCAGAAGCTTTGCTTGGCGGCGGAGATCGGCCCGCACGCGCGGATCGCGCAAATCTGGCACCCAATGCTGAACGGGACGCAGTCCTTGCGCCTGCAGGCGCTTACGCCGCGCCTGCATGCGCTGCTGCGGCGTCTTTGGCGTGGACTTGCGGGAGGCTGTCGTCACGGCATCTCTCCAGAAGAGAGACGTAACATGTTACGGAGCGGTTGACAAGCGCCCGCCTCACACATCCACCTTCAGCGCCGCGATGAACGCCTCCTGCGGAATGTCGACCTTGCCGAACTGCCGCATGCGCTTCTTGCCCTTCTTCTGCTTGTCGAGCAGTTTGCGTTTGCGGGTGGCGTCGCCGCCGTAGCATTTGGCGGTGACGTCCTTGCGCAGTGCGCGCACGGTCTCGCGCGCGATAATCTTGCCGCCGATCGCAGCCTGGATCGGCACCTGAAACATATGTGGCGGGATCAGCTCCTTGAGCTTCTCCACCATGCCGCGGCCGCGGCTCTCGGCGCGGGTGCGGTGCACCAGCATGGAGAGCGCGTCGACCGGCTCTTCGTTGACCAGGATCGACATCTTCACCAGATCGGCCGGCCGGTAGTCGGTCAGGTGATAATCGAACGAAGCATAACCTTTGGAAACGGACTTCAGCCGGTCGTAGAAATCGAACACCACCTCGTTGAGCGGCAGGTCGTATTTGACCATGGCGCGGCTGCCGACGTAGGTGAGCTCTTTCTGATTGCCGCGGCGGTCCTGGCACAGCTTGAGCACGGAGCCGAGATATTCGTCGGGCGTCAGGATCGTCGCCTCGATCCACGGCTCCTGGATTTCCAGAATTTTCATCACGTCCGGCATGTCGACCGGATTGTGGATCTCGAGCTGCGAACCGTCGCGCAGGTTCATCTTGTAGATCACCGACGGCGCGGTCGCGATCAGATCGAGATTGAATTCGCGCTCCAGCCGCTCCTGGATGATTTCCAGATGCAGCAGTCCGAGAAAGCCGCAGCGGAAGCCGAAGCCGAGCGCGGCGCTCGTCTCCATCTCGTAGGAGAAGCTGGCGTCGTTGAGCCGCAGCTTGCCCATGGCGGCGCGCAGGTCCTCGAACTGCGCGGCATCGACCGGAAACAATCCGCAGAACACCACCGGGATCGCCGGCCGGAAGCCGGGCAGCGGCTCGTCCACCGGATTGCGCTCGTCGGTGATGGTATCGCCCACGCGCGTATCGGCGACTTCCTTGATCGAGGCGGTGAGCATGCCAATCTCGCCGGGGCCTAGTTCGTCGACCAATGTCAGTTTTGGTGTGAATACGCCGGTGCGATCGACTTCATACGAGCCGTCGATGCCGATCATGCGGATGCGCTGGCCCTTCTTGAGCACGCCATCGACGATGCGCACCAGCACGACCACGCCCAAATAGGCGTCGTACCAGCTGTCGACCAGCAGCGCCTTGAGCGCCGCCGCGCGATCGCCTTTCGGCGGCGGCAGCCGGGTGACGATCGCCTCCAGCACCTCGGGAACGTTCTGCCCAGTCTTGGCCGAGATCTGTATAGCGTTCGAGGCGTCCAGCCCGATCACGTCCTCGATCTGCTTCTTGATCGCTTCAGGCTCGGCCGCCGGCAAGTCGACCTTGTTGAGCACCGGCACGATCTCGTGGCCGGCGTCGATGGCATGATAGACATTGGCCAGCGTCTGCGCCTCGACGCCCTGGCTGGCATCGACCACCAGCAGCGAGCCCTCGCAGGCGGCGAGCGAGCGGTTGACCTCGTAGGCGAAATCGACGTGGCCGGGGGTGTCGATCAGATTGAGGATGTAGTCCTTGCCGTCGCGGGCGCGGTAGTTCAGCCGCACGGTCTGCGCCTTGATCGTGATGCCGCGCTCGCGCTCGATATCCATCGAGTCGAGCACCTGCTCCTTCATCTCGCGCAGCTCCAGTCCGCCGGTGAGCTGGATCAGCCGGTCGGCCAGCGTCGACTTGCCGTGGTCGATATGCGCGACGATGGAGAAATTGCGGATATTGCTGATGGGAACGGCCGTCATGGCGGCGAGATAACACTCGGGGTGGGGACCTTCAAGCAATCTCCTCGTCATTCCGGCTCGCGGCCTTACGGCCGCGCCCCGGAATGACAAAGAGAGAGGTTGGACGAATCTGGCCCCGCCATGCGATAGAACCCGGCAAATGCGCCTTTCCGCGCCCCTTCACGCCGCCGACCGGGCGGCCGGCCGCCTGCGCGACGCGCTCACCGATCCGGCGCGCTGCGAGCGCAACGTGATTCTGGCGCTGGTCGCCTATGCGCTGCTGTGGACGCTGTACGGCACCGTCGCCAAGGGCAGCCAGGGCCTGCACCCGGACATGACCGAATTGATCGCCTGGTCGCGCGATCTGTCGCTCGGCTATCTCAAGCATCCGCCGCTCGCCGCGATCATCGTGTGGCTATGGTTCGGCGTGTTCCCGCTCGCCGAGTGGTCCTATTACCTGTTGGCGATGCTGATGCCGACCGTGGCGCTGTGGTTCGCCTGGCGGCTGTCGGCGGATACTCTCGACATCGAAAAGCGGGTGGTGGGACTGGCGCTGCTCACGCTGATTCCGTTTTTCAATTTCCATGCGCTCAAGTTCAACGTCAACACGGTGCTGATGCCGGTGTGGGCGGCCACCACATTCTGGTTCCTGCGCTCGTATGTGACGCGTAGCGCTTTGTATGCCGTACTCGCCGGCGTCGGTGCCGCCGCTTGCATGCTGGGCAAATACTGGTCGGTGTTCCTGCTGGCCGGGCTGATCGTGGCGGCGCTGATCGACAAGCGCCGCGGTCTTTATTTCCGCTCGGCGGCGCCGTGGATCACCATCGCGGCCGGGCTGATCGTGCTGGCCCCCCATCTCGCCTGGCTGGTGCAGCACGACTTCGCGCCGTTCGACTACGCGCTCGGCATTCATGGCGCCAAGCCGTACGCCACCGCGCTCAAGGCCGTGCTCGGCTATCTCGGAGGCTCTGTAGGCTATGTGGCGGTCCCGTTGATCATGGTGCTGGCCGCCGCGCGGCCGAGCCGCGCCGCGCTCGCCGACATAATGTGGCCGCGCGAGCCTGAACGCCGGCTGGCGGCGGCGGCGTTCTGGGCGCCGTTCCTGCTGCCCGCGCTCGGCGCGCTGGCGAGCGGCACCGAGATCACCTCGCTGTGGTCGATGCCGGCCTGGACGCTGTTGCCGGTGTTGTTGTTGTCGCCGCCGGCGATGACGGTGTCGGCTATCGACACGCGCCGCATTCTCACCGCCGCGGTGGTGGTGCCGCTGATCGTGCTGCTCGCGGCGCCGGTGATCGCCATCAATGTGCAGCACAGCGGGCCTGCGCCTGCCGCCGCGCATGCGCAACAGCTCGCCGCCGAGATCGAGCGCGCCTGGCACGCGATGACGCCCTTGCCGCTGCGCTTTGTCGATGGCGATCCCGACATTGCCTATGGCATCGGCGCTTATGCGGCGGAGCGCCCGCGCGCGCTGCCCAACATGCCGGCGCCGGGCGAGGCCGAGCTCAAGCGCAGCGGTGTGGTGCTGGTGTGCTTCGCCGACGATGCCGTTTGTCGTTCAACTGCGGCGCCGCGTGCGGCCGGCGTTGCCGGCAGCCGCACCTTTGAGACGGAAATCGTGCGCAATTATTGGCGCTGGCCCGGCCAGCCGCGGCGCTACAGTATCGTCATCCTGCCGCCGCGGTAGAACGCGTGTCCCGGGCGCAGCGCACGCGCAGCCCGTAGGGCGCAATAAGCGGAGCGCATTGCGCCGTCTGAAGACGGCTTCCCACAACCGACGGGTTTGCGGATCGGTCTCAAAGTGGCGCAATAAAGCGATTGCGCCCTACGAGTAGTTCGACCGTTGACAGCCTGTAGGGCGCAATGCGCTCCGCTTATTGCGCCGCTTCCCTCAAACACGCTCGCCGAAGCTGCCCGCTGCCAACACGTCGCCCGCCCAATCCTGCGGAAACAGTTCCGCCCGCACGTCGCGGTGGAACGACGAATGCGGCCAATCGCGGACGCGGGTAACCAAGCCGTGCTTGACCGGATTGATGTAACAATATTCGACGTGGCGGCGAAAATCCTCATCGTCGCGGATCAGATGTTCCCAGAACCGACGCTGCCAGATGGCGCGTTCGCCGCGCGCAATGCGCACCGGGCTTCGCCGCTCGGTCTTGGGAACGGCCTTGGCGAAGTCGATTTTAATCAGCCGCCAGCGCAACGAAAAATCGGCGTCGCCGGGCGGCAGCGTCCAAACCGCGTGGATATGATCGGGCAGCACCACCATGGCGTCGATCGTAAACGGGTGGCGCGTCTGCGTGAACCGCGTCGCCTCGCGCAACGCGTCGATATGGTCCGTCAGCAGGCGGCGTCGCCGGTCCAACAGATTGACGGTGAAGAACCAGCATCCGCCGGGCGCAAAGGCGCGACGATAATTCGGCATGGCGGCAACGATAGCGCGTGGAGCGTAGGGCGCAATAAGCGCAGCGCATTGCGCCGTCTGAAGGCAGCTTCCCACAAACCGGCTGCCTTTGCGACGGCCCCGAGGCGGCGCAATAAAGCGATTGCGCCCTACGAGCTCTTTCGCACCGCTGCGGCGCAATGCGCTGCGCTTATTGCGCCCTACGGGCTGCGCCGCGTCCGGGGCACGAGACCCTCAATACCTATAATGATCGCTCTTGAACGGGCCTTCCTGCGGCACGCTGATGTAGGTCGCCTGCTTGTCGGTGAGCTTGGTGAGCTTCACCCCGATCTTGTCGAGATGCAGCCGCGCCACCTTCTCGTCGAGGTGCTTGGGCAGCGTGTAGACCTGGTTCTTGTATTTGCCGGGATTGGTCCACAGTTCGATCTGCGCCAGCGTCTGGTTGGTGAACGACGACGACATCACGAAGCTCGGATGCCCCATGGCGTTGCCGAGATTCACCAGCCGGCCTTCCGACAACAGAATGATGCGATGGCCGTCGGGGAACTCGATCTCGTCGACCTGCGGCTTGATGTTGGTCCACTTCAGGTTCTTCAGCGACGCGACCTGAATCTCGCTGTCGAAGTGGCCGATGTTGCAGACGATGGCGCGGTGCTTCATCTTGCGCATGTGCTCGATGGTGATCACGTCGACATTGCCGGTGGCAGTGACGAAGATGTCGGCGCGCGTCGCCGCTTCTTCCATGGTGACGACCTCGTAGCCCTCCATCGCCGCTTGCAGCGCGCAGATCGGATCGACTTCGGAGACCATGACGCGGCAGCCGGCCTGGCGCAGCGAGGCGGCCGAGCCTTTGCCGACGTCGCCGAAGCCGGCGACCATCGCCACCTTGCCGGCCATCATCACGTCGGTGCCGCGGCGGATGCCGTCGACCAGCGATTCGCGGCAGCCGTACAGGTTGTCGAATTTCGACTTGGTGACGCTGTCGTTGACGTTGATCGCCGGGAACAGCAGGCGGCCTTCCTTGGCCATCAGATAGAGCCGGTGCACGCCGGTGGTGGTCTCCTCGGTGACGCCGCGCACTTCCTTGGCGAGCTTGGTGTACCAGCCCGGCTGCTCCTTCATCCGCTTCTTGATGGCGGCGAACAGCACTTCCTCTTCCTCGTTGCCGGGATGATTGAGCACCGCCGGATTGCTCTCGGCCTGCAGGCCGAGATGCAGCAGCAGCGTGGCGTCGCCGCCGTCGTCGAGGATCATGTTCGGGAAGCCGCCGTCCGACCATTCGAAGATGCGGTGGGTGTAGTCCCAGTAGTCGACGAGGCTCTCGCCCTTGACCGCGAACACCGGCACGCCGGCTTCAGCGATGGCGGCGGCGGCATGGTCCTGCGTCGAATAGATGTTGCAGGAGGCCCAGCGCACGTCGGCGCCGAGCGCGGTCAGCGTCTCGATCAGCACCGCGGTCTGAATGGTCATGTGCAGCGAGCCGGCGATGCGGGCGCCGCGCAGCGGCTGGCCCGGGCCGTATTCCTCGCGCGTCGACATCAGGCCGGGCATTTCGGTCTCGGCGATGTTGATCTCGTTGCGCCCCCAGGGCGCGAGCGCGATATCCTTGACGACATAGTCGCCGGCTTTGAGCTTCGGCTTGGCGGCAGCGGTCATGACGATCCTTTTTGCGGGCACACAGGGATGGTTGGCTGGCCGTGCCTATAACAGGCCCCCGACGGGCTAGCAACGCATATATAAAGATTTCTTTATGTAGGTTAGGGAAACCTATTCCTCTTCCCCGAACCGGTTGGTGACCAAGTCGCTCAGTGTGTCGACGGCGGCCTGGGCCTGCTTGCCGGTGGCCTGGATCGTGATGCTGACGCCGGGGCCGGCTGCCAGCATCATCAGGCCCATGATCGAGGTGCCGCCGACGGTTTCATGACCGCGGGTCACGATGATGGCGGCATCGAATGTTTCGGCGGTCTGCACGAATTTGGCCGAGGCGCGGGCGTGCAGGCCCTTTTTATTGACGATCTCGACCTCGCGCACCACCGGCACGCCGTATTCGTCGGGGGTCGTCTTGCCGTCCGCTTTGACGGGACCGCTCATTTACCGTTGAGCACCCGGCTGGCGATGGTGCAGTACTTGCGGCCGGCTTCCTGGGCGGCGGTCACCGCATCCTCGAGCTGGCAGGTTTCGCGCACCTTGGCGAGCTTGATCAGCATCGGCAGATTGATGCCGGCCAGCACCTCGACCTTGGGCTGGCTCATCACCGAAATCGCCAGATTCGAGGGGGTTCCGCCGAACATGTCGGTCAGGATGGCGACGCCTTCGCCGCTGTCCACGCGCTTGACCGCATCCAGGATGTTCTTGCGGCACTGCTCGACGTCGTCCTCGGGGCCGATGGTGATGGCCTCGATCTGGCGCTGGGGGCCGACGACATGCTCCAGCGCTGAGCGGAACTCGATGGCGAGCCGCCCGTGGGTTACTAAGACGAGGCCGATCATCCCGAACTCCTCGCGGGCGCGAATTCGCTGCGCCGCACGAATGGGCGCGCATTCATGCCCATTCAAAGCCCCAATGCAAGGGCTTGCCTTGCTATATATGCGCTCTTGTGCACTGCGGAAAGACTGGGCCACTTGGGGGCTCGGGTGCGTTAGGGTCGCGATCCTATGCCCGCTATGGTTAATTTTTTAGAGCCAGATCGAGGGCGTTGGGGGTAGCCCAACAGGGGCCTTGCGGTCAATCGAGGGCCGAGACTGTCCGCAGCTTGGCTAACACCAGCGGCAGCGCCGCCATCCCGGCTGCGACCGCCAGCCGCGGCAGGGTGGCGCCTTCGATAACGGTCGTTGCGGCCTTGGTGTCGGGAAGCCGGGCCGCATCCGTGGCGGCGAGGTCAATGACCAGCCCGACCACCGCCACCGGCTCGAAGGCCATTTGGCGTATGCCGAGGCCGTGAATCTCGATCAGTCCGGCGAGCCGCGGCGCCGGGCGCACCAGCAGCCGGCCAGCATGGGCGTCGACATGCGCACGGTCGTCCGCCACCAGTCGCGCGAAGGGCAGGGCGCCAAGTCCTGTAATTTGCGCGGCTGCCTGCAAAAGATTCCACGCCAGTTGCGATTTGCCGGAGCCCGCAGGCCCTCTGATCAGCACGGCTTTGGCTCCGACCAGAACGGCTGAAGCATGGATGGTGGGGGCGCCGGCCGTCATCACATCGCCGGCAAGCGCACCACGAAGCGGGCGCCGAGCACGCGCGGCGGCTCGCCGGGCCGCGCGACGCCAGTTCGGTTCTCCACCCAGATGCGTCCGTCATGGGCGTCGACGATCTGCTTGG
This sequence comes from Hyphomicrobiales bacterium, assembly GCA_016185205.1. Classification (GTDB taxonomy): domain Bacteria; phylum Pseudomonadota; class Alphaproteobacteria; order Rhizobiales; family Xanthobacteraceae; genus Pseudolabrys. The sequence continues at coordinate 25,396 of JACPOA010000078.1, read as the reverse complement.
AGATCGACAGGCCGAGACCGGAATTCTGTCCGAAGCCCTGGTGCGGGCGGTCGGTGTAGAAGCGCTCGAAAACTTTATCCAAGGCGTCGGGCTGGATGCCGGGACCGTCGTCGTCGACCACGATCTCGACTTCGCTGCGCAGCCGCCGGCAGGTGATGCGCACATTGCCGCCGGGCGGCGAGAACGAGCGGGCATTGTCGAGCAGATTGCTCACCACCTGGCCGAGCCGCGAATCGTGGCCGGGCACCTGGAAATTCGACGGCGGGCCGCCCTCGAAGGCGAGCGTCACGCTCACCTCGTCGCTGCGCACCTCGTTGGCGGCCTTCACCAGCGCTTCGAGCAGCCTGGCGAGATCGACGGTGGCCGCCTCCTGCCGTTGCAACTCGGCATCGAGACGGCTGGCATCGGAAATATCCGTGATCAGCCGGTCGAGCCGCTTCACGTCGTGCTCGATCACGTCGAGCAGGCGCTTGCGGTTAGCGTCGGTCTTGGCCATCGGCAGCGTTTCCACCGCCGAGCGCAGCGAGGTGAGCGGATTGCGCAATTCATGCGCGACGTCGGCGGCGAAGCTCTCGATCGCCTCGATGCGGGTGTAAAGCGCATTGGTCATGTCGCGCAGCGCGCCGGACAGATGCCCGATCTCGTCGCGCCTTCGGGTGAAATCCGGAATCTCGACGCGGGTGCGGATGCGCCGGCGCACCCGCTCGGCGCCGTCGGCGAGCCGGCGCACCGGGCCGGCGATGGTGCCGGCGAGCAGCATCGAAAGCACCACCATGACGCCGGCGGCGACCAGAAACACTTTGAGAATGGCGAGCCGTTCGGCCTCCACCATTTCGTCGATGTCGGCGCCCTGCGTCGACAGCAGCAGCGCGCCGCGCACGGCGCGAAAACGCTGCACCGGCACCGCCACCGAGACGATCACTTCGCCGTGGTCGTTGATGCGCACCATGCGCGTCGGCACGCCGCCCAGCGCCTGCACGATCTCCGGATAGCCCTTGCCGTTCTCCGGTCCGAGCTCCTTGTAGAGCGGCAGATCGCCGCGCCCGAACCAGCGGCGGATGGCGATGAAGCCGCGCTCCATGATGCCGGGCTTTTCCGCGGTCGGCGGCGGCAGGTCGAAGCGCAGCACGTCGCCGCGGCCGTACAGGTTGCGGCTGTCGAGGATCAGCACGCCGTCGCGGTCGTAGATGCGCGCGCTCGTCTTGGTCGGCGAGATCAGGCGGCGCAGCACCGGGGCGACGCGTTCGGGATTGATCGGAAATTCGAGCCCCGACAGCGCGTCGTCGGCGGGTCCATAGCTTTCGCCGGGCTGCAATTCGAGCAGCCGCTCGGGATCGATGGTGATGGAATCGGTTTCCACGGTGGCGGCGCCGGCGATGGCGCCGGCGATGATCTCGCCCTGCACCTGCAGGCTCTGCGCGCGCGCGTCGATCAGGCCGGCGCGGAATTGCGTGAGATAGAGAACGCCGATCACCAGCGCGACCAGGCCGGTGAGATTGAGGAAGACGATGCGGCGGGTGAGGCTGGAGAAGCTCTGGGTGACGAAGAAGGCCCAGGCCGAATCCGCCAACCGGCGCAGCGTGCCGACGCGCTTGGGCTCGACGCGCGGCACCTCGTCGCCGGTCCGTTCGGCTTCGGTGGCCTTTGCCTGGATGTCCGCGGTTCGATCGAGCACGTCGTTCAATCCAGATCGGTTGATCGTGGGCTGATTTCGGGCCTGTCCCCAATCCGCTCGTCCCCGCGGAAGCGGGGACCCAGTATAGCGTTCTTGCGCTCTCAACCGTAGCCCTGGATTCCCGCTTGCGCGGGAATGAGCGGAGTTCGGATTAACGCTACTTTACGCTTCCTTGAAGCGATAGCCGACGCCGTACAGCGTCTCGATCATCTCGAAGTCGTCGTCGACGACCTTGAATTTCTTGCGCAGCCGCTTGATGTGGCTGTCGATGGTGCGGTCGTCGACATAGACCTGATCGTCATAGGCGGCGTCCATCAGCGCGTTGCGGCTCTTGACCACGCCGGGGCGGGTCGCCAGCGCCTGCAGGATGAGGAACTCGGTGACCGTGAGGGTAACCGGCTCGTTCTTCCAGGTGCAGGTATGGCGCTCCGGGTCCATGCGCAGTTGCCCGCGCTCGAGCGCCTTGGCGTCGGTTTCCTTCTGCGTCGCAACGTCTTTTGGGCTGGCGCGGCGGAGCACGGCTTTGACGCGCTCGACCAGCAGGCGCTGCGAGAACGGTTTGCGGATGAAATCGTCGGCCCCCATCTTGAGGCCGAACATTTCGTCGATCTCCTCGTCCTTGGAGGTGAGGAAGATCACCGGAATGTCGCTCTTCTGCCGCAGCCGGCGCAGGGTTTCCATCCCGTCCATGCGCGGCATCTTGATGTCGAGGATGGCGAGATCGGGCGGCGAGGTCTTGAAGCCGTCGAGCGCGGAGGCGCCATCGGTATAGGTCATGATGCGATAGCCCTCGGCTTCGAGGGCCATCGAGACGGATGTAAGGATGTTGCGGTCGTCGTCGACGAGAGCGATGGTCGGCATGGAGCCCCTCTAAAAGCGTCTCTTGGCTGACGTCCCGCGAGCTTTGAAGCGTAGAAACAGGGTCTGAAATGTGGCCTCTTTGCAACAACTATGTGATTCCCTAGCGAATTCAACCCCACTGACCGAAGATTGCCCTTTGCGGCTAAGATGTTAACGATCATTAACGCCGAGGCGTAGCCGATGAAGCCCGACACCCCTCCGCTTCCCGGCGCCATGCCGGGCCGCACGCCGGAAAACGCGCAGCCGCCGGTGGATTTCAGGCCGCTCGACGTGGCCAAGTCGCTGCTGCGCGCCACCCGCACCGGCACGCTGGCGACGCTCGACCGCAACAGCGGCTACCCGTTCGCCTCGCTGGTCAATGTCGCGACCGATGTTGACGGCGCGCCGCTGATCCTGGTGTCGAAGCTGGCCACGCATACCGCCAATCTGGAAGTCGACGGCCGTGCCTCGCTGCTGCTGGCCGAAACCGGCAAGGGCGATGCGCTGGTGCATCCCCGCCTCACCGTGCTGGGGACGCTGGCGCCGGTCGGGCGCGACAGCGCCGAGGAGCCGCGCGTCCGCCGCCGGTTTCTGTCGCGTCATCCGAAGTCGGAGCTCTATGCCGGGTTCGGCGATTTTGCGTTCTGGCGCATGGCCGTCGTCTCGGCGCATCTCAACGGCGGATTTGCCCGCGCCGCCGATCTCAACGCCGCCCAGGTGCTGACCGACGTGTCGGATGCCAGGATGCTGGTCGAGGCCGAAGCGGACGCCATCGGGCATATGAACGCCGATCACGCCGAGGCCTTAAGGCTCTACGCCGGCAAACTGCTCGGCGCGCCCGACGGCGACTGGCGTTGCGTCGGCATCGATCCGGAAGGTCTCGAATTGCAGCGCGGCCAGACCGCGTTGCGACTGGCGTTCCCGCAACGCGTCACCGGGCCGGGGCCGCTACGTCAGATGCTGAAGCAACTGGCCGAGCAGGCGCGGGCGCGCTGAACGGATTTGGTTAATCCGACCGCTGTTGCGCGGAGAATTGGCAGTCTGACTGATCGCTGAAACATCAGCGTAAGTTCGGCTGACGCTATTGGTGCAGCGCAATGTCGTCTGCCAACCATGCATGGCATTTTGGCTTGGCAACCAAGATGACCGTGACTATGGTCGCGCGCCTCGGACCGAGGGGCTATACTAAGGTTGTGGCCGGATAGCGGCCTGACGGCCTGTTGAGGGGTTTGGCTTAAAAAAGCGGCCCGCCTGTTTGGGAGGATTTCGCGTGCAAGAATCGGGTGTGCGGAACGGTGCCTACGGCGCCGACAAATTCGGCTTTAAGGACTTGGCCGCGGTCCACTGGAACCTGACCGAACCGGCGCTCTACGAGCAAGCCATCGCGGCTGGCGAAGCCTTGCTGGTGGAAGGCGGCGCGCTCTGCGCCGAGACCGGCCATCACACCGGCCGCTCGCCGAAGGACAAGCACACCGTTGTCGACGATCTCACGCGCGATTCAGTGTGGTGGGACGGCAATCGCAAGATGAGCCAGGAGAACTTCGACGCGCTGCTCGCCGATTTCCAGGCGCACGTCAAAGGCAAGAAACTGTTCGCGCAGGATCTCTATGGTGGCGCCGATCCGAAATACCGAATCAGGACCCGCGTGTTCACCGAATACGCTTGGCACTCGCTGTTCATCCGGCAATTGCTGATACGTCCGGAGAGCGCCGAGATCGCGAGCTTCGTGCCCGAACTCACCATTGTCGATCTGCCGTCGTTCCGCCCCGATGCCAAGCGCCACGGCGGCCGCGAAGGCTCCGACACCATGGTGGCGATCGATTTCAGCCGCAAGATCGTGCTGATCTGCGGCAGTTCCTACGCCGGCGAGATGAAGAAGTCGGTATTCACCACGCTCAATTTCTATCTGCCGGCGCAAAACGTCGTTCCGATGCACTGCTCGGCCAATGTCAGCCATGAGGGCGAGAGCGCGCTGTTCTTCGGCCTGTCCGGCACCGGCAAGACCACGCTGTCGGCCGACCCGAACCGCATTCTCATCGGTGACGACGAGCACGGCTGGGGCCCGGACGGCATCTTCAATTTCGAGGGCGGCTGCTACGCCAAATGCATCAAGCTCAGCCAAGAAGCCGAGCCGATGATCTGGGACGCCACCAACCGCTTCGGCGCCGTGCTGGAGAACGTGGTATTCGATCCGGTCACGCGCGTTCCCGATTACGATGACGGCTCGAAGACCGAGAACACGCGCTCGGCCTATCCGATGGAATTCATCCCGAACGCGTCACGCAGCGGCCGCGCCGGGCATCCGAAGAACATCATTTTTCTTACCGCCGACGCCTATGGCGTGATGCCGCCGATCGCAAAACTGTCGCCGACGCAAGCGATGTACCATTTCCTGTCCGGCTACACGGCGAAGGTCGCCGGCACCGAGAAGGGACTTGTTGGTGTTCAACCGGAGTTTTCGACTTGCTTCGGCGCGCCGTTCCTGCCGCGGCATCCGTCGGTCTATGCCAATCTGCTGCGCGACTACATCAACAAGCATAAGGTCGACGTCTGGCTGGTCAATTCCGGCTGGACCGGCGGCAAGTACGGCGAAGGCCGCCGCATGCCGATCAAGGCGACACGCACGCTGCTCACCGCCGCGCTTAACGGCTCGCTCAAGGACGCCGACTTCCGCACCGATCCCTATTTCGGCTTCTCGGTGCCGACCTCGGTGCCGGGCGTCGAACCGCATCTCTTGAATCCGTTCAAGACCTGGAAGGACAAGGCGGAGTTCGACAAGACCGCGCGCGCGCTGGTCGGCATGTTCCAGAAGAACTTCACCAAGTTCGAAAGCCACGTCACGCCCGATATCAAGGCGGCGGCGCCGGAAGTGCGCATCGCGGCGGAGTAGTTCTCTTTACCTCCCCCTGAAAGGGGGAGGTCGGCTGCCGAAGGCAGCCGGGTGGGGGTCGCTACCGAAATTCCGACACGATCGACCCCCACCCCGACCCCTTGCAGGGGGAGGGAGAAGAGCGAGTGCGGCGAGGGAAAAGAAAAAAGGGCGGCCCTTAAGGCCGCCCTTTTTCATGTCGTTGTGTCGGTGCTCGCTAGTCCGCTTGCGCCAGCTGTTGGCCGATGCGGTTGAAGCGCGCCTTCTGCTCGCTGGAGAGCGAGCCGTAGAAGCTCTCGAGCGCGGGCTTCACCGTCTTGGCCGCGTCGATCATGGCTTGCAGGCGCTTCTCCATCGCCTCCAGCCGGCCCGGCGGCGTGATCGGGGTTTCGTCCGGGCAGGCCGCCTGCATGATCGAGACGGCCTTGGCGGTCGCCTCCTCGAGACCTTTGAGGTCGGCTTGCTGCGCCTCGGTCGGCTTGACCGCGTCCTCGATCCGCTCGATCGGCAGATTGGTCAGGCCGGGTTTCTGCTCCTTGCAGCTCTTCGCCTCCGGCACCGCTGCCAGGCTTACCTTGGCGTTGTCCTTCGGAGCCTTCGGCCCGATCGCGTTGAAGCGCTCCTTCTGCTCGTCGGAGAGCGAGGTGTAGAACTTCTCCAGCGCGGGCTTGACGGTCTGTACCGCCCCGAGCGTGGCGTCGAGCCGGGCTGTCATCGCCGTCAGGCGTCCCGGAGGCGTCATCGGATAAATGTTTTCCGCCGGGCATGATGCCTTGAAGCTGGCGGCGGCGTCGCTGCTGGCCTTGCGCATATCGTCGAGCAACTGCTTCTGCTCGTCGTTGAGGCCGACCTTGCGTTCGATGTCCGCGAACGGCCAGGCGGTCACTCCGCTGCCCGGCTGCTTGCACAATTCCTGCACCGACGCGTAGCTCGCGCGCGGCGCCCGCCGTGCGGCAGCATAGCCGTAGCCGTAATCGACCGGCGGGCCGACTTCGCCCCAGAACACGCCGTCGAAGAAATCGTCATAGGCGGTGAACCAGAAGGCGTCGTCATAGCCGTAAGGCCAGAACGCGTAGCCGAACAAGTCGTAATAGGCATAGGGCCAGAACACCGGCCCGTACCACGACACGAAGCCCGCGCGCCGATGATGCCGCCAGGCTCTGTGTGCCGCAATATTGGCGACGCCGGCATTCGCCGTGAACCGCGAAGCGAAGCGGCCTTGCCGCGCCGCCTGCTGTGTCACGCGCGCCCGGCCGTCGCGGCGCAGTGTGCGCGCTTGCACACTGGGCTGCACCTGCAAGCGTTGCTGCGCGCGCAACTGACGCGCGTTCTGGAGTTCCAGTCGGCGCGCAGCACGTTGCTGTGGTGGCAGCGCGCGCAACTGGCGAGTTTCGGCGCGGCGGAGCACGCGCTCTTGTCGTTGCTGCAGGCGAAGCTGGTTAGCCGCGGAATTCTGCTGTTGGATGTGAACTCTGCTCCGCGACGTGGTCGAGAATTGCGGCGTAGAACGCCTTGTCGCCAATCCGCTCGACGGCGCGACCCGCACTGGCGCGCGCACGACTGGAGCGGAGCGGTGTACCGGGGCGGAATAATGTGGAGCGGGCGCGCGGAACGCCGGCTGTCCGCCGCCTCCGCCAAAGGACCGCCCACCGCCACCTCCCGCCGGCGCGGCATGTCCGCCGCCGCTACCCGCCGCGGCCTTGCCCCCACCGCCGCCGCCAGCGGCATTGCCTTGCTTGTGTTGCGCCAGCGCGTTCGTCGGCATCGCCACGGCGCCTGCCAGCACAATGGCCGTTAGCCATCCAAATGTTTTGTTCATGACGTCCATCCTCTACCGCCACCCGTCAGCATTCAGCCGACGCTCAATCAACGGCGCTGTGGAACATTCCCTTCGGTTGAACGGGTTCTGATCGTGCGATTGTGATCGAAGATGAACGGCTAGTAATGTTGACGTCAGCAGGCATTGCGATGCCTGCGGATTAAATTTGCAAGAAATCGCAGGACTGGTAGCCAAATAAGGCAAAAACCACCGGACCAATGGCCCGGCGGCGTCAAGCGACCGCGATTGCAACGGTGGCGGCCTAGCGGCTGGCGCCGCTGGTCCCACCGCGGCTCAGCCGCTCGATCAGTTCGGCGGACGGATAGGAATCCGCCGGCAGCCCGACTTTGATCTGAGCCTTCTTGACCGCGGCGCGGGTGCCGGAGCCGACCTTGCCGTCGACTTCGCCGATCTCGTAACCGTGCTTGATCAGCAGGCTCTGCAGATCCATGACCTGCGGCGTCGTCAGCGTCACGACAGTAGTGGCGCCGGAGTGATCGACGGTCGGCGCGCCGGCCAGACGTGTGGCGAAATAGGCGACGGTGGTGGAATAGACGTAAGCCGCATTCCAACCGAGGAAAGCCTGGAAATTCGGATAGGCCAGGAACGCCGGGCCGTGCCGGCCCATCGGCAGAATCATCGAAGCGGGCAGGGTGTCGGACGGCAGCGTACCGTGCGCCGCCGTCACGCCCCAGGCCACCCACTGCGAACGCGGATGCTTGATGGTGAGGTCGGCTTGATCCCAGGCAAGATTCTGCGGCACACGCACTTCCTGCAGCCATGGCTGGCCGCGCTGCCAGCCGAGGCTGACCAGGAAGTTGGCGGCGGAAGCGAGCGTGTCGGGGATACTATTGACCAGGTCGCGGCGGCCGTCGCCGTCGAAGTCGACGGCGTTCTTGAGATAGTCGGAGGCGGTGAACTGCATGCCGCCGTATTCGCCGGCCCAGTCGCCGATCACATCGGCCGGCTGATCGCCGCGCTCGATGATGCGCAGCGCATCGAACAATTGCGTGCGGAAGAAGTCGGGGCGGCGACAGTCATAGGCCAGCGTGGCGATCGCGCTGAGGGCTTTGTATTTGCCGAAACTGGCGCCGAAGTCGCTTTCCAATCCCCAGAACGCGACCAGCACCGGCGCCGGCACGCCGAACTGCGCCTCGATCTTGGCGAACAGCGCGGCATGCTGCTTGATCTTGGCCAGCCCGTTCGGGATACGGCCGCCGCCCACCATGCGGTCGGAGAATTGCAGGAAGGTCTGATTGAACACGGACTGGGCGCGGTCGCGACGGACGATGGCCGCATCGAAAATCATTTGCGGGGCGGCCTCGGCGATCACCCGCGCCGAGATGCCTTGCGCGGCGGCGTCCTTCTTGAAGGTCTCGAGCCAGCGCTCGTAGCTGCCGGTATTCTGACAAGAAGCGGCCAGCGCCGGCCCCGCCAACATGGTGCCCAGCATGGCCGCCGCCAATTTAAGTGCCGTGTTGCGCATCGTTAATATCCGCCTCTGTCGAAGGATTGAGGAGCGAATTTGCCCGAGGCCCATGCCCGGTCAAGGGCGATCGCTGATAAGCGTTAAGACCGATCCTTGCGTTAATGATGGTTTAGGCTTCAGTTGCAGCCGCAACCGCCGTCGAGCGAGAAAGTCGCATGCAAATTCTGGTGATCGGAGCCGGTGTAATCGGGCTGAGCGTGGCGCGCGCGGCTGCCCGCCGCGGCCACCAAGTGGTGGTGGCGGAGATGGCAAACGTCATCGGGACCGGCATTTCCTCGCGCAACAGCGAGGTCATCCATGGCGGCATGTATTACCCGACCGGCACGCTGCGGGCGCGCCACTGCGTGGCCGGGCGGCGCATGCTGTATGAATTCTGCGCCTCGCACGGCGTGCCGCATCGCAAATGCGGCAAGCTGGTGGTGGCGACCAATGCGGCCGAGCTCGAAAAGATCGAGGCGATCGCGGCGCAAGGCCGCATCAATGACGTCGAAGGCCTGGAGATGATCGGCGGCAATTCCGCGCGAGTCCTGGAACCGGAGCTGGCCTGCATCGGCGCGCTGCATTCGCCGGAAACCGGTATCATCGACGGCCATGGCTTCATGCTGGCGCTGCGCGGCGATCTCGAGGATGCCGGCGGCGCCATCGCCTTTAACACGCCGGTGACGGGCACCGCGCGTAGAGGCGGCCGCTGGCAGGTCGCATTCGGCGGCAGCGATGCCGGCAGTTTCGAATTCGACGCGATCGCCAATTGCGCCGGTCTGCGCGCGCAGTCTGTGGCGCGAACGATGCATGATTATCCGGCCACGCGCGTGCCGCGGCTGGTGCTGGGCAAGGGCAATTATTTTTCCTGCGCCGGCAAACCGGCGTTCTCGCGGTTGATCTATCCCACTCCGATCGAGGGTGGCTTGGGCGTGCATGTCACGCTCGATCTGGCCGGCCGCATGCGCTTCGGGCCGGACGTCGAATGGGTCGAGCGCGAAGATTACGCCGTCGATCCGTCGCGCGCCGACTTGTTCTACGCGCGCATCCGCACCTATTGGCCGGGCCTGCCCGAGGGTGCCTTGTCACCGGACTATTCCGGCATCCGCCCCAAGATCACGGGCAAGGGCGAGGGGCAGGCGGATTTTTTGATCGACGCGCCAGCGCAGCATGGGCTGCCGGGACTGGTGCAGATGTTCGGGATCGAGTCGCCCGGGCTCACCAGCTCGCTGTCGCTGGCGGACGAGGTCGCCGGCTATCTCGAAAGCTGAGCGCGCTGGCGACTGTCGCTGCGCGCGACGGGCTGGATCTTCGAGGTGGTCAGCTCCGGCGCGCCCGGATTGGGCGGCATGATTTTGATTGCGGACAGCTTGTCGCGCGCGGTCTTGTTCATGCCGCGATAGGAATCGATCGGCGTGAACTCGGCGACATTGTTCCTCGCCCCGCTGACGGCCGCCAAGCCGCTCTTGGTGGCGACGATGTCACCTTGCCGCAGCGTCGGATCGCTCTTGGCGTCCACCTGCGCCAGCCCGAACGCATCGCGGCCATTGCAGGTGCAGCCGTCGACCAGGCGCTGGCGATAAACGAAGGCGTTGTCGTGATCGGCATAGCGGCTGCCGTTGCTCGTCACCGCGGAGTCGATGGTGCCGCCGGAATACAAACGGGTCTGGCTTGCCGGGCAGAACGAGCGGCACGCCTCGGCGGCGCTCAGGCCGGCATGCGCCTGCACCGGAAAGTAGCGGCCGTCGCAGCTGCGCACGCAGAACGCCCTGGCCGGACCGGTTTCCGCGCGCAGTGGCTGAGGCGGATTGATCGCACGGTCAAGATTGCTGTACGGATCGACAAAGGCCTGGATGTTGGTCGGCTGCTGGGGCGGTGCATGGACCGATTGCCGCAGGCCGCTGAATATGCGTTCGAAAATGCCTTGCGCGGACGCCGGCGCGGCAAACGTCATCAGGCCAAGGCCGAGAACGCCTGCGATAACGCGAATCACCGCTCTCTTGCCACCGGCAGCCATCACACCCTGCCTTTACCCTACCCCACAACTCAACGTCCGGGCGCACGGAAGGTTGCACCCGCGATTGGGTCGCGGCCTCCGCTGTTAAGGTTCAGGCAGGTAAGCGCAGGGGAGTAAATTCCCCGTTATCAGGGCGCCGATAATGGCGGCGTCCTGATAAATCCGTGGAAAAAATGGCGCGCAATTTAATTAATTGCGCACTCAGAAATAGCGCCACCACACATAGACGTGGCAGATCGCCACCGACACCAGCATCATCGGGAAGGCATAGAGCGAATAGGTGACGAAGCGAAACGGCACGCCGTTGCGGTCGCCGATGCCCGCGACCGTCAGGTTGGCCGAAGCGCCGATCAGCGTGCCGTTGCCGCCGAGGCAGGCGCCGAGCGACAGGCACCACCACAGCGGCTGAATGTTATCCGCCCCGCCATAGGCCGGCGCCATGGTCTTGATCAGCGGGATCATGGTGGCGACGAACGGAATGTTGTCGACGATCGCCGACAAGACGGCCGACGCCCACAGGATGGCGTAACCGGCATGCGCCATGTTGCCGCCGGTGGCGGCCACCAGCTTGTTGCCGAGCAGTTGCAAGAGCCCGCCGACATCGACGCCGTGCACCACGATGAACAGGCCGATGAAGAAGAAGATGGTGATCCACTCCACGTCGCCAAAGGTCTGATGAACATTGTGCGCGGCCTTCTCGGACAGGTGCGCCCAGTTGTCGAGCAGCATCAGGATGGCGGCGCCGAACATGGCGATGGTGGCCGGCTCCAGATGCAGCGGCCGCGCCAGCACGAAGGCGACCATCACGACGATGAGAACGGCGAGCGACTGCTTGAGCAGCAGCCAGTCCTCGATCGAATCCTCCGGCTTCATCTTCATCACCCGCGCCTCGGCGGTGGCAGAGGCTTTCAAATCCTTGCCCCAGAGGAAGTGGATGATGACGGCCTGTACCACCATGACGACGATGATTACCGGCGTCAGGTGATAGACGAAATCGTTGAAGGTGAGGCCGACTTGCGAGCCGATCAGGATGTTGGGCGGATCGCCGATCAGCGTGGCGGTGCCGCCGATATTGGAGGCGAAGATTTCCGCAAATAAATAAGGATAGGCCGGCACTTTCAGCGTATTGCAGATCGCCAGCGTGACGGGGACGATCAGCAGCACGGTGGTTACGTTGTCGAGGAAGGCCGACAGCACCGCGGTCGTGATCTGCAGGAGAAACAGCATGCCGGCGGGATGCGCCTTGGCCGCCTTCGCCGACCAGATCGCCAGATATTGGAACATGCCGGAGCGGCGCGAGATCGACACCAGGATCATCATGCCGGTGAGCAGGCCGATGGTGTTCCAGTCGACGCCCTTGATCGCCTCGTTCTGGTCGAGCACGCCGACCAGGATCATCACGCCCGCGCCAACCAGCGCGATGATCGCGCGGTTGACCTTCTCCGACATGATGGTGGCGTAGGTGATGGCCAGGACGCAGGTCGACACCCACATCGGATTGAGGCCGAAATAAACCTGAGACGCCGCGTGCGCGGTCATTGGAGCTCCCCCCGAATTCGCGGGCGCTCCATGGTCCTACCGGCACCAACCGCACCCCTGCCGGCGGCAAAGCTCGGGCAAGGCTCACCCTGAGTCAAGACAGCTTGAGGATCGGCGAGATCGGCAGCAGCGTGAGAATGAGGAAGAGCGGCACCAGCACGCAGGCCGCCCACAGCAGATAGCCGAAGAAGCTCGGCATGCGCACGCCTTGTTCGCTGGCAATGGCATAGACCATCAGGTTGGGCGCGTTGCCGATATAGGTCAGCGCGCCCATGTAGACCGCCCCCATCGAGATCGCCGCCAGCGTGCCGGACAGCGGACCCATCAGGGCCTTGGCGTCGCCGCCGGCGAGCTCGAAGAACACCAGATAGGTCGGCGCGTTGTCGAGGAAGGCCGACAGTATGCCGGTGAGCCAGAAATAGGCCGCTTCGTGCGGGCTGCTGTCCTTTGCAGTGACGGCCTGCAGCAGGAACGCGAAGCTGCCGTCGCGTCCAGCCTGCAGCATTGCCATCACCGGAATGATGCACACGAAAATGCCGGCGAAAAGGATCGCGACCTCGCGGATCGGTTCGAAGGTGAAGCCGTTGGCAGTGCGGTGCTCGTCAGGCGTTAGCCACAGCGACGCCAGCGCGATCAGGATCAATGCCGCATCGCGCAAGCCGTTCTGCAACTCGATCATGGTGCCGTAGAGGTCGAAAGCGATCCCCGGCTTCCAGGTTGCCGAGAGTAGGATTGCCGCGACGATCAGCGCGATCAAAGCGATGTTGATGAGCCCGCAAATCCCGATCGGCGCAGGCGCATTGTCGGTGCCTGCCGGCGGCTCGCTGCGCGCTATCCAGGAATCGAGCGCTAGGAAAATCGCCAGCACCAGTACGGCGACAATCGCCGTCTGCAGCCAGAGCTGCTGCGCCGTCCAGAAAAATTCGACGCCGCGCAGGAAGCCGACGAACAGCGGCGGATCGCCGAGCGGGGTGAGCGCGCCGCCGATATTGGCGACCAGAATGATGAAGAACACGATGACATGGGCGTTGCGCGCGCGGCCGGCATTGGCGCGGATCAGCGGGCGGATAAGGATCATGGCGGCACCGGTGGTGCCGACCAGGCTGGCGATCGCGGCGCCGAAGGCGAGGATGCCGGCATTGGTCAACGGCGTGCCACGCAGGGTGCCGGTGACGAGAATGCCGCCGGCCACGACATAGAGCGCGAACAGCAGTACGATGAAGCTGAGATATTCTGCCAACGCGGCGTGCACGAAGGCGGCGATCGCCGCCGGTGCGCCGAACATCGCCGCCAGAGGCAGCAGCGTCAGTATGGCCCAGCCACAGGCGATTTTCCCGTAATGGCGGTGCCAGACGGTCGCAAACAGCAGCGGGCCGATGGCAATCGACAGCAGGATGCCGAGGAACGGCAGCGCCCAAGGCCAGGTCATGGCCGCGCCGGGCAGGCCAGGGGCGGCCTGCGCCGTTTGCGGCGACAGTATGCAGGTTGCAATGGCGACACAAACAATCCGCTTCATCAGGCCCCATTTGCTAAGCTGCGCCGCGGTGTGATGATATCGAACCAATCATTCAGAACAGGCAAGGGGAAAACTGATGGCCGGAAATGTGCGTTTCTTGAATCCCAAGACCATGGCCAAGCCGCCGGGCTACACCTATGTGGTCGAGGCGACCGGGCCGAACCGTCTGATCTTCATCGCCGGCCAGCTCGGCCTCGATCTCGACAACAAGCTGGTAGGCCTGCCCGGCGATTTCCGCGCGCAGTGCGCCAAGGCATTCGAGAATCTCGGCTTCGCATTGGCGAGCATGGGCGCCACCTTCAATGACGTGGTCAAGATCAACAATTATCTGGTCGACATGTCGCACATCCCGATCTTCCGCGAGGTGCGCGACGCTTTCCTGAACACCAAGGCGCCGCCGGCCTCGACCACGGTGGCGATCTCGCAACTGGCGCGCCCCGGCGCGCTGTTCGAGATCGAGGCGATCGCCGTGCTGCCGGCGAAGGCGGCGGCGAAGCCGAGCAAGGCAAAGGCGTCCGCGAAAAAATCGAAGGGCAAAAAGAAGAAACGCTAAGCATGCGCATTACCGGCATCGTCGACATCGTCGTTCCGATCTCGTCTTCGATCCGCAACGCCTATATCGACTTCTCGCAGATGACGGCGAGCGTGGTCGCCATCTTTACCGACGTCGTGCGCGACGGGCGGCCGGTGGTCGGCTTCGGCTTCAACTCGAACGGCCGCTATGCGCCGCAAGGGCTATTGCGCGAGCGCTTCATTCCGCGACTGAAAGCCGCAAAGCCCGAGGACATCGTCGACGCGCGCGGCCTGGTCGACCCAGCCAAGGCCTGGGACGCGATGATGCGAAACGAGAAGCCGGGCGGCCACGGCGAGCGCTCGGTGGCGGTCGGCGTGCTCGACATGGCGCTGTGGGACGCGCTGGCGAAGGCGGAGGGCGTGCCGCTGTGGCGGCTGCTCGCCGACCGCTACAACAACGGCCAGGCGGACAAGACCGCCTGGGTCTATGCCGCCGGCGGCTATTACTATCCCGACAAGGATATCAGTGCGCTGCAAGACGAGATGAAGGGCTATCTCGACCTTGGCTATTCATGCGTGAAGATGAAGATCGGCGGCGTGCAACTGGCCGACGACATCAAGCGTATCGAGGCCGCGCTGAAAGTGGTTGGCGGCAAGGGCGAGAACCTCTGCGTCGACGTCAATGGCCGCTACGATCTCGATCAGGCGCTGGCCTGCGGCGATGCCATCGCGCCCTATAATCTGCGCTGGTACGAGGAGCCGCTCGATCCGCTCGATTATCTGCTGCATGCCGCACTGGCGACGCGCTACTTAGCCCCGCTCGCCACCGGCGAGAACCTGTTCTCCATGCAGGACGCGCGCAACTTGGTCCGCCACGGCGGGTTGCGGCCCGACCGCGACTGGCTGCAGTTCGATCCGGCGCTGTCCTACGGGCTGGTGGAATATCTGCGCACCCTCGACATGTTGGCGGCGCACGGCTGGTCGCGGCGGCGCTGCGTGCCGCATGGCGGGCATCAGTTCGCCTTGAACATCGCGGTGGGCCTTGGCCTCGGCGGCAACGAATCTTATCCGCAGGTGTTCGCGCCGTTCGGCGGCTTTGCCGACACCTGCGCGGTCAAGGACAGCCGAGTCACGCTGCCGGAAGTGCCGGGCGTTGGATTCGAGGCAAAGAATGCGTTGTATGCGGTGATGAAGCCGCTGCTGGAACAGTCGCCGCGAAACTAATGCGCCTCATCCCAATTGTGCGCAGCCCTTGCATCAACTTGCAAGGGTACATGTAGCGACACCGCCGGGTGCGGCGCATCTTCCATCACGCGCTTGACGATCGGAATGGTCTTAGCCACTTCGCTCTCGGGCACCTCGAAGATCAGTTCGTCGTGCACTTGCAGCAGCATCTGCGCCTTGAGCTTCGCTTTGTTAAGCTCGCCCTCCATGCGCATCATGGCGCGGCGGATGATGTCGGCGGCGGTGCCTTGCAGGCGGGCGTTGATCGCGGCGCGTTCGTTGAACGAGCGGATCGAGGCGTTGCTGGCCTTGATGTCTGGGTAATGACATTTGCGGCCGAACAGCGTGAGCACATAGCCGTTGGCGCGGCAGAATTCGCGCGTCTCGTCCATGTAGTCGCGGATGCCGGGGAAGCGCTCGAAATATTTCTTGATATAGGCGCCGGCTTCCTCGCGTTCGATGCCGAGCTGCGCCGCCAGCCCGAAGGCCGAAATACCGTAGATGATGCCGAAATTGATCGCCTTGGCGCGCCGGCGAATCTCGCTCGGCATGTCCTTGACCGGCACGCCGAACATTTCCGACGCGGTCATGGCGTGGATGTCGACGCCGTCCTGGAAGGCCTTGCGCAACGCCGGCACCTCGGCCACTTCCGACAGCAGCCGCAATTCGATTTGAGAATAATCGGCGGAGACGAGCTTCATGCCGGGCGCGGCCACGAAGGCGCGGCGGATCTTGCGGCCCTCTTCGGTGCGGATCGGGATGTTCTGCAAATTGGGGTCGGACGAGGACAGCCGGCCGGTGCTGGTGGCGGCGAGCGAATAGCTGGTGTGCACGCGATGCGTCGTCGGGTTGACGTAATTGGGCAGCGCCTCGGTATAAGTCGAGCGCAGCTTCGACACCTGCCGCCAGTCGAGAATCTTGCGCGGCAATTGATGGCCCTGCTCGGCCAGCTCTTCCAGCTCGCGCGCGCCGGTCGACCATTGCCCGGTCTTGGTCTTGCTGCCGCCCGGCAGCTTCATCTTGCCGAACAATATGTCGCCGAGCTGTTTCGGCGAACCGGGATTGAGCGGCTCGCCCGCCAGCGCCTTGATTTCTTCTTCGAGCGCGCCCTGCTTCTGCGCAAACTCGCCGGACAGGCGGGAGAGCACCTGGCGGTCGATCGAGATGCCGCGCCGCTCCATGCGCGCCAGTACATCGGGCATGGCGCGCTCGAGCGTCTCGTAGACGGTTGTGACATGTTCGGCGGCGAGCCGCGGCTTGAGCACGTTCCACAGCCGCAGCGTCACATCGGCGTCCTCGGCGGCGTATTCGGTCGCCTTGTCGATCGCCACGCAATCGAAACTGACCTGCGCCTTGCCGGAGCCGGCGACGTCGGCGAAGTGAATGGTTTTGTGACCCAGCCATTTTTCGGCCAGATCGTCCATGCCGTGGCCGCCCTTGCCGGCGTCGAGCACGTAGGAGATCAGCATGGTGTCGTCGTAGCCGGCGATCTCGATGCCGCGCTGCGCGAACACCAGCCAGTCGTATTTCATGTTCTGCGCGACCTTGAGGACGGCTTTGTCCTCCAGCATCGGTTTGAGCGCCTTGAGCGCCTGCGCCTCAGGGATCTGATCGGCACAAAGTTTGGCTTCCGGCGCGAACAGGTCGCCGCCACGTGCCGATCCGCCCTCGCGATGGCCGATCGGCACGTAGCAGGCCTCGTTCGGTGCCAGCGCCAGCGAGAAGCCGCACAGCTGGGCGGTCATCGGGTCGAGGCTGGTGGTCTCGGTGTCGACCGCGATCACGCCCAGTTCATGCGCGCGCGCGATCCATTCCTTCAGGCGGGGAAGCGTGCGCACGCATTCGTATTTCGAGCGGTCTATCTTGGCGGCGCGCGCCTTTTCCGCACGCGCGGCGGCGAGCGAGATCGGACTTCCAATCCCTCCCCCTGAAAGGGGGAGGGTGGCCGCCGCAGGCGGCCGGGTGGGGGTCGCGAACAGGTCGCCGCTGATCCCACCCGGCGCCGCTGACGCGGCGCCACCCTCCCCTTGCAGGGGAGGGATAGAAGCGCCCGACGAAAGCTTCGCATCCGCCTCGATCGCGGCCGCGTCGATGCCGCTCTTCTCGGCGACACGGCGGGTGATGGTGTTGAACTCCATCGCCTTGAGGAAGGCGATCAGATGCTTGTAGTCGGGCTCATGCACTGCGAGCTGGTCGACCGCCACATCAAGCGGCACATTGCGGTCGAGCGTGACCAGGCGCTTCGACAGCCGCGCCAGCTCGGCATTGTCGATCAGCGATTGCCGGCGCTTGTCCTGCTTGATCTCCTTGGCGCGCTTGAGCAGCGTCTCCAGGTCGCCATATTCGCCGATCAACTGCGCCGCGGTCTTCACGCCGATGCCGGGCACGCCCGGCACGTTGTCGGATGAGTCGCCGATCAGCGCCTGCACCTCGATCACCTTGTCGGGACCGACGCCGAATTTCTCCATCACCTCGGCGGCGCCGATGCGGCGGTCCTTCATGGTGTCGTACATGGTGACGCCGTTGCCGACGAGCTGCATCAAGTCCTTGTCGGACGACACGATGGTGGTCGTCGCCTTGGCTTCGCAGGCGAGCCGCGCATAGGTCGCGATCAGGTCGTCGGCCTCGAAGCCGGCCTGCTCCAGGCAGGGGATCTCGAAGGCGTGCACCGCCTCGCGGATCAGCGGAAACTGCGGAATGAGGTCGGCCGGCGCGTCCGGCCGGTGCGCCTTGTATTCGGGATAAAATTCGGTGCGGAAGGTCTTTTCGGATTTGTCGAACACCACCGCCAGATGCGTGGGCTTGTCGTCCTTCATCTCGGCCAGGAGCTTCCACAGCATGTTGCAGAAGCCGAGCACGGCATTGACCTGCAGGCCGTCCGACTTGCGGGTGAGCGGCGGCAGCGCGTGATAGGCGCGGAAGATGTAGCCGGAGCCGTCCACCAGGAACAGATGGTCGCCCTTCTTGAGCGGGCGGGCCGCCGGGTTCGACCGAGTGGTGCTTTTGGTGTTGGATTTTGCGGAAGCTGGCATGGCCCGAATGTGGGCCGTCAGCGGCGGATTATCAATCTGCCGATGCGTGCCTGTGGACTTAACCGCCTTTGGCCGCGGCTCTCGCCTCTCCAGACCGCCTCTGCTATGCAGGCGCCGCCGGCCGCGGCCGGAAATCGGCTAACCGCCCTTGTGACGGACTCGGGAATAATGCGCGTCGCCATGATTGGTACCGGCTATGTCGGCCTCGTCTCCGGGGCCTGCTTTGCCGATTTCGGCCACGAAGTGACCTGCGTCGACAAGGACAAGGGCAAGATCGCGGCGATCGCGCGCGGCGAGATGCCGATCTACGAGCCCGGGCTGAGCGAGTTGGTCGCCGCCAATGCGCGCGCCGGCCGGCTCAAATTCACCACCGATCTGCCGGGCGCGGTCACCGCCGCCGACGCCGTCTTCATCGCGGTCGGCACGCCGTCGCGCCGCGGCGACGGCCATGCCGATCTGTCCTACGTGTTCGACGCCGCGCGCGAGATTGCCCGCGCGCTCGAAGGTTTCACCGTGGTCATCACCAAGTCGACCGTGCCGGTCGGCACCGGCGACGAGGTCGAGCGCATCATTCGCGAAACGCGCGCCGATGCGCAATTCGCCGTGGTGTCCAATCCGGAATTCCTGCGCGAAGGCGCCGCGATCCGGGACTTCAAGCTGCCCGACCGCATCGTGGTCGGCAGCGATGACGCGCGCGCGCGCGAGGTGATGACGGAGCTCTATCGTCCGCTCTACATCAACCGTTCGGCGATCCTGTTCACCGGCCGGCGTACCGCCGAGCTGATCAAATACGCCGCCAACGCCTTCCTCGCCACCAAGATCACCTTCATCAACGAGATCGCCGATCTGGCCGAGAAAGTCGGCGCCGACGTGCAGGAGATCGCGCGCGGCATCGGGCTCGACAACCGCATCGGGCCGAAATTCCTGCATGCCGGTCCGGGCTTCGGCGGCTCGTGCTTTCCCAAGGATTCGGTGGCGCTGATAAAGACCGCGCAGGATCACGACTCGCCGCTGCGCATCGTCGAGGCGGTGGTGGCGGTGAACGACGCGCGCAAGCGCTCCATGGCGCGCAAGGTGGCAAACGCGCTCGGCGGCGAGTTGCGCGGCAAGACCATCGCCGTGCTGGGCTTAACCTTCAAGCCGAACACCGACGACATGCGCGAGGCGCCGTCGATCCCGCTGATCACCGCGCTGCAGGACATGGGCGCCAAGGTGCGCGCCTTCGACCCCACCGGCATGGAGCAGGCCAAGCCGCTGTTCACCAACGTCACCTTCTGTAACGACGCCTATTCCTGCGCCGAGGGCGCCTCCGCGCTGGTGATCGTCACCGAATGGGAGCAGTTCCGCGCGCTCGATTTCGCGCGGCTGAAGAAGATTATGGCGAGCCCGGTGCTGGTCGACCTGCGCAATGTCTACCGGCCGGAGGAGATCGTCCGCCACGGCTTCGCCTATGAAGGCATCGGGCGGGCGAAGAAATGATTCCAAACGCCGTGTTCAATAGACGTTGTCGTCCCCCGCGAAAGCGGGGGACCCAGTAATCACCGACATCGCGAACTCTTTACTGCCTGCGGTTACTGGATCGCCCGCTTGCGCGGGTGATGACGATAGATGCAAAAGTTCGACACACCTCTTCCTATCGACGACGCGCTGCCGCGCCTCACCGCCGCGCTGCGTGCCGGCAACGCCGCCGTGCTGGTGGCGCCGCCCGGTGCGGGCAAGACCACGCGCGTGCCGCTGGTGCTGCTCGACGAGCCATGGACGCAGGGCAAAAAGATTCTGGTGCTGGAGCCGCGCCGGCTGGCCGCCCGCGCCGCCGCCAGCCGCATGGCCTCGACGCTCAACGAGCATGTCGGCGACACGGTCGGCCTGCGCGTGCGCTTCGGCTCGAAGATTTCCAAGCGCACCCGCATCGAGGTGATCACGGAAGGCGTGTTCACGCGGCTGGTGCTCGACGATCCTTCGCTCGACGGCGTCGCCGCTGTATTGTTCGATGAATTTCATGAACGGTCGCTGGATGCCGATCTCGGGCTGGCGCTGGCGCGCGACGTCCAGCAGGCTCTGCGCGAGGACCTTAAAATCTTGGTGATGTCGGCGACGCTCGACGGCGCGCGCGTGGCGGCGCTGCTCGACCAGGCGCCGGTGGTCGAGAGCGAAGGCCGGGCGTTTGCGGTGGAGACGCGCTATCTCGGGCGCGATCCGCGCGCACCGATCGAACGGCAGGTGGTGGACGCCGCCGCGCGCGGTCTGCGGGCGGACAGCGGCTCGCTGCTGGTGTTCCTGCCGGGCGCCGCCGAAATCCGTCGCACCGAAACGCAGCTCAGAGAGCGCATCGCCGACGCCACGATCGATATCGTCGCGCTCTACGGCGCGCTCGATGCGCGCGAGCAGGACCGCGCCATAACGCCGGCGCCGGCCGGGCGACGCAAGGTGGTGCTGGCGACCTCGATCGCCGAAACCTCGCTCACCATCGAAGGCGTGCGCGTGGTGATCGACAGCGGTCTGTCGCGTGTGCCGCGCTACGAGCCCGATGTCGGCCTCACGCGATTGGAGACGGTTCGCGTCTCGCGCGCGGCCGCCGACCAGCGGCGCGGCCGCGCCGGGCGCACCGAGCCGGGCGTCTGCTACCGGCTGTGGGACGAGCCGCAGACCGGATCGCTCGAGCCTTACACGCGGCCGGAAATCCTGTCGGCCGATCTGTCGTCCTTCGTGCTCGACCTGGCGCAATGGGGCGCGAGCGAGCCGGGCAAGCTGGCGTTTCTCGACCCGCCGCCAGCGGCCGCGCTTAGCGAAGCCAAGGCATTGCTGCGTGAACTCGGCGCCATGGACTTGGCTGGCCGCGTCACCGAGGAGGGCCGAAGGTTGCGCGCGCTGCCACTGCCGCCGCGGCTGGCGCGCATGGTGGTCGATGCCGGCGCGGAGGGTGCCGGCGAACTCGCCGCCGCGATTGCCGCGGTGCTCACCGAACGCGGGCTCGGCGGCGACGATGTCGATCTGCGTCACCGGCTCGATCAATTCCGCCGCGACCGCTCGCGCCGCGCAGAAGATGCCCGTGCCATGGTGAAGCGGTGGGTCGCTCTTTCTTCTCCCTCCCCTGAAAGGGGAGGGTCGACCGCCGAAGGCGGTCGGGGTGGGGTCGGTGATATGCGTCCAGTGACCCCCACCCGACGCGCGGAGCCTGTCATCGGGCGGCGCTTTGCGCCGACCCGTTGGCGCGCCGACCTCCCCCTTGCAGGGGGAGGTATAGAAAGTGCCGGCTCCCTGCTCGCGCTGGCCTATCCCGATCGCATAGCGAAAAATCGCGGCGGCGGCAGCGGCGGTTTCCTGCTGGCGAATGGCCGCGGCGGCTTGGTCGATGCGACCTCGGCGCTGGCGCGCGAGCCGTACCTCACGGTGGCGGAGCTTACCGGCGCGGCGGCGGCGAGCCGCATTATCTTGGCGGCGCCGATCTCGTTGGCCGAGATCGAGGCGCGCTTCGGCGGCAGGATCGAAGACCGCGACACGGTGACCTTCGATGCCGCGTCCGCCTCGCTGCGCGCCCGTCGCAGCCGGCGCCTCGGCGCGCTGGTGCTGGCCGAGCAGATCAAGCAGGTCGCGCCCGACGCGGACAGCGCGAAACTGCTGACAGAGGGAATTGCGGTGCTCGGCGTCGGCCGGCTGCCATGGAGCAAGCCGCAATTGCAATTGCGTGATCGCGTGCAATTTCTGCGCAAGGCCGAGGGCGATGAGTGGCCCGACCTGTCGGACGACGCGCTGGCGCATGCCGCCACCGAATGGCTGACGCCGTTCCTGACCGGCAAAACGGCGCTGGCGCAGATTAGCGCCGACGATCTTGCTGCCGCGCTCGATACGCTGATCCCGTGGAATCTACGCCGCCGGCTCGATGCCGAGGCGCCGACCCATTTCACCGCGCCGTCCGGCTCGCATGTGCCGATCGATTACGAAGCCGAGGAGGGGCCGAAGCTGTCCATCCGCGTGCAGGAATTATTCGGTCTCGCCTGGCATCCGAGCATCGCCGGCGGGCGCGTGCCGCTGGTCATCGAGTTGTTGTCGCCGGCGCACCGCCCGGTGCAGGTGACGCGCGACCTGCCCGGCTTCTGGCGCGGCAGTTATTCGCAAGTGAAGGCCGAGATGCGCGGGCGTTATCCCAGGCATCCCTGGCCGGACGATCCGCTGCACGCGCCGGCCACCCGCCGCGCCAAGCCGCGCGGGACGTAAAATTTTAACTATCCGCTTAACTGCACGCTCACCACGCACCAAACCCGCACCGCCTGAGCGCTGCGCGTTAAGGCCGCCTTGGCTTTGCGCGTGCGAAGATCGCCTCCGAATTATCCGGGATTCGGTGGTTCATGCGTCAGATCCTGTTTTTTGCCGTCGCCGTGCTGTTGGCTGGCGGCTATTTCGCGCGCTACGCCGACCGGGCCGTGATGCCTCCGTCCGCGCAGACCGCGGCGGTCGAGCCCGCTTACCAGCCGCGGCAGCCGACCACCTCCGGCCGCAACCTCGTTCTGGACAGCGACCGTCAGGGCCATTTCAAGGTCGAGGCGCGGATCGACGGCCGCTATGTCGATTTCCTGGTCGACACCGGCGCCTCGACGGTAGTCCTGCGCGAAACGGACGCCGCGCAGGCCGGCATTCGCCCGCGCCCTAGCGACTACACCGCGACCGTCTCCACCGCCAACGGCAAGATCAAAGCGGCGCCCGCCAAGCTCGACCGCATCGAGCTCGGCGGCATCACGGTCTACGACGTGCCGGCGCTGGTGTTGCCCGACGAGGTGCTGGGCCAGAACCTGCTCGGCGTCTCGTTCCTCTCAAGGCTCAAGCGCTACGAATACGCCAACGGCCGCTTGGTGCTGGAGCAATAATTTGCCTGGAATGACGGCGGTATTTCAGGAGCGCTTTGCGGCGTTCCGGCGTTAGGGTATGCCATTCCGAATCCCGGCCTTCCGCATTTGAGGACCTGATGTTTCCGACGCCAAAACCCGCGCTGACGCCCAACACCTATGCCTATGAGTCCTCGCCGCTGGTGAAGCCGACCGGCTTTCGCGAATACGACGCGCGCTGGCTGTTGGAAAAAGAAATCAACCTGATGGGCGTGCAGGCGCTCGGCATGGGATTGGGTACGCTTATTCGGGAAATGGGCGTCAAGCCCGAGATCGTCACGGGCCATGATTTCCGCAGCTATTCGACCTCGGTGAAACTGGCGCTGGTCGCTGGCCTGATGGCGGCCGGCTGCAAGGTGCACGACATCGGGCTCTGCATTACGCCGATGGCCTATTTCGCGCAGTTCGCGCTCGACGTTCCCTGCGTCGCCATGGTCACCGCCTCGCACAACGACAATGGCTGGACCGGCGTCAAGATGGGTGCCAACCGCCCGCTCACCTTCGGGCCGGACGAGATGACGCGGCTCAAAGAGATCGTGCTGGGCGCGAAATTCGATCTCAAGGGCGGCGGCTCCTATGTGTTCGTCGAGAACTTCCCCGGCCGCTACATCGCCGATCTGACCACGCGGCCGAAGATCAAGCGCAAGCTCAAGGTGATCGCGGCCTGCGGCAACGGCACCGCCGGCGCCTTCGCGCAACGCATCCTCGAAGCCATCGGCTGCGAGGTGGTGCCGCTCGATTGCGAACTCGACTACACCTTCCCGAAATACAATCCGAATCCGGAAGATCTCGAGATGCTGCACGCCATGCGCGACGCGGTGCTGCAGCATAAGGCCGACGTCGGCCTCGGCTTCGATGGCGACGGCGATCGTTGCGGCGTGGTCGACGATACCGGCGATGAAATCTTCGCTGACAAAGTGGGCGTGATGCTGGCGCGTTATATGTCGAGCCTGCATCCGGGCGCGACCTTCGTCGTCGACGTGAAGTCGACCGGCCTCTATGCCACCGATCCCGTTCTGCTGAAGAACGGCGTCAAAGCCGACTACTGGAAGACCGGCCACTCCTACATGAAGCGCCGCACGCACGAACTGTCGGCGCTCGCCGGCTTCGAGAAGTCCGGCCACTACTTCTTCAACAAGCCGTTCGGCCGCGGTTATGACGACGGCTTTGTCTCGGCGCTCGCGATCTGCGACATGCTCGACCGCAGTCCGGGAAAGACAATGTCGCAGCTCAAGGATGCGCTGCCGAAGACCTGGGGCTCGCCCACCATGTCGCCGCATTGCGACGACGAGAAGAAATATGGCGTGGTCGACGCGGTGGTGAAGCATTTCGAAGCGGCCAAGGCCAAAGGCGACAAGTTCGCCGGGCAAGCCATCCGCGATCTGGTCACCGTCAACGGCGCGCGCGTCACGGTTGAGGACGGCACCTGGGGTCTGGTGCGGGCGTCGTCGAACAAGCCGGAGCTGGTGGTGGTGGTGGAAAGTCCGGCCTCGGAAGCGCGCATGCGCGAGATGTTCAAGGCGGTCGACGGCGTGCTGCGCACGCATCCGGAAGTCGGCGCGTACAATCAGACGATTTGACAGCAGAGGGACCCCGGTCCGCTCATTCCCGCGCACTCGCCGCCGCGAAGCCAAAGCGACTTCGCTTTGGCGAAGCAGGGAGCGGGAATCCAGCAATGCTTGGCTCTGGGTCCCCGCTTTCGCGCTAGGGCATGCACACATCTCGAAAATGAGTCCAATTTCAATGGCTTACGAATGTCACGCGGTGAACCACTCCATGGCATGAGTATCGGCGGCAACTGCATGAAAAGACTCAACTTCTTTGGCCTGCGTTTGGAGCCGTGCGAATAAGATGTGTGCATGCCCTAGTGGTCCCGCGCTAACAAACGAGTCCCTTTAGGGATTCCCCGTGACTCGCGGGCATGCGAGTCTGGGGGGATGCGCAAGGGAATCGTGGTGAACGTTACGGCTGGCGGTCGCAAGCGTCTTGCAGCGATCGTAGCCG
>JACPOA010000077.1 GCA_016185205.1 Hyphomicrobiales bacterium | reverse complement strand
TGAAGGTGGCGCTGGAGAAGCGCAAGCGGGCGCTGGTCGACATGGGCTATGCCACTGACCACGGCGACGGCCGCGTCATTGCGCCGAAGGACCTGATCCGGCGGCTCGAAGCCGTCGACATTGAGCGGGCCGGCCGGGCATTGGCAGCCGAGCGCGGGCGGGAATGGCAGCCGGCCATCCCCGGCGACTATGTCACGGGCCGGCTTGTGGGCTCGACGCAGCTTTCCAGCGGCCGGTTCGCCATGATCGATGATGGGCTGGGCTTCAGCCTGGTGCCGTGGCGGCCGGCACTTGAGCAGCACCTTGGCCAGCATATCTCGGGCGTCGCCACGCCCGGCGGCGACGTGAACTGGTCATTCGGGCGAAGTCGAGGTCTGGGGCTCTAAGTTGGCGTCATCCAGCACGCGCTGACGCCGAAGTAATCTTCGACTAACCGGACCCGGTGGCTAAGCGTCGATTGTTTGACTTTGACGGCGGCGCCGCCCGCCTAAAGCTTCCGTGCTCTCCTGAAGCGATGACGATTTGCGGAGTGGGGCCCCGGCTCGATGGTCATCGGATGGGCCCCCGGGGGGTGACTTCGTGACGGTCGGCCGCGGCCGCCAGCCTCTTCCGCGGACGGCGCGGCACTGGGCGTGTGGCTGGGTGCAGGCGACTACGCTCACTCCGCTGCGCCAGTCCCCTGAGTAAGATTCGGTGCACACACCGAAGACGTTCTGGATACTCACAGTGACGTCAAAATCGCCATACTGTGCCAGTGAACCGCGGCAGATATTCTAGTTGTTCCGTTTGATCTTGAATAGATGCCGTTCGTCTTCAGGGTGATGGTCGCGTTGCGCGCGCCGGTGTCATCTCCGCCAGAGAAGTTTCCAACCCAACCGCGACACTCGCGCCAGGCAACGGCTTCCTGGCCGTGAAGTCCCGCTTCGCTCACCCTTCGCGCTTGCTCAACCAGCGGCCAGTAACGAGCCTGTGACACACAAGTGCGAGTGCTGTCGCCAGCAGGCGAGGCCTCGTCTCGTTCATGAGCATCCTGACAAACTAGCCGATTGACGGCGCACCTCCCCCCCGGGATAGGATGTCTAAACGGAAAACGTCCGCCACCGCGATGCAAGGATGAAATGGTGAAGGCTTCACAGCACGATGACATCCGCCACGAATCGGTGGCTCGCCTGATTCGTTCGATCGGCCTAGCCATAGCGGCGCTCTTTGCTATAGGAGGCGCCGTGTACGCGGCTGACGAGATCACAATCTCCGAGCAGCAGGCGACCAGCGTCGGCGTCGAAACCGAGTCGTTGGCCAATCAGCCGACGACGCGCGGCGTGGTGTTCCCCGCCCGTGTCAGCATTCCGCCGCAACAGATCTTCGTCGTCAGTGCGGCCATCGCGGCCAAGGTCGAGTCGATCGAGGTCAAGGAAGACCAGCAGGTCAGCGCCGGCGCGGTGCTCGCCCGGCTGAACAGTCCCGCACTGATCCGCGCCCAGGCGGAGTTTCTGCAGGCGGTCAACCAGGAGAAGTTTCTCCAGGAGACACTGACGCGAGAACAGTCGCTCTCCTCCGACCGGACCGTGTCGCTGAAGCAGCTGCAGGCGACGCGCAACGAGCACGCGCAGGCGGCGGCTTCCGTCGCCGAAAAACGGCAGATCCTACGCGACTACGGCATGTCCGACGAGGCGATCGCCACGCTCGTTTCCTCCCGTGTCTTCGACAGCAGGACAGTCGTCACCAGTCCGATTGACGGTGTCGTGCTGGACATACTGATCGCGCCAGGGCAGCGAAGCGAAGCGCAGGCGCCACTCGTCAAGGTCGCCCGCCTCACACCCCTGTGGCTGGAACTCCAGGTTCCTGCACGGCGGGCGGCCAGGTTTGCGCCCGGAATCCCCGTCGAAGTTTCCAACTATGGCATCGCAGGCCGCGTGGTTGCCATCGGAACCAGTGCCGACAAGGCCACCCAGGCAGTAACCGTCCGCGCGGAGGTGTCAGACGGCGCGTCAGGGTTGAAGCCCGGCCAGTTCGTCGAGGTGCTGGTCAGCTTCCCCAGCGAGGGCGGCAAGATCTGGTCGATCCGGCCCGAAGCCATCGTGCGGCGCGGCAAGGATGCATTCGTGTTTATCAAGACGCCGACAGGCTTTCGCGCTCAGCCCGTCACGGTCGTCGAGGAGACGCGGGAAGCCGCGCTCGTAACGGGGACGTTGCGCGGAGACGACCACGTTGCCATCCGTGGCCTGGTTGCGCTGAAGGGCGCCTGGCAGGGTCTCGGAGGATCGCAGTAATGCTCGGCCGTCTCGTAGAGCTCGCGCTGTCTCAGCGACTGCTGGTGTGCCTGCTGACGGTGCTGCTATGCGCCGGCGGCACCTACGCGTTCCGCCAGCTGCCGATCGATGCCTTTCCCGACGTCTCGCCCGTCCAGGTCAAGGTCATCATGAAGGCGCCGGGTATGACGCCAGAGGAAGTCGAGGCCCGCATCACGACGCCGATCGAGATCGAGTTGATCGGCATCCCCTACAAGACGATCCTGCGCTCGGTCACAAAGTACGCGCTGACCGACGTGACAATCGATTTCCAGGAAGGCGTCGACATCTACTGGGCGCGCAACCAGGTCACCGAACGGCTCGCCGCGGTCATGAAGGAGCTCCCGGCCGGCGTTTCGGGCGGACTGGCGCCGATCACGACACCGCTCGGCGAGATGTTCATGTTCACAATCGATGGCGGTTCGCTTTCGCTCGCGGAACGCCGCACGCTTCTCGACTGGACGATCCGTCCGGCACTGCGGACCCTGCCGGGTGTTGCCGACGTCAACTCGTTGGGCGGCACGGTCCGCAGCTTCGAGGTCATTCCCGACAACGCGGGGCTGGCGGCGCACGGCATCACCAGCGAGGTCCTGGAGAAGGCGATCGAGACCAACAACCGCAACGACGGTGCGGGGCGGCTGCGCGACGGCGAGGAAGTCCTGCTGGTGCGGACCGAGGGAAACGTGCGGAGCGTCGACGATCTGCGGGCGATCGTCGTGGCGTCGAAGGATGGAAAGATCGTCCGCGTCGGCGACGTTGCACGGGTCGAGATCGGCAGCATGACGCGCTACGGTGTCGTAACCAAGGACGGCCAGGGTGAGGCGGTCCAGGGGCTGGTGCTCGGTCTCCGCGGCGCGAATGCTCGCGATGTGGTTACCAGCGTCAAGAGCAAGCTCGCCGAGCTCCAGCCCAGCCTACCGCCCGGCGTCGTCCTCCAGGCCTTCTACGATCGCCGCGACCTTGTCGATCGATCGGTCTCGACCATCACCATGGCGCTCCTGGAAGCCACGGTGCTGGTGATCGTGCTGCTTGTACTGTTCCTCGGCGACTGGCGCGCAGCCCTCGTCGTCGTGCTCACGCTGCCTTTCGCGGCCCTCGGCACGTTCATCCTGATGCGGATGTTCAACATGTCGGCCAACCTGATGAGCCTGGGCGGTCTTGCGATCGCGATCGGCATGCTGATCGACGCGGCGGTGGTTGTGGTCGAAAACGTCGTGGCGCAGATCAGCCGCGCCAGCGCGGCCAAGCACGTGCCATTCCTCAACATCATCTATCGCGGAACCCGCGAGGTGGCCGTTCCCGTCACCTCGGGAATCGCCGTCATCGTCATCGTCTTCCTGCCGCTGCTGACTTTGCAGGGCCTGGAGGGCAAGCTGTTCATCCCGGTGGCCCTGGCCATCGTCTTTGCGCTCAGCAGCTCACTACTCCTGTCGCTCACCGTGATCCCAGTAATGGCCTCCTTTCTGCTGCGGCGCGAGGGACATGCCGACACTTGGCTTACGCGCCGCACCACCGCCCTGTATGTGCCCGCCCTGCGCTGGAGCCTGCGCAACGAGAAGATCGTGCTGTCGGCCGCCTTCGCCGTACTCGTCGCGGCCGGCTTGGTCTACGCCCTGATCGGCAAGACCTTCATGCCGACCATGGACGAAGGCACTGTGATCGTCGGCATCGAGAAGATCCCCTCGGTCAGCATCGAGGAAACGGCTGCTCTCGACCTCAAGATCCAGAAGGCAATCATGGCAGGCGTGCCCGAAGTGACCGGGATCGTCGCCCGCGCCGGCTCCGACGAGCTGGGGCTCGATCCGATGGGCCTCAACCAGACCGACACCTACCTCCTGACGAAGCCGCCGTCGCAATGGCGCCAGCCCAACGACAAGGAGTGGCTGACCGACGAGCTGCGCAAGGTGCTCGATAGGCTCCCGGGTGTGTCCTACAGTTTCACCCAGCCGATCGACATGCGCGTCCAGGAGATGATCATCGGCGTGCGCGGCGACGTGGTTGTCAAGATCTTCGGGACCGACATCCCGACGCTCAACCGACTAGCCGTCGAGATCACCGCGAAGCTGGAGACGATCAGAGGTAGCGAGGACGTGCGCACGGTCCTTAACGACGGCGTGCAGTATCTCAGTGTCGCCATCGACCGCCTGCGGGCCGGGCGGCTGGGGCTTAACGTTGACGACGTCGCCGACGGCCTGCGCACGCAGATCGAGGGCAAGATACTGGGCATCGTGCTGGAGGACGGGCGCCGCACGCCCGTCCTGCTGCGCGGCGCCGACAGTGTGCGCGGATCGAGCGCCACCTTCACCGACCTCAAGATGACGATGGCCGACGGCACCGTGGTGCCGCTCAAGTCGCTGGCGGCTCTCGATCGCATTGACGGACCGGTCAAGATCGACCGTGAGAATGGTCGCCGGATGGCGCTCGTGCAGAGCGACGTCAAGGGCCGTGACCTCGTGGGCTTCGTCGACGATGCGAAGAAGGTTGTGGGCGAACAGGTCAAGCTGCCGCCTGGCTACGAGCTGCGCTGGGGCGGACAGTTCGAGAACCAGCAGCGGGCCGCAGCGCGGCTGGAGATCGTCGTGCCGATCGCGCTGGCCCTGATCTTCCTTCTGCTGTTCACCACTTTCGGGTCGGTACGCCAATCGCTGCTGGTGTTCGTGAACATCCCCTTCGCGCTGGTCGGCGGGGTCTTCACCTTGGCGGCGTCCGGCGAATATCTCTCGGTGCCGGCCTCCATAGGCTTCATCGCGTTGCTGGGAATCGCGGTCCTGAACGGCCTCGTCCTTGTGTCCTACTTCAACCAGCTGCTGGGCGAAGGCGAGACCATGGAAGACGTAGTCTTCCTCGGCACGCTGCGCCGCCTGCGCCCCGTGCTGCTCACTGCCACCATCACGGCGTTCGGCCTGGTGCCGCTGCTGTTCGCCACCGGTCCCGGCTCCGAGGTGCAGCGGCCCTTGGCAATCGTGGTGATCGGTGGGCTGGCAAGCTCGACCCTGCTCACGCTGTTGATCCTGCCTCTGCTCTACAGGCGGTTCGGCGTTACCCGAAAGGCGGTTGCCGTATGAGCCCGCCCTCTGTCATCCTCACCCTCGTTGCGCCGCGGCTACTTGAGGAGAAGCTCGTCCAGACGCTTATCGATCACGAGGTCGCCGGCGCCGCCGGCTTCTCGATTCGCGAGATCATCGCCTATGGCCGGGCTCTGGATTTCCGGACATTGGCGGAGCAGATTAGCGGGCGGGTCAGGCAGATCGAGGTACGGATGGTCCTTTCCGTCGACCACGCCCAGCAGATCGTCGAACAGCTCAAAGCCGAGATGCCGGGCCAGCACGTAGCGTGGCAGATCGCACCGATTGCGGCAGGTGGCGACCTGTCACGTACTTGAGCTGACGAAGGCACTGCAATGGTCGCGAGACAGACCATGGTCTTCGCCGCTTCAACGAACTGGGTAAGGCGCCTCGCGATGCGCCGATTTGTCTTCCTGGTCGCGGTCGCGGCGGTTGTCGCGCCGCTATGTGCCCTCATGGGGCGCGCGCCCTCTGTTGCCTACGATGCTCTGACCATTGCATCGCAGTTGTTACAATTCCCTCGCCGAGGCCATTGCATTTGATCGTGCCCCTGAACCGCCAGATCGCAGCGCCCCGGCAGGCCTTCGAGGCAGGCTACCGCCACGCGCCCGACATCCGCATCGGAATACACTTGGGTTCCGTCGTCGTCGGCGAGGTCGGCATGCTCCGGACCAAGCTCACGTACGTTGGCAATGCGGTCAACACGACGGTGCGCGTCGAGGAACTCGCACACGACTCCGCGGCGACTACCCTCATCACCGAGCAGCTGCGGAAGCGGTTCGATTTGCCGGCGGAGCTGCTTGTCGCGACGTCGCTTGCAACGCTCAATCTTCGCGGCAAGCACAAGCCCAGCGGCCCAGCCCCCAGTTGATCGTCGATCCGAGAATGTTGCCGGTGCTCGCCGGCAGGAGGAGCAGCCACGGCGAATAATCCGCCAGCAGCAGCCCGATCAGCGCCGCCTCCGAGTGCGACGGCAACACGGTCGCGGTAGCAAGGGCGATCAGGAACGCCCCGACATAGGCGACCAGTACGACCGTCTAGTCATAGAGGTCGTGCAAGATCTCCGCCACGTCAGCGGGTCCTCGGCCATTCGGAATGATGGCTGTCGATGACATAGGAATGGGTATGCCGGCGCCCCGTCCGATGCTTTCGGCATGCGAGACATGGGGGTCGTCGTCGGCCAGCGTTTCGTGGACATGCTCGATCTCGTCAGGATCGGCTGCTGGCCACAGTCGAAGCGTCAGCAGGACCGCGAGCCCCGCGATTAGGCCGAGCGCCATGAAAGTCCATTGCAGGCCAATTTTCGCACCGAGCCAGCCGGCGACGGGATAGGTGAGCAGCCAACAGGCGTGCGACAGCGCAAACTGCGCGGCGAACAGCGCCGGCCGGTCTTCCGGCTGGGAGGAGCGGCGCAGCAGCCGCCCGGACGGCGTTTGGGCGAGCGAATAGCCCAGGCCCAGCACGAACCACACCGGAAGCAGCAAGGTGTAACTCCCGACCAGCATGCCGGCGAACAGGCCCGCGACGAGGAGAGCGGCGCCGGCCAGCATCGCTGTCCGGTCGGCGATTTCGTCGAGAAGGCGCGGCAGCACGAGAGCGGCGATCATCGAGCCGCCTCCGAACGCGCCCAGCGCCAGGGCCATGGCGCGCTGGGTCAGGCCGAACTCGGCCTGTACCAGCACCACGGTGTTGACGATCACCATGGCGCTCGCCGCGGCGATGGCGAGGTTGAGGGCAAGCAAGCCGCGCAGGCGCGGCGTCGCGAGGTAGAGGCGCAGGCCGCGAGTCGTGCGTTCGTAGATGCTGCGCCGCTCGGGCGATTGGGGGCTTGGCAACACGACCGACACGACCAGCAGGGCGGAG
This sequence comes from Hyphomicrobiales bacterium, assembly GCA_016185205.1. Taxonomy (GTDB): domain Bacteria; phylum Pseudomonadota; class Alphaproteobacteria; order Rhizobiales; family Xanthobacteraceae; genus Pseudolabrys. Next base: position 19,790 of record JACPOA010000077.1, on the reverse strand, counting down.
ACGACGAAGCCCACGACCGTGCCGGCGAATAAGCTGTGGAAGCTGATGATCGTCAGCAGTGCCGCAGCCAGCATCGGACTGATGACGTTCTCGAGGTCGTAGGCAAGCCGGGAGAGCGAGAGGGCGCGGGTGTATTCCTTTTCGTCCGGCACCACGTCGGGTATGGTCGCCTGGAACGTCGGCGTGAAGGCGGCGGACGCCAACTGCAGCACGAAGATGAGGACATAGACCTGCCAGACCTCACTCACGAACGGCAGCAGCATGGCCACTGCCGCCCGCACCAGATCGAGGCCCACGAGCATCGCCCGACGCGGCAACCGTTCGGCAAAGGCGGAGGCCACCGGCGCCACGCCGACATAGGCGATCATCTTGATGGCGAGAGCGGTGCCCAGTACGGCCCCGGCGTCGGCTCCGGCGAGCTCATAAGCCAGAAGTCCCAGCGCGACTGTGGCGAGGCCGGTACCCACGAGAGCGATGACCTGAGCCGCGAAAAGATGGCGATACGTCCGGTTGGCAAGAACGTTCAGCATCGGCGCCATATTCCCTGTTGCAACGGCCTCCACCGCTGCAGACGATATGCGGCAAGATAGGCCAGTGGAGTCTTGACTGATCCTCTCCCGGAGGATAGGAGAATCTATGGCCGATGATCACCTGCATCAGACCCACCCTGAAATCTCCAAGAGACTTCGGCGCGCCGAAGGACATCTGCGAAGCGTGATCGAGATGATCGAAAACGGCCGGTCCTGCCTCGACCTTGCCCAGCAGCTTCATGCCGTCGAGAAAGCCATAGGCCAAGCCAAGAAGAACTTGATCCAGGATCATCTCGACCATTGCCTCGATGACGCCATAGATCAGCCGCCGAAGGAACGGCGGCGCTCGGTCGAGCAATTCAAGGCTATCGCCAAGTATCTGTAAGGCGCATGTCGACCTGCTTCAGCAGCCAGCTTTGCCCACACACAGCAGTCGCTGGAAAGGGCCACACGGGATTTGCGCGAAGATGGGTGCCTCTAGAGAAGAAAAGGGGCGGTGGGGCGCATTGCGAAAATGCGCCCCCCGCGTCTGCCCAGCGGGAGCATCGCCCGCCATTTTCCACGGCCGGGCATTGCCACAGCCCAGCCTGTCCCGCCAGCATTTTCCAGGTCTCCGCAAATTGCGATTGGTCACGACCGGGATCACCTCCCGCTCGCGCTGACGCCACATGAACGCGTAAAGCGCGCCATGGCTGACGGGTTTGGGCGGATTCGCCGAGGAAGGGAAAGGTCGTGCCCCAGGTGGTGGTGTAGTTGGTCGGAGCAAGGCCGCGAGCGAGCGCGCTCTCCGATAGCGCCGTAGCGAGGGAGCGGCCTTGCGGCGGTCATCGACGATTTCCCGTTTAGGGTCGGGTTGCGAACTCCAACCAGCAACCTAGGAACCACCGATGACCGACCAGATGATGAACCTGCGCGCGCTCGTGGAGAAGGCCCCCGACGCCGACATCCTGCGCGAGATGATCGCCTTCGCCGCCGAGCGGCTGATGGAGATCGAGGTCGGCGCGCTGACGGGCGCCGGTCATGGCGAGAAGAACGCGTCCCGCCTGGTGCAGCGCAACGGTTAGCGCGACCGTGACTGGGAGACGCGGGCCGGCACGGTGGAGCTGCGCATCCCCAAGCTGCGCAAGGGCAGCTACTTCCCCGGCTTTCTCGAGCCGCGCCGCCTGGCCGAGAAGGCGCTCACCGCCGTGATCCAGGAGGCCGCTACGGCGTGCTTCGACATCTTCTCCCCGGCGCCAGGCGATAAAGATGTGATCAGCCAGGTCTTCCGGCTGAGTTCCATTGAGACGAAGATCGCGCGAAGATCCGTGTGGATAGCGGCCGGCGCTTCGGGTCGCTCAGCTGTAATTGGCATAGTCGTCTCCAGAGAGGGTGTTTTGGACGACCTCACTCTGTCGAGAGCGCCGGTCGCTATCCAGTCTGCCCCATGGGATCTACATCCAGGGCATCTCGACCCGCTCAGTCGACGATCTGGTCAAGGCCATGGGCATGACCGGCATCTCCAAGAGCCAGGTAAGCCGGCTATGCGAGGAGATCGACCAGCGAGTAAAGGCCTTCCTCGACCGGCCGATCGAGGGCGACTGGCCGTATCTGTGGATCGATGCCACCTCCGTGAAGGTGCGCCAGGCCGGCCGCATCGTGTCGGTCGCCGTCATCGTGGCGGTCGGCGTCAACGCCGATGGCCGTCGCGAAGTGCTCGGCATGGATATCGGCCCGTCCGAAGCCGAGACCTTCTGGACGGCGTTCCTCAGGAAGCTCGCACGGCGTGGCCTGCGCGGCGTCAAGCTTGTCGTCTCCGACGCCCACGAGGGCATCAAGGCGGCCGTCTCCAAAGTCCTCTCCACGACCTGGCAGCGCTGCCGCGTGGGGCCGTTGAAAAAGTTAGCGAGGACTGATTCTGTGTTCCCGACGATTCCCGGATGGAGAGGCGCGACATGTTGGGGTGGAAGGAACGGGATCAGCTGGAGCTGTTCATCACCGGCTCGCTCCGGCAACTCATCCCCGACGATCACGTGCTGGCTCGGGTCGACCGCGTGCTCGATCTTGCTTGGCTGAGGCAGGAAGTCGCCGATTGCTATTGCCATAGTGATGGCCGGCCCGGAACCGATCCCGAAGTTGCCGTACGATTGATGCTCGCTGGGCTGCTGCTCGGGATCGTGCACGACCGCAAACTCTTGCGCGAGGCTCACGTCAACATCGCTATCCGCTGGTTTATCGGCTACGCCCTGCATGAGCCGCTTCCCGACCACTCCAGCCTGACACGGATCCGGCAGCGATGGGGTGCCGAGCGCTTCTGCAAGATCTTCAAGCGGACGGTCGAGGCCTGTCTCAAGGCAAAGATCGCCACTGCCGAGGTCGTCCACATCGACGCTTCGCTCATCCGCGCCAACGTGAGCTGGGACAGTCTCGTCGAACGGCACGTGGACGATGTGCTCGACGAGAATGCTGCAGAATCGGAGATCGGTAACAAGAAGAACGGGCGCCAAAGCGGAAAATACAAGAAGGTCTGCGTCACCGATCCAGACGCCACGATGGCGACGAACTCCCGCAATCGGCGGCTCGAGCCGGCATACAAACAACACACGGCTGTCGACGACAAAGTGGGTGTCATCCTCGATGTCGAGGTCACGACTGGGCGGACCAACGAGGGAGACATCATCGAGCCGCAGGTCGACGAGGTAGGCCGGACCACGGGCGTTCGTCCCAAAGCGGTGACTGCCGATGCCGGCTATGCTTACGCCAAGGTCTACGCCGCTTTCGAGAAGCGCGGCATCGGTGCCGTCATTCCAGCCAAGGCAGAACCGATCCGCTCGCGCGTTCCACTGCGGCGCTTCCGCTACGACGCCAAGAACGACATCCTGAAATGCCCGAAAGGGCGCGTCTTGCGCCCCAAACGGCCTCTGAAGTACGGCCGGTTCTTCTACTCCAGAGCCAAGGACTGCGGGCGCTGCCCGCTCAAGGCGGATTGCCTCTCGAAAGGGCGCGCCAACAAGGCCGTCGTCGTCGGTGACGACTATCCAGCTTTGCTTCGCGCCCGGCGCCGCCGAGAGCGCTGGAGCGCGGAGGATCGGCGTCTCTATCAGCGCCACCGCTGGCGCTCCGAGGGCTTCCACGGCGAAGCCAAGTCGTGGCACGGCCTGGCCCGCGCCATCAGGCGCGGCCTCGCGAACATGAAGATCCAGGCCTATCTGACCGCAGCGGTCGTCAACCTCAAGCGGCTGGCGGCGGCCCTTTACGCATTTATCTTAGCCAGCATCGCACTCAAACCCTCTGCGCTGACCAACAGAACACATTCGTCCTCGAAAATGTTCGCCATGTAGCAACGCCGCCAAAACGGAGCATAGTCTTCATCACGGCGCACTTCTTCAACGACCCCCGCGTCCACTTCATGCGCAACGCCCTCGCGCACGCCGGCAGAAGCGGCCGGCGCGTCGTCTCGCCATTCATCGCCACCGCCTTCGCTCAGGACGATGCCGAGCAGGCCCGCGCCCAATGGCGCCGCGTCGCCGACCAGCTCAGGCCCAAGCTGCCAAAGCTCGCCGCCCTGATGGACCACGCCGAGCCCAACGTGCTCGCCTACATGAGCTTCCCCGCCCAGCACCGCGCCAAGCTTCACTCCACGCTCGAGCGCCTCAACGGCGAGATCAAGCGTCGTACCGAGGTCGTCGGCATCTTCCCCAACGAAGCCGCCATCACCCGACTCGTCGGCGCCATCCTGCTCGAACAGAACGATGAGTGGGCTGTCCAGCGGGCCCGCTACATCACGCTGGAAAGCATCGCCCCGCTCAGCGATGATCCCATCGTCAGCCTGCCTCTCGCGACAGTTTGATCGTGCAGCCAACGCTGCTCGGAAACACCGCTCCTACACCACGCATTGGGGCACGATCGCCTGGACCAACGAACCAGACCGAAATCACTCTCCCGACCCGCTCCACCAAAAGCCGGGACTAAACATCTAGCGATGCCGCGCGGCCTTCGGCAAAGTCTGCTGATGAGAATGAGGTAATATCATCACATTGTCTTGGTGTGGTAGCGATCTGCCATCGAGACCCCGTCAGGGATTCGGTAGCCGGCGGCAACAAGGACGCTTGCCACAAGCACTAATTGTTGGTGGTATGCAAATTCCCATTTAAAAGGCGCGGAGTTTATTGGCCCGATGGTTCGTTGGTGGTGCTCGGCTTCCGTTCCGTGTTCAGGATTGTTTCTTGGACGCAGGCACCGTTGTGGCCACCGCATCACAGCCTGTTGCCAGCGGCTATATTGAATGGCTACTGACATGCTGACGGGTCCGGCCATCGCTAGCGTTCGTTGCCAGGCCATGGCGCAGCTACGTCACGGACAACGGACTCGACGGAGTGCCGTTCGCGCAGGCCGAGTGGCCTTGTTGGCTGCCGCACTTTTCTTGCTGGGCCTGACTGCGATCTTTGCGTCCGAGGCGACGGCGACGCCACAATCGACCGCGGGCTTCTCCCAGATCGCCAGCGCGACCGGCCTGTTGCCGCCGCGCGACGACCAGCAAGCTATTTGCCCCATTTGCGGTCGCCTCATCTGTGTCATCCCGGAGGATGCGCTCGCCGCTTCACCTTCAAACAGCGCATTGCCACCAGCCGGTCCTAGGCCGATGCTGGTCATTGGCACTGTGCGTTTGTCAAGCGCCCGCGCGCCAGACCCGCCGGTTTCTGTCTCTCCCGCTTCATTCGAGCCTCGCGGCCCTCCGTTCGTCGACTGAGGCGGACGCATGTGAGTGCAGCGGCTCCGTCCTCGCTGGTTTCGTTGCGTTCCCGCTGATCGTGGACCGGTAGACGAATGCGACGGCAACCCCGGTCGCTCGCCCGTCTTATCGACGAGGACCTAGGCATGTTTCGATTACCCAAGAGAGTCTATGTGTGGGTCGGTTGTACGCTCACGCTCGTTCTGGGAGCAGTACTGGTAGTCCGGTTCGTGCCTGACGTTACGGCGTCAATCAGCGCGTCCGTGAAGTCGGCATCAGCTGAGAGTCATTCGGACGATGAAAAAGTTCTCGAGCTCAGCCCCGATGAAATGCGCCGTGCTGGCATCAAGGTGGAACCGATTGAACCGACCCAGCGGGCCGAGACGATCACGGCATTCGGCACGGTAAGCGCCAATCGCAATAGCTTCGCACGCGTTACGTCGCCGGTTGCCGGCCGACTGGTAAAGATCGACGTCGACTTGGGCGCTGAGGTGGCGGTCGGCGCGTTGCTTGCGACTTTGGAGAGCCCCAACCTGGCAGATGTGCGCACGTCCTATCAACAGGGGCAAACCGAGCTCGAGCTGGCTCGGGTCAATCTCGATCGCTCTCAAAAGCTCTCCCAAGATGGCTCGATTGCTCAAAAGGCCCTTCTGCGCGCTCGCTCGGACTACGAGCGCGCGCGGGCGGCGCTCGCTGCCGTGGAGGCTAAGCTGACCACGTTGGGTGTTGCCGCGGTCGCTCCTGCCGGCACCTCAGCCGCGTATCTTGCCGTGAACGCGCCGCTTTCGGGCACCGTCGTCGAACGCACGGCGGTGCTTGGTGAGTACGCGCAAGCTTATCAGGCACTGTTCACTGTTGCTGACCTGTCGACGGTATGGGTCGAAACCAATCTCTACGACCGGGACCTCGGCGACGTCGTTGTTGGTGCGCCTGCAGTCGTGACCCTCAGCGCCTACCCGAACCAGCGCTTCGCCGGGAAGGTCACCTACATTGGCAACATCCTCGACAAGGATACCCGCACCGCGATGGCACGAGTCGAGGTAGCCAACGTCGAGCGCCGCCTGAAGCCAGGTCTGTTCGCCAACGTTGATATAGAAAAAGCCGCGCGGCAGGCGGCGCTGCGACTTCCGGAGAACGCCCTGGTGCTGCTGCAGGGCCAGATGACGGCCTTCGTGGTGCGTGGCAGCGGCTTTGAACCGCGGCCGGTCGAGATCGGTGAACGCAACGGTGGCATGGTGGTCGTGAAGTCGGGCCTTGAGGATGGCGACCTCGTGGTGATTGCCGGCGCCTATGCGCTGAAGGCGAAACTGCTGAAGTCGCAAATCGGCGACGCCCACTAGGAGCCACGAGAATGCTCACGGCGATCGTGGAGCTTTCGCTCCGATACAAGCTCCTGGTGATCGTGGCTTTCGCCATCGTCGTATTCCTTGGCGCGCGTGCCTTCCAGCAGGTGCCGGTCGACGCGTTTCCTGACCTGACGCCGGTGCAGGTCAACGTCTACACCGAGTCGCCTGGCCTCGCCGCGGAGGACGTCGAAACACTCCTCACCGTGCCGATCGAGACGACCATGGCGGGGCTGCCGGGCGTCGAGCAGGTTCGCTCGGTATCGCTGTTCGGCCTGTCGTACGTCAGCGTCTACTTCAGTGATTCGACCGACATCTACTTCGCTCGGCGGCTGGTCGACGAGCGGCTCACTGATGCCAAGTCGCGCATCCCGGCCGGCAATGGCGAACCGGAACTTGGTCCCAACTCGACGGGGTTGGGGCAAGTGCTCTGGTACACGATCGAGTCCGCCGACCAGAAGCTGTCGAATATGGATCTGCGCACGTTGCAGGACTGGACCGTCCGGCTGTTGCTGCGGACGGCGCCCGGGGTCGACGACGTGACGACTTGGGGTGGGCTGGAGAAGCAGTACCAAGTCCTGATCGATCCTCGCCGGCTGATCAAGTATGGCCTCAATTTCAAGGAGGTCATGGAGGCGCTCGACTCCAACAACCGCCAGGTCGGCGGCCAGTACATCGACCGGGGTAAGGAGCAGTTTCTGGTCCGCGGTCTCGGACGGGTTTCGAGCGTTGCCGACATTGCCGACGTGGTCATAGCGACGCGCGAGAACACGCCGATCCGCGTTCGCGACGTGGCCGACGTGAAGGAGGGTCCGGCGCTGCGATTCGGCGCGGTGACGCGCGACGGCAAGGAGGTCGTGCTGGGCATGGCGCTTCAGCGAATCGGAGAGAATGCGGCGAAGGTCGCCCAAGCCGCCAAGGCCAAGCTCGAGGTGGCCCGAAAGGCGCTCCCGCCAGGCGTTACGCTCAATGCGGTCTACGACCGTACCGAGTTGGTCGACAAGGCCGTCAGGACCGCCGAGCGGGCATTGATCGAAGGTTCTGTCCTGGTGGCCATCATCCTGTTCTTGTTCCTCGGGGAACTGAGATCGGCTGTTGTCGTCGTGGTCACCCTCCCGCTGGCCATGTTGATTGCGTTCATCTTTATGCAAGTGACGGGCCTGTCCGCCAATCTGATGTCGCTGGCCGGTCTGGCGATCGGCATCGGCATGATGGTCGATGGCGCGGTGGTGATGGTGGAGAACGCCTACCGACTGTTGAGCCACCACAAAGGCCCGGTGCAGAGCCGCAGCGAGATAATTCTCAAAGCCGCCAGCGAAGTAGCGAACCCGATTGCCTTCGCAATTCTGATCATCATTGTCGTGTTCTTGCCGCTGTTCAGCCTGACTGATTTGGAAGGCAAGTTGTTCAAGCCAATGGCGCTCACCATCACGTTCGCCATGGTCGGATCGCTCATCCTCACCATGACGCTTGTCCCGGTACTGTCGGCAATACTGTTGAGGCCGAAGGCCGAGAAGGACACCTTGATCATTAGGGTAGTGAAGGCTGTGTACCTTCCACTCCTCGACCGGGCGTTGGCGCGCAAAGGCTTCACTATGGTGCTGGCCATGCTACTGCTAGCGGCGTCGTTCGCGCTGTTTCCTTTCCTCGGCAAGGAGTTCATGCCGAACCTGCAGGAAGGCGCAATCATGTTTCGCGTGACCGGCATTCCGTCGACATCGCTTGATGAATCGATTGGCGTATCTAACCAAATCGACGGCGTGCTCAAGGGTTTTCCCCAAGTCGCCTCGACGTTGGCCATGATTGGCCGCGCAGAGAAGGGCGAGAGTACAGACGTCAACTACATGGAGATCGTCGTCACGCTCAAGCCGCTGGCCGATTGGCCAGAGGCGATCTCCTTTCAAGCGCTTGCCACGAAGATGCAGGAGAGCATCGAGAAGGAAGTGCCAACAGTTGTGGTCGCGCCGACGCAGCCGATCCAGTCGCGCGTCGAGGAGTTGATCTCCGGTGTGAGGGCGACGCTCGCGCTGAAGCTGTACGGACCGGACCTTTCGACGCTCGACCGGCTTTCGGGGCAGATCAAGGGTATTCTCGCGGCCGTCCCTGGTGTCGCCGACCTGTCGCTGGAGGCCAATACAGGCAAGCCGCAGATCGCCATTCGCGCCGATCGGGCAACCATGGCCCGCTATGGCGTAAGCGTTGCCGAGCTTATGGAAGTCGTGCGCGCCGGCATCGGCGGGCAGGCGGTGAGCACGCTGATCGACGGCACCCGGCGTTTCGACATCGTGGTGTGGTTGGCGCCGGAATACCGCAAGGATATCGCGGCGATCCAGAATATCCCGGTGCGGACGCAGACCGGGGCGCTCGTCCCGTTGATGCAACTCGCCAAGATCGAAGTCGACGACGGCTACTCGTTCATTAGGCGCGAGCAGCTGCAGCGTTACGCGGTCGTCCAGATGGATGTCCGCGATCGGGCCGTCGATGCGTTCGTCGCCGATGCCAATGCGGCAATCGCCCGCCAGATGAAGTTGCCCACTGGCTACTACATCGAATGGGGCGGTTCGTTCGAGAACCAGCAACGAGCCTTGACGCGATTGTCTCTCATCGTGCCGCTGACCATCGGCCTGATTTTCATTCTCCTCTACACCGCGTTCAATTCGGTGTCGCAAGCGACAATGATTATTGCCAACGTTCCGTTCGCACTGGTCGGAGGGATCGTGGGATTGTTTGTGACCGACCAATACCTCTCGGTGCCGTCCGCCATCGGCTTCATCGCCGTATTCGGCGTCGCGATGCTGAACGGAATCGTGATGGTGTCATTCATGAACGACCAGCTCCGGATCGGCCGCTCGATACGCGATGCCGTGCGCGAGGCGGCAGCACTGCGGCTACGGCCGGTCCTCATGACGGCCTCCGTGGCCATCCTCGGGCTTTTGCCGATGCTGCTGTCCCAGGGCGTCGGCGCGGAAACTCAGCGGCCGCTTGCGACGGTGGTGGTGGGCGGCCTGATCACCTCGACGCTGCTAACGTTGCTGCTGCTGCCCCTCATGTACGAATGGGTCGAAACGCGCCGAGAACGGCGGGACGCGTCGCCGGCCGAGGTGAGCCAACTTGAAGCCCCGGTCGAGCGATGAGCCGCGTGACGTCCTTGCCGAAGGAGGCGCCGTTGTTGGTTGCTGCGCACTCGTGCATCCGACGGTGCCGCGCGGCGATGGTTCTTGGCATCGCGGCTTCGGTTATCGCCGGTTGTGCGTCCTATACGCCGAAGCCCATTGAGCCGTCCAACACTGCCGCAGTGCTGGAGCAGCGGACGCTCGATGAGCCGGCACTCGCGCAGTTTATCGAGGCGGCATTGCCCGATCGCGCCGCCGCCTCCGCTTCACAGAATTGGGATCTCTCGACGCTCACGCTAGCGGCGCTCTATTTCCACCCGGAGATGGAGGTGTCGCGCGCCAAGCTGGCGCTCGCCAGAGCCGGGGTGAAGACGGCAAGACAAATCCCCAATCCGACCCTGAGTTTTCAACCCGGGCAATACCCGGCAATGACGGATGTTGCTTCGCCCTGGTCCGTCGGGTTCCTCGTGAGCTTCGTGCTGGAAATTGCCGGTAAGCGCGAGAAGAGGATCGAGCAGGCGCGCAATCTCGTCGAGGCGGCGCGCCAGGATATTGCGACGGCTGCCTGGCAGGTCCGCGGAGGAGTGCGATCGTCGCTCTTGGATCTCTGGGCAGCGGAGGGACGACTTCGCCTAGTGGAGCGGCGGCAAACCGTTCAGGCCCAAGTCGTCACCCTCCTCGAAGGCCGGTTTGTCGCTGGCGAGACGTCCGCGCTCGACGTCGCCCGCGAGCGCATCAATCTGAGCCAAGCCAGACTATCGCTGCGTGATACGGAGCGCCAGGCGGCCGAGGCGCGGGCCCGGCTGGCGGCCGCCTTGGGCGTGCCCGTTCGGGCGATCGAGTCGGTGAGGCTTTCGCTTGCCGCATTCGACAGACCTGCGGAAACGCCGGACGTCACCGATTTGGCTGCGGGATCACTTCGGCGAAAGGCGCTTTTGGAACGCACAGATGTGCTCGGTCTCCTCGCGGAATACGAAGCGGCGCAATCGGGGCTACGCCTGGAAGTTGCGAAGCAATTTCCCAACATCAGCCTTGGTCCCGGCTATACCTACGACCAGGGCTTCGATCTCTACACCTTCGGTCTCAGCGTCGAGTTGCCGATCTTCAACCAAAACCAAGGACCGATTGCGGAAGCCGAGGCTCGCCGGAAGGAGGCAGCCGCGAGATTTGTCGCGCTGCAAGCCAAGATCATCGGAGATATCGACCGGGCAATCGCCAGCTATCGGGGCGGCACTCGCGCCGTAGCCACTGCCGATACCCTCGTGCAAAGCCAGATCCGACGGCGTCAGCAGATCGATCGTGCATTTAGATTGGGAGAAGTCGACCGATTGGCAGTGCTCACGACCGACTTGGAGCAAGCGGTGATCGAACTGGCGCGCTTCGAGGCGATTGTGCAACAGCGCGAAGCATTGGCCTTGATCGAGGATGCGCTGCAGCACTCGATGTTCGATGGCGGCAGTCTCTACATTCGATTGCCTGAGAAAATGCCGGCCAAGGTGCAATCCAATGCACGACCGTAGCGTGCACCAGGCCAGGCTGTCGACCGAGGGACGCGTGCTTCGGCGCGGCGCTCGGCGCCCAATCCCATCATTCGTGTCCAAGAGTACAACCAAAGGAGAGCCTGATGAAAACCGTCGCGTTACTTGCCGCCTTGCTGCTTTGGTCTTTCGGTGCCGTCGCCCAGCACAAGCACGAGAATCTGAAAGGACCCAACGGAGGCCCGATGCGAGATGTTGCCGGGGTCCATGCTGAGCTGATGACTTCTGACAAAACGGTGACCCTCAACCTGTTCGACGAAGCCAACAAGCCAGTCAGCGCGAAGGGCTTCACGGGTACGGCGGTGGTCGTGTTGTTGGCGGACAGGGAAAACGTCCAGTTGGCGCCGTCGGGCGACAATGCCCTTAAGGGGAACACCGCAAAGGCGATCGCCAAGGGCGCCGCCATCACAATCGTCATACAGTCGCCGGCTGGTAAGTCCGGCCAGGCGAAGTATTGAGGGATGCTTGGGCGCCGATGATGCCACAGAGTGAACGGCGCCTGACGCGGAGGGGTGCCATCTCTTCGGCGTCACGCTTGTTTCGCTTGCACCGTCGCATTCATTGCCGCTGCGCAAGTGGACAAGATCGACGGCTATGAAGGCTTTGCCTTCGGCATGCCCATGGAGCAGGCCGTGGCCATTCGGCCTGGGTCGAAGGTAGAGCCGTGCGGCTTTGTCGGCGTTGTCGGATGTATCGAATACACGACGAACGTGTCGGGGTTTCCAGCAACAGTGGACGTGCAGTTCAGTGGCTATCCACCTCTCGTGACACAAGTCGTTCTCATCATAGTGTCGATGAATGTTGCTGACGCTGCCAACCACCCGTGCACGGCGATCACCTCTGAACTGGGACGTCAGCTCGCCACGAAATACGGGAGCAACTCCTCATCGAAAGAAACACCGCGACTTGGCCGTCACCAAACGGCGGCTCCGTTTCGCTAACGACGCTCTGCATCGACAAGACAACGGGCGCGAACGTTATTGCATTCAAGTCGTGAGCGAAGGCATATGCCTGACCTTAACTTGAACTAATTGATCCAACAGCGTTCTGCCTCCTGCTCTTCGCGAATCTCGCCGTCGTGATCGCCGCCCACGCCGACACCGCACCGGTCCTCACGCCATGTGTGCTGTCCGAACTCGGAACGTCCGGCGACTCACGATGGTGTCCGAGGGCAACGCCGGGTGACGCAGCGAGAGCCCTCGAATGTGCCGTTCATCTTTTGAAGGCCCTCTCGCGTTGGAAGGAAGTGCGATCCCCAAACGCTGGAGTGCGCCGGATGCGAGGATTGATTTGTACGCTGAATGGCAATTGGCGACGTCCTGCAAAGTGGTTCCCACGACGAGTTCACGTTGTTCGGGGATGCCGTGAACGTCGCCCAGCGTTTGGAGCGCCTAAGTAAGACATCGAACGCCTCGATTGTTGTTTCTGAGGCCGATTGCAGAGGCGGGGAGATCGCGTCCATCCGCCAACGGCACTGGATTGACGACGTCGAACCCGGCGAGCGCGCCGGACGGATGTGTATCGCCTATCGGCCCTGTCGCGCGGGTACGATACCAAGGGGACGTTGCCAATATTGGCCGTGAAAGCTCTTCTCGTTGGCGGCGATCATGCTTGAGCCCAACGGCCCCTGACGGTCTCCGCAAGCGACGTTCACCAGTCCGATGGTCATATGTCTGCCTTGAATCTCCAGTCGCTAGAGGGTGCAAGACGACCTGGGCGTTGATTGTCGCCACGTCGCTCGCGCGCTCGCGCCGCCGGTGGCCCGGGAGAGACGACGCCGCAGCGGATCGGATCGACTAACCGACGTGCGTCCTCCTGCTGGCGAGGAAGGGACCTACCGGCTCCTGCGCTGTCGCCGTCCGAAAGCGACTGAGCGCCGCGCGAAGTTAGACCGTCAATAATACCAGTGGCCATCACCCGGCCCATGTTCTCCCTGTTGCACGATGCGGATCATCCGGTCGTCCGAATCGAACATGACCTCGAGCCATGCCGATTCGGGACCAAGGGGCGTGTCCTTCAGATAGCGCCAGCGCACGATCATCCCGCCATCCAGATATCTCAACCTGCTCGATGGTGGCCCGAAGCGGGCGACGGCGTCCTCTACCGTCGTTGCGCCAGGGGTCAGGAGTTGCGCCGCTGATCCGTCGAACTTGTGCCCTATTTCCCGCCCGCAGGCGGAAACCGCTACAGCCAAGCCGAGCGCCGCTATCGCAGCCTTCATTGGCCTTGCCCTTCCAAAACAAACGTGTCGCTTCGGCGGTGATCCGTCTTGCAGTGCGTGTGATCCGCCAAACTCTCGATCACCCGGCATGTCGCGACGCGCCCGCCTGAGCACTGCCGCACCATCCGCCTGAGTTCGCCGCGCAGCGATTGCAGTATGGCGATGCGTTGTTCGACCTGCTCCAGGTGATGACGCGCGAGGGCGTCGGCATCGCTGCAGGGGCGTTCCGGATGTGCCGCGAGCGACAGCAGGCCACGGATCTGGTCGATCTCGAAGCCGAGGTCCCTGGCGTGGCGGATGAACCGCAGGGTATCGGCGGCGTGCCCGTCGTAGCGCCTCTGGTTGCCTTCCGTGCGGTCCGGCGCCGGCAACAAACCGATCGTTTCGCAACAACGTATCGTCTGGATCTTGGCGCCTGTGCGCTTCGCCAGATCGCCGATCGTCAGGCCGCCGCCGGAATATTTGGTCATTCTGCTCTTGAACCTCCAGCCGCTGGAGGATGCAGAGTTAGGCATCCCCTCGCACAAGGGCAAGCCCATGACATCCTCTGCCGTCGCCACCGCTCGGTTCGGTGGGGCGTCATCCTCGCCGCGAGCGTCGTCATGCTCACCGGCTGGACGCTGGCCGATCCAATCATCGGCGCCCGCATCGGGCTCTTCATGGTTCCGCGAACCTGGATATTGCTCAAACAGGAGATCCATATCCTGATGGAAGGCACGTCGCCAAAATCGATATCGCCCTGAGGGGAAGCTGCTGAGCATTCCCGGCGTGACGGCGGTCCATCATCTGCACGTCTGGACGATCACCTCCGGCATCGACGCCATGAGCTCCCACCTCGTGGTGGCCGATATGGCGCAGGCCAGGGCGACGCTTCTCAGCGCCCAGGCGGCGATGAAAGCCGGCTTCGGCCTGACGCACGCGACCATCCAGATCGAGGTTCGAGGATCTGCGGCAGGCCAAAGGCGAGTTGAAGCTATGGCGTCAACCGTGTGGCCAACTTGAGCGCTATGGTCCCGCGAGGCCCGATGCCTCCCCATTGAGTGCCGAGGGTGCCAATCGCGAGTACCGATGCTCAATGAGCCAGAAACCAGGACATGTCGGTGCTTTTCAGAATTTCTCTGGTGACACCGCCGAGCACGCGCTCGGTCAAGGGGCCATGGCTATAAACACCGGCGACTATGAGGTTCGCGCCCTCGCGTTCCGCCTGAGCGAGCAAATCCGCGCACACGTCTTCTTGAGAGCGCGAAATGTGCCAATGGCGAGCCTTCACCTTGTGATGACGCAGATGCCCCGCCACCGCATCGAGCCGGTCGGCAGACACTTCGTCCCCGACACCGACGACAGTCACGCTCTCGGCACGCTCAAGTAGGGGGAGCGCACCATGAAGGGCGCGACGGGCTGGGGAGCAGTCCTTCCAAGCCACCAGCACACTTGGGAAGCGGCCGTTTGCCGGCTCTCGTCCGAGACGCAGAACTGGAGTGCCGAAGCGGAGAGCGAGGTCGGCCGGATCTGGCAGGACGCAGGCGTCGGCCTTGGCCGAACTCGTGATGAGCAGATCGGCGGCTAGCAAATGGTCGCACATCGCTTCGGTCGGCTCGCCTATGCCCGAACACCACTCGACCCCCTTAGGGTTCGCGCCAAAAACCTTGTCGAACGCACTGCGAGCGGCATCCAGAGCATCTTCCAACGCTCGGGTGTGCTCCTGGACAGACAAGGCGTTGGGAGCCAGCGCCGCCGTCATCGAAAAAGGGGGCCAAGCATAGGAAACCACCGAAAGGTTAGCGCCGAATTCCTCGGCCATGCCCTGAGCTTGTTCAAGCGTTCGACAGAGGTCGCTGCGAGGACATGCATCGACAACGATGTCGCAAAAGGTCATGGTATCGCTCCTATTCCTTAAAATTGCACGCTGCGTTGAACCTGCTTTTACAGATTGCCTCCCGCCCCGATAACTCCGCACGCCGGAGCCAGCAGGGTGCCCTAGCTTAATGTACAAGACGAAGCTCCGAACGATTTCGGCCGTCAATGGCTGTTGTCGCGATAGGCGAGAAGCCTCAGAGCGTTGAAGACGACGAGCAGCGTCGAACCCTCATGGACCGCGACCGCAGGGCCAATGCCCAGGCCCAGAATCGTCGCCGGCACGAGCAGCGCCACCACGCCCAGGCTGACCACGACGTTCTGAAGGATCACCGAACGGGTGGTGCGGCTCAGTCCGACCGCAAATGGCAAGTTGGCGAGATCGTCGGCCATCAAGGCAACGTCGGCTGTCTCCATCGCCACGTCGGATCCAGCGGCGCCCATGAGTGTGCCGACCGTCGCATTAGCCATCGCCGGCGCGTCGTTGACGCCGTCGCCTACCATGGCGACCTTCGCCTCGGCGCGCAGCTTCTTGATCGCCTCGACCTTGTCCTCCGGCATCAGGTCGCCCCAGGCCTCGTCGAGGCCGACCTGGCGCGCGATCGCATCGGCAACCTTCTGGTGGTCGCCCGAAACCATGATCATCCGCCGGATGCCGAGCGCGCGCAGCCGCGCCAGCGCCGCTTTGGCAGCCGCGCGCGGCGTGTCCATCAGCCCGATCGCGCCGAGGTCGCGGTTGGCCTGCCGCACGACCATGGTCGTGCGCCCACCCTCGCGCAGCGAGGCGATGGCGTCCTGCATGGGCTCGGAGAGCGGCGGGATGCCGTTGACGCCGAACATCTCGGCCTTGCCGATCAGCACTGTGTCTCCGTCGATGGTCGCGGCGACCCCGCGCCCGGTCAGGCTTTCCAGGTCGCTGGCGAGGGGGACCGCGTTCTCGCCGAGGCGCTCGCGGCCGTCGCGCGCGATGGCGCGGGCGAGCGGATGGTCGCTCAGGCTCTCGACGGCGACCGCCACCCTCAGCAAGTCCTTCTCCGCGACACCGGGGGCGGGCACGACATCGGTGATGCGTGGCTTGCCGGCGGTCAGGGTGCCGGTCTTGTCGAAAGCGATGGCCGAGAGCGAGCCGAGATTCTCGAGCGGCCCGCCGCCCTTAACCAGGACACCGCCGCGCGCGGCGCGTGCTACAGCCGACAGCACGGCGCTGGGGGTCGCGATGGCGAGGGCGCAGGGGCTGGCGGCGACCAGCACGGCCATGGCGCGATAGAAGCTGTCGCGGAACGGCTCGTCGATCACCACCCAGGAGAACAGCAGCAGCACCGCCAGCGCCAGCACGCCCGGCACGAAGAGGCGCTCGAACTTCTCGGTGAAGCGCTGCGTCGGCGACTTCTGCGTCTCGACCTCGCTGACCATCCGGACGACCTTGGCAAGCGTGCTGTCGGTGGATTTGCGGGTGACCTCGATCTCGATCCCGCCGCTGCCATTGATGGTGCCGGCGAAGACGCGGTGGGCGGGATCGAGCTTATCCGGATCCGCCCGGGCGGCGGCCGCGTCGGCGACGGCCTGCTTGTCGACGGGGATGCTTTCGCCGGTCACCGGCGTCTGGTTGACGCTGCTGTCGCCCCTCACCACAAAGCCGTCCGCCGGCAGCCGCGCGTCCGGCTTGACCACGACGACGTCGCCGATGGCGAGTTCCTCGACCGATACTTCCCGCAAGTCTCCGCCGCGCCGGACGAGCGCGGTCCGGGGTGCAAGTTCCGCCAGCGCCTCGATCGCTTCAGGTTTTGATGGTCGGGATTCTCATTGCGGTACCGCAAATCGTGACGCGGGTGCAGGCACCGACAGCCGGGAGTGGAACCATAATTTTCGAGCTGCCTCCGCCGCCTGCTGAGAACTGACCCAACCGCTCGAGGATCAGCGCATGTTGGTGAGCGCATCGATCACGCGGCAATCGACGACGCGGCCATTCTTGCAGGCACGCACCATGCGCTTTAGTTCAGCGCGCAGCACGGTAAGGCGGCTTAGCCGGCTTTCGACGGCTGCAAGCTGAGCGGAAGCCAGTTCCGACGCTGCTTTGCACGACAGTTCGGGCCTCTCCTGCAGGGCAAGCAGCGCCCGTACGGAAACAAGCTCAAATCCCAACTCGCGCGCGTGGCGAATGAAGGCCAGCCGCCCGGTATCCTCGTGGTCATAAACCCTGCGGCCGTTGGGCGCGCGGCGTGCCTTCGGCAATACGCCGGCGCGCTCGTAATAGCGGATGGTCTCAATGTGAACGCCGCTTTGCTTTGAAAGCGTACCGATGGACATCATGGCGACGGCCTCTTGTTCCTGTAGCTACTACAGAATGTATAGTTACGCCACACAGCGCAAGGACAACCCCTATGAACGCAACAACCCTCGATGCTCCCGTGCGGTACCGGGTGACCGGCATGGATTGCTCTTCATGCGCTACCAAGATCGAAGGCGCAGCGCGCAAAGTAGCGGGTGTCGACGATGTCAGGGTGTCGATTGCCTCGCAGGAGATGACGCTGCGTCTTCACGGCAAGACAGCGCCGCTGCCAGAGCTTGAGCGCACAATAACAGACTTGGGATACCAGCTGACGCGACTGGGCGAGGACGATGACGACGACAAAATTCCTGACCTCTCGCACGTGACCCCAGCGTACAAGCGCGCGCTTTGGATAGTCATCCTTCTCAATGTCGGTTACGGCGCGATCGAAATCGTCGGCGGGTTCCTTGCTGGCTCGCAGTCGCTCAAAGCTGACGCCCTCGATTTCCTCGGCGACGGGATCATTTCGTTTCTCGGCCTGATCGCTATCGGGTGGGGATTGCAGGCGCGGGCTAAAGCCGCACTGCTGCAGGGGCTCTTTCTTGGGGCGCTAGGCGTGAGCGTTATCGCCTACACCGGATATCGCGTGCTCGTGCTCAATCAGCCGCAAGCAGAACTGATGGGGATCTTCGGCGCGATCGCCCTGGCTGTGAACATCGCAGCCGCACTTGTACTGATTCCACATCGCAAAGGCGATGCGAACGTGCGCGCAGTTTGGCTGTTCTCCCGCAACGATGCGATCGGTAACGCCGCTGTCGTCGTCGCAGCCGGCCTCGTATGGTGGACAGGCACGCCGTGGCCTGACCTCGTGGTCGCCGCCGTCATAGCAGCGCTTTTTCTGCAATCGGCGTGGTCGATCATTGCAGACGCGCACGCCGACCTGAGACAGGCAAAGCGCATTGTATGAAATGGTCGGCGCAAGGCATCGGTTCGGCATGCGCCATTGCAGCCTACATCGTCGATCAGGCGAGCAAGGCCGCCGCGAGTGCATTTTTGTCACGGGCGGCAGAAAGCGTCGAGGTGTTGCCGATTTTTAATCTGGTGCTCACACGCAATCGAGGCGTGAGCTTCAGCCTTTTGACGGGACTACCGTGGTGGGCGCTCGCCTCCCTAGGGTTAGCGGCGGTGACGCTACTTTCCATGTGGCTGTGGCGCACCCGCGCGAAACTGAGCGGCGCTGCACTTGGCCTGATAATCGGCGGGGCGCTCGGCAATATTGCCGATCGAATACGGTGGGGTGCCGTCACAGACTTTCTCGATTTCCATGTTGGCCAATACCACTGGCCTGCATTCAATGTTGCCGATGTTGCCATAGTAAGCGGTGCGGGCTTGCTCCTTCTGCAGCGGCCGAAACCTCAAGCATCATGAAGGACCTGCAGTGCGAGGAGCAGAAGATTCAGCGTAGCGGTCGACCCGGTCATCAATTGGGAGTGCCCTACAATGCAGCTGCTGCGAGACCTGCGCCGCCTATCATCGCCGAACGTTCGCCGACAGAGCGGGCTATCGGTATCCTGTCGGCCTGTCCTGATCATTGCGTCCTGCTTGGCACTTGGACTCGCCGAGACCTCGATTGCCCAATCTAGCCACGACGAACGGCTATCGAGCTGCGGCTATGAAGAAGTTGTCGTCATCTACGGCGACACCGCCGAACTCGTTGCAGCATGCGACGCCTTGAATGAAGTTACAGCCTACTTCCGAGCGATCGGATTTGAGGCTGCCCCTACTGTTTCGGTGGAGTTCGCGGACGAGCCCGCTGACCATACGGCATCGCATGGCTATTTTGATCTCGCCGGAGCACGAGTCGTCGTCTACCGCTCTGCCGCGGTTCTTCCTTGGGGTCTCTCTTGGAATCTGGCATTGGCGGCCTCATTCCTGAGGCACGAGTTGGTGCATGTGATGGTTTGGCGAGTCAGCAGGGAGCCCAAGCGCCTTCCGCGCGAATGGCACGAATTTATCGCATACGCGATCCAGCTCGATCTCATGGGCACGAACGTCCTCGATAGAGTCCTCGCCAGTCGGGCCGATGTTCAACCATTCGACGGCCTGCTCGCAGTCAATGAATTCACGTACGGCATGGGTCCGGAAGCGTTTGCTGTTGCTGCGTACAAGACCTACCGCGCTCGTGGTGGAGCGCAATTGGTGCAGCAGCTG
>JACPOA010000026.1 GCA_016185205.1 Hyphomicrobiales bacterium | reverse complement strand
CCCCTTTTTCCAGGCGGCGGTCGCCAAACCGCCCCAGCCCAAAAGCCATCTCAACCATCGCCTGCTCCCGCAAATCATCCGATGATCAACGGAATCAGTCTTCCGGACTCCCCGCAAGCAAGATGTGTGAATGCGGTAGCCGAAAGGGCAGGGGGAGGGAACGGAGAGTCTCCCGCCAGCCAGACAATGCTTTAGACTCGTGTGATGATTCGCAAGGGTCTGGGCCGTGGCACCGGATGATCTGAACACCCCCCTCGGCCAGAACAAACGCAAGACGCTGCTGAAACTGCCCGTTGCCGGGCCGCAAATGCTGGCCGGCCTGCTGGGACTGTTCGGGCTGCTGGTGGTGAGCTGGGCGGTGTTCGTCAACGATCCGCTGGGTGGCGAGCCAACGGCGGCGGTGGTCGTCGCCAAACCGCCGGGCGCAAGCCAGGTCAAGTCGGACGTCAAGCCGGACAGCGACGGCAAGCAGCATTCCCGCTACGACGGCCCGGCCGCCACGGTTCCCAATCCGGCCCAAGCCGCCGCCGCGGCGGCAACAAAGGCGACCACACCGCCGCCCGGCAGCAAAACCATCACCATCTTCGACGGCTCCAGCGGCAAGAGCCAGGAAGTCGTGATCCCCGGCAATTCGAGCAGCGCCGCGCCCAAGGCGCCGGCCGACAAGGCGCCGCTCGACCCGAACATGCTGGAGACCACGCGGCATGGCGCGATCCCGAAACTCGGCACCGATGGCGCGCGGCCTTCGGCGCTTTACGCGCATCCGCGCACGCTGCCCGCCAACCGCAAGGATTCGCCGCGCATCGCCATCGTGATCGGCGGCATCGGTATCAGCGCCTCCGGCACCGCCGATGCGTTCACCAAATTGCCGGGGCCGGTGACGTTCGCGCTGACGCCTTACGGCGTCGATCTCGAAAAGCTGGCGGCGCGCGCGCGCGGCGAAGATCACGAAGTGCTGCTGCAGGTGCCGATGGAGCCGTTCGACTATCCCGACAACGATCCCGGCCCGCAGACGCTGCTCACCTCGCTGACGTCCGAGCAGAACATCGACCGCCTGCATTGGCTGATGAGCCGGTTCCCGGGTTATGTCGGACTCGCGAGCTACATGGGCGGGCGTTTCACGGCCACCGAGCAGGCGCTGGCGCCGGTGTTGCGCGAGACCGCCAAGCGCGGCCTGATCTATGTGGATGACGGCGCATCGTCGCGCAGCGTCGCCAGCCAGATCGCCGGCAGCCACAATCTGCCTTTCGCCAAGACCGACCTGGTGCTCGACGCGGTGCAAACGCCGACCGAGATCGACCGCGCGCTCGCCCGTCTCGAGATGCTGGCGCGTGACAATGGCGCCGCCGTCGGCCTCGCCACCGCGCAGCCGGCGACCGTCGCCCGCATCGCCGAATGGGCCAAGAAGGTGGAAGGCCGCGGTTTCGTCCTGGTGCCGATCACCATGGTGGCGAATAAGGCGAAGTCATCGTAACGTCAGCGAATGCCCTCCTACGAATCCCTGCCCTATCGGCCGTGCGCCGGCATCATGGTGCTCAACCGCGCTGGCCTGGTGTTCATCGGCCGGCGATCGAGCGGCCCCGAGCATATCGACGCCACGCACGTCTGGCAGATGCCGCAAGGCGGCATCGACGAGGACGAAGACCCCTACAAGGCCGCGCTGCGCGAGCTCTACGAGGAGACCAATATCCGCTCGGTGCAAAAACTCGGCGAGATCGCCGAGTGGCTGGCCTATGACATTCCGCGCGACATCGTCGGCGAAGCCTGGGGCGGCAAATATCGCGGGCAGAAGCAGAAATGGTACGCGCTGCGCTTCACCGGATCGGACAGCGAGATCGATATCGCCAATCCGGCCGGCGGCCACGAGCCGGAATTCATCGCCTGGCGCTGGGTGGCGATGCAAGAGCTTGCGGCCCTGGTGGTGCCGTTTAAGCGGCCAACTTACGAGCGGGTGGTGAGGGAATTTGGGAGGTTTGCGCGCGCGCGCAGCGCATGATCCCGAAAAGTGGGAACCGGTTTTCGGAAAAGATCATGCGCCAAGCTAATGCATCGCCGTGCCGTTGAGGTGCCGGTCCACAGTCTTGAAATGATCGAGCCGCGTGATCAGCTTATCGAGTTCGTTGCCCGGCTCCATCTTGGCGACGCGTTCTTCCATTTCGCTGATGCGGGCCGCGATGACGGCGCGGTCGATGTCCTCCACCGTCTCGGCTAGTTCGGCGAGCACGGTGAGGCCTTGCGCCGATACCTCCGCGAAGCCGCCCAGCACGACAATCTTCTGGTCGCCGCCGGCGGCGTGCACGGTCAGGATGCCCGGCCGCAGCGTGCTGACGTAGGGCGCATGGCCCGCGAGCACGCCGAAGTCGCCTTCAATGCCGGGCACGTCGACCTGTTCGACCTCGCCGGAAAAGACCAGCCGCTCGGGAGAGACTAATTCAAAATGCAATGTAGTCATTTGCTGCTCCAGGCGAATGGCGAATAGAAAACCCTATTCGCTACTCCCTATTCGCTATTCGCGATCTTAAGCCGCCTCAGCGGCCAGCTTCTTGCCCTTCTCGACCGCCTCTTCGATGGTGCCGACCATGTAGAAGGCGGCCTCCGGCAGGTGATCGTACTTGCCCTCGCAAAGGCCCTTGAAGCCCTTGATGGTGTCGGCGAGGTCGACCAGCTTGCCGGGCGAGCCGGTGAACACTTCGGCGACGAAGAACGGCTGCGACAGGAAGCGCTCGATCTTGCGCGCGCGCGAGACGGCGAGCTTGTCCTCTTCCGACAGTTCGTCCATGCCGAGAATGGCGATGATGTCCTGCAGCGCCTTGTAGCGCTGGAGGATCTGCTGCACCTGACGGGCCACCGCGTAGTGCTCCTCGCCCACGATCAGCGGCGAGAGCATGCGCGAGGTGCTATCGAGCGGGTCGACCGCCGGGTAGATGCCCTTGGCGGCGATGTCGCGCGACAGCACGGTGGTCGCATCCAAGTGCGCGAACGAGGTGGCCGGCGCCGGGTCGGTCAAGTCGTGCACCGAGGTCACAGAGCCCTTATGGGTGGTGGTGATGCGCTCCTGCAGCGTGCCCATGTCGGTGGCGAGCGTCGGCTGATAGCCCACCGCCGAAGGAATGCGGCCGAGCAGCGCCGACACTTCCGAGCCGGCCTGCGTGAAGCGGAAGATGTTGTCGACGAAGAACAGCACGTCCTGGCCCTGATCGCGGAAATATTCGGCGACGGTAAGGCCGGAGAGGCCGACGCGGGCGCGGGCGCCCGGCGGCTCGTTCATCTGGCCGTACACCAGCGCGCATTTCGAGCCCTCGACCGAGCCCTTTTTCGGGTCCTTGTTGACGCCGGATTCGATCATCTCGTGATAGAGGTCGTTGCCCTCGCGCGTGCGCTCGCCCACGCCGGCGAACACCGAATAGCCGCCGTGCGCCTTGGCGACGTTGTTGATGAGCTCCATGATCAGCACGGTCTTGCCGACGCCGGCGCCGCCGAACAGGCCGATCTTGCCGCCCTTGGCGTAAGGCGCCAGGATCTCGGCTGTCGTCGCCTGCTCCTCGAAGCTTGGCGCCTCGCGATGGATCGGGTAGCGCTTCGTCGTGTTGACGGGGCCCTGCTCGTCGATCGGGTCGCCGATCACATTGAGGATGCGCCCGAGTGTCTCCGGCCCGACCGGCACCGAAATCGGCGCCCCCGTATCGGTCACCGCCTGCCCGCGCACCAGACCTTCCGAGGAGTCCATGGCGACGGTGCGCACCGTCGACTCGCCAAGATGCTGGGCAACTTCGAGCACCAGACGGTTGCCGCCGTTCTTGGTTTCCAGCGCGTTCAAGATCGCCGGCAGATCGCCTGGAAACTGCACGTCGACAACGGCGCCAATCACCTGGGTGATTTTTCCGACGGCATTTTGGGGAGTGGCCATATCGTCCTCGTTACATCTGCTTCTTACCTCCCCCTAGAAGGGGGAGGTCGGCAAGCGAAGCTTGCCGGGTGGGGGTCTTCAGGCGGGGCGATCCCCACCCGGTCGCCTTTCGGCGACCACCCTCCCCTTTTCAAGGGGAGGGATATTAAAGAGCTTCGGCGCCGGAGATGATCTCGATCAGTTCCTTGGTGATCATCGCCTGGCGCGTGCGGTTATAGGTCAGCGTCTGTTTGCGAATCATCTCGCCGGCATTGCGGGTGGCATTGTCCATCGCGCTCATGCGCGCGCCCTGCTCGGAGGCGGCGTTTTCCAGAAGCGCGCGAAACACCTGCACCGACAGATTGCGCGGCAGCAGGTCGGCGAGGATTTCCTCCTCCTCCGGCTCGTATTCGTAGGTCGCGACCGCGCCGGCATCCTTCGCAGCCGGCGCGAACACCGGCGGAATGATCTGCTGGGCGGTCGGGATCTGCGCGATCACCGACTTGAAACGCGAGAAGAACAGCGTGCAGACGTCGAACTCGTTGTTGTCGAAGCGCGCGAGGATCTTGTCGGCGATCATCTGCGCCTGCGCGAAGCCCATCTGCTTGACGCCGCGCAATTCGACGGTTTCGAGGATCTGGCGCTCGAACTGGCGTCGCAGCTGATCGTAGCCCTTGCGCCCGACGCAGAGGATCTTGACCTCCTTGCCCTGGCCGGCCAGCGCATTGGCCTTTTCGCGCGCGAGCCGCACGATCGAGGAATTGAACGGGCCACACAGGCCGCGCTCGGCGGTGCAGACCACAAGCAGATGCACCTTGTCGGCGCCGGTGCCGGCGAGCAGACGCGGCGCCGAATCGCTACCGGCGACGGCGCTCGCGATATTGCCGAGCACGCGATCCATGCGTTCGGCATAGGGGCGCGCGGCTTCCGCCGCCACCTGCGCGCGGCGCAGTTTGGATGCCGCGACCATTTGCATGGCCTTGGTGATCTTCTGCGTCGCCTTGGTCGAGGCGAGGCGAACGCGCATGTCCTTGAGGCTGGCCATATCTTCTCAGTCGCCCTTAGCCGAATTGGTCCCGATCGTTCCTGTTGCCTGTGTCCGCTATCAGGTGAACGTCTTGGCGTAGCCGTCGACCGCGCCCTTGAGCTTGGCCTCGTCGTCCTTGGAGAGATCGCCGCTCTTGCGGATGCTGTCGAGCAGATCGGCGTGCTTGGTGCGCAGCAGCGTGAGCAGGCCGTTCTCGAAGGCGCGCACGCGCGCCACTTCGAACTTGTCGAGATAGCCGTTGACGCCGGCATAGATCACGCAAGCCTGCTCTTCCATCTTGAGCGGCGAGAACTGCGGCTGCTTGAGCAGTTCGGTCAGGCGCGAGCCGCGCGCCAGCATGCGCTGCGTGGTGGCGTCGAGATCGGAGCCGAACTGCGCGAAGGCGGCCATCTCGCGGTATTGCGCGAGTTCGCCTTTGATGCGGCCGGCGACCTTCTTCATCGCCTTGGTCTGCGCGGCGCTTCCCACGCGAGACACGGAAAGTCCGACGTTCACCGCCGGGCGGATGCCCTGGTAGAACAGGTCGGTCTCCAGGAAGATCTGGCCGTCGGTGATCGAAATCACGTTGGTCGGGATATAGGCCGACACGTCGTTGGCCTGCGTCTCGATCACCGGCAGCGCGGTCAAGGAGCCGGCGCCGTTGTCGTCGTTCATCTTGGCGGCGCGCTCGAGCAGGCGCGAATGCAGATAGAACACGTCGCCCGGATAGGCTTCGCGGCCCGGCGGGCGGCGCAGCAGCAGCGACATCTGGCGATAGGCGACGGCCTGCTTCGACAGGTCGTCATAGATGATGACGGCGTGCATGCCGTTGTCGCGGAAATATTCGCCCATGGTACAGCCGGAAAACGGCGCCAGGAACTGCATCGGCGCCGGATCGGAGGCGGTGGCGGCGACGATGATCGAATAGTCGAGCGCGCCCTGCTCCTCCAGCACCTTGACGAACTGGGCGACGGTGGAGCGCTTCTGGCCGACCGCGACATAGACGCAGTACAGCTTGATCTTCTCGTCCTTCTGCGCGTTGAGCGGCTTCTGGTTGAGGATGGTGTCGAGCGCGATCGCGGTCTTGCCGGTCTGGCGGTCGCCGATGATCAGCTCGCGCTGGCCGCGGCCGATCGGGATCAGCGCGTCGATGGCCTTCAGGCCGGTCGCCATCGGCTCGTGCACCGACTTGCGCGGGATGATGCCGGGCGCCTTGACGTCCACGCGGGCGCGCTTGTCGGCCTTGATCGGGCCCTTGCCGTCGATCGGATTGCCGAGCGCATCGACCACGCGGCCGAGCAGGCCCTTGCCGATCGGCACGTCGACGATGGCGCCGGTGCGCTTGACGGTCTGGCCTTCCTTGATCTCGCGGTCGTTGCCGAAGATAACGATGCCGACATTGTCGCTTTCGAGATTGAGCGCCATGCCGCGCACGCCGTTCTCGAACTCAACCATTTCGCCGGCCTGCACATTGTCGAGGCCGTAGACACGGGCGATGCCGTCGCCGACGGAGAGCACCTGGCCGACCTCGGAGACTTCGGCTTCCTGGCCGAAATTTTTGATCTGCTCTTTCAGAATGTTGGAAATTTCTGCGGCGCGGATATCCATCAGCGTGCCTCTTTCATCGCGAACTTGATCGCATTGAGCTTGGTGCGGAGCGAACTATCGACCATGCGGCTGCCGACCTTGGCAATGAGCCCGCCGATGATGGTCGGGTCGACCTTGACGTCGAGATCGATATCCTTGCCGCCGGTGACCGATTTGAGCGCGCTCTTGAGCGCGTCGAGATTCTTGTCGCTGAGCTTCTCGGCGACGGTGATCTGGGCGCTGACCTCGCCCTTGTGGCGGGCGACCAGCGCGCGATAGCCGCGGATCATCTCGCGCGCGGCGAACAGCCGGCGGTTGGCGGCGATCACCCGCAGAAAATTGGCGGCCAGTCCCTCGATGCCGGCCTTGGCGAGGATGGCCGACAGCGCCTTGAGCTGCTCGTCAGCGCCGAACACCGGGCTGCGCACCAGGCGATTGAGATCGGCACTGCCCTCGACCATCGCGTCGAACGACTCGAGGTCTTTCTTGACGGCATCGACGGCCTTGTTTTCGAGAGCGAGCTCGAACAAAGCGGTGGCGTAACGGCCAGCCATTCCGGAAATAATCGAGTCTTTGCCTGCCACGGGGACGCTCGTTTTCGTTATCTACTCACAGGCCGGACGCCGTCGCGGAAGGGCGGCGCAAACTATTGGAATCCAAGAGGGAATTCCGATCTCCGAGGAGGGCGTGGGAGCCGCTCGTGAAATCGAGGGCTAGCTAACACAGCGGCAATCGCGGTGCAACACGGCGGCCCATTTGGACGCCCTCAGTTACCGCCGCGCGCGGACCACTTTTTTGCATCGCTGGGATGCCTCGCCAGCCGAGCACACCCGCTATAGCGTGCCGCACGCGAGCCAGCCCGGATCCTACGCCACAATGCCGCATGCGAACGACAAAACCGGGGCTGCCAACACCGCCAGAATGCTGGTCGTCTTGCTGGCCTTCGCCTGGGGCCTCAACTGGATCGCCGCCGCGGTCGCCCTGCGCGAAGTGTCGCCCTGGGCCCTGCGTGTCGCCGGCACCGGTATCGGCGTGATCACGCTGCTCGCCGCCGCCATCGTCACCGGCCATAGACTGAGAGTGCCGCGCGGCGAGTACCTGCATGTCATGGTGGCCGGCTTCTTCAACGTCGCGGCGTTCCAGATCTTGTCCGGCTTCGCGCAATTGAACGGTGCAACCAGCCGCGCCATCATCATCACCTATTCGATGCCGATCTGGACCACCATGCTCAGCGCCTTGGTGCTCGGCGAGAAGCTGAACCGCATCCGTCTTATCGCCTTCAGCCTGTGCGTGGCGGGCCTTGCGGTGCTGCTGTGGCCGCTGTTTGCCGGCGAATTTCCGTCCTTCGTATTTTATTCGTTCGGCTGCGCGTTGAGCTGGACCATAGCGACCGTCTATATCAAATGGGCGAAAGTCAAAATCGAACCGCTGGCCAATGCCGCTTGGCAATTGCTGTTCGGGCTGCTGTTCATCGTCGCCGGCACGCTCGTGTTCGAAGGCATTCCGCATTTGTGGCCGCTCAACAACGACACGGTGCTGGCCGTGCTGTTTATCGGCATTCTCGGCGTGGGGCTGGCGCATTTCCTGTGGTGGTCGATCATCGGGCGGCTGCCGGCGATCACGGCCTCGCTCGGCTCGCTGATCAATCCGGTCGTCGGCGTAACGGCGTCCGCGCTCTATCTCGGCGAACAGCTGACCATTCCCGACATCATTGGCTTCGCGATGATTTTTGCCGCCGCCGCCTGCGTGCTGCTGCAACCTAACGTGAAGCACACGGAAATGCCGGAGTAAGTCTTTAAAAGAAGCTCTGCGGATCGACGTCGACGTCGAGCTTCAAGCTGCCCTTGGTCTTCGGCGTGGCGGCCAGCCATTCGCGCAAATAGCCCGACAGATCGAAAGCGCGCGGCGATTTCACCAGCAGCCGGAAGCGATGGCGTCCGCGCACCACCGCGATCGGCGCTTCCGCCGGGCCCAGCACGCGCACCGCATCGTCCTTCGGCGCACAGGCCACCAGCGCGCGGCCGTAAGCTTCCGCCACATGGCGGTCGTCGGCCGATATCACCATGCCGGCCAGCCGCCCGAACGGCGGATAGGAGGTCGCCTCGCGCAGCGCGATCTCGCTCGAATAGAACGCCCCGCGGTCGCCCGAGATCAGCGCCTTCATCACCGGATGCTCGGGCTGGTGCGTCTGCAACAGACCGACGCCCTGCCCCTCCTCGCGCCCCGCACGCCCGACCACCTGATGCAAGAGCTGGAACGTGCGCTCGGCCGCGCGCGGATCGCCGTTGCCGAGGCCCAAGTCGGCGTCGACGATGCCGACCAGATTGAGCTTGGGGAAATGATGGCCCTTGGCCACCAGCTGCGTGCCGACCACGATGTCGAAACGGCCCTGCGCCACGTCGTCGAGCTCCGAGCGCAACCGCTCGATTGATTCCACCAAGTCGCTCGACAGCACCAGAATGCGCGCGCCCGCGAACAGCTCGGCCGCCTCCTGCTCCAGCCGCTCGACGCCGGGGCCAACGGCGGCGAAGCTTTCGCTGGCGTGGCAATTCGGACATTGCGCCGGCGGCGGCATGTTGAAGCCGCAATGGTGGCAGACCAGCCGGCGCTTGAAGCGGTGATCGACCAGCCAGGCATCGCAGTTCGGGCATTGCAGGCGGAAGCCGCAAGCGCGGCAGAGCGTGAGCGGCGCGTAGCCGCGGCGGTTGAGGAACAAGAGCGCCTGCTCTTTGCGCTCGAGCGCGATCTGCACCGCTTCGGCCAGCCGCGGCGAGATGAAACGGCCGCGCGGCGGGCCTTCGCGCCGCATGTCGATGGCCTCGATCGAGGGCATCATCTGGCCGCCGAAGCGTTCCGGCAGATGGATGCGCTTGTAGCGGCCGCGCCGGGCGTTGACCTCCGATTCGACCGACGGCGTCGCCGAGGCCAGCACCACCGGAATCTTCGCCGCCCGGCCGCGCACCACCGCCATGTCGCGGGCGTGGTAATGCGCGCCGTCCTCCTGCTTGTAGGCGGGGTCGTGCTCTTCATCGACGATGATCAGCCCGAGATCGGCATAGGGCAGGAACAGCGCCGAGCGCGCGCCCACCACCACCTGCACTTCGTTGGCCGCCACCGCCGCCCAGGTGCGCGCGCGCATACGTGGCGTCAGTTGCGAATGCCATTCGGCCGGCCGCGTACCGAAGCGCTCGACGAAGCGATCGAGGAATTGCGCGGTGAGCGCGATTTCCGGCATCAGGATCAGCGACTGCCGCTGGCGCCGGATGTTTTCGGCGACGCCCTCGAAATAGACCGCGGTCTTGCCGGAGCCGGTGACGCCGTCGAGCAGCGTGACGGTGTAGCCGCCCTGCGCGACGGTGGTGCGCAGCGCGTCGGCGGCGGCCAGTTGCGTCAGCACGAAATCCGGCTTGCGAAAATCAGGATCGGGCGGCTGCGCCACCTTCTCCGGCGGCAGCACCACGGTTTCCAGCGTGCCCTCGTCGATCAGTCCGTCGATGACGCCGGCGCTGACGCCGGCTTCCTGCGCGGCCTCGGCTTTAGAGCGCAGCATCCCGTCGGAGAATAGCTGCAAGGCGCGCAATCGCGCCGGCGTCATGCGCTGCGGAGGCGGACCGGCGAGCCGCACGCCGACGCGCTCGCGCCCGGGGCCGAGATGCTCGCCCATGCGCAGCGCCATGCGCAGCACCGTGCCGCGCGCCGCCAGCGTGTAGCCGGCCATCCAGTCGATGAACTGGCGCAGCTCGGCTTTCAGCGGCGGCACGTCGAGCTTGGCGCTCACGTCCTTCATGCGATTGTGCAGGCGCGGATCGGGATTGGCGTTCTCGGCCCAGACCACGCCCATGGTGTCGCCGCGCGCGCCCAGCGGCACGCTCACCACGTCGCCCGGCGCGAGCGCAAGGCCCGCCGGCACCCGATAGGAATAGGTCTGGTCGAGCGCCACCGGCACCAGGACGTCGACAATGCGCGCTGTCATATGTGTAGGTCTGGCCGATTCCACGCCCTTAAGAAAGGGTGAAGGAACGCCTGCCACTCTTGGCCCGCCATGACGCACCTCGCAGCCAGCCCCGACGTCAGCGCGGAAATCGCCCGCTGGCTCGGCTATCTCGGCGCCGAGCGGCGCATGTCGCCCAAGACCTTGGAAGCCTATGCGCGCGACGTCGGCCAGTTTCTCGATTTCCTGACTGAGCATCTGGGCGGGGCGCCATCGCTCAAAGCCTTGGCCAAGCTCGCGCCGGCCGATGTGCGCGCCTTCATGGCGGCACGGCGCGCGCAAGGCGCCGGCAATCGCACGCTGATGCGCGTGCTGGCAGGCGCGCGCTCGTTCGCCCGTTTCCTGGAGCGCAATGGCAAGGGCAAGGTCGGCGCGCTCGCCGCCGTGCGCACGCCCAAGCTGCCGCGCACTCTGCCGAAGCCGTTGTCGATCGCGACCGCCAAGCGCATCGCCGACATCGATCTGCGCGCGGGCGAGGCGCGCGAGCCTTGGATCATCGCGCGCGACGCCGCCGTGCTCGGCCTGCTGTACGGCTGCGGCCTGCGCATCGCCGAAGCGCTCAGCCTCAAGCGCAAGGATTTGCCGACCGGCGATTCGCTGACCGTCACCGGCAAGGGCAACAAGACCCGCATGGTTCCGTTGCTGCCGCAGGTCCTCCGGCTGATCGCCGACTATGTCGCACTCTGCCCGTCCGAATTGCCGGCGGACGGCCCGCTGTTCATCGGCGCGCGCGGCGGCCCGCTCACCGCCCGCGTCGTGCAACTGGCGATGGCGCGCCTGCGCGGCGCCCTGGGACTGCCGGACAGCGCGACGCCGCATGCGCTGCGGCACTCGTTCGCCACCCACCTGCTGGCGCGCGGCGGCGATCTGCGCGCGATCCAGGAACTGCTCGGGCATGCCTCGCTGTCGACCACGCAGATCTACACCGCGGTCGATAGCGAGCGTTTACTCGAAGTTTATGCCAGTGCGCATCCGCGCGCGTGACATTTCGGCGGCAACGTCGAATTCCCCTTGCGGCGTGCCACCTGTTGGCCTCATCGTCACGTCGCGATTCATAAAGCCTGGGAGAGCGACATGAGCCATGGCGTTCATGCGGTTCAGCACGAAGTCGAGCATCAGATCGAGCACGAGGAGGGCCACAAGGGCGGCGGCGGCCATGGCGGGGGCCACGACAGCCTGAACAAACGGATCGCGCTGGTGATCTCGGTGCTGGCGTTGTGCCTCGCGTTTTCCGAGACGCTGGGCAAGAGCGCGCAGACCTCGGCGCTCAATTTCCAAATCGAGGCCTCGAACCTGTGGAATTTCTTCCAGGCCAAGAACATCCGCCGCAC
The DNA here is from genome assembly GCA_016185205.1 of Hyphomicrobiales bacterium. Classification (GTDB taxonomy): domain Bacteria; phylum Pseudomonadota; class Alphaproteobacteria; order Rhizobiales; family Xanthobacteraceae; genus Pseudolabrys. The sequence goes on along the minus strand of JACPOA010000026.1, from coordinate 60,388 downwards.
CCTGACGATCGTCGCCTCCGAGTCGGCGAAAATCGACCTTGCGGCGACGAGCGATGCGGCACGCAAGGCCGCGCTCGCCAAGCAGGTCGACGACTGGACCAAGACGGCGGCGCGCTACCGCTCCGAGCCGGAGGCGGCAGACGGCAAGGGCGAAGGTACGGTCGAGCTGATACGGCGCGCCAAGGAGATGGAACACGAACGCGATATCGCGCTCAACAAATATCACTATTTCGAGTTTGCCTCGGCCGCGTTGCAGATCGGCATCGTGCTGTGCTCGGCGGCAGTCATCACCGGAATCATCCTGCTGGTGTGGGTCGCGGGCGGGCTTGGCGTTCTCGGGCTGGCGTTCATGGCGATGGCGCTGTTCTTCCCACAGGTGCATCTGCTGGGCGGGCACTGACGGGGCGCATGTCCCGATTCTGCAGCGCACGCTGACGCACTGCGCCCGGGACACGCCCTGCGGACTACGTCCTCACCCGCCCACCGTCGACATTGTACGTCTGCCCGGTGATGAAGGCGGCATCGTCGCTGGTCAGGAACGACACCGCGCCGACCAGATCGTCGGGCGTCTCCACCCGCTTGATCGCCTGCATCTGCGCCACCGCCGCGAATTCGTCGTCCATGGTGGCAAAGCCGGCGCGGGGGCTGCGCGCCAATGTGCCGGGCGAGCGGGTCAGCCCCGGCGCGATCGCATTGACGGTGATGCCGTCGGCGGCCAAGTCGGACGCCAGCGCGCGGGTAAAGCCGACGATGCCGCCCTTGCTCGCCACGTAATGCGCGAAACCGGTGACCACCGAGCCGAGCGTGCTGGAAGCCATGTTGACCACGCGGCCCCATTTGCGCGCCCGCATGCCGGGGACGAATGCGGACGAGACCAGGAACGTGCTGTCGAGATTGGTCGACAGCACCTTGCGCCAGTCGGTGAAGGTCATCTCGGCGAAATCCTTTTGCGGGAAGATGCCGGCGCAATTGACCACGATATCGACGTGGTTGAATTTGGCGTTGACCTGTTTGGCCATGGCGGCGACCGATTCTTCCGACGACACGTCGGTCTTGACGTAGATCGCCTGGCGGCCGGCGGCCTGCACCATCTTCACCGTCTCGTTGCCGTCGGCGATATCGACCACCGCGATATCGACGCCGTCCTCGGCCAAACGTTTCGCAAACGCCTGCCCGATGCCGTTCGCCGCGCCGGTAACGACGGCGACTTTGTCTTTGTGACCTTTGGCCATTAAAAACCCCCCGCTTTTCATATCCCTCCCCTAAAGGGTAGGGATAAACAAGTTCACATATGAATCGCGCGCTTCGCCACCGCCATGGCCGCTTCCTTGACCGCCTCGGGCAGCGTCGGGTGGGCGTGGCAGGTGCGCGCGATGTCCTCGGCCGAGGCGCCGAATTCCATCGCCAGCGCCGCTTGCGCGATCATGTTGCCGGCGTCGGCGCAAATGAGCTGAACGCCGAGCACGCGGTCGGTCTTGGCATCGGCGAGGATTTTCACGAAGCCGTCGGTGGTCAGGTTGACCTTGGCGCGGCCATTGGCGGTCATCGGAAACTTGCCGACATTGTAGGCGACGCCCGCGGTCTTCAATTCCTCTTCGCTTTTGCCGACGGTGGCGATCTCCGGATAGGTGTAGACCACGTTCGGAATGGCGTCGTAGTTCACATGGCCGGCCTGCCCGACCAGGATCTCGGCCAGCGCGACGCCTTCGTCTTCGGCTTTATGCGCCAGCATCGGCCCCGCGATCACGTCGCCGATCGCCCAGATGCCCTGCACGCTGGTCGCGTAATAATGATCGACCACGATGCGGCCGCGCTCGTCGAGCGTCACGCCGGCTTCCTTGAGACCGAGACCCTCGGTGTAGGGCACGCGGCCGATGGCGACCAACACCACATCGGCCTCGATGGTTTCCGCAGCCCCGCCTTTCGCGGGTTCGACCTTCGCCTTCAGCCGTTTGCCGGACGTGTCGACCGCGGTCACCTTGGACGACAGCTTGAACGACATTCCTTGTTTTTCGAAAAGCCGTTGCGCCTGGCGGCGCACCTCGCCGTCCATGCCGGGCAGCACGCCGTCGAGGAATTCCACCACCGTCACCTGCGCGCCGAGCCGCCGCCAGACCGAGCCGAGCTCCAGCCCGATCACGCCGGCGCCGACCACTAGCAGATGCTTGGGCACTTCCGGCAACGACAGCGCGCCAGTCGACGACACGATGCGCTTCTCGTCGATCTCGATGCCTTTGAGCCTGGCGACATCGGAGCCGGTAGCGATCACGATCGATTTAGCCTCGAGCGTCTGCGTCTTGCCGTCGGCGCCCTTGACCTCGACCTTGCCGGCCGCGAGCACGCGCGCGGTGCCGTGGAAGGCATCGATCTTGTTCTTCTTGAGCAGGAATTCGACGCCCTTGACGTTGCCGTCGACGCCCTGGTCCTTGAACGCCATCATCGCTTTCAGATCGAGCTTGGGCGCGCTCACGCCGATGCCCATCTTGGCGAAGCTATGGCCGGCTTCTTCAAATAGTTCGGATGCGTGCAGCAGCGCCTTCGACGGAATGCAGCCGATGTTGAGGCAAGTGCCGCCATAAGTGGCGCGCTTTTCCACCACCGCGGTTTTCAAGCCCAACTGCGCCGCGCGAATGGCGCAGACATAGCCGCCGGGGCCGGTGCCGATGACAATGAGGTCGTAGGCCATGAAATGACGCCCTTTCCACGGTCATGTCCGGGCCTGACCCGGGCATCCATCTTTTCAAACGATGGATTGCCGGGTCACGCCGCTTCGCGGCGGCCCGGCAATGACGAAACTATAAATCCAGCACGATCCTTGCCGGGTCTTCCAGGCTTTCCTTCACCCGCACCAGGAAGGTGACGGCCTGCTGGCCGTCGACGATGCGGTGGTCGTAGGACAGCGCCAGATACATCATCGGCCTGATTTCGACCTTGCCGGCAATCGCAATCGGCCGCTCCTGGATCTTGTGCATGCCGAGGATGCCGGACTGCGGCGCGTTCAGGATCGGCGTCGACATCAGCGAGCCGTAGACGCCGCCGTTCGAGATGGTGAAGGTGCCGCCCTGCATGTCCTCGATCTTGAGCGCGCCATCACGCGCACGCTTACCCAAATCGGAGATGGTCTTCTCGATGCCGGCAAGCGACAGATGATCGGCATCGCGCAGCACCGGCACCACCAGGCCCTTGTCGGTGCCGACCGCCACGCCGATGTGATAGTAATTCTTGTAGACGATGTCGGTGCCGTCGATCTCGGCATTGACCGAAGGGATGTCCTTCAAGGCCTGGATACAAGCGCGCACGAACAGGCCCATGAAGCCAAGCTTCACGCCGTGCTTCTTCTCGAACAGATCCTTGTATTGATTGCGCAGATGCATCACCGCGCTCATGTCGACCTCGTTGAAGGTCGTGAGCATGGCGGCGGTGTTCTGCGCGTCCTTGAGGCGGCGTGCGATGGTCTGGCGCAGCCGCGTCATGTGCACGCGCTCTTCGCGCGCGACATCGTCGGCGGGCGACGGCGCCCGCATCGGCACGGCGGCCGCGGTGGCGGCAATCGGCGTCGGCTGTGCCGCGGCGCGTTCGATCGCCGCCATCATGTCGCCCTTGGTGACCTGGCCGTGCAGGCCGCTGCCGGCGACTTTCGCGGGATCGAGGCCGCTTTCCGCCGCCAGCTTGCGCACCGAGGGGGGTGCTGGCATTGGCGATGCCGCTGCCGGCGCAGCCTTCGGCGCCTCGGCCGGCTTGGCCGCGGGCGCGGCTGCCTTGGCGGGCGCGCCGGCGCCTTCCTTGATCTGGCCGAGCAGCGCGCCGACCGCGACGGTCTCGCCGTTCTTGGCCGCGATCTCGCCGAGCACGCCGGCCGCCGGCGCCGGCACTTCCAGCGTGACCTTGTCGGTCTCCAATTCGACCAGCGGCTCGTCCACCGCCACCGCGTCGCCCGGCTGCTTGAACCATTTGCCCACGGTCGCTTCGGTGACCGATTCGCCCAGGGTGGGGACGCGGATGTCAGTCATGACTCGTTCCTTTTCGTCATGGCCGGGCTTGTCCCGGCCATCCACGTCTTTCTAATTCGATACTCCGTCAAGACGTGGATGCCCGGCACAAGGCCGGGCATGACGGAGTGAAATTGTCAGCCCAGCGCCTCATCCAGCAACTGCTTGAGCTGCCCGAGATGCTTCGACATCTGCCCGACCGCGGTCGAAGCGGCGGCCGGACGTCCGGCATAGCGCATGAGGCGATGCTTGGCGCCGATCTGGTTGAGCACCCATTGCAGGAACACATCGACGAAAAACCAGGCGCCCATGTTGCGCGGCTCTTCCTGGCACCACACCATCTCGGCCTGCTTGAAGCGCGTGAGCTCGGCGCACAGCGCCTTGGTCGGGAACGGATAGAGCTGCTCGATGCGCAGTAGATAGATGTCGTCGATGCCGCGCTTCTCGCGCTCCTCGTAGAGGTCGTAATAGACCTTGCCCGAGCACATGACGACGCGGCGGATCTTGTCGTCGGCGACCAGCTTGATCGCCCCCACCCTACCCTCCCCCGCACGCGGGGGAGGGTTAGGGAGGGGGGACTGCGCATCGTCCCACAGCAGACGGTGGAACGAGGTGCCGGTCGCCATCTCGGCGAGCGGCGAGACCGCCCGCTTGTGACGCAGCAGGCTCTTCGGCGTCATCAGGATCAGCGGCTTGCGCGTGTCGCGCTTCAATTGGCGGCGCAGGATGTGGAAGTAGTTCGCCGGTGTCGTGCAGTTCGCCACCTGCATGTTGTCCTCGGCGCACATTTGCAGGAAGCGCTCGAGCCGGGCCGAGGAGTGCTCCGGCCCCTGGCCCTCGTAGCCGTGCGGCAGCAGGCACACCAGGCCGGACAGCCGCAGCCATTTGCGCTCGCCGGAGGAGATGAACTGGTCGAACACCACCTGCGCGCCGTTGGCGAAGTCGCCGAACTGCGCCTCCCACAGCGTCAGCGCGTTCGGCTCGGCGGTCGAATAGCCGTATTCGAAACCGAGCACGGCCACTTCCGACAGGCTCGAATTGAGCACCTCGAAACGCGCCTGGCCGGCGCCCAGATGATTGAGCGGCGTGTAGCGTTCCTCGGTGTCCTGATCGAACAGCACCGAATGGCGCTGCGAAAAGGTGCCGCGCTCGGTATCCTGGCCGGACAGCCGAACCGGGTGGCTTTCCTTGAGCAGAGCGCCGAAGGCAAGCGCCTCCGCGGTCGACCAGTCGATGCCTTCGCCGCTTTCGATCGTCTTGGCGCGATGATCGAGGAAGCGCTGGATGGTCTTGTGAACCTGGAAGCCTTGCGGAATGACGGTGATCTTCTTGCCGATCTCGCGTAGCTCCTCGATCGCGACGCCGGTATTGCCGCGGCGCGGATCCTCGTAGTCGCGCGCCGCCTTCAGCCCGGCCCAGCGGCCGTCGAGCCAATCGGCCTTGTTGGGCTTGTAGCTCAGCGCCGCTTCGAATTCGGCGTCGAGCCGGGCGCGCCAGTCGGACTTCATCTTGTCGACTTCGCCGGCGGTGACCACGCCTTCGGAAATCAGCTTCTTGCTGTAGATTTCCAGCGTGCTCGGATGCGCGCGGATCTTCTTGTACATCAGCGGCTGGGTGAACGAGGGCTCGTCGCCTTCGTTGTGGCCGAAGCGCCGGTAGCAGAACATGTCGATGACCACCGGGCGCTGGAATTTCTGCCGGTATTCGGTCGCCACCTTGGCGGCGAACACCACCGCTTCCGGGTCGTCGCCGTTGACGTGCAGGATCAGCGCCTCGATCATCTTGGCGACATCGGAGGGATAGGGCGAGGAGCGCGAATAGCGCGGATACGTCGTGAAGCCGATCTGGTTGTTGACGATGAAATGCAAGGAACCGCCGGTGCGGTAGCCTTTCAGATCCGACAGTCCGAAACATTCCTCCACCACGCCCTGGCCGGCGAAGGCGGCGTCGCCGTGCATGAGCAGCGGCATCACCATGGTGCGCTCGTCGGGCGTGGCGCCGTGCTGGTCCTGCTTGGCGCGCACCTTGCCGAGCGTGACCGGATCGACGATTTCCAGATGCGATGGATTGGGCGCGAGCGACAGGTGTACCTTGTTGTTGTCGAACTCGCGGTCCGATGACGCGCCCAGGTGATATTTCACATCGCCGGAGCCTTCGGTTTCGTCGGGCGTCGAGGAGCCGCCCTTGAATTCGTGGAACAGCGCACGGTGCGGCTTGCCCATCACTTGGGTCAGGACATTGAGGCGGCCGCGATGCGGCATGCCGAGCACGATCTCCTTCACGCCGAGATTGCCGCCGCGCTTGATGATCTGCTCGAGCGCCGGGATCAGCGATTCCGCGCCGTCGAGGCCGAAACGCTTGGTGCCGGTGTATTTGACGTCGAGAAATTTCTCGAAACCTTCGGATTCCACCAGCTTGTTGAGGATGGCGCGCTTGCCTTCGCGCGTGAAAGTGATCTCCTTGTCGCGGCCCTCGATGCGTTCCTGGATCCACGCCTTCTGCGCGGCGTTGGAGATGTGCATGAATTCGACGCCGAGCGTCTGGCAGTAGGTGCGGCGCAGGATGGCGACAATTTCGCGCATCGACGCGAAATCGAGCCCGAGCACCTTGTCGAGGAAGATGCGGCGGCCCATGTCGGCTTCGCCGAAACCGTAGGAGCGCGGATCGAGCTCCTCCTCGTTCTTCTCCGGCTCGAGCGCGAGCGGATCGAGCTTGGCGTGGAAGTGACCACGGATGCGGTAGGCGCGGATCAGCATCAGCGCGTGGATGGAGTCGCGCGTCGCCTGCATGACGTCGGCGGAAGTCAGCTCGACGCCCTTGGCTTGCGCCAAAGGCTGCAACTTGCCGGAAATTTTCTCGCCAATTTTCTTTTCGGTCTCGGCCCATTGGCCGTCGAGCGCGGCCACCAGATCGCCGTCGGCGCGCAGCGGCCAGTTCGGCTTTTTCCAGGAGGCGCCGCGCGCGCTCTTGACGGCGTCGGCGGCCTCGTCCTTCAGGCTCTGAAAAAAGCCGCGCCATTCGGCGTCGACCGCGGCCGGGTCGGCTTCGTACTTGGCGTAGAGGTCTTCGATGTAGGCGGCGTTGCCGCCATACAGGAACGAGGAGCGGGCAAAGGCGGCGTTGGCGTCCTGGCGGGACATGGTCTGATTCGGTCCTTGCGGGCGAAAAACCCACCGTTGCGGCGGCGAAGTCACCATCGACCCCACCGCCACCCGGCGATTTGCCGTTTTAACGCTATTTATGTCGGCTGTAAGTCTACAAATGACCTAAGACTGAATCAGGATTTCAATACTTCGACCAGGGTCTTCCCGATACGCGCCGGCGACGGTGACACCTTGATGCCGGCCGATTCCATGGCCGCGATCTTGGATTCGGCGTCGCCTTTCCCGCCCGAGATGATGGCGCCGGCGTGGCCCATGCGGCGGCCCGGGGGAGCCGTGCGCCCGGCGATGAAGCCGACCGTGGGCTTCTTGCGGCCGCGCTTGGCCTCGTCTTTGAGAAACTGTGCGGCGTCCTCTTCGGCCGAGCCGCCGATCTCGCCGATCATGACGATGGCGGTCGTCGCCTTGTCGGCCAGGAACATCTCCAGCACGTCGATGAATTCGGTGCCTTTGATCGGATCGCCGCCGATGCCGACCGCCGTGGTCTGGCCGAGCCCCTCGCGGGTGGTCTGGAACACCGCCTCATAGGTGAGCGTGCCGGAGCGTGACACGATCCCCACTTTGCCGGGCTTGAAGATGTTGCCCGGCATGATGCCGATCTTGCATTCGCCCGCCGTCATCACGCCCGGGCAGTTCGGCCCGATCAGCCGCGACTTCGAGCCTGAGAGCGAGCGCTTGACCTTGACCATGTCCATCACCGGGATGCCTTCGGTGATGCAGACGATGAGCGGGATCTCGGCCTGGATGGCTTCGCAGATCGCGTCGGCCGCGCCCGGCGGCGGCACGTAGATCACGCTGGCGTCGCAGCCGGTCTGCTCGCGCGCTTCCGCCACGGTGTCGAACACCGGCAGATTGAGGTGCGTGGTGCCGCCTTTGCCGGGCGAGGTGCCGCCCACCATCTTGGTGCCGTAGGCGATCGCCTGCTCGGAATGGAATTTGCCATTCTTGCCGGTGAAGCCCTGGCAGATGACCTTGGTGTTCTTGTCGATGAGGACCGACATTATGCGGCCTCCTTCACGGCCTTGACGATTTTCTGCGCGGCGTCGTCGAGATCGTCGGCCGACGTCACATTGAGCTTGGACTCGGCGATGATCTTCTTGCCGAGCTCGACATTGGTGCCTTCCAGCCGCACCACCAGCGGAACCTTGAGGCCGACTTCCTTCACCGCCGCCACCACGCCTTCCGCGATCACGTCGCATTTCATGATGCCGCCGAAAATGTTGACCAATATGCCCTTCACGCTCGGATCGGAGGTGATGATCTTGAAGGCGGCCGTGACCTTCTCCTTGGTGGCGCTGCCGCCGACGTCGAGGAAGTTCGCCGGCGCCATGCCGTAGAGCTTGATGATGTCCATGCTCGCCATCGCCAGGCCGGCGCCGTTGACCATGCAGCCGATCGAGCCGTCGAGCGCGATGTAGTTGAGATCGAATTTCGAGGCCTCGACTTCCTTTTCGTCTTCCTCGGTGAGATCGCGCAGCGCCATGATATCGGGATGGCGATAAAGCGCGTTGCCGTCGAAGCCTACTTTGGCGTCGAGGCAGATCAGCTTTCCGTCCTTGGTCACCACCAGCGGATTGATCTCCAGCATGGCCATGTCCTTGCTGGTGAAGGCGGCATAGAGCTTGGGGAGAAGCGCTTCCATCTGCTTGGCGAGATCGCCGGTCAGTTTGAGCGTTTGCGCCACGCGGCGGCCGTGATGCGGCATGATGCCGGTGGCCGGATCGACCGAGAACGTAATGATTTTCTCGGGGTGGCTCTTGGCCACTTCCTCGATGTCCATGCCGCCTTCGGTCGAGACGACGAAAGCCACGCGCGAGGTTTCGCGGTCGATCAGCGCCGAGAGGTAGAACTCGCGGTCGATGGCCGAGCCTTCCTCGATATACAGGCGATTGACCTTCTTGCCCTGCGGGCCGGTCTGATGGGTGACCAACGTCGAGCCGAGGATGCGGGTCGACTCTTTCTTCACGTCGTCGATGGATTTCACCACCTTGACGCCGCCGGCCTTGCCGCGGCCGCCGGCGTGGATCTGCGCTTTCACCACCCAGACCGGACCGCCCAGCTCCTGGGCGCCATTGAGCGCCTCATCGACGGTAAAGGCCGGTACGCCGCGCGGCACCGGCACGCCGAATTCGCGCAACACCGTCTTGGCTTGGTATTCGTGGATATTCATGAGCCCCTCCGGCTACAGCGAATAGCGAGTAGCGAAATAGTGAGTAGTTGATACCCCTATTCGCTATTCGCTATTCGCCTAATTTCCCAGATTCGGCGCGATCTTCTTGCAGGCCTCGACCAGGCCTTGCACCGAGGCCACCGATTTCTCGAACATGCCGCGCTCGGCGCCGTTGAGCTCGATCTCGACGATGCGCTCGACGCCCTTGGCGCCGATCACCACCGGCACGCCGACATAGATGTCCTTCATGCCGTATTCGCCGTTGAGCCAGGCCGCGCAGGGCAGCACGCGCTTCTTGTCGAGCAGATAGCTCTCCGCCATCGCGATGGCGGACGCCGCCGGCGCGTAGAAGGCCGAGCCGGTCTTGAGCAGGTTGACGATCTCGGCGCCGCCATTGGCGGTGCGCTTGACGATCTCGTCGACGCGCGCCTGCGTGGTCCAGCCCATCTTGACCAGATCGGGCACCGGAATGCCGGCCACCGCCGAATAGCGGATGAGCGGCACCATGGTGTCGCCGTGGCCGCCGAGCACGAAGGCGGTGACGTCTTCGACCGACACGTTGAACTCGTCGGCCAGGAAATAACGGAAGCGCGCCGAGTCGAGCACGCCGGCCATGCCGACCACCTTCTGCTGCGGCAGGCCGCAGCATTTCTGCAGCGCCCACACCATGGCGTCGAGCGGATTGGTGATGCAGATCACGAAGGCGTTGGGCGCGTATTTCTTGATGCCGGAGCCGACCTGCTCCATCACCTTGAGATTGATGCCGAGCAGATCGTCGCGGCTCATGCCGGGCTTGCGCGGCACGCCGGCGGTGACGATGCAGACGTCGGCGCCTTCGATCGCGTCGTAGGTATTGGTGCCGGTGAGCCGACAGTCGAAATCATTGACCGGCGAGGATTCGGCGATGTCGAGCGCCTTGCCTTGCGGAATGCCTTCCATGACGTCGAACAGCACGACGTCGCCGAGTTGCTTGAGACCGATGAGGTGAGCGAGCGTGCCGCCGATCTGGCCGGCGCCGATCAACGCAATTTTATTACGCGCCATGGTGGGAAAACTCTCGAATTGCTGAAACCGCGGAGCGCGGCCGAGCGGTGGGTTATCCGGTCTGGCGGACTGCCACAAGCGGCCGGATCAAATGGCAGCCCTCCGTTTTGCTTGCCGTGTATACATTATACCAGCAGACGTTCGGGCGGGAGTCCAGAGGCATTTTTCACCACGACAGCGCGTGCGCATGGCCGCCGGCCCGGCGGCACGATCGGTCACGTCTCGACGATTGTCCCGGCATCGACCGCCGCCCCCTGGCGCGGGCCGTGCGGCAGGCCGAGATAGGTCTGCGAGCGCATCTCGATCAGGCGCGAGGCGGTGCGCTTGAATTCGTTCGCCTCGTAGCCCTCGGTTGCGAGATAGAGCTGGTCCGGCTGCGCATGCGCCGAGGCGAGCAGCTTCACCGCGTGGTCGTACAGCGTGTCGATTAAAATAATAAAGCGCTTGGCCTCGTTGCGGCGGCTGACATCCATGACCGGGATGCGGTCGAGAATGATGGTGTGGAATTCGTGCGCGATCTTGAGATAGTCGGCGGCCGCCAGCGGCTGCGCGCAGAGATCCTCGAAGGAAAACCGCGCCACGCCCATCGCCGTCTTCGGCACCTTCACGATATGGCCCTTCACCACCAGCTCGTGCGGCGCACCGCCCAGTTCGCCCGCGAGCCGCGTCCACGCATCGTCGAGCGCGGCATCGGCCCCAGCGTCCGGCGGCACATACCAGGTCGGCACGCCGGTCAGCTTCTCCAGCCGAAAATCCACGCGCGCATCGAGCCGCGCCACCACGCAATGCCGCTCCAGCATGGCGACGAAGGGCAGGAACAGCGAGCGATTGAGCCCGTCCTTGTAGAGTTCGCTCGGCGCCAGATTTGACGTCGCCACCACGATGACGCCGAGCTCGAACAGCCGCGTGAACAGCCGGCCGAGGATCATGGCGTCGGCGATATCGGTGATGTGAAATTCGTCGAAGCACAACAGCCAGGATTCCTCGGCGATGGCGGTGGCGGCGCGCTGGATCTGATCGTGCTCGCCGGCGTCGCCGTTCTTGATTTCCAGGCGATAGGTGTGCACGCGCTCATGCACGTCGGCCATGAACTCGTGGAAATGGACGCGGCGCTTGCGCAGCACCGGGCTGGTCGCGAAGAACAGATCCATCAGCATGGTCTTGCCGCGGCCGACCTCGCCGTGGACGTAAAGTCCTTGCAGCGTCGGCTCGCGCTTTTCGATCTTGCCGAACAGCCAGCCGAGCGCCGAGGATTTTCGCGCCAGCCGATGCTGGTCGAGGCGATGCGCGAGCTGCGACATGTGCTTCGCCAAAACCGCCTGGCCGGGATCGGCTTCGATTTTTCCGGCGGCGACGAGCGCCGCATAGCGCGTTCTGAAAGTTTCAGGCATGCGGCTCTGGGACAATCGGGAGCAAGCGGGCGGGCCGCGGCCGGCCTGCAGCGCCACCCCCTAGGGCGATCCGGGGCGTCTGTAAATCGGCTGTGCGGAATATGCGGTCTGCATGGTGCGGCAAATGCCGCAAAAAAGTGGCGTTAACGCTTTGTTAGCCATGCGCTTTTCGCAGGTGGGGGTCCCGCACCATGAAAATTTAAGTCGATATTTTGCTGCAATGCACCATATAGCTAGGGACAAGCGAATCGCGGGGAATCGCGGCCGCCGGGGATTAGAAACGTCGCAATGCAGGGCTTTCCGACGTGAGGAGAGCCGAAATGCATGAACTTCTGCCCGACGGGGGCATCGTGCGCAAACTCTGGGTCGGGGAAGCCGACGCCTATCGCGATCACCTGCTTCGCCTGGATCCCGAGAGCCGGCACCGGCGCTTTACCGGTACAGTGTCTGACGAGATCATCGTCGGCCACGCCGCGACCATCAGCGGCGTCGGCGTCGTCGCGCATGGCTTCTTTGTCGATGGCGTGCTGCGCGGCGCCGCCGAGCTGCGCCACATCGGCTCACCGTTCGCGACCGAGGCGGAAGCCGCCTTCAGCATCGAACTGCCATGGCAAAGCCACGGCGTCGGAACCGTCCTGCTCGAGCGCACGCTGCTCTCCGCGCGCAACCGCGGCATCAAGGCGCTGCACATGCAATGCCTGGCCGACAATAAGCGCATGCAGCAGCTGGCCCGCAAGTTCGAGGCCGAACTCACATTCGATTTCGGCAGCGTGGTCGGCGAAGTCGATCCGCCGCGCCTGACGCCGCTGTCGCTGATGCGCGAGGCGGTGGCCGACAGCCACAGTATTACGACAGCAATCCTCGACGCGCATTGGCGGCGCCTGTTCCGGCCGGCGTGACGGCTTACAGCTCATGCGCTGAGCGGATAACCCGCTTCCACCACATAGGGCCCGCCGCCGACCGAATTGCGCGACGAGAACAGCACAAAGCGCGAGACCGGAAAGCTCGCGGTACGGAATAGCCCGCGCGCCGACAGATATTCCGCGACGTCGCGGCTGGATGAAGTGCGCAAACGCGCCAGCGTCACGTGCGGCAAATATTTGCGGCCTTCCGGCTGCAGCCCGATGCGCTGCATCAGCCGTTCGTGCTCGGCCTGCACGTCGAGCAAAGCTTGTTCTGGCGCCACGGTCGCCACCACCGCGCGCGGCTTGCGGCCGCCGAACGACGTCAGCCCCTCCATGTGCAGTTCGAAGGCGCCGCGCTTGACCCGGCCGAGCAGCGAGGCGACCTCGTGCGCGATCACGTCGTTCACGTCGCCGATGAAGCGCAGCGTCAGGTGATAGTTGTCCGGTGTGATCCAGCGCGCGCCCGGCAGTCCGCCGCGCAACATGCCGAGCGACTCGCCCACATCGGACGGAATTTCGACACCGGTGAAGAGACGCGGCATAGGAAATCCAATTTAAGTTCCGCGCGCGGCCCGCACCCGGGCGATCAGCTCTTCGACCTGCGGCAGGATACGCGCCACGATGACGTCGACGCCGGCGGCGTTCGGGTGCAGGCCATCGCCCTGGTTGAGTTTGGGATCGCTGGCGACACCGTCAAGGAAGAAGGGATAAAAAACGACCGCATGAGTCGAGGCAAGGGCCGGATAGATCGCGTCGAAGGCGCCGACATAATCGGGGCCCAGATTGCGCGGCGCCCGCATGCCGGCGAGCAGCACGGCAATATGACGATCCTTGAGTTTCTTCAGGATGGCATCGAGTGCCGTCTTGGTCACCGTCGGATCGATCCCGCGCAATGCGTCGTTGGCGCCGAGCTCGAGGATCACCGCCTCGGTCCCCTCCGCAACCGACCAATCGAGACGGCCGAGCCCGCCGGACGCGGTATCGCCGGACACCCCGGCATTGACGACGCTGGCGGCAATACCCTTGGCCTTGAGTGCTACGACGAGCCGGGCCGGAAAGCTGGCCTCGACCGGCAGGCCAAGGCCGGCGGTGAGCGAATCGCCCAGCGCCACGATCTTCACCGGGGCGTCGCTGGCCGCGAAGCCGCCGGCCGGCGGCCATGCGCAAAATACCGTGATCAGGACCAGCGCGGCGAGACGCTGGACCCGGACGGGCTTTGTCCCATATGAGCGGGGTTGCCAACGGTGGAACCACATGACGAATGACTCTCAGGCCGGGCCGGCCCTTGCGCAACCCGCCATCAGACTTGCCGGTGTCAATCTCTCGCTCGGGCAGGGGGCGGCCCGCGTTCATATCCTCAAAGATATCGATCTGAATATAGGCAGCGGCGAGGCGATCGGCCTGGTGGGCCCGTCCGGTTCTGGCAAATCCACGCTGCTGATGGTGATGGCCGGTCTGGAGCGGGCCGACACCGGCACGGTGGCGGTGGCGGGCGAGACCTTAAATGCGCTCGACGAGGACGCACTGGCGCGCTTTCGCGGCCGCAATGTCGGCATCGTCTTCCAGTCGTTCCACCTGATCCCGACCATGACCGCGCTGGAAAACGTCGCGGTGCCGCTGGAGTTGGCCGGCGTCGCAGACGCGCAGACGCGTGCACGCGACGAACTCGCCGCGGTGGGCTTGAGCGAGCGGCTGCATCATTACCCGGCCGAACTATCGGGCGGCGAGCAGCAGCGCGTGGCGGTCGCCCGCGCGCTGGCACCCAATCCGGCGATTCTGGTGGCCGACGAGCCGACCGGAAATCTCGACGAAGATACCGGCCGGCAGATCATCGATCTGTTGTTTGCCGGGCATGCCAAGCGCGGCACCACGCTGGTTCTGGTCACGCATGATGCGGCGCTGGCCCAGCGGTGCCAGCGCGTCGTGCGACTGCGCTCGGGCCACGTGGTGAACGGATCATGAGCTTGGCCGCACCCGCAAGCGCGCGTGACGGCAGCCGATGGCTCGCGCTGCGTTTTGCATGGCGGGAATTGCGCGGCGGCTTGCACGGCTTCTACGTATTCGTCGCCTGCATCGCGCTTGGCAGCATGGCGATCGCCGGCGTCGGCTCGCTCGCCGCCAGTCTGGCCGACGGGCTGGCGCGCGAAGGCCAGGTCATCCTCGGCGGCGACCTGTCGTTCACGCTGATTCAGCGCGAGGCCACGCCGGACGAAAAGGCATTCCTGCAAAGTCGCGGCAGCCTGTCGATCGCCGCGACCATGCGGGCCATGGCGCGCAATCCCGACGGCAAGGCCACGCTGGTCGAAATGAAAGCGGTCGACGGCGCCTATCCGCTGTTCGGCGACGTCAGGCTCGATCCGCCCGGCCGACTCGTGGAGACATTGGCGCAACGCGACGGCGTCTTCGGCGCCGCCGCCGACCCGACGCTGCTGGCGCGGCTCGGCATCACGCCGCCGGCGCGGCTGACCATCGGCAATGCCGCTTTCGAAATCCGCGCCGCGCTCAGCAATGAGCCGGACAAGCTTGCCGGCGGCATCGGCTTCGGCCCGCGGCTGCTGGTGAGCGAGGCGGCGCTGCGCGCCACCGGCCTGCTGCAGCCCGGCAGCCTGGTACGCTGGCATTATCGCCTGCGCCTGCCGCAGAGCGGTGCCAGCGATGCCGCGGCCAAAGCCGTGACGGCGCAAACGCGCGCGCAATTGCCCGAGGCCGGCTGGGACATCCGCAACCGCTCCAATGCCTCGCCGCAGCTCGAGCGCAACGTCGAGCGCTTCACGCAATTTCTCACCATTGTCGGGCTGACCGCGCTCTTGGTCGGCGGCGTCGGTGTCGGCAATGCGGTGAAAAGCCATCTCGACCGGCGGCGCGAGGTGATCGCCACCCTGAAGGCGCTCGGCGCCAGCGGCAGACGCGTGTTCGCGGTCTATCTCACGCAGGTGCTGCTGCTGGCGCTCATTGGCGGCGTTATCGGCGTCGTGCTGGGCGCGACGCTGCCATACCTGATCGTCTGGGGCTTCGGCGCCATCATTCCGTTTCCGATCATGCCCGCGCTGCATCCGGCCGAATTGGGGCTGGCGCTGCTTTATGGACTGCTGACGGCGCTCGCCTTCGCGCTCTGGCCCTTGGGGCGCGCGCATGACGTGCCGGTCGGCGAATTGTTCCGCGACGCGGTGGCCGCGCAGCCGCGTTGGCCCCGCAAAATATACATCGCGCTGACCGCGACCGCGGTGCTGGTGCTGGCGTCCGTCGCCGTGCTGCTCGCCTATGACAAACGGGTCGCGGTTATTTATGTCGCGGTCGCGGCCGGCGTCTTCGTCCTGCTGCGGCTGGTGGCGTCGCTGCTGATGTTTGCCGCCCGACACGCGCCGCGCGCGCGCTCCACCGTGCTGCGCATGGCCATCGCCAATATCCATCGGCCGAGCGCGCTGACGCCGACCATCGTGCTGTCGCTGGGCTTGGGCATCACGCTGCTGGTCACCGTGATCGAGATTGACGGCAATCTGCGCCAGCAGTTCTCCAACGAACTGCCGGCCAGGGCGCCGTCGTTCTATTTCCTCGACATCCCGTCGGATCAGGCCGAGCGCTTCGACGGTTTCGTGCGCGCGCAGGCGCCAGCAGCGAGTTTGGTGGAGGTGCCGATGCTGCGCGGGCGCATCGTCTCCGCCAACGGCATCCCGGCGGAAAACATCAAGCCGACGCAGGACGCCGCCTGGGTGCTGCAAAGCGACCGCGGCATCACCTACAGCCGCGACATCCCCACCGGCTCGCGGCTGGTCGAGGGCCAATGGTGGGCCGGCGATTACGATGGACCGCCGCTGGTTTCGTTCGAGAAGCGCATCGCCGACGGGCTCGGCCTCAAGCTCGGCGATTCGATCGTGGTCAACGTGCTCGGCCGCAACATCGGCGCCCGCATCGCCAATCTGCGCACCGTGGACTGGCAGAGCCTCGGCATCAATTTCGTCATGGTGTTTTCGCCGCGCGCCTTCGATGGCGCGCCGCACACCCATCTCGCCACCCTCACCTATCCCGATGGCGGCTCGCCGGCGCAGGAAGGCGCGGTGATCCGCGCGGTCGCCGACAGCTTCCCGATGGTCACCACCGTGCAGGTGAAGGATGCGCTGGCGGCGGTCGGCGCCATCATCGCCAACCTGGTGCTCGGCATCCGCGGCGCCAGCGCGATCACGCTGCTGGCGGCGGCCCTGGTGCTGGGCGGCGCGCTCGCCGCCGGCCATCGCCACCGGGTGTATGACGCGGTGATCCTCAAGACGCTGGGCGCCACCCGGGCGCGGCTGCTCGCCGCCTATACGATCGAATACCTGCTGCTGGGCGCCGCCACCGCGCTGTTCGGCGTCCTGAGCGGCTCGCTCGCCGGCTGGCTGATCGTTGCCGACCTCATGCATCTGCGCTTTAGCTGGCAGCCATGGCCGGCGCTGGCGGCGGCTATCATGGCGGTCCTGGTCACCGTGGCGCTTGGGCTTATCGGCACTTTCTCGGCGCTGGGGCAGAAACCGGCCCCGGTCTTGAGGAATCTGTAGCTTTTTGCGGCATTCAGTCGCGTCCTAGGCCCCCTGCGCGGGGCAACCGATTCGGCCTATAATCAGTTGGTCTGGGGAAGGTTAACGACCGGCAATGATGCCGGTCATCGTTAAGGCCATATCTGGCGCTAACACTCTACGTACCCTACATTTGGGACACGAGCGCGACGGCTGTCGCCGGCGCGCGTGACGTGACCGGCCCTTAAAGCCGGGACTTGAGAGAGGGAACCTCGATGTCGGACTTCGACCGTAACGTAGCTGCCCGCGGCTTCGGCGCCGCGCGTGCCGCCGAGATCGATGCAGGCCTGCGCGCCTACATGATCCGCATCTACAATTACATGGCCGCCGGCGTCGCTCTGACCGGCGTCGTCTCCTGGCTGACCTTCAATGCCGCGGTCGTCACCGATGCGGCCGGGAAGATCACCGGGTTGACTTCGTTCGGGCAGACGATCTTCAGCGGTCCGCTGACGATCGTGCTGTTCCTCGGCACGCTCGGCATCGTCTTCTTCCTGAGCTTCCGGATCGACAAGCTGCAGGCGAGCACCGCGCTCGTGCTGTTCATGCTCTACGCCGGCTTGCTCGGGCTGATGCTGTCGTCGGTGTTTCTCGCCTATACCGGCGCGTCGGTGACCCGCACCTTCTTCATCGCGGCGGCCTCGTTCGGCGCGCTGAGCCTGTACGGCTACACGACGCAGCGCGATCTCTCGCCGATCGGCTCGTTCCTGATCATGGGCCTGTTCGGGCTCATCCTGGCGATGCTCGTCAACCTGTTCCTGAAGAGCTCGGGCCTCGACTTCGCGATCTCGGCGATCGGCGTGCTGATCTTCGCAGGCTTGACCGCCTGGGATACCCAGAAGATCAAGGAGATGTATGACGCCAATGACGACGGCACCGTCTCCGGCCGCAAGACGGTGATGGGCGCGCTGACGCTCTATCTCGACTTCATCAACCTGTTCCTGTTCATGCTGCGCTTTCTCGGCGACCGCCGGTAAGCCGCGTCACGAACGGATACCTGATCAGCGCCCGGGCCTCGTGCCCGGGCGTTTTCTTTTTGGTACCTTGGCGACAAATGACCGTCACCATCCGCCCCGCCAAAACCGCCGATATTCCGGCCATTACCCGCATCTACGCGCATGCCGTCGAGCACGGCACCGCCTCGTTCGAGCTGACGCCGCCGGACGAGACCGAGATGGCGCGGCGCATGTCGAAGCTGCTGGAAGGCGGGTTTCCCTATCTCGCCGCCGAGGTTGATGGGCGGCTTGCCGGCTATGCCTATGCCGCGCTCTATCGGGAGCGGCCGGCCTATCGCAAAACGGTCGAAGATTCGGTTTATGTCGCGCCTGACATGCACCGCCGCGGCGCCGGCCTGGTGCTGTTGAATGCGCTGGTGGATGCGGCAGCGGCGCGCGGTTTCCGGCAGATGATCGCAGTGATCGGCGACTCCGCTCAGGCGGCTTCGATCGGCCTGCACCTATCCGCCGGATTCCATCACGCCGGCAATCTAGAAAATGTCGGCTTCAAGCACGGCCGCTGGCTCGACACCGTGCTCATGCAGCGCGCGCTTGGACCGGGGGCGACGAGCGATCCGTGATCTCAATTCATCATTATTCGGGGTTCGCGCCTCGCGCGCCCCGGAATGACAGCTAGTTCACCACCAGCGACAGCGAAACATCGATCGAGCGCAGCACGCGGTCGAGTTCGTGACCGCGCCGCACGATCAGGCCGGTCGCCGAGATCACGCTATAGGCGCCCTGGCGGCGCTCCAGCTTTGGATTTTTTTCGATGCGGTAGATCGGCACTTCCGAGCTGCGGCGGAAGACCGAGAACACGGCGCGGTCTTTAAGAAAATCGATGGCGTAATCGCGCCACTCGCCGGCGGCAACCTTGCGGCCATAGAGATCGAGAATGCGTTTGAGCTCGCGGCGGCTGAAGGTGACTTGAGCAGCGACTTGGGCAGTGACTTGGCTTCCGGGGGCGGTGCTGGCTCGCGCCGGGGATCCGCCCCCGAGGGACTGGCTAGGATCGGTATCGCCGGAAACGAAAGTCATGCGGCGCCTCCTTTTTTCTTGCTGCGATAAATCTCCAAGCGGCAATGATCGCGCCGGGGCGGGCCCACGGCAAGGGCTTCCTCGATGCGGCAAATGGCTTGGAAACGGGCAAAATCGCCCGGCGGGCGATCACGAAGACGTTAAAAGCCCCCACAATAACGCCCTATTTCGGCCAATCGCCGGTCACGCTGGGCTGGGATAAGGCCAGCGTTGCCTCAAGGCCCGGTCCGGTTCGAGTTCCGGATTCCTCAGCCCCCCAGCCCCCCGGGGCTCAGCCGACCGGGTCAGTTGAGTTCAGCGTACGGTTCAATCCCCTAAGTCTTCGGGCCGGCTCCATAGCCGGCCCGATTTTTTTGTGCGCGCGGAAGTCGTCATTCCGGGTTCGCGCTAACGCGCGTTCCGGAATGACGGAATTATATCAGCGCAGGCTGACCGTGGCGGCGCCGAGCATCAGGCCGGGCTTGGCGGCGACGCCGCCTTGCACGACCACCGCGAGGCGGTCGATGTCATGAAGCGAATAATCGGCATTGGGTAGATCGGCCAGCGGCCGGCTGAAGCTCGCCGCCTGGCCGGTCCAGTCTCCGAGCTTGACCCAGCGGCGCACGACGTTGTGGTAGGTCAGCGTACGGCCATGGTTCTCGCCGCGTCCGATCGCGACCGGCGTCGCTTTGGTGATGGGGCAGAGCCAGACTTCGCCGCCGCGGTGTTCGTCCTTGGCGGCCGGTACATTCACGGTCACTTTTCCATCCGCAACGGTCATCGTCACCGGCAAGATCAGCGGGGCGGCGGAAGCCCTGGTCTTTGCGATCGCGGCTTCGATCGCCGCCCTGTCGCTGCCAAGCACATGCACGATGCCGTTGACCACGACCTGCGGCGTGTAGACCGCGCGGTCGCCGCGCGCCTCGGCATAGGCGCGCTGGCGGGTGGTGTGTCCGTGCAGCGCAAGCGTGTCCTTCCAGCCGAGATAGTCCCAATAATCGACCGCCAGACTCATTGTCAGCAGCGATGAGTCCTTCGCCAGCTCGCCGAGCAGTCTGTCGGCGGGCGGACAGGACGAACAGCCCTGGCTGGTGAACAGTTCGATCACGGCACGCGGCTCGCCGGCGGAAGCTGCCGTCAGCGCGATCGGCGACGTGCAGATCAACACGGCCGCAAAGATGATGTGGCGATAGTTCATGCCGGACCCACGATCCCCTCGTGCCCGCTCGCGAGGCTTTTTATAAAGCGCCCCGTCGATCACCCGCCACTCACTTCACGGTGAGTGGCCCACTTCGCTTGGTGGGATGCGGCTGGCCGGGTTCGGTCAGCCCGCCAATTGGCGCAGCACGTATTGCAGGATTCCGCCGTTCTTGAAGTAATCGAGCTCGTCCAGCGTATCGATGCGGCAGATCAGCGGCACGCGCTTGAGCGTGCCATTGCCGGCGACGATCTCGGCGATCAGCCGCTGATGCGGCTTGAGTTCCCCGTGCAGGCCGCGAATCGTGACCTGCTCGTCGCCCTTCATGCCGAGCGACTGCCAGGAGGTGCCTTCCTCGAACACCAGCGGCATCACGCCCATGCCCACCAGGTTGGAACGATGGATGCGCTCGAACGACTGCGCGATCACCGCGCGGACGCCGAGCAGCACGGAACCCTTGGCCGCCCAGTCGCGCGACGAGCCGCTGCCATATTCCTTGCCGGCGAACACCACCAGCGGAACACGGTCGGCCTTGTACTTCATGGCCGCGTCGTAGATCGGCATGCGCTGCTTCGACGGATAGTGCACGGTGACGCCGCCTTCCACGCCCGGCACCATCTGGTTCTTGATGCGGATATTGGCGAAGGTGCCGCGCATCATCACTTCGTGATTGCCGCGGCGCGTGCCGTACTGGTTGAAGTCGGCGGGCTTGACCTTGTGATCGGTGAGATATTTTCCGGCCGGCGAGTCGATCTTGATCGAGCCGGCCGGCGAGATGTGGTCGGTGGTGATCGAGTCGAGCAGCAGCGCCAGCACGCGCGCGTCGACGATGTCTTCGAGCGGTTTCGGCGCCTTCTTCATGCCGACGAAATACGGCGGGTTCTGCACATAGGTCGACTTCTTGTCCCAGCCGTAGGTCATGCCGCCCTTGATACTGATCTTGCGCCAGTTGGCGTCGCCCTTGAACACGTCGGCGTATTTCTTGGTGAAAATCTGCTTGGTGACGTTCTTGGCTATGAACTCACCGATTTCCTTGTTCGACGGCCAGATGTCTTTCAGAAAAACCTTCTTGCCTTTCTGATCGGTGCCGAGCGCGTCCTTCAGCAAGTCGACATTCATCGAGCCGGCGATGGAATAGGCGACCACCAGCGGCGGCGAGGCGAGATAGTTGGCGCGCACGTCGGCGTTCACGCGGCCTTCGAAGTTGCGGTTGCCCGAAAGCACCGCGGCGGCCACCAGATCGCCGTCGTTGATCGCTTTGGAATTCTGCGGCGGCAGCGGGCCAGAATTGCCGATGCACGTCGTGCAGCCGTAACCGACCAGATTGAATCCGAGCTTGTCGAGATCCTTCTGCAGGCCGGACTTGTCGAGATATTCGCCCACTACCTGCGAGCCGGGCGCCAGCGAGGTCTTCACCCAGGGCTTGACGGTGAGCCCCTTGGCCGCGGCCTTGCGCGCCAGCAGGCCGGCGGCGAGCATCACGCCCGGATTGGAGGTGTTGGTGCAGGAGGTAATCGCCGCGATCACCACGTCGCCATGACCGATGTCGTAGTTATGCCCGGCGACCGGCACGCGCTTCTTCATCTCGGAGCCCTTGCCGAATTCCTTGTCCATGGAGCCGGCGAAGCCCATCTTCACGTCCTTGAGCGCGACGCGATCCTGCGGCCGCTTGGGGCCGGCGAGCGAGGGCTCGACCGAGCCAAGCTCGAGCTTGAGGATATCGGTGAACATCGGGTCGGGCGTCGTTTTGACGCGGAACATGCCCTGCGCCTTGGCATAGGCCGCCACCAGCGCGACCAGTTCGGGCGGCCGCCCGGTATTCTTCAGGAAGGCAATGGTGTCGTCATCGATCGGCGAGAAGCCGCAGGTCGCGCCGTATTCCGGCGCCATGTTGCCCAGCGTGGCGCGGTCCGCGATGGTGAGATGGGTGAGACCGGGTCCGAAGAATTCGACGAACTTTCCGACCACGCCGCGGGCGCGCAGCATCTGGGTTACGGTCAGCACCAGGTCGGTGGCGGTGACGCCTTCCTTGAGCTTGCCGGCCAATTTGAAGCCGATCACTTCGGGCAGGGTCATCGACATCGGCTGGCCGAGCATGGCGGATTCCGCCTCGATGCCGCCGACGCCCCAGCCGAGCACCGACAGGCCGTTGACCATGGTGGTGTGCGAGTCGGTGCCGACCACCGTGTCCGGATAAGCGACTTCCATGGTCGCGTTCTTGCCGTCGACCTTCACTTTTTCTTTGCGGGTCCAGACCACGCGCGACAGATATTCGAGATTGACTTGATGGCAGATGCCGGTGCCGGGCGGCACCACGCTGAAATTATCGAACGAACGCTGCGCCCATTTGAGGAACTTGTAGCGCTCCTGGTTCTGCCGGTATTCCTCGTCGACGTTTTTCTTGAACGCCTGATTGTTGCCGAAGAAGTTCACTGCCACCGAGTGATCGATGACGAGATCGACCGGAACCTGCGGATTGATTTTCTTGGGATCGCCGCCGAGCGACTTCATGGCGTCGCGCATGGCGGCGAGATCGACCACCGCCGGCACGCCGGTGAAGTCCTGCATCAGCACGCGTGCCGGACGGAAGGCGAATTCGTGGTCCGAACTCTTGGTCTTGAGCCATTCGGCGACCGCCTTGATGTCGTCCTTGCTCACCGTGCGCCCGTCTTCGTTGCGCAACAGGTTTTCCAACAAAACTTTCATCGAGAACGGCAGGCGCGAAATGCCTTTGAGGCCGTTTTTCTCGGCGATGGGCAGGCTGTAATAGGCGTACGCCTTGCTACCAACCTGAAGGGTTTTGCAACATCTGAAGCTGTCGAGCGAAGTCATGTCGGCTGTTTCCATTCCCGGCGCGGAACATCGGCGGTGGATCGGTCTAAGCTACTAGCAAGTCAGGGATATTCTCGCTGGTCAAACTTGCGCCCGAAATTCATTACCGTAGCGCCGCAGGTGCGGGGCTTATAAGGTCTTTTCGCGCTGGACGCCATATTTACCGGGATTGTTGTAAAGGATGCGCAAAATATCGATGTTTTCTGCAATAAGCGCCGCTGGCCCCTGCCCCGCGGCGCGGCGACGGCAGGCCTGATGCAACTCACCGGCGACAATCTGACCTGCCAGCGTGGCGGCCGCACCGTGTTTTCCGGGCTTAATTTCAGCCTGTCCGGCGGAGAAGCCATGATGGTCACCGGCCGCAACGGCGCCGGCAAATCCTCGCTGCTGCGCATGATTGCTGGGCTGATATGCATATCCGCTGGGCGTCTCGATCTATCGGGCGGCGAGCCCGACGCCACGCTGGCCGGGCAGGCGCACTATCTCGGCCACCAGGACGCGTTGAAACCGTCGCTTTCGGTCAGCGAAAATCTTCGGTTTTGGGCCGATTTTCTGGGTAACTCGGACGCCACGCTCGAACCGGCGCTGGCGGCGGTCGACCTCGCCCCGCTGGCCGATCTGCCGGCCGCCTATCTGTCGGCCGGACAAAGGCGGCGGCTGTCGATTGCCCGCCTGATCGCAGCCAAGCGGCCGCTCTGGCTGCTCGACGAGCCGACCTCGGCGCTCGACGTGCAGTCGCAGGACCGGCTGGCCGGATTGATGCGCGACCACCTCGCCGGCGGCGGCATGATCATGGCCGCGACCCATGGGCCGATCGGGCTCGAACGCGCCCGCGAACTGAAGGTGAGCCCGGAATGAGCGCCTTCACCTCGCTTCTGCTGCGCGACATGCGCATCGCGGTCCGCGTCGGCGGCGGCGCGCTGATGGGCGCGCTGTTCTTCCTGATCGTGGTCACCATGATGCCGTTCGCGATCGGCCCCGACCTGGGCCTGCTCGCGCGCATCGGCCCGGCGATCCTTTGGCTGGGCGCGCTGCTGGCGAGCCTGCTGGCGCTCGACCGCCTGTTTGCCAACGATCACGACGACGGTTCGCTCGATCTGCTGATGATGGGCAGCATGCCACTGGAACTGGCGGTGGCGGCGAAGGCCATCGCGCATTGGCTGACCACCTGCTTGCCGCTGGTGGTGATCACGCCGGTGCTCGGCCTGATGCTCAATGTCGAGATGCACGCCATGGGCTGGGTCTCGCTGACATTGCTCGCCGGCACGCCCGCGCTCACTTTCATCGGGCTGATCGGCGCCGCACTGTCGGTGACGCTGCGGCGCGGCGGCTTGCTGCTGGCGGTGCTGGTGCTGCCGTTGACGGTGCCGGTGCTGATTTTCGGCGTTGCCGCCGCCAATGCCGCCATCGTGGGGCCGGCGCCGTTCGGCCCACCTTTCACCATTCTTTGCGCCTTATCCTTGGCCAGTTTTGTGCTGGGGCCGGTTGCGGCCGCCGCAGCGCTGCGCCATGGCCTGGAGTGACGGTAGCCGCCTACGCAATTGCCCGGCATTGCCCGGACCCCTGCTGGATATTAAAAGGCGCCCATGCCGATCATCGATCTCGCCAATCCGACCCGATTTCTCAGCATCGTCAACCGCGTATTGCCGTGGCTCGCGGCCGCGACCGTCCTGGTCTTCGCCTTCGGGCTCGCCCGCATCATGAACGCGCCCGACGACTATCAGCAGGGCGCCACGGTGAAGATCATGTACCTGCACGTGCCGGCGGCTTGGCTGAGCATGATGTGCTGGGGCGTCATGACCGTGGCGGCGCTCGGCACCCTGGTCTGGCGGCATCCGCTGTCGGACGTCGCCGGCAAGGCGGCCGCGCCCATCGGCGCCGCCTTTACCTTCATTTGCCTGATCACCGGCTCGCTCTGGGGCCGCCCAACCTGGGGCACCTATTGGGTATGGGACGCCAGGCTCACCTCGATGCTGGTGCTGTTTCTGCTCTATCTCGGCGTGCTGGCGCTCTATTGGACCGCGGAAGATCCCGGCCGCGGTTCACGCGCGGCGGCCATCCTGGCGCTGGTCGGCGCCATCAATATTCCGATCATCAAGTTTTCCGTGGAATATTGGAACACGCTGCATCAGCCGGCCTCGTTGTTCCGCAGGGGCGGCTCGGCCATCGATCCCTCGATCCTCATTCCGCTGCTGGTCATGGCCGGCGGGTTCACGCTGCTGTTTTTCACCTTGCACTTTGCCGCCATGCGCAACGAGATTCTGCGCCGGCGCGTGCGCAGCATGCGGCTGATCCAAGCGCAGGAATTGGCGGAGGCGCGGACATGAACCTGGGCCCGCATGCCGACTTCATCATCGCATCCTATGCGGTGACCGTGTTCGTGATCGGCTCGCTGATTGCGTGGATCGTGCTCGATTATTCGGCGCAGCGGCGCATCCTGGGCAATCTGGAGGACCAAGGCGTGACGCGGCGGTCGCGGCGAACGGGCAAGGACGAACGATGAGCACCACCTCCGACGAAAGCACCGGCACCAAGCGGCGGAATATTCTGCTGCTGCTGCCGCTGCTGGCCTTTCTCGCGCTGGCGGCGTTGTTCTTTTTTCGGCTCGGCGCCGGCGATATCTCGCGCATTCCCTCCGCGCTGATCGGACAGCCGGTGCCCAAGACCGATCTGCCGCCGCTGGCTGGTTTGGAGCGCGACGGCAAGGCGCTGCCCGGCCTGAGCAATGCGACCTTCACGGGCGCGGTGACGCTGGTCAATGTCTGGGCATCGTGGTGCGTGCCCTGCGCCGACGAGGTGCCGTTCCTGGAAAAGCTGGCGAAGGACAAACGTATCCAGATTGTCGGCATCAACTACAAGGATGCCCCCGACAACGCGCGCCGCTTCCTCAGCCGCTATGGCAATCCGTTCGTCGCCAACGGCACCGACATCAACGGCCGTGGCTCGATCGACTGGGGCGTCTATGGCGTGCCGGAGAATTTCCTGATCGGACGCGACGGCCGCATCGCCTACAAGCTGGTCGGGCCGGTCACCGCCGAAAACCTGGTCAAGGTGCTGCAGCCGGAAATCGAGAAGGCGCTGGCGAAAAATTAATGTCATCGCCCGCGAAAGCGGGCGATCCAGTAATCTCGCCGTTCTCAATAAACCGAAGTGCTTGCGTTTACTGGATGCCCCGCTTTCCGCCTTCGCGCTCCGCGCTTCGGCGGACTCCCAGCGCGCCGTAGCTCGCAAAGCGAGCGTAGGCGGGTCGCGGAGCATGACGGCCGTGAGTGCTACTTCTTGTCTGCGCTATATTTGTTGATCAGCGGCATTTGCAGCGCGCCGAACACGAATGTCAGCGGCACCACGCCGAACAGCTTGAAGCTCACCCAGAAATCGGTGGTCTGCGTGCGCCAGACGATTTCGTTCGCGATCGCCAGCGCGAAGAAGAACAGCGACCAGCGCCAGGTCAGCTTGCGCCAGCCTTCCTCCGTGAGGTGGAACATCTGGTCGAACAGGATGCTGAGGAACGGCTTGCCGAGCGCCAAGCCCGCCAGCAGCGTACCGCCGAACAAGACATAAATGATGGTCGGCTTGAGCTTGATGAACAAGTCGTCGTGCAGGAACAGCGTCAGCCCGCCGAACACCAGCACGATGGCCGCGGTGACCAGTGGCATGATCGCGATGTGCCGCGTCAGCGAATAGGACACGGCCAGCGCGATCAGCACCGCGACCATGAAGGACCCGGTCGCCGCATAGATGCCGAACTTCGCATTGGCGGCGAAGAACAGCACCAGCGGCCCGATGTCGAGCACCAGCTTGAGGATGGGGTTGAGCTGATTCTTTTCGGTCATGGGCAGCTTCTAGCGCGCTCCGCTCTCTTTGTCATTCCAGCCCCACAATCGCGCGCGCGAAATCGCGCGCCGTGAAGGCCGCCAGATCCTCGACACCCTCGCCGACGCCGATGAAATGCACCGGCAGACCGAACCTGGCGGCGATCGCCACCAGGATGCCGCCGCGCGCGGTGCCGTCGAGCTTGGTCATGACCAGGCCGGTGACGCCCGCGATCTTGCCGAAAATATCGACCTGACTGAGTGCGTTCTGCCCGACGGTGGCATCGAGCACCAGCAGCACCGCGTGCGGCGCCGCCGGTTCGACCTTGCGCATCACGCGCACCATCTTTTCCAGCTCGCTCATCAGCTCGGTGCGGTTCTGCAGGCGGCCGGCGGTGTCGACCAGCACCACGTCCGTGCCGTCCGTCTTGGCGGCGGTGAGCGCGTCGAACGCCAAGCCCGCCGCGTCGGCGCCCGGCGTGCTAGCCATGATGCTGGCGCCGGTGCGTGTCGCCCAGATTTTCAACTGGTCGATGGCGGCGGCGCGGAAGGTGTCGCCGGCCACCAGCATCACCGTCTTGCCCTCGGCGCGGAATTTGGCGGCGAGCTTGCCGATGGTGGTGGTCTTGCCGGAGCCGTTGACGCCGGCGACCAGGATGATGAAGGGCTTGGCCGTGATGTCGAGCGGCATGGCGACGCCCGCCAGCACCTTCTCGATCTCGCCGGCCAAAACCGCCTTGACCTCGTCGGGCGCGATCGCCTTGTCGAAGCGGCCATCGCTCAGCACCGCGGCGATGCGGCCGGCAAATTCGGGTCCCAGATCGGCGCGGATCAATTCGTTTTCCAGAGCCTCCACCGCCGCGGCGTCGAGCTTGCGCTTCGACACAAGGTCGGCGATTGCCGAACCGAGCGACGACGAGGTGCGCTTGAGCCCGCCGCTCAAGCGTTTCCACCAGCTCCCGCTCTCGGTCCTGTCGTTCATGGCGCGCCCGTGATAGCCGTTTCGTCATGACACCGGAAGAGATACTCGCCCGCCTGCTCTACCGCGACGGGCTGATACTGGTGATCGACAAGCCGGCCGGCGTCGCGGTGCATCGCGGGCCGAAGGGCGGGTCGAGCCTGGAGGACGATTTCGACGCGCTGCGCTTCGGCCTGCCGCGCGCGCCGGCGCTGGCGCATCGGCTCGACAAGGACACGTCCGGCTGCCTGGTGCTCGGCCGCCATCGCAAGGCGCTGGCGCTGCTGGGCAAGCTGTTCAAGCAGGGCAAGATCGCCAAGACCTATTGGGCGGTGGTGGAAGGCGGGCCGGACGCAGATGAAGGCCGCATCGACATTGCGCTCGGCAAGCTCGACGAGACCCGCGGCTGGTGGATGAAGCCCGACCCGCACGGCATGCCTTCGGCGACCACCTGGAAGGTGATGGGGCGCGGGCCGGGCCATGCCTGGCTCGCGCTCGAGCCGCTGACCGGACGCACGCATCAGCTGCGCGTGCACTGCGCCGAGATGGGCTGGCCCATCGTTGGCGATAATATCTACGGCAGCGCGCCGCGCCTGGGCGGGCCCACGCTTCACTTGCACGCGCGCGAGGTCGTGGTGCCGATCTTCAAGAACAAGCCGCCGGTCACCATCACCGCGCCGGTGCCGGCGCATATGCGCGAGCTGCTGGGCCAATGCGGGTGGAAGGATTAGTATAACTGTGTCTTGATGCGCTCGGGCAGTTCGCGGTCGTAGGCCTCGCCGCCGAGGCGGCCTTGGCTGAGCTCAGCGATGATCGTTCCGGTCGAGGGCAGGCTGCTGCGGTCGACCTTCGTCTTCTCGTCCCACAGCTTGGAGCGGACGATCGCCTTCGAGCAGTGGAAATAGATGCTGTCAATGTGCACGATCAGCACGCAGCGCGGCAACTTGCCGTTCACCGCGAAGCTCCTCATCAACTCCGGATCGATCGAGATCGACGCGCGGCCGTTCACGCGCAAAGTTTCGCCCACGCCGGGGATGAGAAACAGCAGCGCGATGCGCGGATCGCGCACGATGTTGCGGAAACCGTCGATGCGGTTGTTGCCCGGCCGGTCGGGGATGGCGAGCGTCTTTTCGTCGAGGATGCGCACGAAGCCGGGCGCATCGCCCTTGGGCGAGCAGTCGAGCCCTTCCGGGCCGCCGGTCGCCACCGCCACGAACGGGGCCCTCTCGATCAGCTTGCGATAGCTGCCATTGATGTGGTCGATTTCCTTGACGACCGCGGCCGGCATTTTCTCGCCATAGAGCGCTTCGAGCTGCGCCATGGTGGTCACCAGATGCTCGCTCGCGATCATGGAACGCTCCCCTTAAGCAGCCAGCAATTGCCGGCCATCATGCGCGACCATCGTCAGATCGAGAATGTGACCGGGCTCCACTGCTGAGGCAAGCCGTACCGGCATGAACTGCTCGGTGTGCCCGACCCCGCCGCGCTCGGTCAGCACCGCTCGGCGCGCACCGATTTCGCGGTCGAGATGGCATGTGAGCGCCGCGTCGCCCTTGTCACGCAGCCGCCGGGCGCGCTCCTTGACGATTGTCCGCTCGAGCTGCGGCATGCGCGCCGCCGGCGTACCGGGCCGCGGCGAGAACGGAAACACGTGCAGCTGCGTGAGGCCGCATTCGTCCACCAGCGCGAGCGAGCGCGCAAACATCGCCTCGGTCTCGGTCGGGAAACCGGCGATGATATCGGCGCCAAAGGCCACGTCCGGGCGCAGCCGGCGGGCTTGGTCGCAGAACGCGACGGCGTCCTGGCGCGTGTGCCGCCGCTTCATGCGCTTGAGAATGAGATCGTCGCCATGCTGCAGCGACAGATGCAGATGCGGCATCAGCCGCGCTTCATTGGCCAGCGCGTCGAGCAGATCGCGGTCGGCCTCCACCGAATCGATCGAGGACAGCCGCAGGCGCGCGAGCTCCGGAATCTCCCTGAGCAGGCGCTTGACCAGCGCGCCCAGACTTGGCGTATCCAGATTTGGCGCGCCAGTCAGGTCCGCGCCATAACTGGTGATGTCGACGCCGGTGAGCACGATCTCGCGATAGCCGCGCTCGACCAGACGCCGCGCCTGCGCGATCACGTCGTCGACCGGCAGCGAGCGCGAATTGCCGCGCCCGAACGGGATGATGCAGAAGGTGCAGCGGTGGTCGCAGCCGTTCTGCACCTGCACGAAGGCGCGGGTGTGACCCTCGATGTGATCGACCGCGTGCGGCCGCATCTCTTTGACGCGCATGATGTCGCCGACGGCGACTCTCTCGCCTGGTGTCCATAGCCGCGCGTCGAGTTTTTCTTCGTTGCCGAGCACGCGGTCGACTTCCGCCATGCCGGCAAAGCGCGCGGGCTCGGCCTGCGCCGCGCAGCCGGTGACCACGATGCGCGCATCCGGGCGCTCGCGCTTGATGCGGCGGATGGTCTGCCGCGCCTGACGCACCGCTTCGCCCGTCACATTGCAGGTGTTGACGACCACCGCATCGTCAAGCCCGGCCTCACCGGCCGCGCGCCGGATCACTTCCGACTCGGCGGTGTTGAGCCGGCAGCCGAAGGTAACGATGTCCAGGCTCACGGCCCCCTCCCTTTGGGGGCAAACAGCGCCGGATCGAACGTACCGGTGAATTCGAATTGCACCGGCCCGGTCATCAGCACGTGGTCGTCGCGCTCGCGCCATTCGATGGTCAGTTCGCCGCCGGGAAGCGTCACCTTGACCTTGCGGTTGGTGCGCTTGAGCCGCGCCGCGGCGACCGCGGCCGCGCAGGCGGCCGAGCCACAGGCCTTGGTCAGCCCGGCACCGCGTTCCCAGGTCCGGATCATGATGTGATCGCGCGAGACGATATTCGCGAGCGTGATGTTGGCGCGCTCGGGGAAGATCGGATGATTTTCCAGCAGCGGGCCAAAGCGGGCGAGATCATAGGCGTTCACGTCGTCGACCCAGAAGATCGCGTGCGGATTGCCCATGTTCACCACCGCGGGCGAATGCAGGATCGGCTTGTCGATCGGCCCGATCTGCAATTCGATGGCGCGGGTGTCGCGGAACTCCTCGGCCAGCGGGATCTCGTTCCACTTGAAACGCGGCGGCCCCATGTCGACGGTGAACAGCCCGTCGGCGCCCTTCCAGCAGTTCAAGATGCCGGCGGTCGTTTCGAAGGTCAGCGCCGACTTGCCGCTTTCCTTCGACATGAGATCGGCCACGCAGCGCATGCCGTTGCCGCAGGCGCCGGCTTCCGAACCGTCGTTATTGTAGATGCGGATGAAGGCGTCGGTGCCGGGCGTGCGCGGTGGATAAAGCGCCATCAGCTGATCGTAGGGCGCGCCTTGCGGCGTGGCGGCCGCGCGCGCCTCGTCGGGTTCGATTTTGCTCGCGCGCGCGCGCAGATCGACCACGACGATCTCGTTGCCGATACCGTTCATCTTCACGAAGGACTGGTTGGCGAGCGCGCCCATTGATTTGCCCGGGTTTCGCCCGGTTTATATGGCGAATAAGCTCAGGAAGGCTAGTAGCGCGTGATAGAATGAACCCGATGCTGCGAATCGCCGGGATCGCCGCATCCCACCGACGGAGACTCCTGATGTCGTGCACACGCTTGGCGGCGTCGATTTTCGTGGCGCTGGCCTTTGCCGCCGGCCCGGCCGCGGCGCAAACCGCAAGCCCGCCGGCGCAATCCCAGCCGGCGATGCCGGGCTCGCCGGCCCCGCTGCAGCCTGGCGACGCCTTCGGCGAGCCGGTCACGCTGCCGCCGCGGACCATCCTCTATCTGAAGGGCCACACCAACTGGGACGCCGCCTTCGAAACGCTGGTCGACGCCTTCAAGTCGCTCAACGAATATCTCGACAAGCAGGGCCTCAAGCCGAACGGCCCGGCCATGACGATCTATACCCAGACCGACGACACCGGTTTCCAGTTCGAGGCTGCGGTGCCGCTCGCCGCGGCGCCGGCCAATCCGCCCAAGGGCGATATCGCGGTCGGGCAGGCGCCGTCCGGCAAGGCGCTCAAATTCGTCCATCGCGGCTCCTACGACGCCATGGATTCGACCTATGAGGCGATCACCAATTATCTTGAGGACAAGGGCCTGGAAGCCAAGGACCTGTTCATCGAAGAATATGCCACCGACCCGGTGAAGTCCGATCCGGACAAACTGGTGATCAACGTGTTCGTGCCGGTGAAATGATCATGACAGCTTTGCGCCCTCTGTTCTCCGCGCTCATCATCGCCTCGGTATGCATGTCTTTGCCGGCGCGCGCCGCCGAGCGGCTGGTGACGGTCACCGGCGAGGCAACGGTCTCTGTCGCACCCGACATGGTCGTGATCCGCATCGGCGTGGCCAGCCAGGGTAGGACCGCGCGCGAAGCCAGCGACGCCAATGCCAGGCAGATGACCGCCGTGCTGGCCGCCATAAAGGACGCCGGCATCGCCGAGCGCGACGTGCAGACCTCGCGGCTGTCGCTGCAGCCGCAATACGATCCGAACAAGACGGGCGGCGCCCGCCTGCTCGGCTTCCAGGTGACCAATCAGCTCACGGTCAAGATCCGCGACGTCGACAAGGTGCCCGCGATCCTCGATCGCGCCATCGGCGCCGGCGCCAACGAGATGTCGGGTATCGAATTCGTGGTGTCGGAGCAGTCCAAGCTGCTCGACCAGGCGCGCGGCGAGGCCATCGCCGACGCCCATCGCAAGGCCACGCTCTATGCGCGCGCCGCCGGCGTGAAGGTTGGGTCCGTGGTGGAGATCACGGAAGCGGGCGCGGCGCCACCGCTGCGCCTGATGCAGGCCATGCGGGCGGGGGGTCCGGGCGCGCCCCCGTTCTCACCCGGCGAGCAGACGCTGCGGGCGGTGGCGACGGTGACTTACGAGCTAACGCCCTGACAGGACTTGCTTTCGTCCTCCTTGACTTGGACCGGCCCCAACCCTAGGTTCCGCCCACTTCTCGCTACGAGACGTGAAATTCAGCTTCGCCGCCCGGTCCTTGAGAGGCCGGAGGCCACCGCCCGACAGCGCAATGCGCCCTCGGGCGTAGAAGTGTTTGCGGCCCTTTCTTCACCTCTCCCCTGTGGGGAGAGGTCGATCCGAAGGCGAAGCCTAAGGATCGGGTGAGGGGGTAACTGAAATCGAGAGGGCGTAACCCCTCACCCGGATCGCTTCGCGATCCGACCTCACCCACCGAACTCGGGTTTACCCGAGTTCGGTATTAATAATGATCGAAGTCGGATAAATCCGACTTCGATTGGGAGAGGTGAAGGAAGCAAGATCGATGTTCGACAACCTGTCGGAAAAACTCGGCGGCATTCTCGACCGCCTCACCCGCCGCGGCGCGCTCAGCGAAGCCGATGTCGACGCCGCGTTGCGCGAGGTGCGCCGCGCGCTGCTCGAGGCCGACGTCGCGCTCGACGTGGCGCGCGCCTTCACCGACAGCGTGAAGAAGCAGTCGGTCGGCGTCGAGGTGGTGAAGTCGGTCACGCCCGGCCAGATGGTCGTCAAGATCGTGCACGACCAGCTGGTGGCGACGCTCGGCGCCGACAGCCAGTCCATCGATCTCAATGCCGCGCCGCCGGTCGCCATCATGATGGTCGGCCTGCAAGGCTCCGGCAAAACCACCACCACCGCCAAGATCGCCCGCCGCCTGACCGACCGGCAGAAGAAAAAAGTTCTGATGGCCTCGCTCGACGTGCGCCGGCCGGCGGCGATGGAGCAGCTGGCGGTGCTCGGGCGCGAGGCGCAGATCGACACGCTGCCGGTGGTCGCTGGTCAGATGCCGCCGCAGATTGCCAAGCGCGCGCTCGAGGCCGCAAGGCTCGGCGGCTACGACGTGGTGCTGCTCGACACCGCCGGCCGCACCACGCTCGACGACGCCATGATGAGCGAGGCGGCCGAGGTCAAGCGCGCGGCCAATCCGCACGAAGTGCTGCTGGTCGCCGACAGCCTGACCGGCCAGGACGCGGTCAATCTGGCGCGCGCCTTCGACGAGCGCGTCGGCCTCACCGGCATCGTGCTCACCCGCGTCGACGGCGACGGCCGCGGCGGCGCTGCGCTGTCGATGCGCGCGGTCACCAACAAGCCGATCAAGCTGATCGGCACCGGCGAGAAGCTCGACGCACTGGAGGAGTTCGACCCCGCCCGCATCGCCGGCCGCATTCTCGGCATGGGCGACATCGTCGCGCTAGTCGAGAAAGCCGCCGCCAATATCGACGCCGAGAAGGCGATGCGCGCCGCCGAGAAGATGCGCAAGGGCCAATTCGATCTCGCCGATCTGCGCGAACAGCTCACGCAAATGCAGTCGATGGGCGGGCTCGGCGGATTGATGGGCATGTTGCCCGGCGTCGCCAAGATGAAGAACCAGATCGCCGCCGCCGGTCTCGACGACAAACTGCTCAAGCGCCAGATGGCGATCATCGATTCGATGACTCCGAAGGAGCGCCGCAACCCCGATATTCTCAAGGCCAGCCGCAAGAAGCGCATCGCCGCCGGCTCCGGCACCACGCCGGAGGCGATCAACAAGCTGCTGAAAATGCATCGCGGCATGGCCGACATGATGAAGGCGATGGGCAGCGGCAAGCGCGGCCCTCTCGCGGGCTTAGGACAGATGATGGGCTTCGGCAGCGGAGCGCCGACGCCGGAACAGATGGCCGAACTCGCGAAGAAGATGCCGCCCGGCGCGCAACTGCCGCCAGGGATGCCGGGGCTGCCGCCGACCATGCCGAAATTGCCGCCGAATATTCCGGGACTGCCCGGCCTCGGCGGCGGAAAGTTTCCTGGATTGCCGGGCAAATTTCCAGACTTGCCCGGTTTCGGAAAGAAGAAGTGATCAACACGTAAGAAAGGAACTCAAATGTCTCTCGTTATCCGCATGGCCCGCGCCGGCACTAAGAAGCGTCCGGTTTATCACATCGTCGTCGCCGACTCGCGTAGCCCCCGCGACGGCCGCTTCATCGAGCGGCTCGGCCATTTCAATCCGCTACTGCCGAAGGAAAAGACCGAGCGACTCAAGCTCGACCTCGAGAAGGTGCAGGCCTGGATGAAGAAGGGCGCGCAGCCGTCCGACCGCGTCATGCGCTTCCTCGATGCCGCCGGCGTCGCCAAGCGCGAGAAGCGCAACAATCCGGTCAAGGCGATCCCGCGCAAGGAACGCAGGGCCGCGGCCGAAGAAGCCTTGAAGGCCAAGGAAGCCGGCGCCGCGGCCGCCAAGACCGCCGCGACCGTCAAGGCCGCCACGGAAAAGGCAGCCGCCGACAAGGCTGCGGCGGCGGCGGCGAGCTGATCGCGGCTTAAGCCGTGGCTCGCCGGTCGCAACCCTCGCGCCGCTCGCCTTCCCTTGCGGGAAACATGATCCGCGTCGCCCGCATCGGGGCGGCGCATGGCGTGCGCGGCGAGGTGAAGCTGTGGTCGTTCACCGAGGAGCCTCTTGCCGTCGCGAATTACGGGCCGCTGGAAACCGATGACGGCAAGCGGCGTTTCGAGATCGAGACGCTGCGGCCGGCCAAGGATCATCTGGTCGCGCGCCTCAAAGGCATCGGCGACCGTGACGCGGCTACCAGCCTGCGCAATCTCGATCTGTTCGTGGCGCGCGAGCGCCTGCCGCCGATCGAAGAGGCCGACACTTTCTATCATGCCGACCTGATCGGCCTCGCGGCTGTGACCGAAACTGGCGCCGCGCTCGGCAACGTCACCGCGGTGCATAATTTCGGCGCCGGCGACCTGATCGAGATCGCGCTCACCGCCGGCGGCGAGCCGCTGCTGCTGCCGTTCACCGAAGCGATTGTGCCGAAGATCGATATGGCGGGGCGGCGAATCGTCGTGGTGCCGCCGGACGTCGTTATCGCCCGGCCGGAAGCGGACGAGTAGCCGTCATGTGGCGCGCCAGCATCCTGACGATTTTCCCGGAGATGTTTCCCGGGCCGCTGGGCACAAGCCTCGCCGGCAAGGCGCTGCACTCCGCCATCTGGTCCCTCGACATCCACGACATTCGCGCCAGCGCAACCGACAAGCATCGCACCGTCGACGACACGCCGGCCGGCGGCGGGCCCGGCATGGTGATGAAATCCGACGTGCTGGCGCGCGCGCTCGACACCGTCCCGCACGACAAGCGCCCGCGCCTGTTGATGAGCCCGCGCGGCAAGCCGCTGACGCAAGCGCGGGCCGCCGAGCTCGCCGCCGGCCAGGGCGTCGTCATCGTCTGCGCCCGCTTCGAAGGCGTCGACGAACGGCTGATTTCCGCGCGCCAGCTCGAGGAGGTGTCGCTCGGCGATTTCGTGCTCTCAGGCGGCGAAATCGCGGCGCTCGCTCTGCTCGATGCCTGCGTCCGGCTGCTGCCCGGCGTCATGGGCAAGGAGGCCTCGGCGGCCGAGGAAAGCTTCGCCGACGGGCTGCTGGAATACCCGCAATACACCCGGCCGCCGTTCTGGGAGGGGCAACCGATCCCGGAGGTTCTCTTGTCCGGCGACCACGCCAAAATCGCGGCCTGGCGGCGGGCGGAGGCCGAACGGCTGACCAAGGAGCGCCGGCCGGACCTGTGGGCGGCCTATCTGGCCCGTAAAAAGCCCCAAAACGGGCCAAAAAGCCGAGGGTGACAAGGCGAAAGCTTTGTAATACAAGCTCGCCAACCCATTCAGACCCGACAACGACCGCGCGCCGGTTGCTGGCGCTGCCGACGGAGAATTCGCCATGAACCTGATCCAACAGCTCAATAAAGAGCAGGTCGAGAAACTCTCGGCCGGCAAGACCATCCCCGATTTCGGCCCGGGCGATACCGTGCTGGTCAACGTCAAGGTGGTCGAGGGCGACAAGAGCCGCATCCAGGCCTACGAGGGCGTCTGCATCGGCCGCGCCGGCGCCGGGCTGAACCAGAACTTCACCGTGCGCAAGATTTCCTACGGCGAGGGCGTCGAGCGCGTGTTCCCGCTCTATGCGCCGATGATCGACTCGATCTCGGTCGTGCGCCGCGGCAAGGTGCGTCGCGCCAAGCTGTATTATCTGCGCGGCCTGCGCGGCAAGAAGGCTCGCATCACCGAGGCGACCAGCGCCGCCGGAGCGGAATCGGCCGAGGCTTCAGCTAAAGAATAGGATTTTGCTATTCTTGAATGCATGAAGGGGCCGACGTTCGGCCCCTTTTGCTTGCGAACGGCGCGGGTTACATAACCACCGAGTGATGGAGACTTCGACGATGGCCAAGCCGCGTACCCTGTACGACAAGATCTGGGACGACCATCTGGTGGACGAGCAGCCGGACGGAACCTGCCTGCTCTATATCGACCGCCATCTGGTGCACGAGGTCACCTCGCCGCAGGCCTTCGAGGGCCTGCGCACCGCCGGCCGCCAGGTGCATGCGCCGGAAAAGACGCTGGCGGTCGTCGACCATAATGTGCCGACCTCCGACCGCAGCAAGCCCAATCCCGATCCGGAAAGCGCCGAGCAGATCGCCACGCTGGCGCAGAACGCCAAGGATTTCGGCATCGAATATTTCAACGAGTTCGATAAGCGCCAGGGTATCGTCCACATCATCGGCCCCGAGCAGGGCTTCACGCTACCCGGCACCACCATCGTGTGCGGCGACAGCCACACCGCCACGCATGGCGCCTTCGGCGCGCTCGCCTACGGCATCGGCACCTCGGAAGTCGAGCACGTGCTGGCGACGCAGACGCTGATCCAGAAGAAATCCATGAACATGCGCGCGCTGGTCAACGGCACGCTGCCGCCGGGCGTGACCGCCAAGGACATCATCCTCGCGATCATCGGGGAGATCGGCACCGCCGGCGGTACCGGCTATGCGCTGGAATATGCCGGCGAGGCGATCCGCGCGATCTCGATCGAAGGCCGCATGACCGTCTGCAACATGTCGGTGGAAGGCGGCGCCAAGGCCGGCTTCATCGCGCCCGACGAAAAGGTTTTCACTTATCTCAAAGGCCGCCCCATGGCACCCAAAGGCAAGGCCTGGGACGAGGCCATGCGCTATTGGGAGAACTTGCGCTCCGACGACGACGCCCATTTCGACCGCGAGATCAGGCTCGATGCCGGCAAGCTGCCGCCCTTGGTGACCTGGGGCACCAGCCCCGAGCAGGTGGTGTCGATCACCGGCCGGGTGCCGGTGGTAGCCGAGATTCAAGACGAGAAGAAGCGCATCGCCGCCGAGCGTTCGCTCGGCTACATGGGGCTCGCCGGCGGCGAGAAGATCACCGACATCAAGCTCGACCGCGTGTTCATCGGCTCCTGCACCAATGGGCGCATCGAGGACCTGCGCGAAGTCGCGCGCGTCGCCAAGGACAAGACCGTCAACGCCAATGTCTACGCCATGATCGTGCCCGGCTCCGGCCTGGTGAAGGAGCAGGCGGAAGCCGAAGGGCTTGACAGGATTTTCAAGGCCGCCGGCTTCGACTGGCGCGAGCCCGGCTGCTCGATGTGCCTGGCGATGAATCCGGACAAGCTCAAGCCGGGCGAGCGCTGCGCCTCGACCTCGAACCGCAACTTCGAAGGCCGCCAGGGCTACAAGGGGCGAACTCACTTAGTATCGCCCGCGATGGCGGCGGCGGCGGCGATCGCCGGCCACTTCGTCGACGTGCGGGAGTGGAAATAGCGCGGCCGCGACATTCAAGAATCCAAATGCAAAAAGGCCCGCCATCTGACGGGCCTTTCGTTTTTCGCAGTCGAAATTCTTACCAGTGACCGCCTAGGCCGAAAAAGAACGGCGCCGGACGCGCATACGGCTGCTGGTAATAAGTCGGGCCATAATAGCCGTGCGGCGTCCTGCCGGGATAGCTGTAAACGCGCGCGCCGCGATTACGATAATTACGATAATGCCTTCTCTGCGCGCTCAGATCGGTCTGCGTGGTGGTCTGAATTCCGTCGAGACGGGGCGCGGCATTGGCCGGCGTCGACGCCGTGAGCCAGACAGCGCCGGTAACGACGAGCGCCGCTGCAAGAATTTTCATCATACGTGTTGCCTCTTGGTTGGTGACCTTGGACAACACCGTTCCGGGCCGTAAGGTTCCAACTCGCAGAAAAAACCTATTCCCACCAGCAATGCTGGCGCGGCACGATCACCGTCCCGCTGACGCGGTATTCCTGCGCCAGCCAGAAGCGACATTGCCGCTTGGCGTTGGGGCCAAGTCTGCGATGGCGCGGATAGATGGTGACGTGCGGCCGCCGCTGCGCCGACAGCTCCTGGCGCTGGTCGCCGGCAGCGGCCACGGCCGGCGGCATAAGGCCGAAACCGAGCGCGAGCGCCGTCATCACAATTGCGATTTTCACCATCGCATTCCCCCCGCCAGCCGGATTGACGGTCGCCCACTCCGCCGTTTCCGTCAACCGCTTGGTGAATACGCCAACCTCCCCTAAAACACCGGCATGAAAGGCCAATTCGACGATCCGCAGGCTTGGCGGGGGGTGGCGGCGCCCTCGCTGGCCGATATCGAGGTGCTGGCGGCGGAAGCCTATGGCCGGCTGCCGGAGCGCTTCCGCGGCCTGTGCGAGGGCCTCATCATCCGGGTGGAGGATTTCCCCACCGACGAGGTGCTGAAATCCATGGAAATCGACAGCGAATTCGACCTGCTCGGCCTGTTCCAGGGGGTCGGCCTGCCATTCCGGTCGGAATCGGTGCCGGAGCTCATGCCCAACATGATCTGGCTCTACCGCCGGCCGATCCTCGACTACTGGGCCGAGCACGAGGAAAGCCTGGGCGCCATCGTCACCCACGTGCTGGTGCACGAGATCGGCCACCATTTCGGGCTGTCGGACGACGACATCGAAGCGATCGAGGCCAGCGTCGACTGAGCGATCAACGACTTGGATCGCGCCAATCGATAATTTTGATTTGCATCGGCCAGCCTGGGCGTCCGAGCATGGACACCCAGCTTCCCAACAGGGCCGAAACAATGATCGTGACCGTCTTCCGCTCCCGCCTGATGCCCGGCGCGCGCGAGGATTACCTCGCGCTGGCCGCCCGCATGAACGAACTCGCCCGGACCATGCCGGGCTATATCTCGCACAAGGGATTTTTCGCCGACGACGGCGAGCGCGTCACGGTGGTCGAGTTTGAATCCGAAGAAGGCATGCGCGCCTGGCGGATGAATCCCGAACACCGCGCGGCGCAGAAGAAGGCGCGCGAAGTCTACTATTCCGAATACGGCATTCAGATTTGCGAGGTGGTGCGCGAGTCGAAGTTCAAGCGTGACGGCTCCGCCTAGCTACAGTCTTGACCTGCGCGCGCCGAGTGCGCATGTAGGTGTCTCGCCGCCCGGAAACGGAAGAGTGCAGAGAAATCCGATGGACAAATTCACCACTTTGGAAGGCGTCGCCGCGCCCTTGAAGATCATCAATGTCGACACCGACATGGTCATCCCCAAGCAATACTTGAAGACCATCAAGCGCACCGGCTTGGGCAAGGGCCTGTTCTCCGAGATGCGTTACAAGGACGACGGCTCCGAGAACCCCGATTTCGTGCTCAACAAGCCGGCCTATCGCAAAGCCAAGATCCTGGTCGCCGGCGACAATTTCGGCTGCGGCTCAAGCCGCGAGCACGCGCCCTGGGCGTTGATGGATTTCGGCATCCGCTGCGTGATCTCGACCTCGTTCGGCGACATTTTCTACAACAACTGTTTCAAGAACGGCGTGCTGCCGATCCGCGTGTCGCCCGAAGATTTGGAAAAATTGTTCGACGATGCCGAGCGCGGCTCCAATGCCACGCTCAGTATCGACCTGGAGAAACAGGAAATCCGCGGCCCCGACGGCGGCATGGTCAAGTTCGAGATCGATGCGCACCGCAAGCACTGCATGCTCAACGGGCTCGACGATATCGGGCTGACGCAGCAGAAGAAGAGCAAGATCGTCAGCTACGAGGAAAAGGCCGCCGCCGCGCGCCCGTGGGCGTGAGGCTCGCGCTCTCGCGTCAAACGGCGACATCAAAAAATTTGGCCCCGGAGCGCACCTGCTCCGGGGCCGTTTTGTCGATGGCTTCGATCAGGCTCGCGCGCGCATGCGAATCTGGAAGCTGTCGAAGCCGATCTCGGCCACCTGCAACCACGCATAGGCGTCGTTGCGATAGGGCACCAGACTTTCGTACAGTTTCTTGAAGTGCGGATTTGTCTTCGACAGGTCGTCGTAGATCGCGGTCGCCGCCTTGTAGCAATCTTCTAGAACCGGCTGCGGGAACGCGCGCAACTCCGCGCCAGCCGATACCAGCCGCCTCATGGCGGGCGGATTGACGTAGTCGTATTTCGACAGCGTCCAAATCCACGCGTCGTTCGAGGCCGTGATGATGGCCGACTGATAGGCCTTGGGCAGCACGTTCCATTTGGCCATATTCATGATGTTGTGGGCTTGGCCGCAGCCCTCCCACCAACCGGGGTAATAGTAGTATTTGGCGACCTTCACGAAGCCGAGCTTTTCGTCGTCGTAAGGACCGACCCATTCGCAAGCGTCGATGGTGCCTT
Organism: Hyphomicrobiales bacterium; assembly: GCA_016185205.1. GTDB lineage: Bacteria > Pseudomonadota > Alphaproteobacteria > Rhizobiales > Xanthobacteraceae > Pseudolabrys. The sequence continues at coordinate 18,914 of JACPOA010000026.1, read as the reverse complement.
TTTCCAGCGCCGGATAAATATCGCCGGCGGCGAGCTGTTGCGGCACGGTGCCGAGCTTGGCCAAGATAGTGCCAGCGAACCCGCCGACCCGGAACTTCAACCCTCTGAGATCTTCGGACGTATTGATTTCCTTGCGGAACCAGCCGCCCATCTGCGCGCCGGTGTTGGCCGCGGCAAAGCCGATGCAGTTGTGGTCCTTGAGCAGACCGTTGAGCAGTTCCTCGCCGCCGCCATGGCGCAGCCAGGAAATCATCTGGCGAGCATTCAACCCAAACGGCAGCGCGGTCCCGAAGGTGAAGGCCGCGTTCTTACCGAAGTAGTAGTACAACGCGGTGTTGCCCATCTCGACGGTGCCGTTGCCGATGGCATCGAGCACTTGCAGACCCGGAACGATTTCGCCGGCGGCGAAAACTTGAATCTGGAATTTGTTGTCGGTGATCTCGGCGACACGCTTGGCGAAATATTCACAGCCGCCGTACAGCGTATCGAGCGACTTCGGCCAACTTGCCGTTAGCCGCCATTTAACTTCCGGCGACGATTGCGCAATAGCGGGCGCGGCAACGGCCGACGCGGCGAGCCCGACGCCGGCGGCTTGCAGGAATTGACGACGTTTCATGGCGTTTCCCCTCGTTGTAAGTCGGTCCGCCGACCGGAGGAGATTCCACCTGTAAATGTCCCAGTTCGCCTCTCGCCCAGGCGGCCGACGGTACAATCTTACGCTAATACGGGCCGAGGGAAAGCCCCGGCGCAGCCCATGGGCGTAAGGCGCCGAACCCGGACAAGTTACTCCGGCTGTAGTCCAATCTCGCGCACCACTTTGCCCCACAGCTCATACTGCGCCTGTACGAAGGCGCGGGTCGCCTCCGGCGTCCCGGCGCCGTCGGTGAAGAAGCCGAGCTGGGCCAGCCGGTTCACCATGTCCGGCGTCTTGAGCACCTTGTCCATCTCGCGATTGACGCGGGCGATCGCGTCGGCGGGCGTGCCGGCCGGGGCGACCAGCGCGAACCAGCCGGTGAGCTCGACGCCCGGATAGCTGTCGGAGATCGGCGGCACATTCGGAAATTGCGGCAGGCGCTTCGACCAGCTGACGGCGAGCGGCTTGAGCTTGCCGCTTTCGATATGCGGCGCCGCCGACGGAGGCGACAGGATGGTGAGCTGGGTGCGGCCGGCCAGCGTGTCCTGCACGCCCTGCGGCATGGTGGTGTAGGGCACCTGCAGAATGTCGGCGCCGCTCGCCTTGTTGAACCATGTCGCCAGGATGCCGGAGAAATTCCGTTTGCCGTCGGTGGCGAAGGTGAGCTTGCCCGGATTGGCCTTATCGTAGGCCACCAGCTCCGGCAGCGTGTTCGCCGGCACGCTCGGATGGGCAAGGATCAGAAACGGATTCTTCGCCACCATCGAGACCGCGACGAACTCCTTCACCGGGTCGTAGGGCAGCGCCTTGAACGTGTAGGGATTGCTCACCAGCGTGGCGGCGGTCGCGAACAACAAGGTGTAGCCATCGGCCGGCGCATGCGCGGCCGCCATGGCGCCCACGACGTTGGCGCCGCCGGGGCGGTTCTCGACCACGACCGGCTGGCCCAGCAGAACGGACAGACGTTCGCTGATCAGGCGGCAGATGATGTCGGGCGTACCACCAGCGGCGAGCGAGACGATGATCTTGACGGGCTTGGTCGGCCAGCTCTGCGCGTTGGCGGGCGCAAGCGTCAGCAGCATCAGTCCAAACAGCATCGCGGCGGCGCGGGCCCAGGCGGACATGGTGGTCTCCTTACACTCGTTACTGTTCAGTGCGAATTACGCGCGGGCCGACACATCGGGCATCGGCAATGACACCGTGACTGTGTTCGATGGGACGCCACCTTGTCCAGCGGCACCATAGACGCACACGTGATAGCGATACGGCATGCCCGCCAGCAGGTTGTGATCCTCCCAGCGCGTGACTTTGACGGCGTCGGCAACCTCGACATGGCCGAGCGGGTCGGTGCGGAAAATATCGTAGCGAGCGGCACCGGCCGCCTTGTTCCATTTCAGCGCCGCCTTGCCCTGACCGACGGTCGCGACCAAATTGGCGCCGTCCGCGCTCCAGCGCGGCGCTTGCGTGCTGCGGTCGTCCGGCGGCGCCTGCAATGAGCCTTGCGGCCACAGCGCGCAGATCACGCGCATATGCGTGCCGTCGAGATGCTTGCAGACGTTGCAGTAATCGCATTTGACGATGCGATCGGCCTCGCCGTGGCGGACCTTGTTCGGCCAATCGGGATCGGCCAAGAGGCCGCGCGCGATGCCGACGATATCGACGGCGCCGGTGGCGACCAGACGCTCGGCGTCGCCGGGATCGGAGATTTTTCCGGCGGTCGCAACCGGCGTGTTGAAACCATGCGCCCGGATGAAGGCTTTGACCTCCGCCGAAAATTGCGCGTGCGGCACCGCCGGATACCAGTCGCCAGGCATGCAGCGATCGCCGGAATAGCCGGTGTAGGGATAGGGCACCTGGCCCGCCACGTGGATGGCGTCCTCGAATTTGCCGCCGACCGACAGCGACAGATAGGCCGCGCCGAGCTGGGCCAGCCGCAAGCCGATGAGCTTGGCGTCGTTGACGGTGTAGCCGTCCTTGATGAATTCGTCGGCCAGGTACCGCACGCCGACCGGAAAGTCGTTGCCGACCTTGCGCCGGATATTCGCGAAAATTCGGGTGATCAGATGCAGACGGCCTTCCAGCGTGTCGCCGCCGTAATCGTCCTTGCGCGGATTGGCGCGCGACAGGAACGACGCCAGCGTATAGGCGTGCGCCGAATGCAGCTCGGCGCCGTCGAAGCCGGCCGCGCGTGCCCGCACCACCGCGTCGCCGAATTCCTCGACGATGCGATCGATCTCCGCCAGCGACAGCATGTCGACCGTCTGCCGCCATCCCGACTTGGAGATTTTCAGAAAATGGATGATCTGCGGCACCACCTTGGAATCCGAGGTGTCATGAATACGGCGGACCAGATCGCCGAGGCCCGGCACGTCCCGATCGTCGCTGATGCGCAGCAGCGGGCCGGATTTGGCGTGATGCACCGCCATCGCCTCGATCACGATGAGACCGGCGCCGCCCTGCGCGTAGCGGACATAGCGATCAGTGATGTCCTTGTTGACCAGGCCGTCCTCGCCCGACAGCCGCGTCACCATGGCCGGCACCATCACGCGATTGGGGATGACCATCCCGGCGACGTTTAATGACTCGAATAATTTCATGGCACCTGTCCCTCACGCATGCGCGCCTGCGACCTTGCCGGCGGCGACTTGACGCAATTCACGGCGAAGAATTTTCCCGGCCGGACTGATCGGAAACTGTTGCACGACCGCGAGCCGCTCCGGCAATTTGAATTTCGCGATGTTGCAGCCCAGCAGGAAGGTCTTGATCTCGTCCAGATCGATCGTGGCGCCATCCACCGGGATCACGAAAGCGCAGGCTTTTTCGCCGAACGTCTCGTCAGGCATCGCCACCACGCAGACGTTCTTGATCTTGGGATGACTCAAAATGAGATTTTCGACTTCCTCGCAGCTGATTTTTTCGCCGCCGCGATTGATGATGTCCTTCAGCCGCCCCTCGACATACAGATTGCCGTCGATCCGACGCACCATGTCGCCCATCCGGTAGAAACCGTCGCTGGTGAAGGCGGCGCGGTCTTTCTCCGGGGCGTTATAGTAGCTGCGAACGGTATAGGGGCCGCGGCAGATTAGCTCGCCGACCGCGCCATCGGGCACATCGTTGCCCTGCTCGTCGACAACACGGATTTCATCGGCCGGCGATATCGGCCGCCCGGAACTGGTGAAGCGGATTTCGGCCGGATCGTCGCGCCGGGTCATGTTCAGCAGACCCTCGCCGGTGCCGAAGCTTTCCTGAAACGTACAGCCGAACCGCAGCTCGACCCGGCGGCGCAGTTCGGGCGCGAGCTTGGCGCCGCCGTTCATCATGACGCGCAATGAGGAAAAATCGCGATGCTGCGGGCGATTGGCATTCAGCCAGTTGACGATCAGCGGAACGGCGGCGGAGATGACCGACACGCGCTCGGCTTCAACCAATTGCGCGACGGTTTCGATAGTTGTGTCCGGTGCGATCACGGCGGTGCCGCCGTGCGCCAGCGCGCCGAGCACGCCCGGACATCCGAGCGTGTAGTTGTGCGCCATCGGCAGCAAGGCCAGGAACACCGTTCCGGTGTTGTTGAAGCCGGCGACTGTGCCGCTTTGCCGGCAATTATAGACGTAATCGTTGTGCGTGCGCGGGATGAGCTTGGGCAGGCCCGTGGTGCCGCCCGACAGCAGCATCAGCGCCACTTCATCGGGCGCCGGGGCGAATGTGGCAAGGGCTTCGGCGGGCGCGCCGCCGTCCCGCTCAAGCAAGTCGCTTAATGAAATTTGCCCGGGACCGGGTGCGCCGAGCACAAGCACGCTGCGCAGCGACGGCGCCAGGCCGGATATTTCCGCAGCCAGCGCGCGATAGTCGAAGCCGCGCCATTGCTCCGCCACGAAATAGCCGGTCGCCTTGGTGTGGGCGAAGATGTGCGAGATTTCTTCGCGCCGATGCGCCGGCAATGCCAGCACCGGGATCACGCCGATGCGCAGCAACGCGAAAAGGGCGATGACGAAATCGATCGAGTTGGGCAGCTGGAATACCACACGATCGAGCGGCTTGAAGCCGAGCTCGATCAGTCGGCCGGCCAGCCGGTCGATCGCGTTCACGAGTTGCGCGTAGCTCATGCGCCGCGTGCCATGCACCAGCGCGATAGAATCGGGCCTGGCTACGGCCGATTGCCGCAGCATGTCGTTGAGCGTGATGTCCGACCAAAAGCCCTGCTGCCGGTACCGGCGCGCAACATCCTCGGGCCAGGCTGTGCATCCTTGCAGCATGTGCCGGCTGCTTTCCTGAAAGACGCACGACGTCGCCGGTCGCGCAACGCCTTTATCTTGAATATTCGGGCGCGCGCGGAATGACCTTGATATCGGTCAAGGTCGGCCATGCCGGAGAGAGAAGTGGTCTTGGGGATCGACGCCTTAATCCGGTACCGAGGGTTGCCACGAACCGGCCGGCGCGGCTTCGAGCCCGACAACGCCGCTGTTTTCGATCGCCGTTTTCAGGAAGCCCGACGCGCGTACGTCGTCGATGAAGCGATTGATGGCAGTGAGCACCTCGGCCTTGCCCTTCGGCACGATGATGGTCTGCGGCACGCCGAACAGATTGTCCGGCAACAACCGCAGACCTGGCGTGTCCTTCATCAAATTGGTCAGCCGCTGGCGATTGGCGCCGAAGGCGTCGATCTCCTTCGCCAGCAGCAGGCGCTTGATCTCGGCCGGGTCATTGGCGATCTCGCGCAGCGTCGCGTTGCGCAATTTCCGTTTCATGAACAGCGTGATGGAATCGTTGACGGTACCGGCGATGTTTTGATCCTTACGATCGATATCGGCAATGGCGCGGATGCTGGAATCCTCGCGCACGAGGAAGCTCTGCCGTACCAGCATGTAGGTCTGCGAAAATTCCACCGGTCCGGCGCGCGAGGGCTCGAACGCCACGAAGCCGATATCGGCCTCACCGCCGCTGACCGCGTCGATCACCGCCTTCGGATTGGCGACCGGCTTGAGCTCGACCGGCATATTGATGCGGCGGCCGAGTTCGCGCGCGAGATCGGCGGACGCGCCGCGGATGGCGCCGGTGGCGCGATCCTGCACCGCTTGCGCCGGATTGCTCGCCAGATAGACCGCGCGCAGCGTGCCGCCCGGAGCGATAGCGCGGTCGTCGGCCAATGTGGGCTGTGCGCCGAATATGGCCAGCAGCAACCCGAGAATCGCCAGATGTTTCATGTCTTGGCCCCTATCGCGTCGGCGATCGCCACCGTGCGCCGCGCCATCTCGGCATGCAGGCGCTCGACCATGCGCCCGTCGATCGATACCACGCCCTTGCTCTTGTTTTCCGGCAGATCGAAAGCGGCGATCATCTTGCGCGCCAGCGCGACCTCTTCGGCTGAGGGCGAGAACGCCTTGTTGCAGGGCTCGATCTGGCCGGGATGGATCAGCGTCTTGCCGTCGAAGCCGAGATCGACCGCTTGCGCGCATTCGGCGGCGAAGCCTTCGGCGTTGCCGATGTCGTTGTAGACGCCGTCGAGAATATCGATGCCGTGGATGCGCGCCGCCGCCACGCAGGTGGTCAGCCACGGCAGCATCGGCGCGCGGCCGGGCACGATGCGCGCGCGCGTGTCCTTGGCCAGATCGTTGGTGCCCATCACAAAGCCGGATAGCCGCGACTCCGAGTCGCGCGCTTCCGCGGCGATCGACAGGATGTTGAAGATCGCCAGCGGGGTCTCGATCATCGCCCAGATTCTGATCTTGTGATCGCTGTGCATGTCGAGCAGGCGGCGGCCGATCACTTCCAGCATCTCCGGGCTCGATATTTTCGGCACCAGGATGACGTCGGGCGCGGCATGGGCGGCCGCGCGCAGATCGTCGGCATGCCAGGGCGTATCGACGCCATTGACGCGAATGAACACCTCGCGCCCACCGAAGCCGCCGGCTTTGACAGCATCGGCAACCTGCCGGCGCGCGGCCTCCTTAGCCTCGGGCGCAACCGAATCTTCCAGGTCGAGGATGACGCCGTCGGCGGCGAGCGTCTTGGCCTTTTCCAGCGCGCGGGCATTGGAGCCAGGCATGTAAAGCACGCTGCGGCGCGGACGAAGGGTCATGCCGGCGACTTTATCGGCCGCCTGGAAACTATCAAGCTACTGGGTTGCGACCGTTTTGGGCTTGAGGATACGATAAAGCTGGAAACGGTCGCCGTCGGCGACGAGCCGCAGGCGCGCGGGGTCGGGATTGGCCGCTTCGTCCTCGGTGAAAAGAACGTACAGATAGTCGAACTGGGTCCAGTTCTTCCAGAATGCAGGCGTCCCCGGCTGCGGGTGCTCGGCGGCGACGATGAGCTGCGCGGTCGACGGCGGCGTGCCATCCTGGAGGTCGACAAAGTCGCGATATTCCGGCCGCACATGCAGCACATGCTTGCCGGCCACCGTGAACGCCGTGGTGACCAGCGCGGCGCGCTCGATCATGGCGATGCAAGCGGCGTGCACGAGGCCGAGGTCGCGCACGTCCTCGCCCGAGGCGCGGTCGGCATAGGCCACGAAGACTTTCGAGCCGGGCGCGATGCGGCGCACCGACGAGCGGAACTGGCCGGTTGAATCCGACAATTGCGACCAGTTGAGATCGATCTCGATCAGCCGGCCGGCCATCAGCACGATGAGTACGACCAAGAAGGCCCGCCGCACCAGGCGGCGGCGCAACTCCAGATCGCCGCAGGCGAACAGCATGAAGGCGACGCCGATCGGCACGCGCTGGTCGGTCATGTAGGTGTCGAACATGATGCGCGGCAATGCGAAATACACCGCGCTGCCGACGATGAGCAGCACGAAGACCAGCGGATGAAAGCGCAGCACGCGATGGCGGACCGCCCAGACGATGCTGGCGACCATGGCCGCCACGAGAGCGAAGGCGACCATGTCGGAATAGTCGGCGATGACATACATCAGCCCGTCGATCTTGCCGCGCTGGTCCCAATAGGTGCGCGAGATCAAGTCCATGGTCGGGCTGGCATAGAGCAGCGGCGCCGCGATCAGGAACGGCAGTCCGCTGACCACGAAGTCGACGATGCGGCCGGGCCAGGGCTGCTGGCGGCGCTCCCACAGCCGCAGGATTTCATACGACAGCACCCCGATGCCGTAGATGCCGAGCGACGAGAGATGGCAGAAGAACAGCACGACGGCGCAGGCGGTCGACAGCGCCAAACGGATCGGCCACGCCCGCTCGCGCACCGCGATCCAGCCGGCGAGCGCCCAGAGCGCGACGCCGATGCCGAAAATGTAGTTCATCAATCCGACCAGGAAGACGTAATTGTAGACCAGCGGAAAGGCGAACAACGGCATCGCCGACCAGCGCCCGAGCAGCGCCCGGTTGAGCGCCAGCGTGCCGGAAATGATCAGCGCGAACGTCAGGACGATGAACACCTGGCCGGCCAGATAGATATTCATGACGCGCGCCAGCAGCGGGACGATGAGGTCCATGATCAGGTTGGGAATCACCTGCCAATCGATCTCGTAGAAGCCCGCAACTTGCGGGTTCTTCGCCAGCGTCGCGATCACATGCATGCGCGCGAGGTGATTGACGTAGTCCGACAGCGGCGGCAGCGGATGCGTCCATATCGGTATCGAAATGAGCAAGGTCAGCGCGGCGAACAGCACGGCGATATTCGCCGGGGAAAGCCCGGGCGACCGGTAGCGCGGCAACGATGGGCTTGAGATGACGGGCTTATCGGTCGAGAGCATGCGGGACCTTATTGACGCCCATCAGTCGTCGATTCCGTCTGAACAAGTGATGAACGCGCCGCGGTTCCGCCGGCATAGGAATGAGGCGGCAAATGAGCGCCTCATTCGTTCCGCCGCCATAACCCCACAATCCTTAGGGGTTATACATGCTGCTCTGGGCACGGCGCTTGCTTTGTCGCATACGTCAAGGAAAATGCCCAGTTTCATGGACCCGGACTTGCGATGACCTTCCCGCAGCGTTTGATCGATGGCTATAACGCCTTCGCCACCGGCCGGCTGCCGCAGGAGCAGGATCGCTACCGCGCACTCGCCGAAGGCGGCCAGTCGCCGCAGATCATGCTGATCGGCTGTAGCGACTCGCGGGTCTCGCCCGAGGTGATCTTCGACGCGCGGCCGGGCGAACTCTTCGTCGTGCGCAACGTCGCCAATATCGTGCCGCCCTACGCGCCGGACGGCCAGGCGCATGGCGTCTCGGCCGCGCTGGAGTTCGGCGTCGCGGCGCTAAAGGTGAAGCACATCGTGGTGCTCGGCCACGCGCACTGCGGCGGCGTGAAGGCCTTCGCCGAGGACACCGAGCCGCTGTCGCCTGGCGACTTCATCGGCAACTGGATGAAACTGATGGCGCCGGCGGCGGGCAAGACGCCACGCGGCAGTCTGTCCGCCGCCGATTATCTGGTGCGGCTTGAACAGGCCAATATCGTCAACAGCCTCGACAATCTGATGACGTTTCCGCGCCTGCGCAAACTGATCGAGCGCGGCAGCGTCGTGCTGCACGGTGCCTATTTTGGCGTCGCCACCGGCGAATTGTCGGTGCTCGACAGGACGACCGGACAATTTCAAGCGATCAAGCGGGCGCCTTGACTACGCCGCCTTCTTCTTCGCGCTGATCAACTTGCGGTTGATCAGGCACTCGGCGATCTGGATGGCGTTGAGGGCTGCGCCCTTGCGCAGATTGTCGGACACCACCCAGATCTGCAGGCCGTTGTCGACGGTCGGATCGGTGCGGATGCGGCTGATATAGGTCGCATCCTCGCCGACGCATTCATAGGGCGTGACGTAGCCGCCGGGCTCGTGCTTGTCGATCACCAGGCAACCGGGCGCGCTGCGCAGAATGGCTTGCGCTTCCGCGACGCTGATCGGATTCTCGAACTCGATGTTCACCGCTTCGGAATGGCCGACGAACACCGGCACGCGCACGCAGGTGGCGGTGAGCTTGATCTTGGGATCGAGAATCTTCTTGGTCTCGACCACCATCTTCCACTCTTCCTTGGTGTAGCCGTCCTCCATGAACACATCGATCTGCGGAATCAGATTGAACGCGATGCGCTTGGGAAACTTCTTGTTCGCGATTTCGCCGAGCGTGAACACCGCCTTGGTCTGCGAGAACAGCTCGTCCATCGCCGCCTTGCCGGCGCCCGACACCGATTGATAGGTCGCCACCACCACGCGCTTGATCGTGGCCTTGTCGTGCAGCGGCTTGAGCGCGACCACGAGCTGGGCGGTCGAGCAGTTCGGATTGGCGATGATGTTCTTCTTGGCAAAGCCGGCGATCGCATCGGCGTTCACCTCCGGCACGATCAGCGGCACGTCCGGGTCCATGCGCCAGGCCGATGAATTGTCGATCACCACCGCGCCCTGCGCGCCGATCTTGGGCGACCATTCCTTCGACACAGCTCCGCCCGCCGACATCAGGCAGATGTCGACATCGGAGAAATCGTAGTGATCGAGCGCCTTGACCTTCAGGGTCTTGTCGCCAAACGAGCACTCCTGGCCCATGCTCTTGCGCGAGGCGAGCGCGACCACCTCGTCGGCTGGGAAATTGCGCTCGGCCAGAATGTTGAGCATTTCGCGCCCGACATTGCCGGTGGCACCCACCACGGCGACCTTGTAACCCATTGTTAACTCTCCGAAATAATTTCTCCGGCACGGCCGGTCTCGGCGCAACCAGATAGCAGGGGCTTCTAGGCGAGAACTTGACTTAAGACAACGGCGCCGAACCTGCGTTCGTTGCCGAGGACATGGCCATGCACCCGGCCCTGCATTCCTGGCGTGAGGAACTGCCCTCCACCCTCGTGCGCTTACTGGCATATGTGGGCGGTTTGGCGGTGCTTTCCACCGTTGCCGCGCAGGTTTTTCAATCGCCGCCGGTGATGAGTGCCATCACCCCCATGCATCGTTCGCCGTGGATCGAGATCGAACGGCCGTTCCCGGCCTTCGCGCTCACCATCCCCGAAGCCATCGACGTGCCGTCGCATTATGCCATCCGCCGCCATGCGCAAGGCGGCGGCCGCAAGGACATCCTCGAACTGGGCGAGCCGGATACCCTGGCGCCTTATCTGCAGGTCGAAATCTACCGGCCGGGCGGCGAGACGCGCCGTTTCGCCGAGCCGCGGACGGCGATCGCCGAAAGTGCGGCCGCGCTGGGACCCATCGACGTGCATAGCGACGAGCCGCTGACCAGCAAGTTCGGGCTGCTGGACATTGTCACGTTCGACACCTCCAACGGCACCCCGCGGCACTGCCTCGGCTTCGTGCGCGCCTATGACGATCCGCGGCTGCAATTGTCCGGCTGGTTCTGCCAGGGAGGCGCCGAATTCGTCGAGCGCAGCACGCTCGCCTGCGCGCTCGACCGGCTGTCGCTGCTCTCCGCCGGCAGCGAGCCGAAGGTGGGCGCGCTGTTCGCGCAAGTCGAGCTCAATCGCAGCTTCTGCGGCCAGCGCGACACGATCCTTGCGTCGACGCCGAAGTACAAGACACTGTGGAAGGCGCTGGCGACGCGGCCGGACCCGCGGCGCCTCGGCCGTTAATCACGGTCCGCGCCGATCACTTTTTGCGCATGATCTTGTCCGACCTTCCTTCGCCCGCCGAAGCTGGCTTCGCGAAGGCGGGAAACCGGTTCCCACTTTTCGGGATCATGCGCGATCAACGATTGAGGAACGGGTTTTGCCAGCCGCCGCCGGCGGGCGTGCGCGGCGGAAAAGCCACTTCGAGATAGCCAAGCACGGTTTCGCGGTCCTTGGCGTCGAGCGCGGGCATGCCGTGCTTTTCGTTCATGAGGGTGAGCGTCTCCTCCCACTGCCGGCGGCTCATGCCGGCCCGGCGGACGGCACAAGGCCGGCCGCCAGGATTGCGGAAACAATGAGCCGCCGCGCAAAGCGCGCGGCGGCGAAGTTGTGAGGGTACCGCATCAGCCGACCAGCACTGCCACCCGGTGCATCGGGTTGCCGCCGTAACCCTGGGGATTCCAGAACCCAGCGAGGTGCGGTTGCATTGTCCCTTTGGAATCGGTGCCGCGTGTCCAGATTTCGAAATAGCCGTCCGACGGCAGCTTCACTGACGCGGTCCAGCGCTGCCAATCGTACTTGTTCTTCGGGCTCTCGACCGTGGCGCGCGTCCAGGTCGCGCCGAAGTCGGTCGACACATCGACCTGCTTGACGGTGTAGTCACCGGCCCACGCCGCGCCACGAAGCTTTACTTCCTTGGTGCCGGCGGGAAGCTTAGTGCCGTTGGCCGGACTGGTAATAATCGAACGCACCGGCATCGATTCCATATCCTTGAAATTCTTCTCATCCGGCTTGCCGCCCGGCACCATTGGCTTGATGGCGACGCGGTACGAGAACTGCCCCATGCCGGGGCCATCATGCACCTTGTCGCGGAGCCAAATGCGGGACAGCCACTTGGCCGACACCGAACCGGGCCAGCCGGGGATCAACAGACGAACCGGTCCGCCATGGATGTTCGGCAACGGCTGGCCGTTGAGTGCCCAGACTACGAGATTGTTCTCGTCCATCAGCTTCTTGATCGGCACGCCGCGCGACAGCGACGGCTTGCTGGCGTCGCCGGAGAGGTGCGGGTCAGTGCCGTAGTGACCGCTGAAAACAGCGGAGGGCTTCACGCCCGCCGCCTTAAGCAGATCGGCGAGCCGCACGCCGGTCCATTCGGAACTGCCGGCACCACCATTGGTCCATTGGTTACCACGCGCCTGCGGCGTGAAGAACGAGCGGCCGTTGCCGCCGCATTCGAGCACCAAGCGGCGGGTCACCGGCTTATATTTGGATTTCAGCTCCCCGAGCGTGAGTTCGAGCTTCTTGTTCACCTCGCCGTCGATGGTGATCTTCCACTTGTCCGGCTCTTTAGCCTCGTCCGGAATTTGGCCGTTATTGCGCACGAACAGCTTGTCGGTCGGCGTGGTCGCATCGTCGAGCAGATGCTCTGGTGTTTCCGCAACCAGCGGCTTTTCGCCGAGCACCACGAGCTTGTCGCTCTTGCCGGGGAATTTCAGGTATTGCGGGCCCTTTGGCGCAGCGGGCGCCGCAGCCGGAGGGGTGCTTTGCGCAAAGGCGGACGGAACCAGCCCGCCCGGCATAGTCGCTGCGAAGGGAATCGCGCCGCCGACGGCCGCGCTCATGGCGGCAAGGCCGGCGCCGCCCAAGAAGCCGCGGCGGTTCGGGCCGCTCTCGCGTCCGAAGGCCAAGGCATCGGCCCGCTCAGGATCGTCGCGATAGAGTTCCTCGATAGAACGTTCTGTGCGCCCAGACATGATGTTTTCTCCCTGATCGGCCCCCATTGCAGGGCGCTTTTTCTCTCAAAGCGTAACGCATGGAATAAACATTCGCAATCGCGAATGTTTGGAATACGCTTGCGCGCCGGCGATTCACTCCCACCGGAATGAATCCCGTCGCGTGAGATTGGGTGCGGGACCTTGCGCGACGCGCACCCCCTTGTCGCCAGACGCTTAGATTGCGGAAAACGGCGTCCCGATACCTGGCCGTGGCTTATTTTTAATGATTTGCCGCGATTATTGCGCGTGATTAGCCCTGTTACCGCGAACCAATGCCCGCTAGACTGCGTTGCAACATAGAGCCACCGGCGAGGAATCCATGCGTTTGAAAGTCGTTGCCACCGCCTTGGCGGTTACCGCCGCCATCGGCCTGATGGCCCTGCCGGCCGACGCCGCGCCGCAGAAAAAGCGCGTGGTGGTCGCGACCCGCGGCCATACCGTCTTCGTCAGCCGCGACGAGGATGGCCGTAGGCGCACCCGCATCATCATTCAGAAGCGGTCCTATCTCGATCCGGGCACGGAAAGATTCCCCGGCGAAAACAGCGAACACGGCTACGCCTTCACGCCGAACCATCGCGCGTCGAGCGTGCTCGACAACACGGCGTTCGGCAGCAACCAGTCGGCGCTGCCCAACATGTGGACGCTGCCCGGCCGCAATAATCCCTGGATCGGCTACTAAAACGAATTTCAAGTCGAGAGAATGCAAAACGCGGCCAAATGGCCGCGTTTTTGTTTTTGAATTCAGTGTGCGAGGCGCTAACCCGCCAGCTTTTCCAACTCCGCCAAAATCGCGTCGCCCATCTCCGCCGTGCTCACCACCTTCGTGCCCTCCGACTTGATATCGGCGGTGCGCAGGCCCTTGGCGAGCGTGGCGGCGATCGCCTGATCGATCATGTCGGCCTCTCTGCCGAGATTGAACGAATAGCGCAGCGCCATGCCGAACGAGGCGATCATGGCGATCGGGTTGGCGATGCCCTTGCCCGCGATGTCGGGCGCCGAGCCGTGCACCGGCTCGTACAGCGCCTTGCGCCGTTTGGTCTTGGGATCGACTTCGCCCAATGAGGCCGACGCCAGCATGCCGAGCGAGCCGGTGAGCATCGACGCCACATCCGACAGCATGTCGCCGAACAGATTGTCGGTGACGATGACATCGAACTGTTTCGGATTGCGCACCAGCTGCATGCCGCCGGCGTCCGCCAGCATGTGCTCGAGCTGCACGTCCTTGAACTCGCGCGCGTGCAGCGCCGTCATCACCTCGTTCCACAGCACGCCCGATACCATGACGTTGCGCTTTTCCATCGAGGTGACCTTGTTGCGCCGCTTGCGCGCCAGCTCGAAGGCCACGCGCCCGATGCGCTCGATCTCGTAGGTGTCGTAGACCTGGGTGTCGATGGCGCGCTTCTGGCCGTTGCCGAGATCGGTGATGGTCTTGGGCTCGCCGAAATACACGCCGCCGGTCAGCTCGCGCAAAATCATGATGTCGAGGCCCTCGACCAGCTCGCGCTTGAGCGAAGAGGCATCGGCGAGCGCGGGATAGGTCACCGCCGGACGCAAATTGGCGTAGAGCGCGAGGTCCTTGCGCAGGCGCAACAGCCCGGCCTCGGGCCGCGCGTCAAAGGGCACCTTGTCCCATTTCGGCCCGCCCACCGAGCCGAAGATGACGGCATCGGCGGCCTTGGCCTTCGCCATGGTGGCGTCGGTGATGGCGACCCTGTGGGCATCGAAACAGCAGCCACCGACCAGCGCCTCCTCGGAGGTGAATTTGTCCGGGCCTTGTCTGTTGAAGAAGTCGATGACGCGCTTCACCTGCGCCATCACTTCGGGGCCGATGCCGTCGCCGGGCAGCAGCAGGAGATTGTGGGTCGCCATTTTTTACGCCTCGCCATGACTGAACTCGCGCGGAGTGCTAAGGCGCCGCGCCGGGAATGGCAAGACGAGCAAATTTTTAATACGAAAGACCGGAGCGACCCGGTCAAGCGGCCCTTGCGCCCGGCGCCCCTCCCTCTTAAACTAGTCAGATAACTAGTCAGAGGCTTCCCTATGAAAACCTGGCCGGTGCAGGATGCCAAAGCGCGGTTCAGCGAGATGCTCGACGCCTGCTTGAAGAAAGGCCCGCAGCTCGTCACCCGGCGAGGCGTGGACGCTGCGGTTCTGGTGCCGGCCGAGCAATGGAAACGGCTGGCAAAGGGCAGCAAGCCGACGCTCAAGGAATTGCTGTTGAGCGACGAAGGCCGCGGCGAACTAAATATCCCGCCGCGCCGGCGATGGAAATGGCGTCGGCCTGAGCGCTTCGAGTAAGCGCGGATGTATCTGCTCGATACGAATGTACTTTCCGAACTGCGCAAGTCGAAGCCGCATGGCGCCGTTATCGCCTGGATACGTGGCGTGGACGACCGGCATCTCCACATTTCGGCCGTCTCACTTGGCGAAATTCAAGTCGGGATTGAAATCACGCGCGGGCAAGATGCGGAAAGGGCGGCCGAGATCGAAGCCTGGGCCGATCACATCGCCGATACATGGAGTGTATTGCCGTTGGACGGCGCCGCATTTCGCCTGTGGGGCAGGCTCATGCATGGAAAGTCAGATGAACTGATCGCGGACGCGATGATCGCGGCAACAGCGAAGCTGCACGGGCTCTCCGTCGTGACCAGGAACGTGAAGGACTTCAAGGAATTCGGGGTGGAGCTAATAAACCCATTTATGGCGCGGTGACCGCTACAACCCGCTGAACCAGTTGTAGCCCTGGTCCTCCCAATAGCCGCCTCTGTCGGTGTTGGTGACTTCCATCGCCACCACGTATTTCGGGTTCTTGAAGCCGAGCTTGGTGGGCATGCGGATCTTCATCGGGAAGCCATAGGCGCGCGGCAGGATCTTGTGGTCGTATTTGAAGGTCATCTGCGTCTGCGGATGCAGCGCGGTCGGCATGTCGATGGTGTTGCTGTAGCCCTCGGCGCATTTGAACCAGACGTATTTGGCGCGGGTGTCGGCGCCGATGCGCGTGAGGAATTCCGACAGCGGCGTGCCCTGCCAGGAGCCGATAGCGCTCCAGCCTTCGACGCAGACATGGCGGGTGATCTGCGACACCTCGGGCAGCGCGTGCAGCTGCTCAAGCGTCCACGGTTTCTTGTTGTCGACCAAGCCGGCCACTTCAAGTTTGTAGGTGCCGCCGTCCACCTCCGGCGCCTCGTCCTCGTCGTAATAGGCGTTGAACGGGAACGGCCGGGTGATGGCGCTTTCCGGATACGTCGGCGCCAGCTTGCTGCGGCTGAACAGCGCTGCCTGCGCGCCGTCGTTGAAGGCGGAAATCTTGCGCAACACGCCTTCGGCGGTGTCGCCGTCGATGATGTCGCAGCCGGTCAGGAAGGTGAGCGCGCCCAGGCTGGCGGCGCCGCGCAGGAAGCCGCGCCGGCTGGCCTCGGGCATCAGCGCGGCTGCATCCTTGATCAGCAGCCTGGGATCGACGCCGGGAATGATTTTGCGCTGGCGCATGAGGTCTCTCCCTACCTGCCGGTGATCATGGCGCGCAGGCTCTTGGGCACCAACAAGGCGAGCGCCACATGCACGACCAGAAATCCGACGATCGCGGCCATGGCGAAGAAATGCACGTAGCGCGCGACATCGTAACCGCCGAACAGCACGGTCAGTTCCTGCAACTGCACCGGCTTCCAGATCGCCAGACCCGACAGCACGATCACGATGCCGGTGAGGATCACGCCGGCATAGAGCAGCTTCTGCACCGCGTTGTAGCGCGAAATATCCTCGTGCGAGAGCTTGAAGCTGAGCGCCGCCTTGGCATCGGCCAACACTTGGGCCGGGCTGATCGGCAACAGCTTGCGGCGGAAACGGCCGCTGACGATCCCCAGCGTCACATAGACGAGGCCGTTGATCGCCAGCACCCACATGGCGGCGAAGTGCCAGAGCAGCGCGCCGGCCAGCCAGTTGCCGAGCGAGATACTCTTGCCGAAGCGCAGCCCCTCGAATAGCGGCGCGGCGTCGTAGATCTGCCAGCCGGAACCGATCATCACCAGGATCGCGATCGCATTGATCCAATGGGTGACGCGCACCCAGGCCGGATGAATGGCCTCGCGCGCTGCGATCTGACTGCCGCCGACTGCCGTTTCCGCGCTCATGGTTCATGTCCGATACTGGCGGTTGGCCAATATACGTCGCCGCCGGGCCCCTGGCTGCAAGAACCCGGCAGCGGGCAATTTATTTCTTCATGTTGTCCTTGGCCATATTGTCCTTGGCCATGCCGTCGTCCTTCTTCATCGAGTCCTTGGACATGGTATCTTTCGACATCGTGTCCTTCTTCATCGAATCCTTCGACATGCTGTCCTTGGACATGGTGTCCTTCTTCATGTCGTCGGCGAAAGCCACCGGCGCCATGGCCACGCCGGCTGCGATCGCGGTCGACAGAATGGCGGAAAACAAAAGACCCTTTTTCATCGCGTGTGCTCCCTCTGGGATGGATTTGCACTTTAGTCGCTAACACAAGGGCTAAACACGTCCTCATCAGTTTCCCGTTGCCCGAACCTAGCGTTCGGCTCACGGTTTTGTGAGAATGCCGGACCGGGCAAGACCGGATGAAGGAACCAGTTCAGTGAGCGAGCCGTTCGCGCACAAAACCAACCCGGGAAATTTCTTCGAGGATTTCCGGCTTGGCCAGGAAATCCGCCACGCCACGCCGCGCACCGTCACCCTCGGGGACGTGGCGCTCTACAACGGGCTGTTCGGGGCGCGCTTTGCCGTGCAGTCGTCGGATGCTTTCGCGCGCAAGCTCGGCTATCCGCGCTCGCCGCTCGACGATCTGCTGGTGTTCCACACGGTGTTCGGCAAGACAGTGCCGGACGTCTCGCTCAATGCCGTTGCCAATCTCGGCTATGCCGATTGCCGTTTCTTGAAGCCGGTCTATCCGGGAGACACGCTGCATGCGGCGTCGGAAGTGATCGGCCTGAAGGAAAACTCCAACCGCAAGACCGGCATCGTCACTGTACGCTCGCGCGGCTTCGACCAGGAAGGCGCCGCGGTGCTCGACTATGTGCGCTGGGTGATGGTGCGCAAGCGCGACGAGACGTCGCCCGCGCCAACCGAGAAAGTACCGGAGGTCCCTAAGAGCGTGGATGTCGCCAAGCTCGGCACCGCCTGCCCGCCGCTCGATGCTTCGGCGTATGACACGGTGCTGTCCGGCAGCCCGCACCGTTTCGGCGACTACAAGACCGGCGACAGAATCGACCATGTCGATGGCGTCACGGTGGAGGAGGCCGAGCATCAGATCGCGACGCGGCTTTATCAGAACACCGCGCGCGTGCATTTCAACCAGTTCGCCGAGGGCAAGGGCCGCTTCGGCCGCCGCCTGATCTATGGCGGCCACGCCATTTCGCTGGCGCGCGCGCTCAGTTTCAACGGGCTCGGCAACGCGTTCCACGTGGCGGCGATCAATGGCGGACGCCACGTGGCGCCGCTGTTTGCAGGCCTCACCGTGTTCGCTTGGTCGGAAGTGCTTGATCGCGCCGAACTGCCCGGCCGCCACGATGTCGGAGCGCTCCGCCTGCGCACCGTCGCCACCAAGGACCGGCCGTGCGCGGATTTCCCTTCCAAAGTCGGCGACGAATACGACCCGGCGGTGATCCTCGATCTCGATTATTGGGTGCTGATGCCGCGGTGACTTGTCATTCCGGGACGGCGCAAAGCGCCGGACCCGGAATCCAGAGACACATCCCGTGTTGCTTCTGGATTCCGGGTTCGCGCCTTCGGCGCGCCCCGGAATGACGATTAAGCACTCGCCTTCAAATGATCCAGCAGTTGCCGCGCATAAGGCGGCAGCGCCTCGACGTCGCGCACGCAGATGGTCAATTCGCGCGGCGCCCAGGAATCGGTCAGCCGCACGGCATTGATCGCCATGTTGCGCGCCGCCCGCTGCACGGTGGTTTCCGGCACGATGCCGACGCCGACATTGCATTCGACCAGACGACAGATCGCATCGAAGCTGCGCAGCTGCACGCGCAGGCGGATGG
>JACPOA010000043.1 GCA_016185205.1 Hyphomicrobiales bacterium | reverse complement strand
GCAGGGCGAGCGCGCGGCGCGCATGCTGGTGCGCGCCATCCGTGGCGACTACAAGCCCGCCACCGTCACCCAGCGCGTGCCCATCATCTCGCCGACCGTGCTGCAATGGACCGGCGCCTCGCCGTGGATGGACCTGGTGCAGCGCGCGCTGACCTGGGAGGCGCGCGAGCCCGACGTCTATGTGAACTTCTTCTTCAGCTTTCCCTTCGCCGACGTGCCCGATGTCGGCATGACCTTCCAGGTCATGACCAACGGCGATCCCGGCCTGGCGCGTCGCGTCGCCGACGACATGGCGGCGGCGGCCTGGCGGCAACGCGAGGCGCTGATCGGCTCGACCAAGGTCCACACCATTCCCGAAGGCGTGGCGCTCGCCAAGCAGGCGATGGCGAGTGGTGCTGCGCCGGTGGTGCTGGCCGATCATAGCGACCGCTCGGGCTCGGCCACCTGGATCCTGAAGGAGGTCATCGAGCAGGACCTGTCGGACGTGCTGATTGCGACGATCGCCGACGCCAAGGCGATCGATGTGCTGAAGGCCAGGGGCGTGAAGGCGGGCGATGCGTTCGACATGGAGGTGGGCGGCCTGGTCGACGAGTCCGCCGGCGCGCCGGTGCGCGTCCAGGGCACTGTGCTGGCTG
Organism: Hyphomicrobiales bacterium; assembly: GCA_016185205.1. Lineage (GTDB taxonomy): Bacteria > Pseudomonadota > Alphaproteobacteria > Rhizobiales > Xanthobacteraceae > Pseudolabrys. Next base: position 1,806 of record JACPOA010000043.1, on the reverse strand, counting down.
CCGGCGAAGGCAAGGGCCAGCTCTGGGTCGTCGTGCAGTTCGGCCGCGGCAATGTGCTGGTGCTGAGCCGCTACCTCGTGCAGGTGATGGAGCCCGGCTCGTTGAGCGGGCTCGGCCTCGACGTGTCGGCCTTCAAGGCGTTCGCCATCAAGTCGCGCGTGCATTTCCGCCGCGGCTTCGACGACAGCGGATTCGCCAGGACGATCCTGCTGGTCGAGCCGGTCGAGCCCTTCCTCGGCACTGTCAGGCTCGAAGGCCTGCCGTATCAGAATGTCGACCTGAAGAAGTTCTATCCCTACGGCGACCCGAAGTTTCCGTAGTAGTCATAACAGACCGCTGAGTTCCCGGCGGCCATCGATGACAGCGATAAGGTCGACTTCGTCTTTCCTCGAATCGTACTCGTACAAAAGCAGGTAGTTGCCTTCGACCAGCATGCGCATACCGCGGCGGATATCGTTGCGTAGGGCTCCGATTTCGGGGAAGTGACGCAGGATCTGCATCCTCTCGTCTATGCGCAGGAGGATGCGGTCTGCCGCGGCAGGGTTGTCGTAAGCGATGTATCGCCAGATGCTGCGCAGGTCTGCTTCGGCCCGGCGGGTGACGAAGAGCTCAGCCACGCCGACGCTTGGCGCCTTTGAAGGTCGCTCGCTCCTCCGCGAGCATGCGCTTTACGTCGAGGCGGCCGGATCGACCGCTTGACTTGCCTTCATCCCAACGGCTGCGGAGCACGTCGGCGTCACGTTCCAGCAAGTGTCGGCGCGACTGCCAAAGACGAAGGGCGTCGCGGATGACCTCGCTCGTCGAGGCGTATTCGCCGTCTGCGACGGCCTGGCGAACGGAGTTCGCCATCGGCGCCGGCAAAGCCACGCTCAATCGTTCGATTTCCGCCATCTCAACCTCCTGCGAGACGATATCTCGTCCGGAGGTTTGTCAAAAGTATTAAATGTTAAGCACAGCGTCAGAACCCTGAACGCGTCGGCGCGACCACGATGTCCCGGATGCAGATCGAGGGCGGCAGCTGCCAGCAATAGAGCACGACCTCGGCCAGCTCCTCGGCCGACAGGAAATCGGGATTGCCGAGGAGGCGGCAATATTCCTCGAAGCTGATGCCCATGCCCTGATGGATGTTGGTCTTGATGTAGGCCGGCGCCACGTTGATCACGCGCACACCCTGCATGCCGACAGCTTCGCGCAGCGACTCCGAAGTGGCGCGCACGGCGTACTTCGAGGCAGTGTAGCCCACGGCCACAGGGCTGGTCTTGCGGTCGCTGACCGAGCTGATGTTGATGATGGTGCCCGACTTGGCAGCGGTCATGTCGCCCAGCACGACCTTGGTGGCGTTGAGCGTGCCCTTCAGGTTGACGTCGATTTCGTGGCTGAAGGCTGCAGGCTCGACGTCGGTGAAGGCGCGCGCATCGGCCATGCCGGCATTGTTGACCAGGCAGGCTGTCTTGCCGAATTTCGCCTCGGCGTCGCGGATGGCACGCTCCAGCGCAGCGTAGTCGGCGACATCAGCCTCTGCGTAGACGGTGCGATCCGCCGGCAGCCCGTCGATCGGCTTCATGTGTCGCGCGATCAGCAGCAGAGCATTGCCTTCCTTGGCGAAGGCGCGGGCGATAGCGAGGCCGATGCCGGAGCTCGCTCCTGTAACGACGACAAGTGGACCGGTCATGACGGGGCCTGGGCCTCAGCTCATCGCGGCCCGCATCAGCGCGAGCCCTTCCGGCGTGTCCCAGTCGGCGTCGCCTTCCAGGCGCCCCAGCTCGCGGCCAGCCGGATCGACCAGGATCGAGGTCGGCAGCAGCG
>JACPOA010000053.1 GCA_016185205.1 Hyphomicrobiales bacterium | reverse complement strand
CCGATGCGTAGAGGGTCGTCGTGTCTTTGGAGATATCAACACGGGGATTGTAGATCCCGGTTGACCAGTCGAGCACACCCGGCACCTTCCACCGCGTATCGCCCGTGCCATTACCTGCAATCTTCATCACGGCGGCGACAAGTTCGTGATCCCAGATGCGTCCGTAGTCCGGACCGGTCACGGCGCGAAGCTCGACCCGCCCGTTGTCGGCTTCCAGCGTTTTCAATAGCTCGGCCACTTATCTGAACAGTCAAGCTGTCTCAGCCGGATGATTTAGCGGCGTTTGCCTGAAAATCTGCGGCTTCCCGACCCATCTCGGCGCGTGAGACAGATTCGCGGATCGCTCACGGACCTTGGCGGCTGCTCAGCCTGCGCAGCAGGAGAGCTTGGCGACATCCTTACCGAACGACAGCGCTGCGAGCTTCAGGCCCTCGACGGTGGTGAGATACGGAAAGATTGTATCTGCGAGGTCGTCGACGGTAAGGCCCTGCCGGATCGCGAGCGTCGCGGTCTGGATGCTGTCGGCGCCTTCCGGGGCGAGGATTTGCGCGCCGAGCAGCCGGCCGCTGCCGGCGTCGGCCACAAGCTTGATGAGCCCCCGGGTATCGCGCGCTGCGAGCGCCCGCGGCACCTGGTCGAGGCCGATTGTCGATACACGGATGGCATGCCCGGCCGCGCGCGCCGCAGCCTCGGTCAGGCCGACGCTCGCCACCTGCGGATCGGTGAACACGATGGCGGGCATGGCGCTGTTGTCGTAGCGCAAGCTGTCGCCATTGAGGGCGTTCTTGGCGGCGAGCTTGGCGCCATAGGCGGCCATGTAGACAAACTGGTCGCGGCCGGTGACGTCGCCCGCAGCATAGATGCCGGCCCTGGTGGTCCGCATGCGGTCATCGACGACGATGCCGCCCTTCGGCGAGAGGGCGATGCCGTGCTCGGTGAGCCCAAGGCCTTCGATGTTGGGCGCGCGCCCTGTAGTGATCAGCACTTTATCGGCGTCGATGGTCGTGTTCTGGCCGTCGCGTGAAACATCGAGCGCAATGCCGTTCTCGATCTTGCGGATCGCACGGTAAGCGATACCGGAGACCACGGTGATCCCTTCGTCCTCGAAATATCCCGTCAGCGCCGCACCGATCTCGGGCTCGGCCTCGGGAAGCAAATGGGACCGGCATACGAGCGTGACCTTGACGCCGGCGCGGGCGAACATCTGGGCGAGCTCCGCTCCGATATAGCCGCCGCCGATGATGAGCAACAATCGCGGTAGCTCCTCAAGGTCGAGCGCGGTCGTGCTGGTGAGATACGGTACAGTCTCGATGCCAGGGATGGCGGGCACCGCCGGCCGCGCGCCGGTCGCGATGATGATCTTGCCGGCGGGAATGCGCGCGCCGTCCACCTCGACACCACCTTCTACGAGGCGCGCCGGTCCTTCGCGATAAGCGATACCGTTGTAGGCGGGGAGCAGGTTCGTGTACTTGGCCTGGCGCAGTTCGGAAACGAGGGCGTCCTTCTGACGAACGGTTCCGCGCCAGTCGGTCAGTTCGGCCTCCGCCGTGATGCCGGCGAAACGTGCTGCCACGCGCGCGTTGTGAAGCGTCTCCGCGGCTCGGATCAGAGTCTTCGACGGCACGCAGCCAATATTGACGCAGGTGCCGCCGATGGTGCCGCTGCCGATGAGCGCCACCTGCGCGCCCTGATCGGCGGCCGTGATCGAGGCCGAGAAGCCGGCCGAGCCGGCGCCGATGACGACGAGATCGTAGGCGCCACCATTGCGACCGTTCGTGCGAAAGCGGTCCGCCACTACAGCGCACTTCGATGTCGAGCCGACCGACGATTGTGCCGCCGTTTCGAGGCCGGCGAGGCTCGGCCCGAACAGAGCGCGACCAGCCTCCAGCCCTTCCTCGATCGACAACCGAAACCCGGCCTCGTCCCCAGCCTGTTGGCGGCGCCAGGCGGAGAGATGGTCGTCAGAACAGAAGAAGGCGGTGGTCGCGCACAGCGAGTTCGCAGCACACGCGCCTTCGTAGCGAACGCTTTGCCACATGACGGCCGTCCGCGGCTCGGTCTGGGCAAGCACCCGTCCTTGGTCCCGCGTGGCGATCCGGATTGGCGCGCCACAATGGCGGCAGCGCGATGCAATCGTGATGTCGAGATCAGTCATGGCGCCAATGCCGAGTGCGTCGACAGCGCACATGGCGTTGAGAACACGTCCGTGGAGTGTGACCCGGTGCCCGGTGTTCCGGTCGGTGAAGGGATAGGCGCCGACGATCCGCTCGCCGTCGAGCACGACAAGGTCGCGACGACGGAATTCTTCGAGCAGAGACCGGATGGCTGCCTCGCTCAACCCCGCGCGCTCCGCAAGCGCGCCCGTGGTCGGGGCTCGTCCTTCCTCGGCGTAGAGCTTAAGCAGCGCAACACGAACGCGGTCCGTGGCGGGATCGTAGCCACTCCAGCGATCGAACACATGGCCGGACCCGACCATTGCTTGCAGGGCATCCTTGACCGCTGGTGATTTGACCACAGACCAATCCGGAAACGTCACGCCCGGCCGCACGGTGTAGCTCGGGAGCGTCGTGGATGCGGAAGCTGCAAGCTTGTCCCGGGACGAGGAGGATGCGCAACAGTCGTTCATGGCTTCACGCCTTCGTTGTGAATCTTGGTCTCGCTGCGGTCGGCTTTTGCACGGCGACGATGGATAGCCCACGCGACGAGAGCGAAGCACGCGACCATCAGGGGAAGCACAACCGGACCCGCACCTGCCAGCCATGCGCCGAGGCCGGCCAGTGGCAGGACTCCGGCGAGAAACGGCGTCGCGCAACAGATCGCAGCGAGGACGGCGCCAGCCGTGCCCGCACGGATCAGAGCGCGGTCATTCACCTCAACTGCCCTGCTTCACCGGATGGGCCGGATAGCCCGCGTTCATGCTGGCGGTCGCGATGGCGTCGGGGTTCGTCTTCGCGTCGTCGAAGCTCACGGTTGCGGTCTTGGCGCGGAACGAAACGGCGACCTTTGCGACGCCGACGACCCCCTCCATCGAACTCTTCACGATGTAGGGACACGAGGCACAGGTCATGTTGTCGACGGAGAAGGTGATCGTGCGCTCGCCGGCGAATGCAGTCGATGCCGTCATCATCGAGGCGATCAGGGCGAGTGCGCTCAAATATTTGTTCATCGGACGGGTCTCCTTTTGGTGTCAGGCGCGAAGCAGTAGCGGGGCGACGTAGTCGAAGGCGAAGGCGGCGATCACGAGCACAGTCGCGATCCAGAGCGCGAGCTGGACGAGACGGTTGGAAATGGGGCGCGCGCAAGCGGCACCCTCGGCGCAGGCTCGCCGCGGCTTCCAGTAGACGAGATAGAAGCCGCAACAGAGAAGGCCCGCGGTGCCGGCGACGAAGATCGGTTTGTAGGGTGCGAGCGCCGTCAGATTGCCAATCCAGGCGCCACCGATGCCGAGGCTGAACAGGATCAGCGGCACGATGCAGCAGGACGAGGCGGCGAGCGCGCCGAAAATGCCGCCAACGGCGATCAGACGCTGCCGTCCGACCTCACCGCGCTCTGACGCGGAAAGATCCGCCGCAGGGGGCGCCGTGCCTGCCGTTCCGGATCGCGATGCGACCATGTCCGTTCTCTCTTTCCTTGTCGAAATCCTATGCGTGCCGTACCATGGGGTCTGTAGTCGCTACAGGGTCAAGAGGGATTTTGCGATGCGCGATCACGCCGTGGTGAAGGGCCTGCAGCGAGCCGAGCTCGCCGAGCGAACGGGGTGCAACCTGGAGACCGTGCGCTATTACGAGAAGGTCGGTCTTCTGCCCGAACCGCCGCGCACGGCTGGCGGCTATCGCAGCTACGACACGTCGCATGAGCGGCGCCTTCGCTTCGTGTTGCGGGCGCGCGAGCTTGGCTTCTCCCTTGATGAAATCCGTGAGCTGCTGCGTCTCGTCGACGAGCGCAACCAGCCCTGTGCCGAGGCGCGCGCCGTCGCCGCCGCACACCTTGAGGACGTGCAGGCGAAGATCGCCGATCTGAAGCGCATGGAGCGGGTGCTCAAGAAGGTTGTCGCACAATGTGCCGACGGGACGTTGCCGGAATGCCCGCTGATCGAGACGCTGTTCTGGGAGGGTGCGGTCAACTGATCGCACCCGGTGGAGCCCGTGAAACGGCCCACTGAGGGGGCGCCTACGCGGCGCCCCTGACTTCGTGCCGATGAGCATTGGCTTGCCGGGCGTTCATCCAGTCGGCGATCTCTTGTGCCTTGCTCGCAGCCGTGAAGATGGCGCGCTTGTCGGAGCGCAGCACTTCGAGCCAGGAGGCGATGTAGCGGGCGTGGTCGGGTCGTGGCTCAACACTGAGGTTGAGGTCGGCGCAAATCATGGCGCTGAGAAGCTCGACCGTGCATTCTTCCATGGCGTAGGCGGCCGAGCCGAACCGTCCGGACAGATCGCGGTCGAGGCGATGCTTGGCGCCGGAAGCGTGACCGCATTCGTGGAGCAGCACCGCGTAGTAGGCAACAGCGTCTCGGAAGCAAGCGAACTCGGGCATCTGCACGCAGTCCTTCGATGGGATGTAGCAGGCCTGCGATCCGCCGTGGCGAATGTCGATGCCCAGCGCCGCGCAGAAGCGTTCGGCGTGCGCGATGCGCTCGACCTCGGGAAGCACGGGCATCTCGGGCGGCGTGTAGCCGTCGACCTGGGCGCAGTTGAAGACGGTGTAGCCGCGGGCGAATAGACGTCGGGCGGCCGCGTCCTGATCTGCGTCGCCGTCCTGACGCTCCGCCTCGCCGTTGCGATCGCTGATCTTCCAGAATACGATCAGATGGCCGCGCTCGCCCTTGCGGACTTGGGCGCCGAGCTCCTGCCATTGGCGATAAGTGCCCCAGATGCCGGCGGCATAACCGGACGCCTGCGCCGCAGCCCAGAGCGAGAGGATGTTGACGCCGCGATAGGCCTTGCGCGAGGCGATGTTGACGGGCGTGGTGATGGCCGATCCGTCGTGATGCCAGGGCATCCGGTACTCGCCGGCGCCGACCTCGATGGCGGCGATGATCTGGTTGGTGACGCGCTCGTAGATGTCGTTGCCGGTCTGGGCCTGGCTGTTGGTATCGGTGGTCATGGGTGGCTCCTATGCTCGCCCTCTCCGTCGAGGGCGAAGCGGCAGGGGCAGACGCGGCGAGCCGGGCCGTCACACCCTGTTCACGGTTGCTGGTGCGGAACAGGGTTGACGGGCCGGCAGCGTCTGCCACAACCGAGCCCCTGCCTCGACGGGCGAGCACAGGAGACGTCGGCCATGACCGATGGCCGCAGGACCTGCCGGCGGTGAGGATATTGCGTGGCTCTCAGCCAGCGCCGTCTCGCGGCGAGCGCCGCAGCGGAACGACCTTAGCCTCATTCGATCGCGCCAGCTCATCCTGCAAGCCGGCAATCACCTCATCACGCTCGGCAACTTGCAACGTCAGCACCTGGATGTGCTGCGCGAGCGTGCGGGTCAGCGCGCGCAGTTCGGCCATCTCGGCACCGCGCACGGCCCGGAGCTCGGCTTCAAGGGAGCGGACGCGATCCTTTAGTGCTTGAGGAGATGATCGCCGGTGGCGGGCTTCGGCAGCACGAAACTCGGCGAGAAGATCGACCGCGCGGTTCGCCGTTGCCCGGCTGACGCCGGCCTCGCGCGCCAGATTGGAGACGGTGAGCGGGCCGTCGGTGCGCTCGGGCCGACCGTCGAGCAGTCGTGCCATTGCCGCCCTCAATGCCGCCTCGCTCTTCGGACCCGTTCGCGTGGTCATGTACCACCATCGATAAGGGGTGCAATCAGCCGGCGCTTGCGCTCGTTGTCCTGCGTAATGGCTGCGCGTTGCAGCAGCGTCAGGCGACCGTTGCTGAGCAAAGCTTCGCCCTCGGCGATCGAGGCCCGCCATGGTTGGAGGTGGCGCGCGGTCAGGCAAGCGTTGGGGCAACGGTCTGGGCTGCATCGCGACAGGGCTGGTGCAGTCCGTTCAGGATCCGGCGAGGCTGCTAGGCAGAGCGCGGTCGCGGCTTCGAACAGGCAATCGTTGAGAAAGCCGACGTGCAAGGTTCGACCGAGATGGGCGAGCATCGTGCGCAACCGCTTGCGGTCCACGATCCGGCCGGGCAGATCGCCAAGCTCATCCTGCACACGCGCGAACTCGCGTCGCAATCGCGTGGCACCGGGTCCCGCCGGACCGTCATGATGAAGAAACGCTTCGTAATGAGCAACGATGTCGTCGAGCTGACCGAGCGCGCGTTCACGCTCGACCGCCAAGCGAAAATCGCCATGGGCCGAGCCCGCATAGCCTTCGAACATGGCGACGGAAGCATGCTTGTATTGAATCTTGCCTGCGATCGTGCCGAACGGCCGGTTGGCGATGTACCATGCGATCGTGCGGCGAAGCTGCCGGGTCGTGAACTTCCAGGGCTCATCCGCGATCCGAGGAATGACCGGTTCGTTGCCAGAACGCGCATCGAGACCTTCGCGGAGAAGATTAAGCGTCGGCGTCGCACCAATGCCGAGATGATCCGCGCTCCAGGGCCAGTCCTTCAGCGCCACCCATAGGGACGATAGCCCCTTCTCACGACGATTGCGAGCCGAGAGGATCTCCATCACTGCAACGGCGCGGGCGACGGGTTCGATCGTGATCCAGTCGGCCGTCACGCCGCGCGCACCCTGCCGCTTGTAGACGGTGCTGCGCACCCGGTAGCGTTCGATCAAGCCGTCGGCGCTGCGCTCCGTCGACACGCAGCCTGGCTGCATGGCCTGCACCTCACTGTCGCGCATGCCGGTGAGATAGGCGCAGATAACGTAACAGGCGCCCTGCAGCATGCGTTCCTCACGGGCAAGGCTCAGGCCGTCGAAGCGTTCGCGCCACGGCAGGCCGGTGTCCGGGTCGACGGAGATCGGCGTATCGAGACCGCCGACCTCAGTCCCGAGCTCGGCCGCTGCCTGATCAATCATCTGTGCCGTCGGTTCGGACTGGCTGATACGGCCGCTCTCGGGAGCGCCGACGTGCAGGCGCATCAGGTGAAGATTGTAAGGAGGTGTCTCTGCGCCGGTTTGTGGGTCGATGCGGCGGGCGACATTGGGTGCGCGCTCCCAGATCGGCACGCGTCTGCCGGCCATCCGGCGCGCCTCGAGCCATTTGATCAGGCGGGCGCGGTAAGTCTCGGCAAGCGCTTGTCCGGCCCGGGCGTCCTGCGCCATCAGTTGCTCGCAACGAGCTTCGAGGGCATCAAGCTCCGCTCGCGCTGCGAGGATATCCGGCGCAAAGACCTCGACGTATTTGAGCGACCAGTGCAGCATGGCGCCGATGATTGGTTCGGGAATGCGCGGCGTAGCATTCTCGGCCGGTGCCGGCGGCCGCTTGGCAACATGGTGAGCCGCACGCCCACGCCACGGCAGAAAGCCAATGCCGCCTTCCGACAGCCATGGCGACAGATGATGCAGGTCGATGGGGACCTCGACGTACTTCACTGTCTCGTGTGGCGTTCGCCGGCCACCATCGCGGGCGTGTACCAGATAGGCGTCAAGGACGGGCTGGTCGATCCGGCGCAGATCGACGGCGCCAACGTGCGCGGTGAGGAACGCCGCAAAATGCTGGATGTAGCGCAGCAGCCGGATCGCCCAAGCGACACCACACGGCGCCCGGTATCCTGGCACATGGATGCGCAGGCGCGTGAGCACATACTCCTTGGCGAGCCGCCGGGTCACAGGATCGATGATACGGGCGAAATTGAGCCGGTAATTGCTGTAGCGGGCGTTCACCCGGAAGATGGCAGCTCCCAAATCCCAGTGGTCATCGCCAAAGCGCGGGAATTGCGCTCGGTCGGCATCCTCCCTGACCGGAATGCCGGCAAGCACGGGCTCGTCGTCGCCATAGACGGCCGATGGAAGCGATGTGGGCTCCAGCGAAGCGTTGTTAGCGGAGGGCATCATGGTGCTCCAGCTTCCGGTGGCAGGTAAGTGAGCGTCGGGTCCGATGCCGCGAGCTGGCCGGCCTGTTCGATCTCGGCCGCACTGAACCGCGGCAAAATCTGATCGGCGATCCGCCCATGAACGCGGCCGAACTTGGCGATCCAGTCGGCTTCACTGAGCGACTGTCGTTGCGCCCGGATGAAGCCGAGAAACGACAGAAGCGCTGGCAGCTTGCGTGCGGTGATCACTGCATTGCTGCATTCGAGGCACCCCCAGAATGGTGACGGACAAGCGTCCCCTTCGGCGCCAAACGGGCCCTTGTAGAAACCACCGCAACTGGCGAGCCAGACATCCTGCTCGCCGCTGAGCAGAGCGTTGACAGACGCGCCGCCGGAAACCGGCAAACCGACAGCCTTGTCCGGATCGGCTCGAATGGCTGCCTCCTGCTCGGATGACAGGACGTACGGATGCAGAGCCGCATCGAGCGCGTCCCCCATGGCGTCGGCGATGGTGGCTTCGTGGATATGGCGAAGCGCGGGGATATCGGCGTAGTGATTGGCCGCAACGGCCACGCTGTGGCCGACCGCAAAGCGGTCGAGTTGACCGCCGGTTTGCCGATACCATGCTGCTTTATGCGTCTTGCGCAGGCGTGTCAGGTTGAGCCGGAGAGGCTTCCCCTCTTCATCGCAAATACCATGTCGCTCGGTCCATGAAGCGACAAGTTCCCTCGTGGCGAGGACACGCGGGGTCAACCGCCCCCAGGCGAAGTGAGCCCAGAGCGTGACGGCGGCAAGCCGGCCTCGCGCCGGAGCGGTCCATTGCAGCACCTTACGGATCAGGCCGCCCGGTGTCGATGAAGCGCCATCACGCACGCGCAACCGCTTCCACTCGGCGCCGCGCGCCCGCCGCTTACAATACTCGATCTCGACATAGCCGCCTGCAGGGTTCTTCAGGCAATCCGCCCGCAACTCCTTGATCGCTTCGATCTCCAGCCCGGTATCGAGCGACAGCAGAATCATCAGCGGCACGAGATCGGCGGCGAGCAGATACCTGCGGCCATGCAGATCGTAGACCAAGCGATCGTTCGGCAAGCCACTCTCGCGGCGAAGCGTGTAGAGCTGCTTGAAGATAGGATGCCGGTGGCCAATGACGCCTTCGGCGTCGACTACAACCATCGCGCGTTCGTGCGCAACCTGCAAAGCGTTGGTCCGATCGGCATCCTTGAGCGTCGAAATGCGATCCGTCTCGGCAAAGCGACCCATCAGTGTGGTGAGATCGGCGCGAGCAGCATTCCGCAATGCTGTGGCGATGGGATCGCCATAAGCATCACGTGGCAGGGCACGGACGCCTGGTCGGTCGCTCGTGTACATCAGCCGCCGCGAGGCATCGGGCGGCAGACAACCCGGCTCGGCGGCCTCGGCGAGCCGGAACAGATTGAGCACCTTGCTCATGCGGTGAAGCCGATGATTGGGATGCAGACCACTCTCGTCCATCCATGCATCGAATCCGTCGAAGCAAGCTGCGCTTACATCTGAGATACGAGTGACGCGGGGCTTTGTGGAATCGAGATAGCGCCAGAAGAACTTGAGTGCGTTGGCATAAGCTGCCGCGGTCGAAACCGAGCCGGCCGGGCCGCCGACCTGACAAGCGCGCCAGAGCGCGCCCGCAAGCGGTTGGGCCAACACCTTGCGGCCAGACAGCGCGGTCAGATCGATCGTAATACTGCGATCCGCGAGGGTGACGGTGAATCGGAGCGATGCGATGGCGATGGCGGCTTCGCCCTCGGGATCAGGCAACGCCTCAGGAAACAATGCGCGGCGTCCCGGCCGGCGCACCGGCCCCGCTGTCAGATCGGTCATTGCGCGTCACCGGCCGCATCTTCGGCCCAGCGATCAGCGGCCGCGTCGACCAGTTCCTGCGCCTCGGCAAGACTGTCGAGATAGATGTAGGTGCTGGTCACGCTGGCGTGGCCTAACAGGTGCTGGAGCTTCTGCAGCGGATCCCCGAGAATCCGGCGGTAGGCTGCGCCATGCCGATCCTGCGGATCGAACACCACCCCGATTTGCTCACGGATCAGCATGGAAAGCATGTTGACGGCGAAGGTGTGCCGCAGCGTGTGTGGCGTCACGTTAACGTCGATGCCGAAACGGCGGCAGCGCGCGCAGGCGCGGCGGAAGGCCGCCTCCCAGGTTGCTGACGGGACGGGCTCGCCGTCTTCCGTTAGCCAAAGGAGGGCATGCTGCGCCTTGCCGGGCGCGCCGGTCAACGCACGGCCGCGCTCGCCCGGCGTCAGCCGGTCGACGCGGACCCGCTTGCCCATCGCGTCGACGACCTTCTCGCCATCCGGCGTCAACCAAAGCGGATTGGACACGATCGGTTCTGACCGGGCTGCCGAGATCGCGCGTTCAAGATCGATGTAGTCGTTGATGAGCCTCAAAACCCGGCGGGGAATGCGAATGCGGCGCGGTCGTCCGCCCTTGGCGACCGCGCCGGGAAGGTCAAACGGGAGCGAGCGCATGCCGGAGTCCGCCTTGCGCGGAAGATCGGCGAGTAACAGGCTGCCGCCCTCCGACAACCGCAGACCGGTCGTGACCAGGAGTTCGGCGAACAGCGCGTTGCGCTCGCCATTGCGGCCACGCCAGGTCGGGTCTTCGGCACCGTCAGGCAGCCTTCCCCGCAAGCCCACGTCGCGAAACAGCAGATAGCTGCCAAGATTGACGAAACGCATATCGTGCCGCCGCGCGGCACGTTCGCGCGAGCGGTTCGCCGTCACAGCCAGCAACGCGCGAGTCCCCGCCGTCCTGCGAAGGGTCACGCTGTAGCTGAAGGGCGAGGACGTCATGATCCCTTCTTCGACGGCCCACCGATAGAGCTTATCGAGCGCCGCAACGCTCCGATTCCAGCTCGCCGCCGAGATGCGATAGGGAGCCGCCGATAGCCGCCGGGCCCGATGGAACGCCAGAACGTCATGACGGTCGGCCTGCCAGACTGTCTTCCCGCCGCGCCGCTCGCAAAGAAAGCGGGCCCAGACCAGAATGTCCCGCGCGTAGGAGCGCCAGGTGTTCGGCGAGCGCGCGCCCATACCTGGGCAGGCGCGGAAGAACCGATTGAGATGGAGATCGTAGCTCCCGTCATCCATTAGAATGAACGGCATGCCGTCAATCAGCCCGGCGCGCTCGCCAACGTCGAGCGCGCCGGGCACGATCCTCACTGCAAGGCCATCAATGGAAAGCGGAAGCGGACGCGACAGCGCGTCAAGGTTCGTAAAATACAATTGCACGCACACACCCAAGCGGAGCGCCTTCGGCGCGACTCTTTTTGTTTAGCTTGCGAGGGGTTCCCCTCGCGCTCTCCCGCTCGCCGCGTGGCAGGGGTGCAGGACTTTGCCTGCACCCCTTGACAAGTTTGTGGAGTCGCCGCCGCGTCAAGCGTTGTCCGTTGTCCTCGCTTACGCTGCGGGAACGCTTGACCCGGACGTCTGAAGAGCTTCACCGCAACACCGGTGACGCGGCTCCATGCCTGATTCTGAGACAGGATCACAGAGTCAAGATAATCCACGATGTGACAGCAAACCGTGTTGCAGGTTGATTCCGGCAAGGGGTGCAGGAAGCTGTCGCATGTAAGATGTCGGGGCGCCGACAAGGCTGCACAACTGCCCAAAGCTCCAATGCGTGGGCGCGACCGGCTCGCTGCGACCCGGCATCGTCAGGGCCAATCGTTCGGCATTGTCGCGGCTTGCCTCCACGCGCACAGCTCGGCTTTCCACGGTGCGGGTTTGGGCGCAATCAGCGCGGCGGCGCACTGCGTCATAAAGATCGGTCAGGCTGAGATAACGCTCGTCATCAGGGCGGGAAAACCACTCCGAAGAGACGCGGCCGATGCGTTCGCCGCACGACACGTCCACACGAAAGCCGCCGGACACGGGCTGCTCGCTCCGGCTCAAGGTCATCATCGTCATGGGTCTTTCTCCTATGGGCTTGGGTTGAAGCGCAGCGCTGCGCTGCAACCCTGCCCGTCGGCGAGACCGGGGTAGCAAGAGCAAGGGCGGCTGGATGCGGAGGGGGATCACCCGCCCGAAGGGGCGCGCATTGAGCGCGCGTCTGCACGCGCCCTGACGACAATGTCGGCATGAACTTTCGTGGGCGCGGAAGACCGGGGAAACCGCTCCAGCCGGCACCGACTTCGGTGCTTCACCCTTGCGCGCGCGAGGGCAGAGCCCTTAGCAATCGTCCTGGAAAATATGATCAGGCTTCTTGCCGAAGGTCTTCCACCCACCCTTCCTTCCTTCGCGTCGGCCATGGGCACGAAAATGAGCCCCGCCTCCGAGGAGGCGGGGCGGATCGATGCCGGGGGATCAGTCGCCGTTGCGGCGGGACCAGATCAGTGTGTAGCTGTCGTCGCCTTCGCCCTTGACCAGCGAGGCATAGATCGGGGCGGGGAAGCTCGGATCGTCCAGCTTGACCGAGAGATATTCGCGATCGCTCTCCCGCGCGGTCTTCTTCCAGGCGGCACCGAACTCCGTTGCCCCCGATCGGATGCGATAGTCTGGCGCCTTGTCGTTGTCCTTTTCGGAGGCGACGAAGGTCGCCTTGACATTGAGCGTGAGCGTTTTGACCGAGCCGGTGAAGCCGTTGTTCGACGCGGTGAAGGTGCCGATGGTAGCCATGGTGTCTCCGTTCTGTTGTCGGGCCGCGACCGTCGCGGCCTCGATGGCGGTCCTTGGCCCGGGGAGCGATCGGCCCGCAGCCGTCAGGCCCGCAGCAGCGCGGAGGACGGCTGAGACGGCTTTTTTGTCTTCCGCGAGGAATGCCGCCACTTTGCGGCAGGGGAAAAAAGCCGGCGCAGCCGTTGCGGGAAGGCGATCGAGGCTCTTGCCGTCCCTCGGGCCTGATCCGTCCATTCGAGGTTGCAGAGGACGCGGCACATCAACGAACTGACAGAGAGACCATGGCTGCGATCATCCAACCGTCACAAGGAAACGGCCTCACTGAGGGCAAGGACTCTTGCTGGCGTCAACGATGACAAAGATCCGACATGGGGATCGACAGTGTTCGATTTTGCATCTGTGCGCGCACATTCGGATGCCTCTGGAAGAGACCTCGCGGAGTTCGAGCCCGTGATACGATTTCGGCGTGAGACTCCGATCGTCCCGACGGTCGACCTCGCAAACGGGGGCCACAACGACGGCTGCTCCATGCTGATCTGGTCTCGTCGGAGCGACGGCTGATCCAGCGGAAACGATCGACCACTGGCTCTCTTGGTGAGGGACCACAACGGGCCACGACGCGCCTCTTCTTCCCGTGCTCTTGAAATGCTGTCGGTCGGGATATGAGGATTATGACGATGGCCGCGCGCCGTTAGGCGCGCGGCCGAAAATTAACAATTGTTGACAAGAAGGCCGGGACCGCATTGCGATCCCGGTCTTGCCGATCACTCGGCCATGTCGGCATAGGCGTTCGCATGCCCATCCGAGGCAGTCGATGATTGTGCTGCATACTGATACGCTGCTTGCGGTGTCCGCATCAGCGAGGGCAGCCAATCGGTCGTGGCGAGCAACTGCTCGGCCGCCTCCGCCATGTCCGACTTCTTCATGTCGGCCATGCGGTCCGCCGCATCAGCCCCCACTGCTT
>JACPOA010000052.1 GCA_016185205.1 Hyphomicrobiales bacterium | reverse complement strand
TCAAGCAGCTCAGGGAGCATATCGATGCTTTCATCGACGCCTACAACAAGCATCCAAAGCCCTTCGTCTGGACAAAAAGGAAAGTCTACCAGAGACGCGTCAAAGGCCGACGTATCAGTCAATTATGATTCCGGGTACTAGTGACGGTCGTCATGGCCTTCGCCGTCTCGGCGAGATTCTCGGTGGCCTTCTTCATTGCCTTGATGGCCATAGCCAACTCAGAACTCGCGGCAATGGCCGCAGTAGTTAGTTTCTCGATCTCCGTGCGCTTGGCGCGAAGCTTCTTGAGCGCAGGGTCGATAGGGTCGACCCCGCCCGTTTGAAGGGCCTCGGTGGCTGCGATCTGCGCGTCTATGACTGCGATGGCCGCATCGCGTGCATCGAGAATATCCTGGACGGTCGGCTCGTCATCTTCGGCACTGTTTGGCGTCTCGCCGGCGGTCGGCGTGAGGTCTTCTGCCATGGCTTAGGATCCCTTGTTGTGGGACGACGCAGGCTTCGCGCTCGAAGCGGTGCTCAAGGCGGTCTGCAGCGCCGAGGCCTTGTCGCCCAGCGCTTTGAGTGTATTGGTCAGATTCTGGATGTTCGGGTTTGAAGAATTCACCGCCAGCACTAGTTGCAGATGCGCCAGCATCAGGGCGTTCGCGGCCTCAGATACGCTGCTCTGGTTTAGCGCATCGAGAGCGGCGCTCATGGCATTGACGTCGGCCAGCCTGAGCCGATACGTCTCCTCGCTGATTTGTGGGCCAAGGCTCGCCTTCAGAGCCGTGATATCGTCCTGCAACAGTTCTCGCCGCTGCTGCGCCAATGTGCGCACCTGTTGTGCGATCGCCATGACGACCACGTTGAACGGCTTGCCCTTCCTGACCGGCGTGTTCATTTCATTGACCGCCGCCTTCAAGGTGTTGAAGCGCTGGATGTCCAGCGCGGTGCCAACTATCCAGCCGAGCAGATTAATTCCAGCTTTGACTGCCGCGCCGGCTGCAGCGCCTACGCCGCCTGCTTCAGACACAAGGCTGGAGACCGTGCTGGCAAGATCGGAAACGGCGGAGTCGTAGTCAGCCCGATCCTTGGCGTTCGTCACCGCGGCAAGCCCGGCCGTGTAGTCGGTCAGAGCCTTCACGGCGTCGGCCAGCTCTGGGACAATTGGTGAGCGATCGCGAAAGGGCTTACCGTTGTCGGCGGGAAGGTACACGCCGCAGGGTTGCCGCGGTGCACGCGAGGCGGTCGTCGCCGGCTCACGGGAAACCGGTGCCCTGGCCTCCTCGTCCGTCGGCTCCTTGAGCCTCGGGTCGACTATCTTGTTGCAGCCGGAGACGACCACGATAGCACGACGGGCAATCAGGGAACGTTGGTAGGCCGTCGAAACATCGCTCACGAGTTGCTGATGGCCGGCGCTTACGGCGCTATCCAGCGCCTTCGCCTTTGCGTCGAGACTGCTCACTGGTGCTGAGAAATCGTAGGGCGAGCAAGCCGCCACGACCGTGGCAGCGACCGTTGCAAGCAGCGCGTATCGCCTTCGCAATGAGCCCTCCCCTGAGGCTTGCCGAACATGCACGCAATGCTCGCACCTGCCCCTAATTCTTCATACACCTGCTTTACCCGGTTGAGAAGAGTCAATTACCATCACACAACCTATTATAGCAGGCGATCAGGAACGCCCGGCCGGCCAGGTCAGGCAGATCGGCTTGCAAATCAAAAATAAGCTGCTACCATTGCGAGCAGAGATGAATGCGTCGCCTTATCCCCGCATCATTGCGCTGATCATCCTGCCATCACTAGCATTAGCGCCCTGGCTGTTGCTCTTGAGCCCGTGGGCGCGAACTCTTGGAGTGCTGTCGGACGTCGACATCAAGGCAGTGGCGACTATTACCAACGACATGCGCGTAAGCGAACTTGCCAACCGCATCACGGCGATCTCGTCTACCGTGTTGCTAGTGATTTTGGCGGTCCCTGCCGGCGTGATCGCCCTTCGATCGCTGTGGATACCCAATGCCGGCGTGTGGGCCGTCCGGGCATGGCCGCCGGTTCTGAAAATATGGTTCATCTGGTTCGCGCTACTTGCGGTCGCGATGGCGTCGGCCTCGCCTCGAGTGCTCGAACTGTTTGGACATGACTTTAACGCCAACACAATAGAGCGTATCCACGACAAGCTGACGACCACCCCTAATCTGACGATCATCCTGAAGTGGCAATTCTACATCTCAGTGATCGCGGCGACCTTCGGCGGTACTGCGCTGGCAGCCGCGGCGACCGGCATTCTCGTGCAAGCCCAGAGGCTGACGCCCCCAGCCCAGGGGGCAGTCCCTCAAGCCGATTTGTCGAAACTCGATCAACTCAGCCGTCGGCTGGACCTCGTGCTCTTTGCCACGGCAGCCATTCTGGTTGCCGGCATCATCGCCGTCGACTCATGGTCGACTTGGCCAAGTCCTCTCGTTGTGGGAAAGGATACGATCATTGCCGACCGAGAGGCGTTGCAAGCCGCGCGGAAGGAACTCAATGCACAAGGCGTTAAAGTCGACGATCCGGGGTATAGCAGCAAGGTCGACGCCTTAAAGAAAGAGAGGGTCGACGATTTCAAGAACAACTACAGCGCCTTCACAGAACTCAAGAACGGCTTCATTGCGATCCAAAGCATCTGCTACGTGGGTGGCCTGGTCTTCACGTTCCTGCCCGCTGCGGTCTCGCTCGACGCTGCACGAAGGCGGCTCGGCGTGCCGACCGTGGCTTCGGCTTTCAGCGTGGACCAGATCTTCCGAGTGCTTGCGCTGCTGAGCCCAATTCTCGTGGGTCCAGTCGCAAAGTTCCTTTCCGTGAAGCTCGGTCTCGGCCACTAGAGAGCGTTGCCCTGCTCGAACATATGCGGAGAGCATATCCCCGGACGCGTACTCCTTTTCTCGAAGATTCTTATCACCACGGTGACGCCGTTCGCTCCCGCTAAAGCGTCCTGCTTGCGGGCCCGCACAGGGCTGAATTACCGCTGCGGCATGCCTTGCGGGACGATGGTCTCGACGATCGAGGCGTCGAGCGCCTCGTACTGGTGATAGCCGATCGTCTGATAGAGCTCGGCCCGAGTCTGCATCTCGCCGAGCATGTTCTGCGTGCCGCCGTCGCGCTTCAGGGTGCGATAGAGCTTCTCCTGCGCCTTGTTGGCGACGCGCAGCGCGGACACCGGCCAGATCACCATCTTGTAGCCCATGGCATCGAACTCACTGGCGGTGAAGAACGGCGTCTGACCGAACTCGGTCATGTTGGCTAAAAGCTTCACGCCGGGCATGGCCTTGGCGAAGGCGCGGAACATCTCGGCGTTGTTCAGCGCCTCGGGGAAGATTGCGTCGGCGCCCGCCTCGACATAGCGCTTGGCGCGGGCTACGGCGCCGTCGATGCCCTCGCTCGCGGCCCCGTCGGTGCGGGCGACGATGAACAGGTGACGACGCGCCTTGGCGGCGGCGGCGACCTTGGCCGCCATGTCGTTCGGGTCGGCGAGCTTCTTGTTGTTCAGATGGCCGCACTTCTTTGGGAGAATCTGGTCCTCGATATGGACCGCGCCGGCGCCGGCATCCTCGAAGGCGCGCACCATGTGCATGACGTTCAGCGCCTCGCCGTAGCCAGTGTCACCGTCGACCAGCACCGGCAGGCCCGATGAGCGCGTGACCTGTCGGATGAAGAAGCAGACCTCGTCGACGGTGATGACGCCGAGATCGGGCAGGCCCATCGACGAGGACATGCCGGCGCCCGAAAGATAGAGCGCATCGAAGCCCGCGGCCTTGGCCTGCAGCGCCGCCATGCCGTTGTGCGTGCCGGGCATCTGCAGGATGCCGGGCCGCTCGAGCAGCTCGCGGAAGCGCTGGCCGGCGGGGACTGTGGGCAGGTCGGCGGCGACGAGATACGGCATTCTTTCCTCCACACTCTTCTTCCCTGCCCCGTCATACGAGGAAGGGTATGGCTGGGGAAAGGCCTCAGTGATACTCGACGTGATCCAATGGACAGTTTCGCCACTTCCCGACTGAAAGCCACGCGGCTCGCGCGTGAAGATTTGCCCGCTCTCGTGCAGCTCCATCTTGATGGCGAGGTGTCGCGATTCCTCGGAGGCGTCAGGACACCCATGCAGACGGCCACTTACCTGGAGACCAGCCTGCGTCATTGGGCCGATCATGGGCTCGGTCTGTGGACGCTCCGGACCAATGACGGAGCCTTCGTTGGCCGCGCCGGCCTGCGTCACGTCGAGCTGGAAGGCGTTCCAGAGTTGGAAGTCGCCTACACCTTCGTACGGAGTGCTTGGGGGCAAGGCTTTGCCACCGAGATCACCAAGGCGCTGGTGGCGGTCTGGGAAAGGCAATGCTCCGAGCCGAGCCTTGTCGGCATTGTCATGAAGGGGAACCTGTCTTCCGAACGCGTTCTTCTGAAGATCGGCTTCTCCTACGAACGCGATGCCGTCTTTCACGATGCGCAGTGCAGCGTCTTCAGGATTTCGCGGTTGGCCCTCTGACCTGCAGCGTCACCAGCAACCCTGCCCCGATGATCAGCACTGTCCCGAGCCAGGTGTAGGCGTCGGGCACCTCGGCGAACATCAGGTAGCCCACGATCACCGAGCCGATCATCTGGGTGTAGTTGAGCGGTGCGATCAGGTTGGCCGAGGCATAGGTGAGCGCACGGGCGACGCAGTAATGGCCGACGCCGCCCAGGGCGCCCAGTGACAGCAACAGCAGCCAATCGGTCCAGCTTCGCGGCCAGGTCCAGACGAACGGCATCGCCGCCGACATCACGATGGAGCCGAGAAGCACGCTGTAGAAGATCGAGGTCGCCGGATGGTCGAGCCCGGCCAGGCGGCGGATGATGATCTGGTAGCCGGCATAGCAGAGCGCGCTGCCGAGCAGCAGCACCGAGGCCCATTGGAACACCGAACTGCCGGGCCGGATCACCACCAGGACGCCGGCGAAGCCCACGACGACGGCTGCGATGCGCAACGCCGTGATCCGCTCGCCGAGCAGCGGCCAGGCCAGGAACACCACGGCCAGCGGCGCCACGAAGCTCACGGCGATCGCTTCGGCGACGCCCACGAACTTCACGGCCGAGAAGAAAAACAGCGTCGACAGCAGCATCATGACCGAGCTCAGGAACTGCAGCCCGATGCGTTGGGTACGGAAGAGATCAAGGCCCATACGCGGCGTGAAGACCAGCGCCACCAGCCCGAGGTGGACGACGATGCGGAACCAAACGATCTGCGTCGGCTCGTAGGTGGCGGCCAGAAGCTTCACGATGCCGTTCATGATCGGAAACAGCGCACTGGCCGCGCACATGAAAAGCACGCCCAGCATGGGGCGCGACACCCGTGCTGGTGTCCTCGGGTTGGCCATGTCAGCGGAAGAAGCGTTCTAGCGAGCCCAGCAGCAGCGTGCCGGCCGTGGCAATCACGATCAGCGAGGCCGCGATCGCCGTGAACCGGCCGATCTCCTGGCTGCGCCCGTCGGCGATGATCAGGCGGTGCGCCACCATCGAGGCAAGGCCGATCGCCGAGAGCGTGATCGCCATGCCGAGTGCGATGGCGATGACGCCGACCACGCCCGCCCAGATGACGTCGAGCGCGATCGCCAGCAGAATCACGACCAGGGCGCCGGCACAGGGCGCGATGCCGGCCGCCGTCAGCAGCAGCCACCCGGCGAGCGTACGCTGTTTGGTGTCCGCGTGATGGTGATGATCGTGATCGTGGTGATGGTGATCATGCCCACGCCCATGGTCATCGCCGTGATGATGCTCGTGCACGCGACCGGTGATGCCGGCCCACAGCCGCCAGATGCCGATCAGCAGGATCAAGAGGTACGAGACCATCTCGACATTGCGCACCTCGCGCAGCGCGCCCAGCAGGCCGACCGTGCCTAAAAGCTTCAGGGCGCCGACCAGCAGCAGCGCCGCCAGCGTATGGGTGAAGGCGATCCAGGCGCCGGCGAAGATGCCTTCGATCCAGGCGCGAGGCCGCGAACTGTCGAGGAAGTAGGCCACGACCACGGCCTTGCCG
>JACPOA010000039.1 GCA_016185205.1 Hyphomicrobiales bacterium | reverse complement strand
GCGACAGCGCTACCAACTCCGATCGCTGCTCCGCAGAGCACTGCAGTTCCACCGCCACCCGCGCCACGGCATACCTCAAATGGTAGAGATGACCGTAGCATGATACTTAATATCGTGTTATTTTGCAATTAGACACTAGTCTGATCGATCCATGACAGCGCTGCCCCTCGCGGCGGCGCAATGCGAGCTGTCCCTGATGAAGAGGCGGTCCGACGACCCAGAGCGGCTACGCACTCTCTGCCGAACGCCATGGAGGCAAGAAGTGCGGTCTGACATCAAGTGTAAAGACAGATATTGCAGAATTGCATTTACAAAGAATGCGATATGCCCTATGCGAGCCCGGCCAACCGACAGGCGATACCCATGCCCCTCAACATCCGTGACCCCCGCGCCGCGGCGCTCGCCCGCGACCTCGCGAAGCGTCGTGGTACGACGATGACCGAAGCGATCATCGCCGCGCTGGAAGCCGAGATCGAGCGTGACCGTGAACGCAAGCCGCTGGCCGTCCGGCTGTCCGCGATCGCCGACGAGCTGGCTGCGAAAGGCCGCCCCGGCGGGCGACGCCTGACGCGGGACGAGATCGACGACCTCTGGAGCGCGTGAAGTCCCGATGTTCATCGACAGCTCCGCGCTGGTCGCGCTGCTCGCCCGCGAGCCGGACCAGCCGCGCATCGCGGCGGCGATCCAACGGGCGGATGTCCGGCGGACCACGCCGCTCGTGCGGCTGGAGACGGCCATGGTGCTCTCCACGCTCCTGAACGTCGAACCCGAGGCCGCCGACGCCGCGATCACGGCCGCCTTCGAGGAAGCGGGCGTCGAGGTCGTGCCGATCACCGACGATGTGGCGCGCGCCGCGGTCGCGGCCTTCGCCCGCTACGGCAAGGGGCGCGGCCACCCGGCACGGCTGACCCTCGCCGACTGCCTGATCTACGCCGCCGCCAGGGCCGCCGGTGCGCCCTTGCTGTTCATCGGCGACGACTTCAGCCGCGCCGATATCGCGAGCGTGCTCGACGATCCGCGCCCGACCCCGGCGTGACGATCGCGCACATCCGCGGCTGACCCATCCTGAGACCCTGCGGCCAGGCAGGCAGCCTCAATCCCGTAACTTTTGGCTGTCATCAGCCTCGCCGTTCTTCCCGCCATCACGGACCCCATGATTCGCCTCGACAACATCAGCAAGCAGCACGGCCATCAGATCCTGTTCATCGACTCGTCGATGGGCATCCAGAAGGGAGAGAAGGTGGGTCTCGTCGGGCCCAACGGCGCCGGCAAGACGACGCTGTTCCGCATGATCGCCGGCGAGGACCGGCCCGACGATGGCCAGGTGACGATCGATCCCGGCATGACGATCGGCTATTTCAGCCAGGACGTCGGCGAGATGTCGGGCAAGAGCGCCGTCGCGGCGGTGATGGATGGCGTCGGGCCGGTGAGCGCGCTGGCCACCGAGATGGCCGAGCTCGAGGCCGCGATGGTCGATCCGGCCATGATCGATCCGAAGCGCGCCGCCGACATGGACGCCATCGTCGCGCGCTATGGCGAGGTGCAGGGCCGCTTCGAGGAGCTCGATGGCTATGCGCTGGACGCCCAGGCGCGCGAGGTGCTCGCCGGCCTGAGCTTCAGCCAGGAACGCATGGACGGTGACGTCGGCCTGCTCTCCGGCGGCTGGAAGATGCGCGTGGCGCTCGCCCGCATCCTGCTGATGCGGCCTGACGGCATGCTGCTCGACGAGCCGAGCAACCATCTCGACCTCGAAAGCCTGATCTGGCTGGAGGATTTCCTGAAGAAATACGACGGCGCGCTGCTGATGACCTCGCACGACCGCGAGTTCATGAACCGCATCGTCGGCAAGGTCGTGGAGATCGACGGCGGGTCGCTCACCACCTATTCGGGCAACTTCGATTTCTACGAGCAGCAGCGGGCGGTCGGCGAACGCCAGCGCCAGGCGCAATTCGAGCGCCAGCAGGCGATGCTCGCCAAGGAGATGAAGTTCATCGAGCGCTTCAAGGCGCGGGCGTCGCACGCCGCCCAGGTCCAGAGCCGGGTGAAGAAGCTGGACAAGATCGAACGCGTGGAGCCGCCCCGACGCCGCCAGTCCGTCCAGTTCGAGTTCCGCACCCCGCCGCGCTCGGGCGACGACGTGGCGAGCTTCAGGAACGTCCACAAGGGCTATGGCAGCCAGCCGATCTATGCCGGTTTCGATTTCCGCATGCGCCGCAAGGAACGCTGGTGCGTCCTGGGCGCCAACGGCGCGGGCAAATCCACGCTGCTGAAGCTGGTCGCGGGCGCGACCGAGCCGGACGAGGGCACCGTGACCCTGGGCAGCAACGTCAGGATGGGCTACTTCGCCCAGCACTCTATGGAACTGCTGGACGGCGCCGACACGGTCTTCGAATCGCTCGACGAGTCGTTCCCGCAGGCCGGGCAGGGGACGCTGCGCACCTTGGCCGGCTGCTTCGGATTCTCCGGCGACGATGTCGAGAAGCCCTGCCGCGTGCTGTCCGGCGGCGAGAAGGCCCGCCTGGTCATGGCCAAGATGCTGTTCGACCCGCCGAACTTCCTGGTTCTCGACGAGCCGACGAACCATCTGGACATGGCCACGAAGGAGATGCTGGTCGCCGCCCTGGCGGAGTTCGAGGGCACCATGCTGTTCGTCTCGCATGACCGCCACTTCCTGGCGGCGCTCTCGAACCGGGTGCTGGAACTGACGCCCGACGGCGTTCACCAGTACGGCGGCGGCTACACGGAGTATGTGGCCCGGACGGGCCAGGAGGCGCCGGGGCTGCATCCGGGGCCGTAGATCTTTCTGGGTAGACGCACCAAAATATGACCTCACCCTGAGGAGCGGCCGCAGGCCGCGTCTCGAAGGGTGGGCAAGAGCGCGCTCTAGCAAGGACTGATGAAGCTGAAGCGGGCAATTCCTACCGCGGGCTTCGAACGTCGAGAAGAATTCTCAGGATACTGTCGGCTTTCGACGCGCTCGTTCGTCGTCCCGAGGAGAGGTCAAAGAGGCCCTCTCGAACAGGGAGACAGACGATGCGGGTCATGGTGTTCGTGAAAGCCACTGAAGCCAGTGAAAAGGCGCCGCCGCCGCCGCCCGAGGCGTTCGCGGCGATGGACCGGTTCACCGAGGAACTGGTCAAGGCCGGTATCTTCGTGGCCGCCGCCGGCCTCAAGAACACCGCCGAGGCCAAGCGCATCGCCATCGATGGCGCCGGCCGCACGGTCATCGAAGGGCCGTTCGCCGAGGCCTACGAGCTGGTCGCCGGATTCTCGATCTGGGAGGTCAAGGACATGGACGAGGCCGTGGGCTAGGCGAAGCGCTGCCCCAATCCCATGCCGGACGCGAGCGAGATCGAGATCCGACCGTTCTACGAGGCAGCGGATCTGGCCGAGTTTCTGACGCCCGAGAAGCTCTCGACTCCGCGGGGCAGGGAGCGCGGGAAGCTCGGCGTCGCCTGACACCGTTCGGTGGAGCCGGCTTGTCTCCGCCAGCTCCCCCGTTGAACGTGAAGTTGTCCGGGCCGCTGCGCGAGCTGTTCAAGGACGAGGTGAGGCTGCTCGCGCGCGCACTCGGCCGCGAACTCGCTGCCGCCCGAGCTGTTGATCTGCCTCCGATTGCCAACGAAAGGCCGCAAGGGACTTCGTTGTTCATCGAATGGAGGCGTGGGTTTAGCGTTGTTGCGCGTCGGGGCTAGGTTGAGACTTGTCGGCGCTTCCTAGTATCCCGCTCCAGCGAGTCGATGCCCGGCCCGGCGTTTCGCATACGCCTCATGTCCGACCGTTGCTGATCGTCAACTTCGATTTCCAGGTCACCCTGCTCATCGCCCGCTGTCTCCGCGAGGCCGGCGTCTACTGCGGGAGAGGCACGGATGGCTCTCGGACGCGAACTCAGCATGCCGACCGAGCTGGTGAACCGCCATCCATTTCCCGGGCCGGGCTGGCGATTTGCATTCCGGGCAAGATCACGAGCGACAAGCTCGACCTGCTCCGCAAGGTCGACGCCATCGATCTTGACGAGATCCGCAAGGCTGGGTTGTATGAATAGGTCTGGCAGCGTTGTGGTGTTGCTGCCAATGTGGATGGAGTAATGGGAGATGGGCGGACGTACGATCAGGCGTGCGCGCTATGAGCGGTGACGTCGCCGGATGGGACGGCGGCGGACTGCTACCCGTTCGAGCACTCGTTTCTGGGCGGGTGGCGAACCGGACCATCAACTAGGTTTGGGGGAGCCAATCGGGTGACATACAACATCGGTCTAAGTCACCCGAGACGATTGGGTCGTGGTAGATGCGCGGTGGTCACGGGCAATCAGTCATTTGCCTATCGTATGATTTGCAGTTCTGTGCGCTGACCATGATGTCGAAACACTCAAACTGATTCTGGTGCATCATGACGAGTGCGTTCAATCTCGCGAAGTTCAAAGACAAGGCGAAGCTCACGGGTCGCTACGCTAAGCAGCTCCAGCGGCTCCAAGGCGAGGATATTCAGACTGACTGTATCGAGGCCGCCGTCACTGCAGCTGTTGAAAACCTGACGACTGCAAAAACGTCGGCACTCGTCATCTACGGAGAACCGCAGAGCGGCAAGACGGAGATGATGATCTGTCTTACGGCCAAGCTTCTCGACCAAGGGCACAAGATTATCGTCCACCTCATGAACGACAGCGTCGACTTGCTCTCGCAGAATCTGCGCCGCTTTAAGGCGTCAGGGTTGGCACCGGCGCCACGTACGTCAACGGAGCTGCTACAGACGGCCGACGATCAGATGCCTCAGGAACTCGTCGTGTTCTGCAAAAAGAATGGACGCGACCTTGAGAAGTTGATCGAGCGGGTCAAGGGACTGGGGAAAGTGGTCGTCGTCGACGACGAGGCTGATTACGCCACCCCCAACACCAAGGTAAACCAAGGGGCCAAGACGCCTGTCAACGATCTGGTGGGGCAACTCATCGGCGACGAAGGGTTCTACATTGGGGTGACGGCGACTCCCGCGCGCCTCGACTTGAACAACACTTTCCAGAACGATACCGAGAAGTGGGTCAATTTTCCGCCGCACGCCAAGTATACCGGCCAAGACGCTTTCTTCCCCCTCGACAAGAAGGTTCCGTACCGGCTGAAGTATTTGCAGCAGGCTGGCAATCCGCAGGAGGCGCGCGACGCGCTCGTCCGCTTTTTGGTTACGGTTGCTTATCTTAACGAGGTCGTGAATGACAAGGAGAAGAACTACACGATGCTCGTGCATACGAGCGGCAAGAAGCTGGACCACGAAGCCGACCGCGTAACTATTGAGGAGGCCGTGCACGCTCTTACCGAGAGTGATAGTGCGGCGTTTGCGTCATTAGTTGAGCGCGTACACACTACGGCAAAGGCACTTTATCCGGCGGCCGACCCCGACGACTTGACTGGCTATGTGGTGACCAATGCCTCCCGCACTAGGGGCCTGTCCATAAATAACTAAGACAAATTTGTCACAGTTGGACAAGAACTTGTGGGGACGGGCTCCCAAGAGAGGTTAACTCGGCGTAACATTGCAGGATGCTTCAACCTGCAGCGGTGCGGGCCATCCGGCAACGCTAT
>JACPOA010000038.1 GCA_016185205.1 Hyphomicrobiales bacterium | reverse complement strand
GTCGACATCGATAATCCAGAGTTATCTATAACATCCAGAAATATTCCACCATTCTTGCGTGTATGTCTATGTTGCGTCAACCCCAAGATCTATTCATGCCCCCCCCCAAAAAACACCGCGGCCTCCGGCTGGGGAGCAGTCCGGAGGCCGCGTCGTTGACGCCGTCTTACGCTCGCGAAACGCAAACGGCGCGGGAGCTTGTTAAATTACGCGACTGACTGGCAAACCCACTTGTTTACGCAAGACATTCACCGAAAACCGCTGCCCTATATTCGGGGTCATGCGCACTAGAACGGCAAAATCACGTCGAGCACCTGCTGGCCGTAGCGCGGCTGCTGCACGTCGGTGATCTGGCCGCGCCCGCCATAGGAAATGCGCGCCTGCGCGATCTTGCTGGAGTCGATGGTGTTGTCGCTTTCGATATCCTCCGGCCGCACCACGCCGGCGACGATCAGTTCGCGGATCTCGAAATTGACCCTGATCTCCTGGCGGCCCTCGATCACCAGGTTGCCGTTCGGCAGCACCTGCGTCACCACGCCGGCGACGTTGGTCTGCAACGCCTCTTTGCGGTCGACCGAGCCCTTGCCGTCGCTGGAGGCGGTGGAATCGGCGGTGAAGATGCGCGTCGGCAAAGCGGAATTGAGCACCGGCAGTTTCTGCTTGCCGAAGAAATTGGTGACGCCGGAGTCTTCTGTATTGGAGCGGCTGCGTTTGGTTTCGTTGTCGATATTGGCCTTGTCGGTGATGTTGACCTTGACGGTGAGAATGTCGCCGATCTGGTGCGCGCGCTGGTCCTTGAAGAAGGCGCGTGAGCCATTGCGCCACAGCGAATTCGGATTGTAGGAGGCGGGCTGCGCCGCCGGCATCGGCATCTGCACCGGCTTGTAACCCGGCCGCGCGGTCGGATTGTCGACCGCGGTCAACGGCGTCGGCTGGCCGATATTCGTGAGCCGCTCGAATGCCGCGCAGCCGCTGAGCAACGAAGCCGCGATCGTGGCCAGGATCGCATGACGCACCACAGTTAGAACTTTCATCGGCATTACTTTCACGTTTACGGGTTAGCGCGTCTTGGCATTCGCTGCCGTTTCGGTGGGCGCGATATTGGCGGCCAGCCGCGGCGAGCTGGTGCTGATGACGACGCGGCCGGCGCCGACCACCACGCCTTGCACCGTGCGCTTGGATTGCTCGTTGAGCACGCTGATCACGTCGCCTTCGGCGCCGCCTTCGACCGCCTTGCCGCGCACCGTCAGCACGATGCCGGGCACTTCGTAGACCAGTGTCACGGTCTCGTTGCGCTGGACCAGTTCGGGCTTCATCAGGTCGGCCGCGCGCAATGGCCGGCCCGCCTGCAACGCGCTGCGGGCGGCGAGCCCGATCGCCTGTTCGCTGTCGCTGACGATGTCGCGGCCGATCTCGCCGCGCGGGCGCCGCTCGACCGCCACGTCGGCGCTTTTGATGAGCGCGCCGCGCTCGAGCGGCCGCAGCAGCGTCACGATCTCCACCGTCGCCGCCGCGCGGCCAGACAGCCGCAAATTGCCGCGATGAGTGGCGCCGGTCGGGATCTCGAGCGTGGCATCGAAGCGGCCGCTGCGCGTGTCGAAATTGATGCGGGTGACGCGCGGCTCGCCCTTGGCGGACGGCTCGACCTGGATCGCGCGCAGCTCGCGTTCGAAATTCACCGCGATGTCCTTCGGCGCGCCGAGCGCGAATTGCTTGGACAGGGCATTGGCGACGCAGTCCTCGATGTCCTTGGCCGGGATCGTGCGGCTCGCGCGCGTCACCACCACCTCGCTGAAGCCGCCGGTATCGAGCCCGATCAGCGCATGGGCGCGCACCGCTTCGATCACGGCATCGGCCGGCACCGTTCCGGTGGAGCCGAGATCGGGCGCGCGGAAGATCGGAATGTTGCCCACGATGCCGGCATGCTCGACCAGATCGCCGATCCGCACGATATCGCCGGTGACGATGGCCTCGGCTTTGAGCACGGGCCGGCTTTGCATGAGCGCGGCGGTGGTCTGCGCCGCGGCCGACACGGCAAGCGTGATCAGCGCTGCGAAGGCGAGTGTGAGGGTGTGGATCATGGATTTAGCCTCAGCGCAGCAGGTTGGAGGTTGCCGACATCATTTGGTCAGCTGCGGTGATCACCTTGCCGTTCATCTCGTAGGCGCGTTGCGCGGCAATCAGGTCCGAGATCTCGCTGACCGCTTCGACATTGGCCTGCTCGAGATTGCCTTGCTGCAGATCGCCGGCGCCGTCGGTATTGGGCTGGCCGTCTTGCGGCGTGCCGGAGGCGGGGGTCTCGGTGAACATGTTGTCGCCGACGGCAAGCAGGCCGGCCTGATTGATGAAGCGGGTCAGCGTCAATTGGCCGAGTATGGTCGGTGTCGTTGTGCCCTGCGGGGTGGCCGAGACCTGGC
The DNA here is from genome assembly GCA_016185205.1 of Hyphomicrobiales bacterium. Taxonomy (GTDB): domain Bacteria; phylum Pseudomonadota; class Alphaproteobacteria; order Rhizobiales; family Xanthobacteraceae; genus Pseudolabrys. The sequence goes on along the minus strand of JACPOA010000038.1, from coordinate 43,426 downwards.
CTTGCGCGTTGATCGTCAGCCCGGTCGCGTTGGTCGGGATCGTTATTCCCGGCGATACGACGTTGCCCTGGGCGGTGACGATGCGGCCTTGCGCGTCCATCTGGAACGAGCCGTCGCGGGTATAGGCATAGGTGCCGTCGGGCAATTGAATCTTGAAGAAGCCTTCGCCGCGGATCGCGAGATCGAGGCTGCTGCCGGTCTGCGACAGCGTGCCCTGCGTCATCAGGCGCGGCGTGCCGACGGTCTTGACGCCGCCGCCGAGGTCGATGCCGACGGGAAGTTTGTTGCCCTGCGCCGAGGTCTGCGTGCCGATGCGGCTCACATGCTCGTACAGCAGATCCTGGAATTCCACGCGCTGGCGCTTGTAGCCGGTGGTGCGCATGTTGGCGATGTTGTTGGAGATGACCTGGACGTTGAGTTCCTGGGCCTTCATTCCAGTCGCCGCGGTATGAAGTGCGCGCATGATTTCAGATCTCCTCGATCATCAATTCGGGACTTCCGCCAGCTTGTTGAGGTTCTGCTGATCTTGGTCGGTCTGCTGTTTCAGCATCGCCGCGATCTGGGTGTAGGCGCGCGTGATTTCGATCATGCGCGACATCTCGACGACACCGCGCACGTTCGATTTTTCGATCGAGCCCTGGATAATGCGCGATGCCTTGGTCGGTTGTGGCTGCGCATCGCCGATGGTGGTGAAGGCGCTGCTGCCGTCCTTCCGCAGTTGCTGGGCGCCCTCGAAGGCGACCAGCCGCAAGCTGCCGCGCGCGGAATCGGATTTAGAGGTGCCCTCGCGCACGCTGATGGTGCCGTCTTTGCTGAAGGTGACCTGATTGTCGGTCGGCTGGAAAACAATCGGGCCGGCATCGCCGAGCACCGCATCGCCTTCGCTGGTCACAAGTTCGCCGGTTCCGTTGATTTGCAGCGCGCCGTTGCGGGTATAGCGCTCGCCGCGCGCCGTCTGCACCACCAAGAAGGCGTTGCCGTCGATGGCGACGTTGAGCGGATTGCCGGTCTTTTCGATCGGGCCGGCCGAGAGGTCGTGCCAGGTGCCGCGGTCGCGCACGAAGCTGACGCGGCCTTGGTTCTGACCGCTGCGCGCCGCCGACGAGAGATATTCCTCGAACAACGCGCCGTCGGCCTTGTAGCCGGTGGTGTTGATATTGGCGATGTTGTTGGCAACCACGTCGAGTTCGCGACTGAGCGCGACTTGACGCGACAGTCCGACCAGAAGTGCATTCTGCATCGGTCACTCCCCTGGTAACCGGCGTGGGGGTTGCGCCCTCCCGAGGCCAACCGCGCCGAAGTCGTCGCCACTGACTCTCCCAAGCCGGCGGCTAGCAGTTGCATTGCAGCCGCCGTGCCAAGTCGATAAATCGATAGATATCAGAGGCTTAGTTGAGATGACGGGGTGCCGTACCGGGGCAAAAACAGCCCTGTCGGCGGCTTCACCCGGCAAAAGATTCCCGGTTCGGGAACCGGAGAAAGCATCTGTTAACCATACCGACCTACCTTTCCGGACGGGGGGCGCGAGGTCGCGCATCTGCGGCTTTGCCTGGCGCGACGCCGTTGGCCGATCCGCCCAGCACGAGTGAACCGGGGTATTTCATGGCAGCAGCCAAGGCGAAACAGGCAGAAGCCGAGCTTGACGAGGCGCCTGACGACGACACCGAACAGCCGGCGGCGACGCCGAAAAGAAAACTACCGTCGCTCAAGGTGATGATCATCGCCGCGGCTGGTCTGCTGGTCGTCGGCGGGGGCGGCGTTGGCGCCTATTTATTCTTCGGCAGTTCCGGCCACGACAAGCCGGTGCAAGCGGTGGTCAAGCCCGCGATCTTCGTCGATCTGCCCGACGTGCTGGTCAACCTGTCGAATGCCGGCACCGACCGCACCCAGTATCTCAAGGTCAAGATCGTGCTGGAATTGCCCGATGCCAACCTGGTGCCGCAGATCCAGCCGCTGATGCCGCGGGTGATGGACGCCTTCCAGACTTATTTGCGCGAATTGCGGGCGACCGATCTCGACGGCTCCGCCGGCCTCTACCGGCTCAAGGAAGAGCTGACCCGGCGGGTCAATGCCGCGGTCGCACCCAATCGCATCACCGCCGTTCTGTTCAAGGAGATCGTCATTCAGTGAGCGCATGACCCAGAAAAGCATGTCCTCGACCCCGATCGGGGATGGGAACCGGTTTCCCGCCTTCGCGAAGCCCGCTTCGGCGGGCGAAGCAAGGTCGGACAAGGTCATGCGCAAAATAGAAACTGAGATGATTTAAGCATGGCGCAAAATACCCAGATCGACCAAGACGCACTGGCCGCCGAATGGGGCGTGGCGCTGGAATCGGAATCCGGCGCGCCGGCGCAAAATTCGGAAGCGGCTGCGCAACGCGGCGTCGACGAAGCCGCCGCGCAATGGGCGGCGATGGTCGACGACGGCAATAACGGGTTCCAGTCCACCAAGGGCGGCGCCGAGCGTATCCTCAACCAGGACGAAATCGACAGTCTGCTCGGCTTCAGCCTGGCCGACGTTTCGCTCAACGACAATTCCGGCATTCGCGCCATCATCGATTCGGCGATGGTGTCCTACGAGCGCCTGCCGATGCTGGAAATCGTCTTCGACCGCCTGGTGCGGCTGATGACGACCAGCTTGCGCAACTTCACGTCGGACAACGTCGAAGTCTCGCTCGACCGCATCACCTCGGTGCGCTTCGGCGACTATCTCAATTCCATACCGTTGCCGGCGATCCTGGCGGTGTTCAAGGCCGAGGAGTGGGACAATTTCGGCCTCGCCACCGTCAATTCCAGCCTGATCTATTCGATCATCGACGTGCTGCTCGGCGGCCGGCGCGGCCAGAGCACGGTGCGCGTGGAGGGCCGGCCCTACACCACCATCGAGACCAACCTGGTCAAGCGCATGATCGAGGTGGTGCTGGCGGATGCCGAGCTTGCCTTCAAGCCGCTCTCGCCGGTCAAGTTCAACATCGACCGGCTCGAGACCAATCCGCGCTTTGCCGCGATCTCGCGCCCGGCCAATGCCGCGATCCTGGTGCGGCTGCGCATCGACATGGAAGATCGCGGCGGCAATATCGAGCTGCTGCTGCCTTACGCCACCATCGAGCCGATCCGCGCCGTCCTGCTGCAGATGTTCATGGGCGAGAAGTTCGGCCGCGACCCGATCTGGGAGGGCCATCTCGCCACCGAAATCGGCCAGGCGCAGATGGATGTCGATGCCGTGCTGTATGAGGCGCGGCTGCCATTGCGGCGGATGATGAGCCTCAATGTCGGCGACACGCTGATGCTCGAACTTAAACCCGACGCGCTGGTGAGCGTGCGTTGCGGCGACGTCACGCTGACCGAAGGCCGCATGGGCAAGGTCGGCGACCGGGTCGCCGTGCGCGTTGCCAAGGCGTTGCGAAAACCGCGGACCACGTTCGCCATGTTCGAGAAGGCGGATGAGCCGACAAATCGCATGGAGGCGCAGTGAGCACCCATTACGGATTCCTGATCGAGAGCATGGTCTCGATCCTGCTGCTGCTCACCATCCTGTATTGCGTCCGGCTTAACCGGCAGCTGCGTCTGCTCAAGGCCGACGAGCAATCGCTGCGCGCGACCATTTCCGAGCTTGTCACCGCCACCGAAATCGCCGAGCGCGCCATCGCCGGGCTGAAGGCGACGATGCGCGACGGCGAACAGGTCTTGAGCGCGCGGCTGGATCGAAGCGGGCAGCTGTCCACGGATATCGAACGCCAGCTCAAGGCCGGCGAGGAACTGCTGGCGCGGCTCACCCGCATCGTCAACCTCGGCCGTCCGGCCGGCGAGCCGGCACCGGCTCCCGATGCCCACGCCGTTGCCGCCGCCGCGCAAGCCTTCGCCGAACGCACGCGCGCGCGCATGAGCGGGCTAGCGGGCGGGCTTGCGGCATGATGCGTCTGGCGCGCGATTTCCGGCTGATCCCGATCGTGCTGCTGGCCACGATCTGCCTGTTCGCGCTCAAGGTCTCCGGGCTCGTGTTCGACGGCGGCTATACGCTGGCCGAGCGGCTGCAAGGCCGCAACAAGACCGACATGCAGATCACGACGGCCGAGAGCGTGCCGGACTATCCCAAAATCGTCGTGGCCGACAAGCAGGTGATGCCGGTTACGCCGGCCGCACGGCAGACGTCCCGGCAATCTTGGGCGCAGGAGATGTTCAACTTCAACGATCCCAATTATCGCGATGTCACCGGTTCGATCGGCAGCGAGGACAAGGCGAAAGGGGAGCCGCTCAAGGTGAGCGAGAAAGCCCCAGACGCGCCCAAGCTCGAAGTCGCCGGCAACTCCTATCCGCTCGAGCCCGGCAAGATCACCTCGCCGGGCGAGCGCGCCGTGCTCGAGCGCCTGCAGGACCGCCGGCAGGAGCTCGACACCCGCAGTCGCGATATCGAAATGCGCGAAAGCCTGCTCAAGGCTGCCGAGAAGCGGCTGGAAGCCAAGGTCGTCGAGCTCAAGGACGTGGAGGCGCGCGTCAACACCGCAATGGGCGCGCGCGACAAGGCCGAGGCGGAACGCTTCAAGAGCATCGTCTCCATGTACGAAAACATGAAGGGCAAGGACGCCGCCCGCATCTTCGACCGCCTCGACTTGAAAATCCTGGTCGACGTCGCGACCCAGATCAATCCGCGCAAGATGTCGGAAATCCTCGCGCTGATGTCGCCGGAAAGCGCCGAGCGGCTCACCGTCGAGCTTGCCAACCGCGCCAGTTCGCCATCGAAATCGCAAAGTGCCGACCAATTGCCGAAGATCGAAGGCAAGCCGAATTGAATCTGGCGCGAGCAAGGCGTCACGGTTAACGCCACGTTAAACGCCAAACCCTAGTCTGTCGCGACCGGCAGTCTCTGCCCGCGTGGAACGGCTTCATGACGGCTTTGCCACTCCGCTTGAAACAGAGGCCCGCGCGTGACGGCGCAGGGCTGCGGCCGTGGCTTGTCCGCCGGCTGACGGTCGTGCTCGCGCTGGCGTTCGTCTTTGCCGGCGGCGCTAAAGCCGACGACCCGGTCAAGGGCGAGGTCAAGGTCTTCACCGACGGCGGCTTTGCGCGGCTGGTGTTTCGCCTCGACCAGGAGGTGGAAGCGAAGGTCGATGTCTCCGGCGCGATCATGGTGATCAGCTTCAAGAAGCCGGTGGCGATCGCCGTCGAGCGCATCAATGCCAGCGCGCCGGATTATATCAGCGTGGTACGGCGCGATCCCGACGGCAGCGCGATCCGTCTGGCGCTCGCCCGCAAGGTGAAGGTCAATACCATTACAGCGGCCGAACGATTTTTCGTCGACCTCATGCCCGAGAATTGGAAGGGCCTGCTGCCCGGTCTGCCGCAGGAGGTGGTCGACGACCTAGCGCGTCGCGCGCGCGAGGCCGAACGGCAATTGCATCAGCAGCGCTTGGCCGCCAAGCAGAAGAAGCCGGCATCGGTCCGCGTCAAGGTCGCGAGCCAGCCGACCTTCATCCGCTATGTGTTTGAAATGCCGGAAACCGCCAATGTCGTGCCCGAGCAGGCCGACGGCAAGCTCACGCTCAGTTTCGATCAGCAGATCAAATGGGATTTAGCGGACGCCAAGGTGGCATTGCCGTCGACGCTGGAATCGATCGACACCGATATCGATTTCGAATCCGTCACGGTCACCTTCACCCTCAACGGCACGCCGACGGTGCGCACGTTCCGCGAGGACCGCAGCATCGTGGTCGATATCGGTCTCGATGGCGCTAGGCCCAAACCGGCGGCGGCGCCGGTGGCGGAGAAAATCGTCCCCGTGCCGGCGATCGAGGCGCCGCAAACCATTCCGGCCAAGAATGCAGCCGTGCCGGAACAGCCGCCGAAAGTTGCCACACCGGAGCAGCCGCTGAAACCTGCCGCGCCGTCGCCACCGAAAGTGGCTGAAAATCCAGGCCCCGCGCCGCCTGCCGCCGCGCCGCCGATCGAGGTGGTCGCGCCGCCGATCGCCGCGCCGAGTGCGCCGAAAGAGCCTGCGAAATCCGCGGCCGCCGAGGCCACGCGGCCAGCGCCCAATCCGAATGCGGCGGTGGTGGTCGCGGTGCATCGCTCCGGCGACAATCTGCGCGTCGAGTTCCCGTTCGCGGTGCCGACGCCGGCGGCGGCGTTCCGCCGCGCCGACACGCTGTGGCTGGTGTTCGATAGCGCGGCCAAGATCGAGCTGGCCGCGCTCACGGCCGATGCCCGCGACCTGGTCCGTAGCGCCGCGCTTGAGCGCGGGGTGGACGGTGAGGCCATCGTGCGGATTCGTCTCGAGCGGCCAAGACTCGTCAGTCTCGACACCGACGGCCCGGGTTGGATCGTCAATCTCGGCGATACCGTCGCCGTGCCGACGCGCCCGCTCGGCATCGCGCGCAGCATCGTCGGCAAGGGCCGCGCCAGCATCGCCATTCCGTTCGACGACGCGCGCAAGGTGCATCGTCTCAGCGATCCCGACGTCGGCGACCGGCTGATGGTGATCACCGGGCTTGGGCCGGCGCGCGGCTTCCTGAAGGCCCAGGAGTTCGTCGAACTGCGCGCGCTGCCGTCGGCCCATGGCGTGGTGGTGCAGCCGATCGCCGACGACATCGCGGCCGAGCTCGCGCCCGACAAGGTCACGATCAGCCGGCCGGGCGGGCTGTCGCTGTCGGCGACGGCGCTCGGCCAGCAGCAGCTCGCGCCCAGCTTCCGCATCTTGACCTTCGACACCCAGCTCTGGGGCTTCGACCGCGAGGCCAAGTTCAGCGACCGCCAGGCCGAACTGATCCGGATGGCCTCCGCCGCGCCCGACAGCAGGCGCAAACAGGCGCGGCTCAATCTCGCGCGCTTTTACCTCGCGCGCGACATGGCGGCCGAGGCTAAGGCCGTTCTCGAAGTCGCGCTCGCCGACCAGCGCGGCAACGACGACGTCACCGGCAGCGTGCTCAAGGCCGTTGCCAATGTCCTGCTCAACCGGCCGGAGGAAGCGCTCAAGGACCTATCCAATCCGGCGATCGGCAACCAGCAGGACGCTCCGATCTGGCGCGCAATCGCCTATGCCCGCCAGGGCAAGTGGCCGGAAGCGCGCGACGCCTTCAAGAACGTCGACGCCGCCATGGGCGCGCTGCCGCTCGAATTGCAGCGCACGGCGATGCAGGAGGCGTTGCGCTCGGCCGTCGAGGTGCGCGATTTCGGCGATGCCAAGCGCGTGGTCAACGAGTTCGAGACCCTTGGCGTGCCGCCCGAGCTGGAGCCGACGCTCGCGGTGCTGGTCGGCCGGCTGTATGAAGGGCTGGGCCGCGCCGAGGACGCGCTCACCAGATACCGTGCCGCCGCGGTCTCACGCGACCGCCGCGCCGCCGCGCAAGGCCGCCTGCGCGAGATCGTGCTGACATTCGCGGTCGGCGACATGGGACGCAAGGACGTCATCCACGAACTCGAGACGCTCACCACGGTATGGCGGGGCGACGAAACCGAGGTCGAAGGCCTCAAGCTGCTGGCGCATCTTTACACCGAGGACGGCCGCTATCGCGACGCCTTCCATGTCATGCGCACGGCGATGTTGGCGCATCCCAATTCCGATCTCACCCGCAAGATCCAGGACGAGGCGGCGGTGACCTTCGACAGCCTGTTTCTGGCCGGCAAGGGCGATGCCATGTCGCCGATCGAGGCGCTCGGCCTGTTCTACGATTTCCGCGAACTGACGCCGATCGGGCGGCGTGGCGACGAGATGATCCGGCGGCTGGCCGACCGGCTGGTGGCGGTCGATCTGCTCGATCAGTCGGCGGAACTGCTCCAGCATCAGGTCGATCACCGCCTGCAAGGCGCCGCGCGTGCGCAGGTGGCGACCCGCCTGGCCATCATCTATCTGATGAACCGCAAGCCGGATCGCGCGCTTGCCGCGTTGCAGACGACGCGCTCGGCCGAGCTGTCCAACGAGGTGCGCGAGCAGCGGCTGCTGCTCGAAGCCCGCGCCATGTCCGATATCGGCCGCCACGACCTGGCGCTGGAAGTGATCGGCAATATCCAGGCTCGCGAGGCCATCCGCCTGCGCTCGGATATTCTGTGGGCGGGCCATCGCTGGCACGAGGCCGCCGAACAGATCGAGCTGCTCTATGGCGAGCGCTGGCGCGACTTCGCGCCGTTGAACGGGGGCGAGCGCTCCGACATCCTGCGCGCGGCGATCGGCTTTGCGCTCGGCGAGGAGCCGATCGGCCTGGAGCGGTTGCGCGAGAAATACGCGGTCAAGATGGCGGACGGGCCGGACCGGCGGGCCTTCGACGTGGTGAGCGCGCCGGTCGGCACCGACGGCCAGGAATTCCAGAACGTCGCCCGACGGGTGGCGAGCGTCGATACGCTCAATACATTCCTGCGCGACATGCGCGCGCGCTATCCGGAGGCGGCAATATTGCCGGCCGGCGCAAAGGAAGTCGCTTCGCCCGCCATACCGGCAGTTCCGGAAAAGCCGAAAGGATCGGCGTCAAAAACCGTTCGGCCCGAGCCGGTGAAGCCGGCGGCCGCCAACTCGCCGCTGCCGCCGAAAGTGCCGGCCAGCGTGCCGCTCAAGCCCGACCAATCGCCGACCGGGTCGATTTCGATCTTGCCGCGCTGAACGGCGGTGATCCGCTAAGGGCGAGGCGGTGAGCAAACCCCACCCCGGCGAGCTTGGCTGGCCATCCTCCCCGCGAAGCGCGGAGGGATAAGAAAGCCGCTACGTCCCGTAGCTCTGGATCAGCGAGCCGGCCACCAGGCTCCAGCCGTCCACCAGCACGAAAAAGATCAGCTTGAACGGCAGCGACACCACCACCGGCGGCAGCATCATCATGCCCATGGACATCAGCACCGAGGCCACCACCAGGTCGATGATCAGGAACGGCACGAACAGCAGAAAGCCGATCTCGAAGGCGCGCTTGAGCTCGGAGATCATGAAGGCCGGCACCAGCACGCGCAGCGAAAGATCTTCCGGCCTGGCGGGCTCGGCTTCCTTCGCCATGTCGACGAACAGCTTGAGGTCCTTCTCGCGCACGTTCTTCTGCATGAAGGCGCGCAGCGGCACCGTGCCGCGTACGAACGCCTGCTCGGCGGTGATCTCGTTCGCCACCAGCGGCTTGATGCCGGTGTCATAGGCGCTTTGCAGCGCCGGACCCATCACGAAGGCGGTGAGGAACAGCGCGAGCGAGACGATCACCGCATTGGGCGGCGCGGTGGCGGTGCCGAGCGCGGTGCGCAGCAGCGACAGTACCACCACGATGCGCGTGAACGACGTCATCATCACGAGGATGGACGGCGCCAGCGACAGCACCGTGAGCAGCGCGATCATCTGGATCACGCGCTCGGTCAGGCCGCCGCCTTGTCCGAAATTGACGCTGATATCTTGCGCAGCCGCCGGCGTCGCCGCCGCCAGGGCCAGTCCGGTTACTCCGACCACCACCGTCAAAAGACGGACACGGCGGCCGGAAAAGCCTGTCACGATTTTCCGGACGGACGGCCGAGCAAGCTCGCCATCTCCTGTTCAAGATTATCGTAGAGGTTCTTGCCCGGCGTTGCCGCCGGCTCCGGCCTGGGGTCGAACTTTGGTTCGAACTTTGGTTCGAACTTGGGCTCCGGTTTGGGCTCAAGGTTGGGCTCGAGCTTGGGTTCGAGCTTGGGTTCGAATTTCGGTTCGAGCTTGGGCTCGACGCGCGACTTGAATTCGCGCGTCGGCGCGCGCGCGGGCGACTCGGGTCTGGCTGAGGTGGGGGGCGGCGGCACGGCCAGCGGATCGGTGACCGGCGCGCGGCGAAGTGCTGCTTCGAGCTGCTGTGCCATCTCCGCGAGATTATGATCGCTCTGCGCCGGTGCCGCCGACTCGGTGGGCACAGCGGCGCTGGCGCGCGGCGCCGGTTCGTGGCGCGGCGGCGGTGGCATTTCGGGCGTATTGAGGCGTGTCGACAATTCGGCGGCGAGCCCGGTAAGACTGTCGGCAGGGCGGGGACGCGCGCCGGGCTCCGGCGCATGCCAGGGTTCCTCGGTCGCCGGCGAGCGATAGGGACGCGGCGCCGGAACCGCGACCGGCTCGCTCAACGGCTGCAGCGGCCAAGAGCTTTCAATCGGTCGAGTGCTTTCGACCGTTCGCGTGCTTTCGACTGCCGGCGTCTGCCGGCCGATGGTCGGTTCGATGCGGGCGGGTTCGCGCGTGACTTCGCGGGAACCGACCGCGCGCACGATATTGGGTTCGACCACCAAATCGGTCGGACCGCCGATCATCAGCAGGTGCTCGATATTGTCGCGGCGGATCAGCACCAGGCGGCGGCGCGCGTCGACGGTGGCGGCATCGATCACCGCCAGCCGCGGCTGGCGTCCGCGCGCGGCGGCATTGCCGAGTCGATTGCCGGCGAAACGGCGCACCAGCCAGGCGGTGAGCCCGATGAGGCCAAGAACGACCGCGAAGGCAATGAAGAATTTCAAAGCCATCGGCATCTCCGAGCCGAACAGGTCGAACATCAATGCGCTCCGTCCGTGGTGCTGGCGGTACTCGGGCGGGAATCGCCCGAATGGTTAATGCCGTTAGGCACAATTTGCCGCCCTGAATACTAACAGAGCATTAACAAATAAAGCCTTGTTTCGCTTATCCGGTCCGATTTCGAACCGTTAACAATGGTAAATTCATGACGCTCGCGGCGCTCCGCCACTATTCCTTTACCCGCCGTTAACCATACGCCCGGCAAAGTCTGCCTAGCGCGGCTGCGGCCGCCGACGGGAACTTTGCGGGGGCGCCATGGCGATCAGCGATATTCCGATCTTCTCGATGCTGCGCACCCGGATGGAATGGGCGCAGGAGCGCCAGCGCGTGCTGGCCGAGAACGTCGCCAATTCCGACACGCCGAATTACCGCGGGCGCGATCTCAAGGCGCCGAAATTCGAAGATCCCACTCAGGTCACCCCGGCCACGGTGTCGAGCGTCTCGCTCACGCGCACCGAGAGCGGCCATATCGGCGGCATGAGCTTGAGCGGCTCGGCGTTCCGCACCGAGAAGGGCAATTACGAGGTGCGCCCGGCCGGCAATTCGGTGAACCTCGAGGACGAGATGATGAAGGTGGCCGCCAACCAGATGGACTATCAGGCGGCGACCGCGCTCTACACCCGCAGCCTCAGTCTCATCAAGATCGCGATCGGCAAACGCTAACCCAATCTTGCCTGAAGGAGAGCCTCGATGGATTTCATGAAGGCCATGTCGATCGCCGCGTCCGGCTTGCGCGCCCAGGCCGGCCGCATGCGTATCATTTCGGAAAACATCGCCAATGCCGATTCGACGCCGACATCGCCCGGCGCCGATCCGTACCGGCGCAAAGTGCCAACCTTCGTCAGCCAGCTCGATCACATGATCGATGCCCGCGTGGTCGAACTCGGCAAGACTCGTACCGACAGTTCCGAGTTCCGGCTGAAATACGAGCCGGGGCATCCGGCGGCCGACAAGAACGGCAACGTCAAATATCCCAACGTCAATTCGCTGGTGGAAATGACCGACATGCGCGAGGCGCAGCGGTCCTACGAAGCCAATGTCAACGTGATCGGCGCCACCCGGCGCATGATGATGCGCACCATGGACATCCTCAAAGCCTGAAAAATATAAGGACTAAACCAGCATGGCCACCCCGCTCGCCGCCGCCAGCGCCTATGCCAATGTCGCACGCCTTGCCGCCGATCCCTCGCTCGCGCTCGCGCGTCCGCCGGGGATCGCGGGCAACAGCGAGACGAGCTTTGCCTCCGTGCTCAAGGAAGCCATGACCGCCGTCAGTGAGACCGGCCGCAAATCCGACATACAGACGCGTGCCATGGCCAACGGCAAATCCAACATGGTGGACGTCGTCACCGCGGTGGCGGAGACCGAAGTCGCCATCGATGCCGTGGTGGCGGTGCGCGACAAGGTGATCGCGGCCTACGAAGAAATCATGAGGATGCCCATTTAATACGGAGCGTGAGCGGAAAAAATGACCGGACCGGAAGTTCTCGACGTCGCCCGCGACGCGATTTACACGCTGATCATCGTCTCGGCCCCGGTCATGCTGGTGGGCTTGGCAGTCGGCGTCGCCATTTCGCTGCTGCAGGCGCTCACCCAGATCCAGGAAATGACCATCGCCTTCGTGCCGAAAATCCTGGCGATATTCGTATCGCTGCTGGTCGCGCTGCCGTTCATGGCCGAAAAACTGCACGCCGAGATGCTGCGGATCGCCGCCCGCATCGTCAGCGGGTAATCTTCTAATGCGGGTCGATATTTCATTCCTGCCGGCGCTCGCCGCCGCGTTCCTGCTGACCTTCGCGCGCGTCGGCACCATGGTCATGCTGCTGCCGGGTATCGGCGAAATGAATTTGCCGTCGCGGGTCCGGCTCGCGATGGCGCTGGTGCTCACGGCCATCCTGTTGCCGGCGCATCAGGGCGCCTATGCCGTCGATCTCAAGGCGCTCGGCCCGGTGCTGCTGGTGCTGTTCCAGGAACTGCTGGTGGGCGCCGTGTTGGGTTTGACCGCGCGGCTGGCGATCTCCTCGTTGCAGGTCGCCGGATTCGTGATCGCCCAGCAGCTCGGCCTTGGCTTCGCCACCGCGGTCAATCCGACTCAGAACCAGCAAGGCCTGCTGGTCGAAAATTTTCTCACCGTGCTCGGCGTCACGCTGATCTTCGCCACCGATCTGCATCACCTGGTCATCGCGGCGATGAACGACAGCTACACCATCTTTGCGCCGGGCGAGATTCCCCTGATCGGTGATGCGGCGCAGCATATGACCCGCATCATCGCCACGTCGTTCAAGATCGGAATCCAGCTGTCGGCGCCGTTTCTGGTGTTCGGACTGCTGTTCAATCTCGGGCTCGGCATCCTGTCGCGGCTGATGCCGCAAATGCAGGTGTTCTTCATCGGCCTGCCGCTGTCGATCCTGCTCGGCCTGCTGCTGTTGCTGCTGGTGATCGGCGCCATGATGGGCACCTTCACCGGCTATCTCGAAGGCGTGCTCAGCGAACTCGCGCCGCACAGTTGACCGGGAGCGAGCAAATCTGGAGCAGGTATGGCCGAAGACAGCGACAGCACCGATAAAACAGAAGAACCGACACAAAAGCGCCTGGAGGAGGCACTCAAGCGCGGCGACGTGGTCAAGAGCCAGGAGGTCAACACCTGGTTCATTATCGCCGGCGCCACGCTGGTGCTGATGGCCTTCTCCAGCGGCATGGGCGCCAACCTGACCACCACCATGCGCGGGCTGCTGGCCAATGCGCACGACATCCCAATGGACGGTCCGACTCTGCCGCGGCTGTTCCAGAAGATCGGCGGTGAAATGATCGCCGCCATCGCCATTCCGTTCCTGCTGCTGATGCTGGCGGCGCTTGGCGGTAACCTGATCCAGCACCAACTGGTGTGGTCGTTCGAGTCGCTGGCACCCAAGCTCTCCAAGATCTCTCCGCTCGCGGGCTTGAAGCGGCTGTTCTCCGTGCAGGCGCTTGCCAATTTCGCCAAGGGCATCGTCAAGCTGGTTCTGGTCGGCACGGTACTGACCGCGCTGATGTGGCCGGAGCGCAATCGGCTCGAAGGGCTGGTGCGCAGCGACCTGCCCGTCATGCTGGCGCTGGTGCAGTCGCTGGCGCTCAAGCTGCTCGGCGCCGTGGTCGCCATCATGGCGGTCGTGGCCGCCGCCGATTACCTGTTCCAGTACCGGCAATGGTACGAGAAGCAGAAAATGTCGCTGCGGGAACTCAAGGAGGAGTTCAAGCACACCGAAGGCGATCCGGCCATCAAGGGCAAGATGCGCCAGCTACGCCAGACTAAGTCGCGCCGGCGCATGATGGCGGCGGTGCCCAAGGCGGCGGTGGTCATCACCAACCCGACCCACTATGCCATCGCCCTGCAATACGAGCGCGGCATGGAAGCGCCGATCTGCGTCGCCAAGGGCGTCGATGCGCTGGCCCTGAAAATCAGGCAGGTCGCCGGCGAACATGCCATTCCCGTGGTCGAGAACCCGCCGTTGGCCCGTGCGTTGCATGCCACCGTCGAGATCGACGAGGCCGTTCCGCCCGAGCACTACAAGGCGGTGGCCGAGGTGATCGGCTATGTCATGAAATTGCGCCGGGCGATCCACAGGTAACCGGCCAAAAGGGCGGGAAATTATCCAAAGGACGCGATTGGCCGCGACTGGCTCTTGCGCCAATGGGGCGGCTTAAGGCACTCAGGAGTCATGGCAGCGCAACATCCGGCAGCGCCGAAAGCGGCGCCAGAGGGCGGCGAGCGGCAAGCTCAGGAACAAGTTCTTCAGGGACTTGGGCGGCAGGCTTTTGACAAAAGCCAGAACGCGCCTCGCTCAGGCTCGATCTTCATGGTGCTGCTGGTCGTGCTGCTGCTGGTCGGCGCCGCCGCCGGCCTCATTTATATCCCACCCCAATACACCAAAACCTACATGCTGGCGCTGCTGGCGGTTCTCGGCACCGTGGGCGTGAGCGCGCTGTTCGCCATGGCCTCCGGCATCATGCGGCTTGCCAGCAAGGTGCATGGCAATCCCTTGCTCAAGGCGGTGGTCGACAATGCCTTCGACGGTATCCTGGTCACTGACCAGAGCGGGCGGGTGTTCTACGCCAATGCCACCTATCTCGACCTGATCGGAGCCGCCGACAATAACGATGTGCGGCCGATCGAACGGGTGTTCATCGGCGATCCCGACGTGTCGGAATCGATCTACCGCCTGCTCAAGGCCGCGCGCGAAGGCCGCCGGCTGCAGGAGGAGGTGCGCATCGCGGGCGCCGCCGGCGAAGGCGGCCGTTGGCTGCGCATGCGCGTGCGCCCGCTTGGACAGGGCAAGGCCGACGCGCGCATGACGGTATGGAAGATCGCCGACGTGACGCGCGAGCGCGAGCGCCAGGAAAACGTGTTCCAGGAGCTCCAGCACGCCATCGACTATCTCGATCACGCGCCGGCCGGCTTCTTCTCGGTCGATGCCGCGGGCGACATTGTTTACCTGAACGCCACGCTGGCGGCCTGGCTCGACCACGATCTCGCTTCGGTCGGCGCCGGCTCGCTCAAGCTCACCGACATCGTCGCCGGCGAGGGCGCCGCGCTGCTCACCACGCTCAATGCCGCGCCCGGCGAAGTGATGACCGAGGTGCTCGATCTCGATCTCAAGACCCGCGGCGGCAAGCCGGTGCCGGTGCGCATGTTCCACAAGGTGGCGTTCGGCGCCGACGGCACGGTTGGAACCTCGCGCACGCTGGTGCTCAATCGAGCCAAGGATGACGGCAGCGATCCGCAGCGCGCGGCCGAAGTGCGCTTCATGCGCTTCTTCCAGAACACGCCGATGGCCATCGCGACCGTGGACAAAGCCGGCCGCATCGCGCGCAGCAATGCGCGCTTCGCGTCCGCCTTCGAAGGCCTGCTCAAGGGCGACGAGCGCTCGATCCTCAGCGTCGTGGCCGAGCGCGACCGGCCGGCGCTGGAATCGGCGATCCGCAAGGCGGGCGAGGGCCAGGGCGACATCGCACCGGTGGAAGCGGCGCTCGCAGGCCACAGCGAGCGTTGGGCGAATTTCTTCGTCTCCGCGGTCGAGGAAGAGGATCGCGACGGCGAGGCGGCCATCGTCTACGCGCTCGAGACCACCACGCAGCGCACGCTGGAGAACCGGGTCTATCAGCAGCAGAAGATGGAATCGGTCGGCCAGCTCGCCGGCGGCATCGCGCACGACTTCAACAACGTGCTATCCGCCATCATGATGGCGACCGACTTCCTGCTCAACGCGCACAAGCCGACCGACCCGTCGTTCCAGGACATCATCCAGATCAAGCAGAACGCCAACCGCGCCGCCGCGCTGGTGCGCCAGCTGCTCGCCTTCTCGCGCAAGCAAACCCTGCGCCCGCAGGTGCTCGACCTCGGCGAAACGCTGAGCGATCTCGGCATGCTGCTCAAGCGGCTGATCGGCGAGAAGGTGACGCTGGAGGTCGTGCACGGCCGCGATCTGTGGCCGGTGAAGGTGGACATCTCGCAGTTCGAGCAGGTGATCGTCAATCTCGCGGTCAACGCGCGCGACGCCATGCCGGACGGCGGCAAGCTTAGCGTTCGCACCGCCAATGTGACCGCCAGCGAATGCGGCAAATTCGCCTACAAGGGCATGCCGGTCGCCGACTATGTGCTGGTCGAAGTGAGCGACACCGGGATCGGCATTCCGCCCGACATTATTGAAAAAATATTCGAGCCGTTCTTCTCGACCAAAGATGTCGGCAAGGGCACCGGCCTGGGACTGTCGACGGTGTACGGCATCGTCAAGCAGACCGGCGGTTTCGTCTATGCGGATTCCAAGCCCGGCGACACCGCGTTCCGCATATTCCTGCCGCGCCATGTGCCGGGCGCCGAAGATAAGCTCGCGCAGATTCCGGCCGGCGAGGCGCCGGCGATCGCGGGCGCCATGTCGGCCGCCGATACCATGGCGAAGGCCGCCACCGCCGATCTCACCGGCCACGGCACCATCCTGCTGGTCGAGGACGAGGAAGGTTTGCGTGCGCTCAACGCGCGCGGGCTTACCTCGCGCGGCTACACTGTGCTGGAAGCCGGCAACGGCGTCGAAGCGATCGAGGTGCTGGAAAAACACGGCCACGCCGATCTGGTGGTGTCGGACGTGGTGATGCCGGAAATGGACGGACCGACGTTGCTCAAGGAGCTGCGCCGGCGCGATCCCAACGTCAAAATCATCTTCGTCTCCGGCTATGCCGAAGAGGCCTTCGCCAAGAACCTGCCGAGCCAGGAGCAATATGCCTTCCTGGCCAAGCCCTTCACGCTCAAGCAACTGGTCGCCGTGGTGAAACAGACGCTGGCGCTGTGATCCGCGAACGCAGGTTCGGCGCGCATCATTGACAGGATTGGGCGAGACGGGTCTTCTCGAACATACGCAGCTGCAGGCGGCACGGATAATCGCGTTCGGTGACGGGCGATTGCGGCGCGCGGAAATAGTCCGCCTCCCGCATTTCCGCTGACCGGCTGGACGCCCAATCGTCGGATGCCGTCACGACCGCCTGGCTTTCGAGCGGCGCAACCTTGGCCTGCGCCGTGGCGCCAAAAGTAACGCAAAGCGCAAGCAGCACGGCAAAGGCGGTCAGGGCCTTCATCGGTCCAGCTCCATCGTCCCGCAAGGACAAAGCGCCTGGAAGACGGCCGGTTCCCGGGGCTGGCCATGACATTCCCGTGACAGGATAGCGCAGCCGCCATTCCACCCCTTACAATTCGGGCGGCGGGCACCTATTGTCCTGAACGCCGATTTGGCCGGGAGGATATGACACCATGAGCAGCTACCGCTGGCTGATTGCGCTTGCCGCGATCGCGACCTCACTTGTGCTTGTTGCTGCCGATGCGGATGCTCGCGTTGGCGGCGGCTCCTCGGCAGGCAGCCGCGGCACGCGCACATTCTCTGCGCCGGCCCCCACCCGCACCGCGCCCAACACCGCCGCGCCGATCCAGCGCAGCGTGACGCAGCCCGGCAGCACCACGACCGCCGCCGGTCAGGCAACCCGCCCCGGATTGCTGGGTGGTGGCTTGTTCGGCGGCGGATTGCTCGGCGGGCTTGCCGCCGGCTTCATCGGCGCCGGCCTGTTCGGCCTGCTGTTCGGCCACGGGATGTTCGGCGGCATGGGCGGCTTCGCCTCGATCCTCGGCCTGCTGTTGCAAGTCGCGCTGGTGGTGATCGTCGCACGGCTGCTGTTCGCCTGGTGGCAGCGGCGCAATGCTCCGCAGGAGGCCTATGCGGCGGCGCACCCCGCGACCGGGCACGCCTTCGGCGGACTAGGTGCCATGCTGGGCGGCGGCAATGCGGCACCGGCCGGCGAGCCGGTCACGATTGCCAAATCGGATTACGATGCCTACGAGCAGTTGCTCGGCGACGTGCAGGCCGCCTATTCGGCGGAAGATCTTGCGGCGCTACGCGCCAAGGTGACGCCGGAGATGTTGTCCTATTTCTCCGAGCAGTTGTCGGAGAATGCCAGCCGCGGCCTGATCAATCGCGTCACCGCCGTGAAGCTCGAGCAGGGCGATCTGGCGGAAGCCTGGCGCGAAGGCGACGTCGATTATGCGACCGTCGCCATGCGCTTCGCACTGACGGACAGCATGGTCGAGCGCAGCAGCGGCCGCACCGTTGAGGGCGGCAGCCCGAGCGAGGCCACCGAACTGTGGACCTTCATGCGCGCGCGCGGCGGCAACTGGCTGGTTTCGGCCATTCAGCAGTCGTGACGATCTTCGGTTAAAGTCCGCGTCGAGCGGTTTCGGCGGGTTCGAGACGTACGTTGTCGTCCGCATCGATGACCGGCACCAGCGTTGCCTGGTCGTGCTGGGCGAGGCGCCGCTCGAATTTCACGCCGACCTGCTGCGGCTTGCGCCACACTACGCGGCACGTGCGCTGCGCCGCGCCGTTGCCGGCCAGCAGCAGCATGAAAGTGTCCGGGACTGTCTTGGAATCCTCGACCTCGAGACGCGCGCCGGTATCGGAGGCATCCGACAATACGCAATCGTGCAGACGGTCGCCTTCCAGCACCAGCCAGGCCGTGTAACGGAGCTGCCGGCGCAGTGATTTCCGTTTGTTTTTGATCATATAGCCTCGCCGCCGTCGGAAGCGCGGGCGCGGCCATTTAACAAATCTTTAACGCTGGCCCCCGACGCCCCGGAACTATAGGGATCGGCCATTACCAATTCATAAAGCGCTATATGGCACGGCCCGCCATCCGCTTAGCCGTTGACCTGGCGCCGAATACCGTTTATGTCGCCGCCCGCAACCTGGTTTTCGGCCTCATCTTGCTGACACGCTCCCTTCACGTTGGGCTGCTGTTCAAGTGACCTCGCAAAACTCTGATTGTTGCCGTCAACGCGATGCACGCGCGGGCGTTCAACGGGAAGCTTGAAAGGAACTATGATGCCTGTCGGAACTGTGAAGTTCTTCAATACCCAAAAAGGCTTCGGCTTCATCCAGCCGGATGACGGCTCGAAGGATGTGTTCGTGCACATCACCGCGGTGGAGAAGGCTGGCATGCGTTCGCTGAACGAGGGCCAGAAGATCAGCTACGAGATCGTCACCGAGCGCGGCAAGCAGGCGGCAGGCAATCTGCAGCCGGCGTGATGCCAAGCAGTCATCGACTTTGACGATGAAGCCCGGCGGCGACGCCGGGCTTTTTGCTGGCGCGCGGGCGGCGCGACAACCGGCGCGAAGCTGATAGAATGCCGGCAAAGGAAAACCGGGAGGAATTGACCATGGACATTATCGCTTGCGGCTCGCGGCCGTCGCGCCGGATGGGGACGCCGAGCTTCACCGGAACGGTGTGGCAGGACCCGATCATCCAGGCGCCCGATCCCGCGCGCATCCGTTCGGCCTGGGTGCGGTTCGAGCCGGGCGCGCGCACCGCCTGGCATACCCATCCGCTCGGGCAGACGCTGGCCATCGTCTCGGGCATCGGCCGGGTGCAGACCTGGGGCGGGCCCGTTCGTGAGGTCCGCGCCGGCGACACGGTCTGGATTCCGCCGGACGAGAAGCATTGGCACGGCGCGGCGCCCGATCACGGCATGGAACACCTCGCCATGCAGGAAGCCCTCAAAGGCGATCACGTGACCTGGCTGGAACCGGTGACCGATCACCAGTACGGCGCCAAGCCCGGCTGAACGGCGGGCTGCGGTAAAACGACCACAATAAACCTTTTGTGCATTCGGAATAGCGGGCTATCGTCGGGGTCTGTTTTCCCATGGCGGGCGACGGGCCCGTGCCAATACCGGGAGGTATTCTTTATGATTGCAGTTCGCATTGGTGCGCCGTTGGCGGCGTGCCTGACGTTATTGTTTGTGGCGCCGGCGCAGGCGCAGCAAGCCAATATGAGTTTCTTCGTGACCAGCGTCGGTCCTGGCAACGGCGCCGATCTCGGCGGCCTGGCCGGTGCCGACAAGCATTGCCAGCAGCTTGCCCAAGCGGCGGGCGCCGGCGGCAAGACCTGGCACGCCTACCTGTCGACGCAAGGCGCCGGGGCGGTGAACGCGCGCGACCGCATCGGCAAGGGTCCGTGGACGAACGCCAAGGGCGTGGTCATCGCCAAGTCGGTCGACGAACTGCACGGCACCAACAACCTCACCAAACAGACGGCGCTGTCGGAAAAAGGCGACGTTATCAACGGTCGCGGCGATAAGCCTAACCGTCACGACGTATTGACCGGCTCAAACATGGAGGGCCGTGCGTTCCCGGCCGACGAGGATCGCACGTGCAAGAACTACACCAGCAGCACGCAAGGCGCGGTGATGGTCGGCCACCACGACCGACAGGGTCTGAACGACTCCGCGCCCATGCTGTCGTGGAATTCGTCACATCCCTCGCGCGGCGCGGAGGGTGGTTGCAGTCAGGCCGACCTGCGCTCGACCGGCGGCGATGGGCTGTTGTATTGCTTCGCGGTCAACTAATTTCGGCGTTGTAACTTCGAATTCGTCGTGGCCGGCCCGAGCACGGGCCTTGTGCCGGCCATGACCTGCTTGCTTGAATGGCGCTGGCAAAGTCGTGAGGTGTCGCCATGCGCTATCAGCTGTTCTACTGGCCGGGAATCCAGGGCCGCGGCGAATTCGTGCGGCTGACGCTCGAGGATGCTGGCGCAGCTTACGACGACGTCGCGCGCGGCAAAGGCGGCATGGATCGCATGCTGGCGCTGATGAATGGCGGCCGCGACATGCGCCCGCCCTTCGCGCCGCCGTTCCTGAAGGCAGGCCCGCGCGTGATCGCGCAATCCGCCAATATCCTGTTCTATCTGGGGCCGCGCCTGAAGCTTAGCCCCCGCGCGGAGGCTGGCCGGCTCTGGCTACACCAGTTGCAGCTCACGGTGACCGATTTTGTGAAAGAGATTCACGACACCCATCATCCGATCGCCTCCAGTCTTTATTATGAGGACCAGAAGGCGGCGGCCAAGCTTTATGCCGGGCATTTCCTGAAAGAGCGGGCGCCGAAATATCTCGGCTATTTCGAAACCGTGTTGAAGAAAAGCGGCGGGCCTTATGCGCTCGGGCGCAAGCTTTCTTACATCGACCTGTCGCTGTTCCAGCTGATCGAGGGTCTGCGCTATGCCTTCCCCAAGGCGATGGCGCGCATCGAGCGCAAAGTGCACGGTGTGGTCGGTGTGCACGATCGCGTCGTCAAACGCCCGCGCATCAAGGCCTATCTGGCCTCACCGCGGCGGATTGCCTTCAACGAGAGCGGGATATTCCGGCATTATCCGGCGTTGGATGCGTGATCCGTTTATACCTCCCCGCGAAGCGGGGAGGTATAAACAAACTCACCCCTGCGCGGCCAGCCGCTTGCCGCCGGCGGTGACCGGTTTGGCGG
The DNA here is from genome assembly GCA_016185205.1 of Hyphomicrobiales bacterium. GTDB lineage: Bacteria > Pseudomonadota > Alphaproteobacteria > Rhizobiales > Xanthobacteraceae > Pseudolabrys. The sequence goes on along the minus strand of JACPOA010000038.1, from coordinate 22,121 downwards.
CGATCAGCGTGAACGCGATCACGCAAGGCGCGCTGCCCTTGTTGACCCAGTTGTGGATGGTGCCGCGCTGTACCAGCACATCGCCGGCTTTCAGGTGCACGCTGCCGATGTCGAGCTCCATGTCGATTTCGCCCGAGATCACCACCGCGTAATCGATCGAATCGGTGCGGTGGTTGCGGGGCGCCACGCCCGGCCCGAAGCTGACGATGCGGAACACCGTGCCGTTATCGAGCGTGGTGCCGATTTTCTTGTGCGAAGGATCGTCGCTGCCGTCATTGCTAAGCGGGAAGCCTTCGGTCGACCAGATCACGCTGTATTGCGCACCCGGCCGCTGCGACATCACGTTGGTGGTGGTTTCGTCGATCAGCACCTTGGCGCGGCCCTGCTCGTCATGACCGGTGATGACGCGGCGGATCTGCAGGCTCATGGATATCCTCCCTTAGTCTTGCGATGAATTACAAAGGTTCGTCGGTGGCCAGCTGCTTCTTGCCGCTCTCGTGCCAGAGCAGAAATAGCCCGGAGCCGACCACGATGGCGGAGCCGGCCAGCAGCGCAAACGTCGGCACGTCGTCCCAGAACAGGAAGCCGAGCACGAGTGCCCACACCAGCGAGAAATAGTAGAACGGTCCGACCGCCGACGGCGGCGCCAGCAGCAGGGCCCGCGTCCACCAGTATTGTCCGAGCCCGTTGAGCACGCCGTTGACGGTCATGGCGGTGGCGTCCTCGGCCGTCGGCCAGGCGAAGCCCGTGACCGGCAGCGCCAGCGCGAAGAAGGCGGTGAGGAAGACCATCTGGTACATGGTCAAGGTTTCCGCCGACTCGGTGGCGGTCATGCCGCGCACCGCGGCGGTGACGCTGCCGTAGAGCACGGCATTGGCGAGCGCGAACAGCGCGCCGATGCGGAAACTATCGGCGCCGGGCGCCGCCACCAGCAACACGCCGAAAAAGCCGACCACCAGGGCGCTGCCGCGTGCGAACCCGACCTTTTCTTTCAGCCACAGCGCGGCCACCACGGTGGCGAACAGCGGCGCCGCGAAGTTGATGGCGACCGCGCCGGCCAGCGGCATCAGGCTGAAGGCGATGATAATGCAGCTCTGCGCCACGGCTTGCGTCGCGCTGCGGCCGGCATGATCGCGCAGGCGATGCGTGCGGAACACGGAGAGCCCGGTGCGCGGCAGGATCAGCGCGGCGCAGGTAAGAAGTGAAATGCCCGAGCGGAAGATCAGCACCTCGACGAAGGAGTAGCTCGCCACCTGCCATTTCGAGATCGCGCTGCAGGCCGCGAACATCACGGTGGCGCCGAGCATATAGAGAATGCCGAGCGGGACCCGGTCGATGCGCTTAGGGGCGCGCTGGGCGGGGTTGGCGGCTGTCACTTTCGGGAGCGGGCCTCGTGCGGGAGCGGGAGGCATGACCTATCACGCGAGGCCCGCGCCAGGCAGGGGCAAAACGGTATGCCCGCCCTGCCGGTGACTTAAGGCCCGCCGCCGCCCGCGATTCACCATGATGCGCCGCAGCATTGCCGAGCCGACTGGAACCGTTCATTCTAATACCGACCAGACGTCGGCATGACGTCGGGCCTGTTCTATTGCGTTGTGGGGGTGGTGCGATGGGCTGGCGCGTGGGGAGCGCGATGCTGCTGGCGGCTTTGCTCGCCGGTTGCGCCAACAACCAGCAATTTTCCCGACCGCAAGGCGGGGCCGATTACGCCATGGCGACAACCGAGTCGATAACGGCGCAGGCGGATCCCTCGTTTCGTGTGAACGAGCTCCGGCCCGGCCTGAGCAAGGCCGAGTTGCAGGCCATGTATCCGGGCAGGCTCGCCTTCGACAGCGGCGACGCCCGCAACGAGATGTATTTCGTCTAGCCGCTCGGCGTCTCGCCGCAATCGCAGACGCTGCGCGACCGGCTGGTGCTCTGGCTCAGCGACGGCAGGCTCGCCACCTTCGAGGTGATGCGCACCGACGAGGAGGTCGCGGTCGCCGCTCCCGTGCCAGTGCGCGCCGCCACACAGCCGGTCGGCAAATTCGGCGTGCAGATCGCCGCCCGCCGCAGCGAGGTGGAAGCGCGCGCAGCGATCGACGAGATGCGCGCCAAATTCCCCAGCCTGCTCGGGCAGCAATGGGCCACCATCAACCGCGTGTCGCTGCCGCAGGGCGTGTTCTATCGCGTGCTGGCCGGACCGCTCGGCAGCGCGCAGCAGGCGGCGCAGCTGTGCAGCAGCCTGAAGGCGCAGGGTGCCCAGTGCTTCATCCGCGGGACTTAAGGCGCTTCATCTTGCGCGTCTTCCGGCGTTCACGCGCGAGCCGCGCGGCCCGCCGCTTGCGCTTCAAGCGCAACTCGACCGCGCGCCGGTTGCGCCGCTTGCGGCAGCGCGAGCATTTGCAGTTCGAGCGGCCGATGACGTTCTTCAGGTAGTCGATGCCGTAATCGTAGACGATTTCCTCGCCCGGCTTGATGTTGCGCAGCGCGCGGATGAACACGCGCAGCTTGACGTTATAGGTCTCGGCGTTGGGATTACAGGAGTGGTTGGCGTAGCGCGCGATATTGCTGCGCGGCGAGCCGTCGATGGTCCAGCGGCTGTTGACTTCGTACAGGTAGCGGTTGCCGTTGGCCTCGATCTTGTTGGCTTGCTTGGTTGTGAGCAGGGGGCCTTTGTATTCGGCGATCCGGCTCCGCTTCTTGATCGGCCGGGTGGCGAACAGGCCGAGGCCGGTGCGCGAGCGGCCGATGCGAAAGGGTCTGCGGGACATTGCGACGCTGCGATTCCGGACTTTACGATTTCAGACTTGCGATGGCGAACACGTGAGCGCAGCGGATGGCAGATGAAACGCCGCGCGTCAATGCGCCATTTCTTTGTTATCCCTCCCCTTGCAGGGAAGGGATAACAAAGCGCGCAAGCGCCAGCGCCCGTGTTATTTGCAGCGCCGGGTACGCCGTAGGCTTTTTCCGTTCCACTCGGAAACGCCGAGGGGGCCGAGCGCCTCCATGTCCTTTTTCAAGTGGAAAAGCATAGGGGCATCTGCCCTGCGCCTGAGGCGCAGGGGATGGTGGTTTTGAGGTGATGCTGTTGGGTCGGGAGCAGGACGGCGATGGCGACGGTCGATCAATCTTCCATCCGCGGGTCGAAACCGCATGAACGTTTGTCGTCGCGGGCCTACCTCGGACTGAGAACGGGCGTCGGTATGAACCGGCCCTATGGCGCTCTCGAGGGTTGCCCTGACCGTTCGTCCTGCCCCCGGCCAAACAGGCCGGGGCTGCGGGCGGCTACGGCGCCGCCGGCTTCACCTCCTGGCCGATCGCCCACACAAAACCGGAGAGCTCGCGCGCGATCGCGGCAACGACCACGGTCGGTTTCTTGCTGCCTCCACTGAGCGTGCGGAACCGTTTGCAGAGCCGAAGCTGCGCCTTCCAGGCGATGTCGCGGACCGGCTTCGGCAGCCGCACGATGATCTCGGCCTTGTCCTTGGCGATGCGCGGCGGGTAGCGATAGCTCCAGGCGGCCTCGATCAGCATGCGGCGGGCTTCGCTATTGCCGGTCTTGGTGATGCCGCCTCGGCGGATGCGTTCGCCGCTGGATTGTTCCGACGGCACCAGCCCCAGATAGGCCATGAGCTGACGCGGGGTGGCGAACCGGCCGAGATCGCCGATGGCGGCGACGAATGTCACGGCGGAGACGAAGTCGAGGCCGCGCAAGCCGCGCAGCGCTTCGACCAGCGGCCCCATCGACCAATTCGCCGTCATGGCGGTAATGCGCCCGATGAGCTGGTCGCGGCGGTCCTGCGCTGCCCATACGGCTTCGAGGTAGTCTTGGAAGACAATCTGGTGCGCCGGCTGATCGAAGCTCTGACCGGCAAGCCAGGAGCGGTGTCGTTGCGTCCAGTGCTTCCTGCCGGTGTCGTAGCGGCGGCCATGGCGTAGCAGGAACGCAAGCAACTGATGGCGCGCGCGCATGAGCTGCATCGACGCGTCGACCCGCGCACGGGTGAGATCGCGCATCGCTTCGTGATTCTCGTCGGGAACCCAGACGCGCGTCAGATCGCCGGACCGGTGCAGGATCGCAAGCTTCTGCGAGTCACGACGATCATTCTTGATGCGCTCGCCCGGCTTGCGGGGGATCATCGAGGTGGCGACCACGGTGCAGCCGTGGCCGAGATTGGTGAGATCGCGATAGATGCCGTAGCCGCAGCCACCGGCTTCGTAACAGAACTCCAGTCGATGGCCGTCTTTGACCAACCGCTTGGCCAGCATCGCCATGGCAACGGGCGTGTTGGGGATCGCGCCAATGAAGCTGATGGGGCCGTCGCGGCCTTCTTGCGCCGTGGTGACCGAGATACTCGCCTCGTGAACATCGAGACCGACGTAGAGCGTCTTCTGCATGGCTGGCTCCAGATGTCGAGACGCCGCGCCCCGATTCGCGCGGCGGCTCGACTGTGAAGCAGCGAGGGCGCCCGCTCACCCGGCACCCAAAGGACATACAGACTGAGAAACGCGGAGGTTTGCGAAACCTCCTGAGCGGCTGGCGAGCCGCCCGACACGCCTTATCGAGGCATGTCCTCTCCGCCTGCGAAGCGGAGAGGCGCCTCTCGGCGCTCCACACGCGGCGATTTCAGTCCCCGGGCCCTTCCATCCGGGCGGCTCCCGCCGCCCTTCGCCGCCCGCCGCGTCCAGCCATTGAAGGCAGACCCTCATCGTGGGGCCGGACGGCTGGCCGGGGCCTCCCGGGAGCGAGGTTACAAGCCCCGCCCGCGGGCGCCGCGCCGCCTGAGCCCGGTTGCCCGGTCTCGGCCCGGGAGGGCGGTTGCCTGATCTCCGGCACCCTTCCTCCCGCGTTGCTCCATCATCGAGACGTCTCGCGACGACGCCCTCAGCCGAGCAAGGCGAGGGTGAGTGTGGCTAGGAATTAAGGCAGAGATAAGGCTAAAAATCCTAGTATAAGATCGGGTTTTCGTCCATATATTTGTATGGTAAGATCGCCATACGATGGCGGGCGAGCCAAGCTTCGAATGGGACCCGATCAAGGAGCGCGCGAACCGCGCCAAGCATGGCGTTCCGTTCTCGCTGGCGCAGCGCGCTTTCTTCGATCCGGGCCGCGTGATCGCCGAGGACCTGAGCCACAGTACGGCGGAGCAGCGCTATTTCTGCTTCGGTCGGGTCGGCGAAGGCATCATGACGGTGCGTTTCACTTGGCGTGATGGGCGCATCCGCATCTTCGGCGCTGGCTATTGGCGGAAAGGAAAGACGATCTATGAGCAACAGAACCGTTAAATACACCGCCGGCGAAATCGGCCGCGTGCGCGTGGTGGAGGATTTCCTGCCGCCACCCGACGCACTGGTGCCGCGCGAGGAGAATGTGAAAGTCACGCTTTCGCTATCGCGCCGCAGCGTCGATTTTTTCAAGCGCGCGGCCAAGACGCGGCGCGTGTCCTATCAGCGCATGATCCGCGCGCTGGTGGACGCCTATGCGGAGAAGCAGGCGGGGAAGTGATGCGCTACGCGGTCGTGATCGAAAAGGCGGACGGCAATTATTCGGCCTATGTGCCGGATTTGCCGGGCTGTGTCGCGACCGGCGCCACGATCAAGGATACCGAGCGCGAAATCCGCGACGCGATCCGTTTCCACATCGATGGCTTGAAGGAAGACGGCCAGCCGATCCCGAAGCCAACCAGCATCGCCGATTACGTCGAGGCGTAAGTCTCGCTCCGCCTCATCCTGAGGAGGCCCGAAGGGCCGTCTCGAAGGATGGGCGGCCCCATGGTTCGAGACGCGCACTTCGTGCGCTCCTCACCATGAGGCCGAGAGAGGTGAGCCGCATGTCTCCGCGCTGATGCGCAACCGCGCCGGCAATTTCTCGGTCGGGCGGCTGTTCGAGTTTCTGACCGCGCTCGGGCAGGACGTGCGCATCACGGTGAAGCCGACGCGGAAGGCGCAGGGGGAGATGGAAGTGGTGGTGGGGTGAGCGCTTTGTAGCCCGGATGGAGCGCAGCGACATCCGGGATTGGGATCGCAATGCATGACCCCGGATTTTGCTGCCGCTCAATCCGGGCTACGCTTGCTTGTTGAAAATCGCCAGGTTCGGTGGACGTATGCCTTCGCCAGACGATCTTCAGAACATTTTCGACGAAGCGTCGGCTCCAATGTCCGACCACGTCCGTGAGCAATTGGCTTATCGGCACATGATTGCCTTGGCGGATGCCTTTGAGGGATGGGCGCTCGATAAACGGATGACCCCCGAACAAACCGCAAAACTCGTTGGATTGGCGGAATCCATGCGAGCACTTGCAGACGAGGTTGGGGCGAACTGGAACCCACCATCGCCGAAAAGGCTTACGCTCATGGGCTTCTTGGGTCGAAAAATGTTCGACGAGTAGAGGTATTAGGGTCGTGCCAATGAAACAAAGCAAATGGTGGTCATGGCCAATATTTTTTGAAGGGTTCTTCAACGGTTTTGGTAAGGGGATGGCTGGCCAAATTGCTTTACTTTTTGCTTTGATGCCTTTTTACGGGACGGAGAACGCCAATTTCGGAAGTGCTATCATCGGCTTGCTTTTCATGGCCGCTCTCTCCTCAGTTTTTGGCTTCGACGCCGGTGACCAAGCAGTGCGTGAGTGGCGGGAAAAGCAGGCGAGCCTTTCCGTGAAACCGCCCGAGTAGCGGCATCGCCACGTACGACGGTAAGTATTTTCCTGGATTGCGAGAGACGACTTCGTCTAGAAGTCCCCATACCGGAGCCCCCATGAACGCCCCCATCACCCCGCCGCCCACCGTCCCGCCCTATCACCACACGCCCTTGTTCCCGCTCGGGCCGGATACGACCGTCTATCGCAAGCTCACCGCCAACGGCATCAAAGTCGAAAAGGTCATGGGCAAGGACATGCTGGTGGTCAGTCCCGAGGCGCTGCGCGCGCTCGCCGAGGCCGCTTTCACCGACATCAATCATCTGCTGCGGCCGGCGCACCTCAAGCAGTTGCGCGCCATCCTCGACGACCCGGAGGCTTCCGCCAACGATAAGTTCGTCGCCTATGATTTCCTGAAAAACGCCAACATCGCCGCCGGCGGCGTGCTGCCGATGTGCCAGGACACCGGCACCGCCATCATCATGGGCAAGAAGGGCCGCATGATCTTCACCGACGGCTCGGACGAGGGCGCGCTGGCCGAGGGCGCGCGCGACGCCTACCTGAAACGCAATTTGCGCTATTCGCAGCTGGCGCCGATCAGCATGTTCGAGGAGAAGAACACCAAGTCGAACATGCCGGCGCAGGTCGAGATCTACGCCGAGGGTGAGGACGCCTACAAGTTCCTGTTCATGGCCAAGGGCGGCGGCTCGGCCAACAAGTCGTTTCTGTTCCAGGCGACGCCCTCGATTCTCACGCATGACCGCATGCTGGCCTTCCTGAAGGAGAAGGTGCTCACGCTCGGCACCGCGGCCTGCCCGCCCTATCATCTGGCGATCGTGATCGGCGGCACCTCGGTCGAGATGACCATGAAGACGGTCAAACTCGCCTCCGCGCATTATCTCGACGCGTTGCCGACCAAAGGCAGCGAGGACGGCCATGCCTTCCGCGATCTTGAGATGGAGCAAGAGGTGCTGAAGATGACGCAGGCGACCGGTGTCGGCGCGCAGTTCGGCGGTAAATATTTCTGCCACGACGTGCGCGTGATTCGGCTGCCGCGCCACGGCGCCTCGCTCCCCATTGGGCTCGGCGTGTCGTGCTCGGCCGACCGCCAGGCGCTCGGCAAGATCACCCGCGACGGCGTCTATCTCGAGGAGCTCGAGCACCATCCGGCGCAATATCTGCCCGACATCGACCAGGAGAAGCTGGGCGGCGCGGTGGTCAAGGTCGACCTGCGCCAGTCGATGAAAGAGATCCTGGCGACGTTGTCGAACTATCCGGTGAAGACGCGGCTGTCGCTCAGCGGCACGTTGATCGTGGCGCGCGATCTGGCGCATGCGAAACTGCGCGAGCGGCTGGATCGCGGCGAGGGGCTGCCGGATTATTTTAAAGATCATCCGGTCTATTACGCCGGACCGGCCAAGACGCCGGCCGGCTATGCCTCCGGCGCGTTCGGGCCGACCACGGCCGGGCGCATGGACAGCTATATCGAGCAGTTCCAGGCCGCCGGCGGCTCCATGGTGATGCTCGCCAAGGGCAATCGTTCGGCGCAGGTGCGCGACGCCTGCAAGAAATACGGCGGCTTCTATCTGGCCTCGATCGGCGGCTCGGCCGCGAACCTGGCCGAGTTCTGCATCAAGAGGGTCGAGGTGCAGGAATATCCCGAGCTCGGTATGGAAGCGATCTGGCGCATCGAGGTCGAGGACTTCCCGGCCTTCATCGTGATCGACGACAAGGGCAATGATTTCTTCAAGGAATTGAATTTGGGGTAGGGGCTTTTCCCCTCTCCGTTTACGGGGAGAGAGGAAAAATAATCAGGCCGCCGCCACCGCCACCAGCAGCAGCGAAATGCCGACATATTTCGCGGTCTGCATCAGGTCGCCCAGCTGGTCGCTCAGTCCGAACAGCCAGAGCGCGGCGGCGCCCGCGATCAGCGAATATTTCAGCGCGGGCATCGCGTTCAACTTCTTCAACACGCTCTTCAACATGGCACTCCATTTCCGCCGCGCCCCGGCTTTACGGCTTGGATAAAAACTAGTGCACCGCAACAATATCTTATTGCGATGCAATATGGCTAATCGGGGGCAAAATCAGGGGCTTGGTGGCCCCGTCGGCCATTTGGTCAACGTTGAATTGTCAACGGCCGGACCATTGGATGGTTCGGAGTGGCGGCAGATATTTTCCGGCCGCAGCGGTGCGCGCTCAAAATCCGGTGGCAAACCGCGCCATCACGACGATGATCAGCACCTGCATGGTGCCCTGCACGGCGACCACGCGCACATAGGTGCGCATCCAGCGCTTGAGCTTGTCGTGGTCGGGCGCGGGTTTGAGGATCTCGAAATAGAGCTTGAGGTTCATCGGCAGCAGCACGCCGAGCCCCTGCACGGTGAGCACCGTGACGATGCCGAGCGCCGCCACCACCCACCAGAATTCCGGAAAACCAAGATTGAGATAGCCGAGCCGCACGCCCAAGAACCAGCCGGCGGTGGAGGTGATGATCGACAGCGTCGGCATCAGGATGAGCGTGCGCGGGATGATGCCGGCGATCATGGCGCGGCGGGTATCGAGCGAGACGCGGCGCAGCACCGGACCGATCACGAAGCCCATGAACAGGTCGATGCCGGTCCACAGCGCGCCGGTCATGACGTGGAGAAAATTGAGAAACCACAGGCTGGGCGACAGGATTGCCGCGATCATCACGACAAGCGCGCCGGCGGCCGCGACCAGATACCAGGGGCGCAGCGGCGAGGCGACCGGCGCAGCGGTGAGAGTTGTTTGCGTCAAATGGCGCTCCCCGCGTGGGCTACGCCGGCAAGGCTAGCCATGGCCGGCAGCGATGCCAAGGGCGCCGCGGTTGCCAGGCATGCCGGCTGTTAGACGCGGCCGCGCGCGACGATCAGCGGGCGAAGGTTGCCACCGGCGCCCACACCGGCGCCGTGCCGGCCGGCGCTCGCTCGTTGGCCAGCCGCTCGCGGAAATGATTGAACACGAAGATGCGGATCGCCGACGACAGGTTGCGGTTGGTGCGCTCGCGGTCGATCTTCTGCACCAGCGCCGATACTTTGAATTTCTGCGCGTCGGCGATCTGGCGCAGGCCTTCCCAGAATTCGTTTTCAAGCGACACGCTGGTCTTGTGGCCGTTGAGAACGATCGAACGTTTGATAATGACGGATTTCATGGGCGCATCCTCGGTTTCGCTCACGCCGGGCGGTTGCTCGCCCACTTTGGATTATCAAATAGCAGTGATTGGACGGTATTCATTTGCGACAGATCAAAGACGAGCGAGCCGAATGAGGAAATGCAGCCGACCGCCGCCGATGATTGTCATTCGCATGTTGCGCGCGGTCGATCAGCGCGGCTCGCCGGTCGCCGGCCGCGGCTTCGATTCGGTGGTGATCACGGTGTGGCAGCTCAGGCACTCGAATTTGTCGAAATGCGTGAGGTTTTCCCGCGACTTGCTCGCCTGCATGGCGATGCCGCAGACCGGGCAGTGACGGATCGGGGGGCGCTGGCGCGAACTCATAAAAAAACATCGCTGAATTGCACCGCAGGGAAATTGATCTAGATCAATGCGGTTCCACCCGCGGCGACGCGCGCCGGCGGTCGCCGGCGGATCATGCTTTTCTTGCTTTATGTGATTTACGTCAAAGCGGATATGCGCGCAGTCCGCAAAATGGGGCGATGTGGCAACCCATTTCTAGCGCACCGTTCGCCCGGGACATTCAGCTGGCCGTCATCGACAATGACGGTCCGCATGCTTTGGTGTTCCCGTGCCGGCGCATTCTCAACGGCTGGATGAACGCCGACACCAAGGAGCGATTGGACGTGCGGCCGACGCATTGGCGCGAATGGGCTGTGGCAACCAGCGCGGCCAGCGCCTGATCGTGGTCTAGTGCGGCCGCCGTTTTGGCTACGGTGGGTTGGAATTGGCGATTTTGGCCTCTTCTTCCGCCAGCAGACGCAGCTGCTGCTGCCGGCGCGCCTCGTCGGTTTCCCGCGCCAAGAGCCGCTTGAAATGCGCGATGTTGAGGTGAGCCACGCTATGGTCCACGACCGCGTCTCCGCTATTTTGCGGCGCGGACACTAGCAGGTTTGACTATGATCCCTAATCGCCGAGCGCTGCATTCAAGGGCAATAGAGGGCTGCGCGACCGAATCGCCTTGCGGCGGCTTGCCGTTATGGCCGGTAGGCGATGCCGCCGATGGTCGGCTGGACGGCGCTGGCGCGCCCGCTGAATTGATAGAGGCAGAGCGAGATCAGGGCGATGATGACGATCGCCATGCCGAGCCGCACCCACTGGTCCGTCACGCTTTTTCCCATGTTTTTGTCCCCTCGACGCAAGCTAGCGACGCGCCAATCGGCCGGCTATCGCGGCCTGCAAAGGCGGCGAAGCGGTAGGGTTAGAAGCGGGCCGGTTAACGGCGCGGCGGTGGCGGCACAGTGGCAGCGACCGGCCTCCAAAACCGAGGGGTCGCTCTTAGTATTTCTTTGGGGAATGACCTTTAGGGTAAGTTACGGCACCCAATAGGACTGGTGCCTCGGAAATAATAAGCCAGTAGGCGCTTAGGTTTTATTTTCGAAAACCGTGTTCAATCCGATCGTTTTGCAGTATTGTGGCGGCCATGAGCGAGCATGAAGATTTTTCCGTCGTGGTGAAGAACCGGGCCCGGCCACCGAAACCGTGGCGCTGGGAGATCTATCGCGCCGGCCGGACCAGCCCGATCGATCATTCCGAGATTTATTTCGAATCCATGACGGAGGCCAGCCGCGCCGGCAAGGCCGCGCTCAAGCTGATGCTGAGCGAGTACCAGCACTAGCTGTCCGCTTGTCGCACACGAGCTTATGCGGACAAAAAAACCCCGGCGCTAGGCCGGAGTTTTCGTTTGTTGTTGGTGCGAGTCGCGCTATTCGCAGTATTTGCAGGGCGGAAATTCGCGGCTGTAGATCGGCTGCTTGAGGAAGGCCTCCTTGCCGTAGGTCCAGAACTGGCTGACGTTCGGATAGGTCTTGATCACCGTGTTCCACAGTTCGTCCTTGTCGTAGCCGAACATTTTTTTCTTCTCGACCTTCTTGATGTGGATGTTCTGCACTGGGTTGCGCATGTCGTCGAAACTGATCGGCCCGCGCACCGCGTCGATCTTCAAGCCCGCCATAAGCTTGATGAACTGCTCGGTACCCGGCCACTTACCGCCAGTCTTCTTCATCACCTCGTCGATCATCTGCGCGGTGGTGTAGTTGCTCTCCGAGAAATACGACGGCACTTTGCCGTATTTGGCGCGGTACTTTTTCACGAAGGCTTCGTTCTTCGGCGTCGTGAGCGCTGCGCTGTATTGCAGCGCGGAGACGTCGCCCGCCACCTCGTCGCCCATGAACGGCAGGGCGAACTCGTCATAGCTGGTGCCGCCGCCGAGGATCGGCTTCTTGTAGCCGGCCGCGCGCAGCTGCTTGGGGAATTGCGCCGCCATCGGTCCCACCATCAGCGAGAAGACGGCGTCGGCGTCCGCCTTACATGTTGAAGCCGTCGGACATGTCCTTGCCGACCTGGGCGAACAGGCCGGTCATCGGCGCGATGAAGCCGAGGCGCAGTTCTTCCGCCGGCGCGGGTGCGCTGAAACCCAGCGTCAGCGCCGCGCCGCACAGCAGCGGTGTAACGATTCGCGAAAATCGCATGGTGAAGTCCTCCCTGATCGGGCGGTCCATCATCCTTCTAGACGAGGACGTGCGGACGCCGGTTGCAGCAGTTCCCGAGCAGGCAACGCTGACATTTCCGCCGCCGTGGGCGGAAGCCCACTTGGGACGCCGCTCAGCCCTTGATGAACGTGCCGCTGCGCAATTCGCTGACGGCTTGTTGCAGTTCGGCTTGCGTGTTCATGACGATCGGGCCGTACCAGGCGACCGGCTCCTGGATCGGCTTGCCCGACACCAGCAGGAAGCGGATGCCTTGCGGGCCTGCCTGCACGGTGACTTCGTCGCCGCTGTCGAACAGCACGAGCGAGCGGTTGCCGGCGCGCTCGCGCGCGACGATCTCCTGGCCGTCGACCTGGCGTTCGGTCAGCACGCCCTGTGGCTGCGAGGCGGCGCGGAACGAGCCCTCGCCCTCGAATACATAGGCGAAGGCATGGCGCTCGGTTTCCACGGCCAGCGTCTTGCGTTGGTTCGGCGGTACGAACACGTCGAGATAGCGCGGATCGGCGGCGACGCCTTCGACCGGGCCGCGCTTGCCCCAGAACTCGCCGCACACGACGCGCACGTGGGTGCCATCGTCGTCGGTGACCTCGGGCACTTCGGCACCCTTGATGTCCTGGTAGCGCGGCGCCGTCATCTTGAGCGAGGAGGGCAGGTTGGCCCAGAGCTGGAAGCCGTGCATGCGGCCCTGCGCGTCGCCCTGCGGCATTTCCTGATGCATGATGCCGCGGCCGGCGGTCATCCATTGCACGTCGCCGGCGCCGAGCGAGCCCTGATTGCCGAGACTGTCGCGGTGTTCCACATCGCCGGCCAGCACGTAGGTGATGGTCTCGATGCCGCGGTGCGGATGCCAGGGGAAGCCGGCGAGATAATCGGCCGGCCGGTCGTTGCGGAAATCGTCGAGCAGCAGGAACGGATCGGTCTCGGCGGTGTCGCCGAAGCCGAAGGCGCGACGCAGCTTGACGCCGGCGCCTTCGATGGTGGGCTGCGACTGCACGATACGCTTCACGGGGCGGATGGACATGATGCAACTCCTCTCTGCTCAGGCCGCGCGTTGCGCCGCGATCGGCGCCAATTTGCCGGCGAGTGCGGCGAGCTGGTCGATGAACGCCTTGAGAAACTTGCGCACGCTGTCGTCGGTGACATTGTTGTTGGCGTCCACGAGTTCCGGCTTGAACGTAATATAGGCCTCGCCGCCCATGACCAGCACCCCGATGTCGCCAAGAATTGCGCGCAGATGCTGCTGCGCCACGGCGGTGGCGACCGCGCCTTGCGAAGTTCCGGTGACGGCGGCGGTCTTGCCGGTCCAGGAGTTCTTGCCCCAGGGCCGCGTGCCCCAGTCGATGGCGTTCTTGAGCACGGCCGGAATCGAGCGGCTGTGCTCGGGCGTCACGAACAGAATGGCGTCGGAGGACTCAACCTCGGATTTGAAGCGGGCAACCTTTTCCGGCACCGGCTGCTCCAGATCCTGATTGTACATGGGCAGGTCGTCGATCGGGATGAATTTTGCCTCGAAGGCATCGCCGCCCAGCTTGGCCAGCGCCTGCGCCAATTTCCGGTTGATCGATTCGCGCCGGTTGCTGCCGACGATGAGGCCGAGCTTGAACTTGGTCATGGGAACCCCTAGTTTCTTGGTTACGAATGAATACTGAGGCTAGATAGGTGACCATGAAAAGCCCGCAAGAAGGCACACGCCTGTTACCGGGTAACCTGCACGTGCCCGAGGACTGCCGCGCGGTCAGCGAGGTGCTCGCGCGCGTCGGCGACAAATGGACCGTGCTGGTGGTCTCGACCCTGGGCGGGGGGCCCAAGCGCTTCAACGAATTGCGCCGCGCGCTCGGCAGCATTTCGCAGCGCATGCTCACACTCACGCTGCGCGGCCTGGAGCGCGACGGCCTGGTCACCCGCACCGTGTTCCCGACCGTTCCGCCGCGCGTCGATTACGAACTCACCAAGCTCGGCCGTTCGCTGCTCGATCCGGTGAATGGCCTGAGCCTGTGGGCGCGCAAGCACCGCGCCGCCATCGCCGACGCGCGGTGGCGGTTCGACGCGGCGTTAAAGAAGCGCGCCTGAGCCGCTTTTACCTCTCCCGCGTGCGGGGAGAGGTCGGTCCACCGAAGCAAAGCTGAGGCGGACAGGGTGAGGGGGCGCGTCACCACGATTCTGAGCGTGAAAAGGCTAGTCACCCGGCTCGCACCATGTTGGCGGCGTGTGAATAGGCGAGGCCGGAAAGCGTGGCGCTAGCGGCGAGCGCCGGCCGGCCCATGGGAGGCGCGGAAGGAGTTGAGGTCGAGGGTAGCGAACGCCGCCCAGGCAATGCCGACGATGGTAAGTGCGAGAAATGAAGTACGGATAGTCATCATCCTCATCCTTTCGTCAGTTAGTACGCTGTGTTCCCGAACGGGAGCAATTTGCTATAATGGGAGCGAAGTCTTTATTTTAGTTCCCGTAGGGGAGCATTTAAAGAAATTATGAATATCATATGATACTGTACGGGATCATATATTGCAATTATTATTGCTAGATGCTATATATGATCCCGAACGGGAACTGGCCGATGACGAATGAAAACAGTAAGATAACATCCATCCTTGATACCCAGCCAGTCAGCCTCGAAAATTTGAGGCGGATAGCGACTTCAGCCGCGGTGTCTCCTGACAAGCTCGATGCAGCTCGACGCGCGATGGATCAAGCGAATGCGTTGCAGCTGGCTGCGGCTGCTCTGTCTCCTGACGGGCTCGATGCAGCTCGACGCGCGATGGATCACGCGACCACATTGCAGCGGGCTGCGGCTGCTCTGTCTCCTGACAAGCTCGATGCAGCTCGACGCGCGATGGATCATGCAAATGTATTGCAGCGGGCCGCGGCTGCTATGCCTTTCAACACGATCGACGAGGCTACTCGGCGTGCGATGGAATCTGCGAACGCATTTCAGCGGAGTACAGCAGCTTTATCTTCCGGAACGCTCGAAAAGACGGTTCAGCGTGCAATTGATCAGGTAAATCTGAAACAGCGTCCTTTGACGCTAGCATTGGAAACGAAGCGTTCGCCTAGCCTAATTGAATCCCCAAAGGATATTGGAAGAGTAGTGCGAGCCTCTCGTAAAATTATGGGCCTTACTCAACAAAAATTTGCTGATCTCGCCGGGGTAGGACGAAGATTTGTATCCGAATTAGAAAACGGAAAGGCCACGCTCGAACTTGGAAAAATTTTAAGAGTTTGCAAGGCTGCAGGCATTGATCTAACCGCGACAGCTCGATAGCGCCAATGTCAATAACACTGGAGGTTCGCCTCGAAAATTTGACTGAGCCAATTGGTTACCTGACGGCAGGGGATGACAAGGCCACGAGCTTTTCCTATTTGGACTCGTATTTGGCTTTATCGAACTCCATTCCTCTATCAATTGCGCTACCCCTGACTCCGATTCCATTCAACGATGTTGAAACTCGAACATTCTTCGACAATCTCTTGCCTGAAAACAATCAGCTTCAACAAACTATGGATCGTGAGAACTTATCGCGCGATGATATTGTAGGTCTTCTTTTTCATTTAGGGTCAGATTGTCCCGGTGCCATTTCGTGTATCCCCCTAGGCGAAGCTCCGATAAAAGTGCCAGGGGACCTAAATGCTGACTACGACGAGTTAATTGAAAACGATCTTACTGAAATCGTCCGAAGATTGGCTGATAGAGAGCCGTTGCCAAATAAATTTCGTGATCAGTCGCCAATAGCAGGAGTTCAGCGGAAAATTGCAATCACCGTCCTTGCCAATGGCGGATTCGGACTTCCTAAACCCGGCTTGCGTGTCCCAACAACACACATCCTTAAGGTGCCGCGTAGAGGAAAGGGAAGAGAAGCTAGATTAGAGACTGCCGCCGCTCAATTGGGTCAAGCATGTGGTCTGATGGTTGCGCAGCCCCAAGTGATACAAATCGGTGACGTTGAAGCGCTGCTTATCCCTCGGTTTGATAGACGGGTTTTTAGTGGCCGGGTTGCGCGAGTTCATCAGGAAGATTTTGCTCAGGCACTCGGCCTGCCGGCCAGCTTTAAATATCAAAGATATGGAAAAGACGGTCGGCGCTTTGACGCTATCGCTATCGCGGAATTGCTCAATAAAACTGTTGAGCCTGCGGTTGCAATTGATGAGTTTCTTAGGTCAACAGTCTTTAATCTCGCGATTGGCAATACTGATAATCACGCAAAGAACCATGCTTTGATTTACGATCTTGGCACAGCTCCTCGGTTGGCACCGCTATATGATCTTTTGCCAGTTCGTCTTGACCCCGATGTGAGACCCGATCTCTCCTTCAACATCGGCGCGGCCTCGCAGCTAAATGATATTGATATAGACGCGTTCGTTAGTTTTCTTTCGAGTTTTGGCTTATCGAAGAACGCTATTCGTCGATTCATATCAGATTCAATTGTTCCAATGCTGAAAACACTCGATCAGGCGTCGATTGGCCTAACCAGCGAAGGGCTAAAAGATTTTGACGACCTGATTGGTCGCGAATTGAGCCAGTTAATTAAAGCTATTCACGTTGATTTTCCAACACGCGATCGCGATCATTATGAGAGCAGGGGTGGCGGTTGGAAAATGAGTAGCTAGTCGGTTCTGGAAAGCTATTTTACGGACACTTAACGAGGCGCTTCCTCACACCAACTCCACAAAGCTATCCACTGCCCACTTTCTGCCCGCCTGGTCGAAGCGGATGGTGAGTTTAGTTAGCCTTCCACGGCCGTCACGTTGCCGTCGCGGTGTTGAACGTCATTCGTCCGGCCGCTTTCGATTTTTCGCGACGGGGCCGTGCGGTCAGCGAGGTGCTCGCGCGCGTCGGCGACAAATGGACCGTGCTGGTGGTCTCGACCCTGGGCGGGGGGCCCAAGCGCTTCAACGAATTGCGCCGCGCCTTGGGGAGCATTTCGCAGCGCATGCTCACACTCACGCTGCGCGGCCTGGAGCGCGACGGTCTGGTCACCCGCACCGTGTTCCCGACCGTTCCGCCGCGCGTCGATTACGAACTCACCAAGCTCGGCCGTTCGCTGCTCGATCCGGTCAACGGTTTGAGCCTGTGGGCGCGCCAGCACCGCGCCGCCATCGCCGCCGCGCGCGGTCGTTTCGACGCGGTGCAAACGAAGCGCGCGTAACCTCGCTCAATCTGTCGCGACCACGCCTGTGGCGGGCGGAACGAAGTCACGATCCCAGGGCGGCTCGGGTGCAAAGCGGTTGGCGATAAAGTCGATGAACGCGCGCACTTTGGCCGCCGGATGACGGTCCGGCAGGAAGACGGCATAGATGCCGCCGAACTCGACGGTCGGCTGATCCAGATCGAGCGCAACCAGCGTGCCTGCGCGCAAGTCGTCGGCAACGATGAAGCTCGGCAGGTAGGCAAGGCCCTGGCCTGCGATCGCAGCGGTGCGCAGGGCATCGCCGTTGTTGGCACGCAGATTACCCGAAACGGGGACGGTGATTTCTCCCTGAGCGCCAAAGGACCATCGATCGACGCCGGTCACGCGCGAGAGCGTGTAGCCAAGGGAATTATGGTTCGTCAAACTCGAAACTGTGCGCGGATTGCCGCGCGCGGCAAGATAAGACGGCGCCGCGCACACGACCGTGCGGCAAGGCGCGATCCGCCGGGCGATCAGACTTGAATCGCTGAGACTGCCGATCCGGATCGCCGAATCCCAGCCTTCGTCGGCGAGGTCGACCAAACGGTCGTTGAGGCCAAGCTCGACGGTCACCAGCGGATGGCGCTGCGCGAACTCCGAGAGCAGCGGGGCGATCTGCCGCGTGCCGAACGCGACCGGAGCGTTGAGGCGGAGCAAGCCCCTCGGCTCGACGCGATCGGCGGCCACGGCGGCTTCGGCCGCATCGATGTCGGCGAGAATGCGCTCGGACGCTTCGAGGTAGCTGCGCCCGGCCTCGGTGATCGAGAGCCGGCGGGTGCTGCGGTGAAAGAGCTTGACGCCCAAGCGAGCTTCAAGCGCGGCGATGTGCTTGGTGACCATGGTCTGCGACAGGCCCAGGGCCCGGCCGGCGGCTGAAAAGCTGCCGGCCGCGGCGACTTTCGCGAACACCTCCAGCCCGGTCAGGCGGTCCAACATCAGTTATCTCACTCGCTCAGTATGAGCTGTAATTCATAAATACTATATTATCACACCAATAAGAATAGATCATATAGGGGCAATAGAAACAGGAGACACCCCATGATCGATACTCGGACCGCCCCCTACGCCGCGCTGCTGCTTCGCGTCAGCCTCGGCATTCTGTTCCTGGCCCACGGCCTCTTGCTCAAAATCTTCGTATTCACAATTCCCGGCACCGTCGGCTACTTCCAAAGCATCGGCTACCCGGGCTTCTTCGCCTATCTCGTGATCGCCGGCGAGATCGGCGGCGGGCTCGCGCTGATCCTCGGCGTATGGACGCGGACAATATCGCTGCTGCTGCTGCCGATCATGATCGGCGCGACGTTGCAGCATGTCGGCAACGGCTGGCTGTTTACCGCCCAGAACGGCGGCTGGGAATTCCCGGTGTTCTGGACCATCGCGCTAGTCGCGCAGGCATTGCTCGGCGACGGCGCCTTCGCGCTGCGCCTGTCGCGATATAGCGATCCCGTCGGCGAACTCGCCAACGCCCACTCACGCTGAACGAGGCGGCAGGGCCGGCGTGCCGGCCCTGTGACCGCCGGAGGACGTATCATGACATTGCCCAGCCTGTTCCTGTCGCACGGCGCGCCGACGCTGCCGCTCACCGACACGCCCGCGCGCGCGTTTTTACAACAGCTCGGACACACGTTTGAGCGTCCCAAAGCCATTCTCGTGATCTCGGCGCATTGGGAGACGGCGGTGCCGACGGTCAACGCGGTCGATAGCAACGAGACGATCCACGATTTCGGCGGATTTCCGCGGGCGCTCTATGACCTGCGCTATCCTGCGCCTGGCTAGCCAACATTCGAAACGCGCGTCGCGGATCAACTGCGCGCGGGCGGCTTCGACTGCAACATCGACCGTCGCCGCGGCCTGGATCACGGCGCTTGGGTGCCGCTGCTGTTGATGTACCCGCAAGCCGACATTCCCGTTCTGCAACTCTCGGTGCAGCCGCATCTCGGGCCCGAGCACCATCTTCGGGTCGGGCGCGCATTGGCGCCGCTGCGGGACGAGGGCGTGCTGATTATCGGCAGCGGCAGCTTCACGCATGACCTGTCGGAATTTCGCGGCCACGATCCGAACGACGCGGCCCCCGATTGGGTCAACAGCTTCGCCGACTGGTTCGATGCCGCGCTGACGCGGGGGCAAACCGGCGAGCTCATCGACTATCGGCGCCGCGCGCCTTTCGCGAGCAAGAACCACCCGACCGAAGAGCATCTCTTGCCGCTCTATGCGGCCTTGGGCGCGGCAGGCGAAGACGCGCGCGCCGAACGGCTGCACGCCAACTCCACCTACAGCGTGTTGCGGATGGACGTGTATGCCTTTCAGGCTGCAAACGATCCCGCGAAACATTCAGGCAGATCCGCGAGTCTGAATGAATTGGCAGCCGCGGACGGGGCTGGTCGATGACCGTGGTCGACGCCAACGGCAAGACGGTGATCGAACTCGGTTTCGACGGCAAGCCGCGGCCGGCCAAGGGCTGAACCGCCGCTCGCGGGCGCGGCCGGCTGACCCGCTGCGGTGAAAAAATTTTCAAAATATTTTGTCGACGCGGCCGCGGCGCCGGGCGTTTTGCGGCGCGCAAATTACGCGAGGCCCTTGATCGCGTTAGGTTTTTCGTCATATTGCCCTTAGTGCATTGTCCTAGGAAAAAGAGCTTGACAGCGTGACGCTGCTCGGCTATGGTTGCCGCACGCTCCACAATTGCATTCGTTCAACCGCGCGGCGATCGCCGCGGGCGGCACCGCCGTTTTGCGGCTAGGCCCGGCATGCGCACGGGCGTTGAATAAGCCGCGACACTGTCATTTGCGCCGGCCCAGGCCGGCGCAAATATTTTGGGAGGGGCAGGATGCCGGCATGGAAGGACGTACCGCCTGAGCTGATCGCCGAGTGCAAATATCTTTACGAAGAAACGCTGACGCCGACGCACGAAATCGGCGCCAAAATGGGCCTCTCGCGCTCGGCCTTTTATCTGCGCGTGAGGGATTGGAACTGGCAATCCCGACGTTACCGACGCGGCCTTGTCGAGGATGTCGGCGCGCCCGCAAACACGGGCCTGCATTTTCCCCCGCAGACTGAAATGGCAGAGAGCTCCGTGCAAGCAGAAGCCGTGCAAGACGGCGCGCCCGAAGCGCGTCCGGTGCTCGCCGTTCGAATCTCGAAAGCGGTGCATCAACAAATCGATCTCATCGATTGCATTCAGAAACTGGCATGGCCTTCGCACTCGGCGCAGGCCGAACGTTCGGCGCGCATCGTAGCGATCGTGAACAAGTCATTGATCGAGATTGCCGCAACGACAAAGTCGGACAAAGAGACACCGCAAGATGCTGCCGACGACGACCCCGTACCCCGCGATATTGACGAGTTCCGCAACGAACTTGCTCGACGTATTCGAGGACTTATCGAAGCTCGGCGCGTCGGTGGCGGCGGAGGTGATGACGCAACTCATACTCGGCTTGAGACCCCGCGAACGTAACTATTTTATCGCCGACTTCGGCCTTTTCGGGCTTACACATCAGCGGCCGCCGCGTCTCGCCAACAGCGGCGAGCACTGGACCACCTGGCTCATCATGGGCGGGCGCGGCGCCGGCAAGACCCGCGCCGGCGCCGAATGGGTGCGCGACATCGCGCTCAACGACAAACATGCCCGCATCGCGCTCATCGGCGAGACCGAGCACGAGGTGCGTTCGGTGATGATTGAAGGGGTCTCCGGCCTGCTCGCGGTACATCGCGACGACGAACGGCCGCAATGGCTGCCGACGCTGCGGCGCGTGCAATGGCAGAATGGCGCGCTGGCGGAAATCTTTTCGGCGGAAAACTATGAGGCCCTGCGCGGGCCGCAGTTCTCCGCCGCCTGGTGCGATGAGCTTGCCAAGTGGCGTCAAGCCGAAGCAACTTTTGACATGCTGCAGTTCGGACTGCGCCTTGGCGAGCGGCCGCGGCAAGTGGTGACGACCACGCCGCGGCCGATCGCGCTCATCAAGAAGCTGCTCGACGATCCACGCACGGCGGTGACGCACGCCACCACGCGCGCCAACGCCTATAACCTGGCGCCGGCTTTCGTCGAGACCGTGCTGGCGCGCTACCAGGATACGCGGCTCGGGCGCCAGGAGATCGCGGGCGAGATTATCGAGGAGCGCAATGACGCGCTGTGGACGCGCGCCGGCATCGAGAGCTGCCGCGTCGCGGCGGCGCCGCCGCTCGCGCGCATCGTGGTGGCGGTCGATCCGCCGGCCTCCGCCAAACGCGGCGCCGACGCCTGCGGCATCGTCGCCGCCGGGCGCGCCGACGACGGCACGATTTACGTGATCGCCGACGACAGCGTGTCGGGCCTCACGCCGCAGGGCTGGGCCACCAAGGCGGTGGCGCTCTGGCATCGCTTGAAGGCGGACGCGCTGGTGGCCGAGGTCAACCAGGGCGGCGACATGGTCAAGGCGGTGATCGGCGAGGCCGATCGCGCCGTGCCGGTGCTCTCCGTGCACGCCACGCGCGGCAAGTATCTGAGGGCCGAGCCGGTGTCGCAACTCTACGAGCAGGGCCGTGTCGTAAGCACACGAGTTGTCCGGGTTAGGTAGCACACGAGTTGTCCGGTTTTGTGGCCTGCTCAGGAGCAGGGACGATGAACCGGACGACGTGGCTACAGGACCGCAGGATGCAGAAGTTTCGGGATGTTTTGAGC
>JACPOA010000065.1 GCA_016185205.1 Hyphomicrobiales bacterium | reverse complement strand
GGCACCCTGGGAGCGCGCTTCACCAGGACATTGCCGACCGCCCAGCTGAAGGCGGCAGCAACGGCGAGGCCGAGGCCGACGATGTTCAGGTCCGAGTCGACGGTCATGGCGATGAGGGCGAGGCCGGCGAATGCGATCACCATGCCGATCAATTGCCGCACACCCGGAATGTCCCGCAGGAATACGGCACTGAGCAGCACCGTGAAAAACGCCTGTATCTGCTGGCTGACCGACGCGAGTCCCGGCGGCATTCCGTGGGTGAATGCGAGAAGCAGCAGCAGGAACTGACCGGTGAAGAGGGTCGCACCGATAGCGATGAGCGACGGCCATGGCAGTTTAGGCCGAGGCACTATGACGATGAAAAAGCCGACCATCAGAAAGCGGAGCGCGGTCATCTGCGTGGCCGAGAAGCTCTCGAGTCCGAACTTCGCGACAACGAAACCGAAGCCCCAGATAACCGAGGTAAGCGCAGCCAGCAGCATGTCGCGGATTAGCATTGCAAACGAACGGGCATTTCGGATTCCCTTGTGGTCCGAAACAGGATAGGAAAAAGGTGGTCTTACAAAAATGGCCACTTAGCACCAATGCGGCATACCACT
This sequence comes from Hyphomicrobiales bacterium, assembly GCA_016185205.1. GTDB lineage: Bacteria > Pseudomonadota > Alphaproteobacteria > Rhizobiales > Xanthobacteraceae > Pseudolabrys. Next base: position 876 of record JACPOA010000065.1, on the reverse strand, counting down.
TGGCCAAGCCGGGCAGCTGGGGTTTCGAGCGAACAGCTGATTTTTTCGAGAGGAACTTCGGCGGTTTCGTCGACGTGACGGCGCAAAGCGAGGAGCGCCCCTTCAGTAGGCAAAACCCCAGCAACCGCAGCGATGCTTGGGTGCAGCCCAGTCACTGCTGCAGGATTTCGCATTTGTCTTGGGCTGACCCACCAATAGTATCACCACGCCGGAGACGGAGCTGCGATCCCTTCACGCTGGCAAAGGGCGACAATGTCAGTTGAAAAGATAGACACGCTTGTCGTGGGTGGAGGCCAGGCGGGGCTGGCCATGAGCGAGCACCTGAGCCAGGCGGGCGTGCCTCATGTCGTCGTCGAGCGGCATCGGATCGCCGAACGCTGGCGCTCGGAACGATGGGACTCGCTGGTCGCGAACGGCCCGGCTTGGCACGATCGCTTTCCGGGTCTGGTATTTTCCGATGTCGACGGGAATGTCGGTCCGGACGATTTCGCGCCCAAGGAAACGGTGGCGGACTATTTCGTCGCCTATGCCGAGAAGATCTCGGCCCCCATCCGTTGCGGTGTCGACGTCTTGAAGGTCGAAAGAAGGATCGGTCGTCCCGGCTTCAGTGTCGAAACCTCCGCCGGCGTGATCGAGGCCAACAGTGTCGTCGCGGCAACCGGCTCCTTCCAGCGTCCCGTTGTTCCTGAGTTGGTTCCCCGGCAAGCCCGCGTGGTGCAAATGCACTCCACAGGGTACCGCAATCCGGCCCAGCTGCCCGAAGGAGCGATCCTCGTCGTTGGGTCTGGTTCCTCAGGGACCCAGATCGCGGAAGAACTGCTCGAGTCCGGACGGCGCGTCTACCTCTCGATCGGCCCGCACGACCGTCCGCCGCGG